>CAJQSX010000044.1 GCA_905616465.1 uncultured Candidatus Pelagibacter sp. | reverse complement strand
AGCTACTATATTTAAATGTTTGTGTTTACTAGCGTTTCTTAAAATAGCCCTTCCGATTCTTCCAAAACCATTGATGGCAATGTTAATTTTTCTCATTTTAGAATTGATCATTAATGGGGTTTAAATTAACTTAAAGTAAAACAATTTTTATCAATAAATATTTTTATAAAATTTTTTTCAGTGCATAAATCAAGCCAATTGAGCTATTAGTACTGGTAAGCTGCACACATTACTGTGCTTCCACACCCAGCCTATCAACGTGGTGGTCTACCACGGCTCTATAGGAAGAACTAGTTTTGAGGTAAGTTTCCCGCTTAGATGCTTTCAGCAGTTATCTCGTCCATACTTAGCTACCCGGCACTGCAGCTGGCGCTACAACCGGTACACCAGTGGTATGTTCAACCCGGTCCTCTCGTACTAGGGTCAACTCCTCTCAATTCTTCTACACGCATAGCAGATAGGGACCGAACTGTCTCACGACGTTCTGAACCCAGCTCACGTACCACTTTAATTGGCGAACAGCCAAACCCTTGGGACCTGCTCCAGCCCCAGGATGTGATGAGCCGACATCGAGGTGCCAAACACTGCCGTCGATATGAGCTCTTGGGCAGTATCAGCCTGTTATCCCCGGCGTACCTTTTATCCGTTGAGCGATGGCCCTTCCACTCAGAACCACCGGATCACTATGACCGACTTTCGTCTCTGCTCGACTTGTCAGTCTCACAGTCAGGCAGGCTTATGCCATTGCACTCTACGAACGATTTCTGACCGTTCTGAGCCTACCTTCGCACGCCTCCGTTACTATTTAGGAGGCGACCGCCCCAGTCAAACTACCCACCATACAATGTCTCGATGCCGGATGACGGCTATCGGTTAGATGTCAAGAAAAACAAAAGAGGTATTTCACTGGTGACTCCACAAAAGCTGACGCTTTTGCTTCAATGTCTCCCTCCTATGCTAAATATGTTTTTCCTAACACCAATGTAAAGTTGCAGTAAAGGTGCACGGGGTCTTTCCGTCTAACTACGCGAACTCCGCATCTTCACGGAGAATTCAATTTCACTGAGTTGATGTTGGAGACAGCGGAGAAATCGTTACGCCATTCATGCAGGTCGGAACTTACCCGACAAGGAATTTCGCTACCTTAGGACCGTTATAGTTACGGCCGCCGTTTACTGGGGCTTCAAAAGTTAGCTTGCACCAACCGCATTAACCTTCCAGCACCGGGCAGGCGTCAGACCCTATACATCCACTTACGTGTTAGCAGAGCCCTGTGTTTTTGATAAACAGTCGCTTCTCCCTGGCTTGTGCCACCCTTTTATAGTTGCCTACAAAAAGGTCTTCCTTATCCCGAAGTTACGGAAGCATTTTGCCGAGTTCCTTCAACATCATTCTCTCAAGCGCCTAAATATACTCTATTAATCTACCTGTGTCGGTTTCGGGTACGGTCTTAAATGATGGAGCTATTTCTTGGAACCTTTTCGCGGCATACTCAATCCATTAAGAGTACACAACTTACAAGATCCGTCACTACCATCAGGTCAAGGAATATTAACCTTGTTTCCATCGACTACGGCTTTCGCCCTCGCCTTAGGTGCCGACTAACTCTGCGCGGATTAACCTTGCGCAGAAACCCTTAGATTTTCGGCGAAGAAGTTTTTCACTTCTTTTATCGTTACTTATGTCAGCATTCGCACTTCTGATACCTCCAGGATCCCTCGCGGGTATCCCTTCACAGGCTTACAGAACGTTCCGCTACCGCTTATAAAACTCGAAAGTTTTATAAACCCACAGATTCGGTATATGATTTTAGCCCCGTTACATCTTCGGCGCAGAAACTCTATTAGACCGGTGAGCTGTTACGCTATCTTTAAAGGATGGCTGCTTCTAAGCCAACCTCCCGGCTGTTAAGGAATTTCCACATCCTTTCACACTTAATCATAATTTTGGGACCTTATCTGGTGGTCTGGGCTCTTTCCCTCTCGACCATGGACCTTAGCACCCACAGTCTGTCTGTTGAAGAACAATGTCTAGCATTCGGAGTTTTATTAGGTTTGGTAAGAATCTCTTCCCCCTAGCCCATTTAGTGCTCTACCTCTAAACATCTATTTATTCAACGCACTACCTAAATAGTTTTCGCGGAAAACCAGCTATCTACGAATTTGGTTGGCCTTTCACCCCTTACCACAAGTCATCCAAAGACTTTTCAACGTCAACTGGTTCGGTCCTCCGGTTGGTGTTACCCAACTTTCAACCTGCTCATGGTAAGCTCATTCGTTTTCGGGTCTAATTCATTAAACTAATCGCCCTATTAAGACTTGCTTTCGCTACGCCTACACCTAGATGGCTTAAGCTTGCTTAATAAATTAAGTCACTGACCCATTATACAAAAGGTACGCCCTCACCCTAAAAAAGGCTCGGACTGATTGTAGGCATGCAGTTTCAGGTTCTATTTCACTCCCCTAATAGGGGTTCTTTTCACCTTTCCCTCACGGTACTAGTTCACTATCGGTCACTGAAGAGTATTTAGGCTTAGAGGGTGGTCCCCCTATATTCGAGCAAGATTTCTCGTGTCCCGCTTTACTCAAGAATTTAGTTAAACATTACTCATACGGGACTATCACCCTCTATGGTTAGCTTTTCCAAACTATTCAAATTTTTTTAACTAAATTACTGGCCTAGTCCGCTTTCGCTCGCCGCTACTAACGGAATCTCAATTGATTTCTTTTCCTCTGGTTACTTAGATGTTTCAGTTCTCCAGGTTGTCTCTTTAAACCTATGTATTCAGTTTAAAGTACCACATAAAGTGGTGGGTTTCCCCATTCGGAAATTTTCGGATCAAAACTTACATACAGCTCCCCGAAACTTATCGCAGTATATCACGTCCTTCATCGGCTTTCAGTGCCAAGGCATCCACTACACGCCCTTAAACGCTTGATTTATGCACAGAAAAAAATTCTTTTTAAAGAAATTTAATCTGCGTTGTGATCAAATTTTTATTTTGAACATTAAATAATAACTTTTAATGTTCGGATATAGATATTGATATAAATTATTTTTATTCACAGTTTTAATAACTAAATGTTTCCTGGTGGAGGATACAGGGATCGAACCTGCTACCTCCTGAATGCAAATCAGGCGCTCTCCCAGATGAGCTAATCCCCCATTTAAGTTTGGTGGGCCGAGAAAGACTCGAACTTTCGACCCCACCCTTATCAAGGGTGTGCTCTAACCAACTGAGCTACCGGCCCTACAAGAAGGAAACATTACTTTAAGAAGAGAAATGAGGACGGTCAACATTACCGATGTATATTATTTAGAGTGAAATTTTTCTCTTTCACTCATCCTTAGAAAGGAGGTAATCCAGCCGCAGGTTCCCCTACGGCTACCTTGTTACGACTTCACCCCAGTCGCTGACTATACCGTGGTCAAGGGTTTAAAACCTTGCCTTAAGGTAGAACCAACTCCCATGGTGTGACGGGCGGTGTGTACAAGACCCGGGAACGCATTCACCGTGGCACGCTGATCCACGATTACTAGTAATTCCAGCTTCATGCACTCGAGTTGCAGAGTGCAATCCGAACTGAGGTATCTTTTAGGGATTTGCTTAACTTCGCAGTCTTGCTTCCTGTTGTAGATACCATTGTAGCACGTGTGTAGCCCAACACGTAAGGGCCATGAGGACTTGACGTCATCCCCACCTTCCTCCAGCTTATCACTGGCAGTTCTTTCAGAGTGCCCAACTTAATGATGGCAACTAAAAGTGAGGGTTGCGCTCGTTGCGGGACTTAACCCAACATCTCACGACACGAGCTGACGACAGCCATGCAGCACCTGTGTTTCGTCCGGCCGAACCGAAAACTCTAATCTCTTAGAGTCGCGACGAACATGTCAAGTGTTGGTAAGGTTCTGCGCGTATCTTCGAATTAAACCACATGCTCCACTACTTGTGCGGGTCCCCGTCAATTCATTTGAGTTTTAACCTTGCGGTCGTACTCCCCAGGCGGTGTGTTTATCGCTTTCGCTGCGACACTGAAAATAAATTTCCAACGTCTAACACACATCGTTTACGGCATGGACTACGAGGGTATCTAATCCTCTTCGCTACCCATGCTTTCGTTCCTCAGTGTCAGTAATGATCCAGAAAGCTGCCTTCGCAATTGGTATTCTTTCTAATATCTACGAATTTCACCTCTACACTAGAAATTCTGCTTTCCTCTATCATACTCTAGCTGAAAAGTTTTGATGGCAGTTCCAGAGTTAAGCTCTGGGATTTCACCACCAACTTTTTCAACCACCTACGAACTCTTTAAGCCCAGTAAATCCGAACTACGCTAGGTCCCTTCGTATTACCGCGGCTGCTGGCACGAAGTTAGCCGGACCTTCTTATTCGGGTACAGTCATTTTCTTCCCCGACGAAAGAGCTTTACAACCCAAAGGCCTTCTTCACTCACGCGGCATCGCTGCATCAGAGTTTCCTCCATTGTGCAAGATTCCCCACTGCTGCCTCCCGTAGGAGTTTGGGCCGTGTCTCAGTCCCAATGTGGCTGATCATCCTCTCAAATCAGCTATAGATCACAGTCTTGGTAGGCCATTACCCCACCAACAAACTAATCTAGTGCAGGCTCATCCAATGGTGCATAAAGCTTTCTCTGTAAAGACTTATCCGGTATTAGCACAAGTTTCCTCGTGTTATTCCAGGCCAAAGGGTAGATACCTACATGTTACTCACCCGTCTGCCACTAAGTATTGCTACTTCGTTCGACTTGCATGTGTTAGGCGTGCCGCCAGCGTACGTTCTGAGCCATGATCAAACTCTCAAGTTAAAAAACGGCGCACACTAGCTTCATATATAAACTGTAAAAATACAGTTCATACGATTTTGAAGTGTGTACGACAAATTTTGGTAACCTTAACCGTCCACACTTCTCTTCTTAAATTTTTACATTTTAAATAGCTAATTGAGCAAAAAGGCTCAATAATCCTCACTAATTTATTGTTGATACAATAATTTATTGAGAAAGTTCGATGCTTATAGGCT
>CAJQSX010000043.1 GCA_905616465.1 uncultured Candidatus Pelagibacter sp. | reverse complement strand
GGAAAATTTTTAAATGATTATTTAGATAACAAAATCTTTTCAATCGATCCATTTGTTTCTTTAGACGATGGAGTTGCTGATTTAATTGAAATGGCTGTTAAAAAAGGAAAAAGTCAAAATAAAAAATTAAAACTTGGAATTTGTGGCGAACATGGTGGTGATCCAAAGAGCATAGTATTCTGCTCTAAAGTTGGTTTAAATTATGTTTCCTGCTCACCATACAGGGTACCAATTGCAAGGTTAGCTGCCGCTCAAGCCGAAATAAATAAAAAATAAAATTATTCTAGCTCCAGTTAAACTTCCGCATTTTTTTTATAATTTAAGTTTTTGTATAAAACAACTAATCTTGGAAAACCAAAGTTTATCATTCTGAAGTTATTTTGAATTAAATAATTTGAACATTCGGTAATTGTACTTTTCATCTGAATTCCTCTTTCAAAACCACAATCAATAGTAATATATTCAACTTCATTAATATATTTTTTTAATCCTTGTAAAATTTCTGGTTCATAACCCTCCGCTTCAACTTTAATAAGCTTAATCTTTTTTTGAATTTTATGAATAATATTATCTAGCGTTGTTGTTTCTATGGTTATCTTTTTTGTGAAGTTTTTAATTGGTAAAATTGAACTATCTCCATACTCATCACTTAAAAAAAAATCTATATTTTTACTTTCTATATTTGAGACACCTAAATTATATAGGTTATGACTTTTAACATTATATTTTAAATTTGAAAAAACTAAAGGCGAAGGTTCAAAACCATGGTATTCAATTTTTTTTTCAAAGCACAAGTAAAAATCTCCGTTGTTAGCACCAATGTCAATTATATTGTCATTGTCAGTAAATTCTAAATTTTTAATTAAATATGATGATAACAACTCATCCTTCCTTTTTTTAAATCCATTGCCATAAGCATACAAACCTTGTTTTTGATTATAAAACCTCCAATTATATTCTGTATTATAATAAAAATTTTCATTAATAGAAATTCTATTAGGTGATCTTCTTACAGTAGAAAATAAATTAAATAAAAATAAAGAATTGTCTATTAGCTTTAATAGCTCTTCTAAAAATATACTTAGCAAAACGCTTATAAATAAAATAGTCGTAGGCTTTTGAAAAAATATTCATTTTTTAATTTTTTTAAGCAGCTCTTTTTAATAACATCAGTAAAATCATTTAATTAAAAATATTTCAATAAAATAATTTAAGGGGCGTTCTGTTACCCGGTGCCCCAGACCGTGCTTTTATAATCCTTACTTTGCAACAAAGTTGATGCAACCTAATGCAGAAATTATCAAAAGTTTGAACGAAATTACGAGTCAATTACGAGTCAGTTTTGTGCTAGGATCTTGGTTCATGAAAAAAATTTTAGGGATAGTGGTTCTGGGTTTATTACTACAAGGTTGTGGTGGTGGAGTAGCTAAATATAATAATGAACAAACAATGTGGAATGAGTACCAAAATATAGTAAGTCAAAATAATTACGCAGTTTGGGGTGAATTGTATAACTATAAGTCTAGAGGATATAGTTTTGGTAAAGTTTATGCTGCTGGAGAAACTCTAGCTTTAGCTATACAAAATATGAATACAATAGATGCTTGTAATGAAGGTTGTAAGGTTCTTTATATTAAATTGGATCCATTGAATGAAAATAAACAAAAAGAATTATTGGCAAAATATTCACCACCAGGATTTGTGGATAAATTTTTTCCAAAAGTAAAAAAAATTGTAAAAAAACCTAAAAAACAAAAACCTAAAATTATAACTGGTAATAATGAAGTTGTTCCAGCAGCATCAGGGTCAGGATTTTTTATTACAAGCAGTGGATATATTATTTCTAACAACCATGTAATTGAAGGCTGTAGAAAAGTTACTTTAACTCATAATGGGCAGGAAGTATCTGCACATGTAATTGCTTCTGATATTAAAAATGATTTAGCTATATTAAAAGCAAATGTCAGACCAAATAGATTTTTCAAATTAAGTCAAGAAGATGCGAAACTATTAGACAATGTTATAATTGCAGGTTATCCACTTGGTAAAAGAGTAAGTGCTGCAATAAAAACTTCAAAGGGTAGTGTAACCTCACTTGCAGGATATGGAGATAACTATTCTAATTTTCAAACTGATGCAGCATTAAATCAAGGAAATAGTGGCGGACCAATAATGAATGGTAGTGGAAATATAATTGGTGTAGCTGTTGCAAATTATGGTAAGCAAGCAGGTGTTGAAAGTTTTAATTTTGGAATTAAATCTTCAACAGTAAAAACATTTATAGAGTCTAACGATATTAAATATTCAAAAGGGTCTAAATCAAACTTAAGCAATGAACAGTTAAGTAATTTAATCACAAATGCCACAATATACCTAGAGTGTTGGTTAACCGTAGCTGAAATCAAACAAATTCTTGCACAAGACGAAAGTAGAAAAGCTTTCTACAGCAAATATCAGTAGAAAATTGTGAACTATGTGTGAACAAACGCAATTCTAAACAACAATCATTAATATAAATAAAGAGAAGTAGAAGTTTGTGAAGGGGCGTTCTGTTACCCGGTGCCCCAGACCGTGCTTCTATAATTAACCTAAGTTAATTATGCAGCAAGTGCGTAACTTTCGTTAGCAATTATAAATTAGCCCTTTACGGAGGTACAATTCCGAACGAAAGAACAGCCTTTAGACATCCGTCGAATCTAGTTCACCCCCATAAGTTGTAGTGGTGGAGGTGGTGGGTACTGCCCCCACGTCCGCAATGGTTATTACGAAATTCGTTTATCGTCATAGTTGGAAAACCAACATTATTAATATAAAAGCATTTGAAAGAGATTCAATAAAAAAAAATTCAGTAAAAACATGAAATTAACTATAGAACAGGCACAAGAAATTAAAGACCAGCAATCTCAAAAAAATCAAACAAAAAGAGTTACTGCTCCAGCACTTGAAAGTATTCTTTATGAAGCAATGCCTGCTTTAGATCATGGATTTGTTCGAGTAGTTGATTACATGGGCGATGATACATCAATTGTTCAATCAGCTAGAGTTTCATATGGAAAAGGTACCAAACAAGTTTCAACAGATGCAGGTCTGATTAAATATTTAATGAGGCACTGGCATAGCACACCATTTGAAATGTGTGAAATTAAGTACCATGTTAAACTTCCAATTTTTATTGCTCGACAATGGATTAGACACAGAACGGCAAATGTAAATGAATACTCAGCAAGATATTCTATTTTGGATAAAGAATTTTATTTACCATCAGCAGAAAATCTAGCGGCACAATCATCAAGTAACAGACAGGGTAGAGGTGACGTTATTGAAGGAGAGCAAGCAAAAGAAGTTTTAGAGCTTTTAAAAAATGATGCTGATAGAACTTATGATAACTATGAAATGATGTTGAATGAAAGATTTGATGGAACAACTATTGATGAAAATAAAAAAGGTTTAGCAAGAGAGCTTGCAAGAATGAATTTAACATTAAATACTTATACGCAGTGGTACTGGAAAACTGATTTATTAAATTTGATGAATTTTTTAAGATTAAGAGCGGATAGTCATGCTCAATATGAAATAAGAGTGTATGCAGATATTATGTTGGACACTGTTAAAAAATGGGTTCCAATTACTTATGATGCATTTATGGATTATAGAGTTGGTGGCACTGAAGTTTCTGCAAAAGGAAAAGCAATTATTCAAAAACTTATTAAAGGCGAAAGTGTTGATGTAGATAGTTCTGGTTTATCTAAAAGGGAATGGAATGAGTTGATGACTGCTTTTGATTTAAAAAATAATATAGTTTAAAGTTTAATTAATAATAATGGTTAAACTTATTTATCGTCCTGAGGTTGATACTTTAAGAGCTGTAGCAGTATTAGCTGTAATAATTTATCATGCAAAAATTTATTTATTTGGAAATTTAATTTTTCCAGGTGGATTTTTAGGTGTAGATATTTTTTTTATAATATCTGGTTACTTAATAACTTCTATAATTTTAAAAGAATTAATAGAGAAGCAAAGTTTTTCATTTAAGAACTTTTATATAAAAAGACTTAGAAGAATACTGCCAGCTTTATTATTTGTAATGCTGATATCAATCCCATTTTCTTGGATTTATCTATATCCAGTTGACTTAGTAAGTTTTTCTAAATCAATTTTATATTCCATAGGGTTCGGATCAAATTTTTACTTTCATTTTTCCGGATTAGAGTATGGATCTCCCGAAGGTTTATTGATGCCTTTTCTTCATACATGGTCTTTATCAGTAGAAGAACAATACTATATTCTTTTTCCAATTGGGTTAGTAGTTGTATTCAAATTTTTTAGGAAACATCTTATTTATTTTTTATTAATATGTTTTATTGTTAGCTTATTGTTAGCTGAATGGGGAAGTAAAAATTATATTTCTGCTAATTTTTATTTTCTTCATGCTAGAATTTGGGAGTTAATCCTGGGTTCATTGATTGCGTATTATGAAATTAAGAAAGGCCACAGGAGCCTAAACAAAATTTTATGTCAAGTGCTCCCAATTTTAGGCATAATACTAATTAGCTACTCATTTTTTTATTTTGACAACCAAACATTTCACCCTTCATTTTACACCTTAATACCAGCAATAGGTGTTACCTTGATCTTATGGTTTACACATAAAGATAACTTTATATTAAGGGTTTTATCCTACAAATTGTTTGTTAAAGTTGGTTTAATTTCTTACTCGTTATATCTTTGGCATTATCCAATATTTTCATTTGCCAACCACGTAGAAATTTTTTTTGACAATAATTTAGGAAAATTATTTTTAATATTAATAACATTTATCTTATCAACATTTACTTATTATTTTATTGAACAACCAGCTAGAAAAACTATTTCTCACAGAAAATTTTTTTCTTCATTAATAATTGTTTTCGTTATTATTGCTGCTTACTCAGCCACCACAATTGCAATGGAAGGTTTTACAAATAGGGTAAAAGTTAAAAATTATCAAAAAAAACATACATATAAATACCAAGTACAAAATGATAAAGTTTGTTTTGGAAGAGACAAAAATTTTTGCAATTTTGGATCAAAAGA
>CAJQSX010000042.1 GCA_905616465.1 uncultured Candidatus Pelagibacter sp. | reverse complement strand
ATTTTCCAGAAGCTGTAGGGCCATAAATTAAAACAATTTTGGATTTTAAATCCATTATCTATTTTAATTTAATACCAATATATCTTCTTTGATTTTGGCTATTGTAAATAACTAATAGAATTGTTTTTTGATTAGTTTTTAATACTTGTTTAATAATTTGATTTAAATCATCAGCTGATTTTATTTTTTTCTTTTGAGCTTCAATTATAATGCTGTTTACATTAATCGAGTTAATTAAAGGACTGTTATTTTCAATTTTTGTAATAATCAACCCACTTGTTTGATTGGGAAGTTTTCTTTGATTAACGTCTTCTCTATTTAATTTTCTTACTGTTATTTTTAAATTATCTATTATGGTACTTTCATTTTGTGTGGGTTTTTCTGCTACCTTAAAGTCGTCCGAAGTTTCTAACCTCCCCAATGTAATTTTTTTTGTGATTTCTCTTTTGTTTCTCCAAATTTTTACATCAACTCTTTTTCCAACCTCTGTTTTCGCAACTATAATTGGTAGCTCTTTCATCTCTTGAATCTTTTCGCCATTAAATTCTAAAATAATATCACCAGCTTTTACTCCACCTTTATCTGAGGGACTGTTATCTGCTACACTTGCAACTAGCGCTCCTCTAGGTGTATCTAATTGTTCTACTTCAGCTATTTCTTTTGTTACCTCTTGAATTCTAACACCAAGCCATCCTCTTTTAGTTTCTCCAAATTCTAATAACTGATCAATGACAATTTTTGCGCTGTTAGAAGGTATTGAAAAACCAATTCCAATTGATCCACTTCTTCCTAAAATTGCAGTATTAATTCCAATAACATCACCATTCATGTCAAATAAAGGACCACCTGAATTACCAGAATTGATTGATGCATCTGTTTGGATATAATCCTCATATCTCGATAAACCAATTGATCGATTTCTTGCTGAAATAATTCCAGATGTAACCGTTCCACCTAAACCAAATGGATTACCAATGGCTATTACCCAGTCACCAATTCTTGCTTGATCTGAATTTCCAAATTGAACTGGTGTAAATTTTTCTTTCGTTTCTAATTGTAAAATAGCAATATCCGACAACGGATCTGCACCTATTACCTTTGCTTTAAATTCTTTATCACCATTAACTCTTACTATTATATCCTCTGCATCCTGGATTACGTGGTTATTTGTAACTACAATGCCTTTTTTATCAATTATAAAACCAGATCCTAATGCTGAAGATTTTCTTTCTTTAGGAGTTCCAAACTCTTTAAACATATCCTCAAAAGGAGAGCCTGGGGGAAACTTAAAACCAGGAAATGGATTTGAGTTAGTTACTACTGTTTGAGTTGTGGATATATTTACAACTGATGGCATCAATCTTTCTGCTAAATCTGCAAAAGATGATGGGACTGATTGTGAATTTGATTGAATAGAAAAACCAAAAGTAAAAAATAATATTAAGAATATAGCTTTAATTTTTTTCATATTAACCTTTGATATAATAAATTATTATAAATCCTAAGACTGCAAATATCAATCCACCTATTCTTAATTGACTATTGGTCACATCATTTAATTTTAATAAAATACTTTTCATTTTAGATGGAAATAAAGCATACAAAATTCCCTCTATAAAAAGAAAAAGACCAAAAGCTACAACTAGCTCCTTCATATTTTGGATTTAGTTTTTTGTGTTTCCAAAAAATCTAAAGAACTCACTATCAGGTGATAAAATTAAAGATGTTTCACCACCTATTAATGCTGTTTCATAAGCCTGCATGGCTCTGTAAAAAGCAAAAAATTCAGGATCTCTTCCAAAGGCTTCTGCAAATATTTTATTTCTTTCACCATCACCTTCTCCCTTCATGATCTCAGAGTCTTTATTTGCATTTGCTAATAGTACTGAAACATCTTTATCAGCTGTTGATGTAATAGTAACTGCCATTTCAGCTCCTCTTGCTCTAAATTCTTTTGCTTCTCTTTCTCTTTCAGTTTGCATTCTTCTATAAATAGCCTCACTGTTTGCTTGTGGAAGGTCTGCTCTTTTAATTCTTACATCTACAATTTTAATTCCAAAATTTTCAGCTTCTGTATTTACA
Organism: uncultured Candidatus Pelagibacter sp.; assembly: GCA_905616465.1. Lineage (GTDB taxonomy): Bacteria > Pseudomonadota > Alphaproteobacteria > Pelagibacterales > Pelagibacteraceae > Pelagibacter. Next base: position 1,415 of record CAJQSX010000042.1, on the reverse strand, counting down.
AGTTCTTGAATTAAAGACATTTGCTTACTTCTATCTTTAGATAATAATGTTTGTAATTCTTGTTGTCCCAACACGTTTCTAAGCCTTGAGTTTATAATTGTTGCTAATCTTGATCTTGCAACTCTTTCATTTCCTACAGAAATATAAAATTTTAAAGGATCTACTATTTGAAATCTTGCAAATGCATCAACAATTAATCTTTTCTGATCAGATGCAATAACTTCTTCTGGTGGTGTATCAAGATTTAGAATTCTACTATCTAAAAAAACTACATTTTGAATAAAAGGAATTTTAAAATTTAGGCCTGGTTCTAATATAATTTTTTTCGGATCACCAAATTGAAGAACTATAGCTTGATTAACCTCTTTAACTACAAAAACTGAGAAAAAGATTAGCGCTACGATTGCAACAGTAATTGGTAATAAAACTTTTTTAATATTCATTAGTTAATTACTTTCTTTTTACCAAGCTCAGGAAGTGGTAAGTAAGGCACTACACCTGATCCTGAGTTTTTATCAATAATTACTTTTTCAATATCGGCTAAAACTTTTTCCATAGTTTCTAAGTACATTCTGTCTTTGGTGACCTGTTTGGCTTTTGCATACTCGTTATAAATAGATACAAATCTGCTAGCTTCACCTTCGGATGCCGCAACAACTCTTTGTTTATATGCCTCTGCTGCTTGCATAATTTTTGCAGCCTCACCCCTTGCTCTTGGTATGACATCATTAGCATAAGCTTCAGCTTCATTTTTAGATCTCTCCATGTCAGCTCTGGCTGCTTGAACATCTCTAAATGCATCAATCACTTGATCGGGTGGATCAGCTTTTTGTGTTTGAACCTGTGTAATTTGAATACCACTGTTATATTCATCCAAAATTGATTGAATAATTTCTTGTGTTTCAATTTCGATTTTTGCTCTTCCTTCAGTTAAAATTTGTTGAATTCTACTTTTTGCAATAACTTCTCTCATCGCTGTTTCGGCAGCAGCTTTTACTGTTCCTTCAGGGTCTTGAATTTGGAATAAAAACTTACCTGCATCTTTAATTACCCAAAATACTGAAAAGTCTATGTTTACTATATTTTCATCACCAGTTAACATTAAACTTTCTTGTGGAACATCAGCAACGCCTCCACCTGAAGAAAAACCACTATCTCTTTCAGATCTAAACCCGATATCCATTCTATTTACTTTTGTAACTTTTGGTGTTTCAACAGACTCTACTGGAAAAGGAATGTGATAATTTAATCCTGGTTGAGTAGTTTTTACAAATTTTCCAAACCTCAGTACAACACCTTGTTCATCTGGTAATACTCTATACAGCCCACTTGCTAACCATACAAAAAATAAAATGATTAAAATTAAACCAATTGGTTTTCCACCTGATTTACTTCCTCCAGGTAAAAATTTATTA
>CAJQSX010000041.1 GCA_905616465.1 uncultured Candidatus Pelagibacter sp. | reverse complement strand
ACTTGGCTACTCTAAGTTTAAAACTTTTAAGAATATTCATATTCCTTATTTGAAAAACTCAATGCTTTTAATTGGAATATTAATAGCTATTGAAATTATTAAGGAGCTTCCCATAACGTTAATAATGAGACCTTTTAATTTTGAAACTTTTGCAACTACAGCTTATATCTTTGCGTCTCAAGATTTGTTAGAAGCTGCTGCAGCACCTTCATTATTCCTTATTCTTATTGCAAGTTTCTTTATTTTAATTACATCTAGATATATTCTTAAGGACTAAAAATTATGACTAAAAATTTTTTAGATATTGAAAATGTTACGTTTGCGGCAAGTGCCAAAAGCAAAGTTAATAATGTTTCTTTAACAATTGAAAATGAAGGAGATATTATCTGTCTATTAGGCCCTTCAGGCATAGGTAAAACAACAATTTTAAGAACAATAGCAGGACTTGAAAAAATTCAATCTGGAAAAATAATATTAAAAAATAAGGTTATTTCATCTAAAGATCACCATGTTGAACCAGAAAACAGAAATATTTCTCTAGCTTTCCAGGATAATTCTCTTTTTCCACATTATAACGTAATTCAAAATATACAGTTTGGGGCAGACAGAAATAAAAAAAAAGATAAAAGCTTAACTATTGATGAGGTTATTAAGTTTCTTCATCTGGAGCATATTAAGGAAAAATTTCCTCATCAAATAAGTTCAGGTGAAGCGCAAAGAGCAGCATTAGCTAGAGCTCTACTTTCTAAACCTGATTTATTATTACTAGATGAGCCGTTATCAAATGTAGATCAAAGTTTTAAAGAAGAAATTCAAGTTAAATTAAAACAAGTCTTAACTGATTTAAAAATTACCACAATCGTTGTAACTCACGATTCTTATGAAGCGTTTTATTTAGGAAGTAAGTGTGGGATAATTTTAGACAGTCAATTAAAACAATATGATGATCCATATAATGTTTACCACTTTCCAAATTCTGTAGAAGTTGTTAATTTTTTAAATAGGGGCATATTAATCCCAGCAAAAGTTACAGGTGAAAAAAGTTTAGAGAATAATGATTTAGGAACAATTAATGGTAATTTTAACAAACATTATCCAAAAGGTTCTAACGTTCAACTTTTATTACAACCTGAAGATCTTGAACACGATGATCAAAGTAACTTAAAGTTAGAAGTAGTGGATAGAAAGTTTAGAGGTACTAATTTTATATACACCTTAAAAACAAGTAGTAATTTATTAATACCTGTTTTTGTTCACTCACATCATATACATCAACATCAGGTTGATGAAAAATTTGGTATCAAAAGACCTATACATATTGATCATATCGTCTGTTTCGACTAACTAATACTTAAATGAATAAAAAATTAAGTTTATTCTTTAAAGGTATGGTGGATATTTTACCATTATTAATTCCAGTCATACCATTTGGAATCATCTTGGGCGCAATTGGAATTGAATTGGGATTTACGCCTCTAGAAACATTCGCAACTTCTTTCATTATTTTTGGCGGAGCCTCACAAATTATCTTTTTGCAATTATTATCTGGAGGAGCTTCTTCTTTAATAATAATCACCTCAACCTTCGTTGTGAATTCAAGACATTTATTATATGGAGCAAGTTTAAGTGAATATTTAAATAAACTTTCTTTAAGTTGGAGAATATTGTTATCTTACCTCTTAACAGATCAGGCATACGCAGTATCTAATAATTACTTTAAAAAAAATAAAAATATTAGATTAAAACATTACTATCTATTAGGTTCAGGGTTTATTTTATGGTTTATTTGGCAGTTATTTACAATAATTGGAATTTTTTTAGGCTCCATTGTTCCAGAAGAACTAGGGTTAGCTTACACAATTCCTTTAACATTTATTGCACTATTAGTTAGTTATTTTAGAAAATTAGATCATCTGATTATTATTTTAATTTCAGGAAGTCTTTCGGTAATTTTATATAATGCACCCTTTAAATCCTATGTAATGTTATCAAGCTTTAGTGCTTTAGCGATTGCATTTATCATCATAATTTTAAAAAAAGGATCTAATAAATGATTTGGTTTGGAATAGTGATCTCTGGTATTTTGAATTTTTTAACAAAATTCTTATCTTTATCTTATTTTGACACAAGTAAAATGAACCCAAGAATAAGGCAGATTTTAATTTACGTCCCTTCTGCTGTGTTTCCTGCAATTATTTTTCCAGGTATTTTTATAGACATTAACGGGGGTGTAGATTT
>CAJQSX010000040.1 GCA_905616465.1 uncultured Candidatus Pelagibacter sp. | reverse complement strand
TTGTTTCTGCTTTAATTAATTTTTCCACCTCTTTTTCCTTATCAATCACCACTTCATTAGTTCTTATTTTTTCAACTTTTAATATTAGATAGCTGTTCCCTAATTTAATAACATCAGTATATTCCCCATCATCAATTAATTTTAATTTTTCTAATATCGGTTTAGATAAGCCACCTTCATTTACCCAGCCTAATTTACCTCCAAGTTTAGAACTTTCTGCAACACTATAGATATTAGCTGAATTATTGAAACCTATCTCATTGATACTTAGTCGTATTTGAGCAATCAAATTCTCTATAGATAAATTTTTTTTTTTTACAAAGGCAATTTCTGAGAGAAGATACTCTTTTTGTTTTTGATCAAAATTACCAACTTTTTTGATAATAGCCTCCCTATTTATCTTTACTTGACCTTTATATTTTGAATAAATTAGTTCATTCCAAAACAATTCTACTTTAATTTTTTCTTTTACTTCATCTAAAGTAAAACTATTTTTTTGTTTTAAAAATGTTTGAAATTCTTCTTCACTACTAAAATTAAGTTTAGAATAAAGGTTTTTTAGGTATTGTTCTAAAAAAAAATTTTCTTTGTTCATATCTATAAATTTATTAATTTCTTTTTTTTTAATAATTTCGTTTATTAAAGAATTTTTTGCTAATCTTAATATTTGATCATCATTTAACTGGACAATATTTGGATTCAATATTTTTAGGTAGTCACTTTCTTTTTTAAGATCATGATTTGTTATAATTTGATCATCTACTTTAGCTATTATTGATATATCAGCTACTAATATATTGGTAAAACCATGTGATAAAATTAAAAAAGTTATTAAAATAATCTTTTTAATCATTTTTAAGGTTCGGACTATTTGTTTGACCAAATGGAATTATCGTAAGTTTAAAAAATATACTTTCAGTCGGTTTTAGCTCTCTATCACTATAGTAATCTTTGTTGTATTCAATTGCTGCTGCCAAGCAATCATTTTTGTATTGATACATAAGATTATAATATTCAGTTAAATCTGTTTTTTTATTTTTCCTTGTTGAGAATGATAAGCTGTTAGACTGGTCCACAGAATAAGTCGATTCATTTGTTAAGTAAGAGTTTTTTAAAGAAGTATTGTTTTCATTAAGATAATCAAATTTTGTAACAAAGTTGTTTATCTTAAATTCGGTAATTAAATTTTCATAACTGGTATTTTTAAGATTGCTTTCTAATGAATTATTATATTTCGTCGTTAAATACTCGTTTGGACTAAAAACAATTTCGCTAAAGAGATTTGAAGTTTTCTCACCCATTTGGTTAGAATTTGATAAATCATCATTTTCCTCAAGCCTTAAATTACTAGCTAATTTGAAGTTAAAAATTTCATTGGATTTTTTATTATCAAAAATAGAATAATCACCTCCATAAGTAACGGAAAATCCTCCCTCAGTTGTTTTGTTAGATAATCTATTTATTGAATAAATATTACTAAGGTCAATTTTATCTTCAGCATTTCTATCATCCTTTGTGTGTTGAGGAGCCAACTTTAAAGAAATTTTTGGTTTTAAAATTTTTTGATAAATTTCACCCTCTTTAATTAGAGGTAAAGATGAATTATATTGAAAAATACTTGATAAATAAATATTTTCATTATTTTTGTAAGTAGAGTTTTCATTGTTCATATTAGAATTTTTAATTAAAAATTCATAATTGTTATAAAAGCCATTAGCTGTTATTTTAGGAAAAGATTTAAATTTTAAATCATTTGTATTTGTTTTTTCATTTACATTGGTATTGTAACTTCTAACTAAAGATTGAGATTCAAGAATAAAATTACCATTTAAATTAGTTTTGTTATTAATATTTTTAACCAAATCAACTCTAGGTAATTCATATTCGTACCTATCATTATTATTTTTATTTAAATCTTCATAAATATTTGCACTCAAACTTATTGACAAATCATCAGAATATAAATCTAAGCCCAGTGAATTTTCTAAAATATCGCTGTCATTAACAATAACACTTTCTAATTTATCTGATTTCAAATAGGTGTCGTTAGAGGTTTGTTGAATTTTAAAATTAATTTGATTATTTTCAAAATTTTCACTATTAAATTCATTATCATATTCATAAAAAAAGTGATTTTTTGAATTTTTACCTTTTTTAGTAAAATAACTAAAATCTGCGATATGATTACTATTTAAATTGGCCTGTCTATACTCAGTTTGGAATAAAACTTTATCGTCAGGATAAAACCTTGGAGAAAATGTAGCGTCCTTATTTTCTGCTATAGCAAAAAAATAAGGTGTATTAAGGAAACCATCAGAACCACTAGAGTTTTTGATAGTAGGAATTAAAAACCCAGACTGTCTTTTTACGGTCGGGTCTGGATGAAAAAACTTAGGAAAATACATAACTGGAATATCATAGATTTTTAAAAAAGCGTTTTCATAATTTATAGTTTTTTTAGTTTTGTTGTGATGTATTTTTTTAGCAGTCATTTCCCAAGGAGGACAGTCATCTTGCTTTTTGCATGTTGTAAAAACTCCTTTAGTTAATTCAGTAATATTTTCATTTCTATTTATACTAACAGCTTTTAATCTTGGTTCATTATCTTTGTTAAAACCAGAACCTAATGAAGTATCAAAATCTATATTTACATCTTTACCAAATAATTTTCCAGATAGAGTATTTATATATGCAATTTCAGTCTTGAGAATATTGTTATCTTTATCTTT
>CAJQSX010000039.1 GCA_905616465.1 uncultured Candidatus Pelagibacter sp. | reverse complement strand
TCAAAGATCTGTAAGAGCTTATGAGGTAAAATCATTTACGAAAAAATCCATTATAGAATGGCACAAAAATACCAAGTCTAATTTTAAAAAAAAGGATTTCTTAAAATTATATATTAACCATCCCAGATCTGAGCTAATTAAAAAAATCAATCTACGAACAAAGCAAATGCTTGATAAGGGTGCAGTTTTGGAGGTAAAAAAGTTTTTAAAACTTAAAATTTCAAAAAATAAAAGCATTTCCAAAGCAATAGGTATTGCTGAAATCAAAGGGTATATTAAAAAAAAGACAGATAAAGATGAGGTTATCGAAAAGATATCAATAAAGACCAGACAATATGCCAAAAGACAGGTGACATGGGCAAGAGGACACATGTCAAATTGGAAAAAAATTAAGCCTGAAAAGTTTAATAATTTTTTAAAAAAAATTTAAATATTAAATGGTTAAACTTGACCAATCAGTACAACTTCAGCTAGATTGCACAGATGTCTAAATTATATTCTGGAGCAGAAATTGTTTTTAAGTGTCTTGAAGATCAAGATGTTGAATTTATTTTTGGCTATCCTGGTGGAGCAGTGTTACCGATTTATGATGAGTTAAAAAATCATCCGTCTATAAAACATATTTTAGTCAGACACGAACAAGGTGCGGGACACGCAGCAGAGGGATATGCAAGATCTTCTGGTAAACCAGGTGTAGTTTTAGTTACATCAGGACCTGGCGCAACAAATGTTGTTACAGCGTTAACAGACGCTTACATGGACTCAGTTCCCTTAGTTTGTATTTCAGGACAAGTTCCAACTCACTTAATAGGAACAGATGCATTTCAAGAATGTGACACAACTGGGATAACAAGACCATGTACAAAACACAATTGGTTAGTAAAGGATATTAACGACCTACCAAGAGTAATGCATGAAGCTTTTAAAGTTGCAACAACTGGTAGACCGGGCCCCGTTCTTGTTGATATTCCAAAAGATGTTCAGTTTGCAAAAGCAAAATATTTCAAACCAAAAAAAGAAAAAAAATTAAATGGAAAAATACTAAATGGATTTAATCAAAAAGATATTAATCAATTAATTAATTTAATGAGTGGGGCTTCAAAACCAGTTTTCTATACTGGGGGAGGAGTTATTAATTCAGGACCAAAAGCAAGTGAACTTTTAAGAGAACTAGTTTCTTTAACGGGATTTCCGATAACATCAACTCTTCAAGGATTAGGTGCTTACCCAGGAGATGATAATCAGTTTTTAGGAATGTTGGGAATGCACGGAACTTACGAGGCCAACAATGCAATGCATGATTGTGATTTATTAATTAATATTGGAGCTAGATTTGATGACCGTATTACAGGAAAAATTGATGAATTTTCTCCAAAATCAAAAAAAGTTCATATTGATATTGATCCATCATCAATTAATAAAATTGTAAAAGTTGACTTATCAATTGTTGGCGATGTTGGTGATGTAATTCTCTCAATAATAAAAACTTTAAAAAATAAAAATTTGAATCTAGAAAAATCAAATAAACAAAAAATTTCTAGGTGGTGGCAACAAATTCAAAAGTGGAGAACAAAAGAATCTTTAAATTTTATTAATAGCGACACTATCATTAAACCTCAACATGCAGTTCAAAGACTATATGAGTTAACAAAAAATCAAGATACATATATAACAACTGAAGTTGGGCAGCATCAAATGTGGGCAGCACAACATTATAAATTTAAAAAACCTAATAGATGGATGACATCAGGTGGTCTAGGAACCATGGGATATGGATTGCCGGCTGCAGTCGGAGTGCAAATAGCACATCCAAATAAATTAGTTATCGATATTGCTGGAGAAGCTTCAATTCTAATGACTATGCAAGAAATTTCTACAGCAGTTCAATACAATCTTCCTATAAAGATATTTATTTTAAATAACCAATATATGGGCATGGTTAGGCAGTGGCAGGAATTGCTTCATGAAAAAAATTATTCTGAAAGCTACTCAAAAGCATTACCTGATTTTGTAAAACTAGCTGAAGCCTATGGATGTGTGGGTATTAGAGCAAAAAACCCTAATGAATTAGATGAAAAAATTAAAGTAATGATAAACACAGATAGGCCTGTTATTTTTGATTGTCAAGTTGACCAAGATGAAAATTGTTTTCCAATGATTCCATCAGGAAAACCTCATAATCAGATGCTGCTTGGACCTAAAGATCAAGAGGCAAACAAAATTACAGGTAAGGGGAAAGAATTAGTATAAAATGGTAAAATCTAAATCGGCTTACAGCACACCAACTAAAACTGGAAAATTAGATACACATATATTTGTCGTTTGGGTGGATAATGAGACTGGTGTACTTGCTCGTGTCGTAGGTTTATTCTCAGGTAGAGGGTACAATATTGAGTCATTAGCTGTAGCAGAGGTTGACCATAAAAAAAACCTTTCAAGAGTAACAATTGTAACTACCGGAACTCCAGAAGTAATTGAACAAATTGCGCTACAATTAAGAAAATTAGTACCAGTTCATAAAGTAGCAAATTTTAAGCGAGAAAATAAAAATGTAATTTTTAAAGAAATGGCGTTACTAAAAGTTGTAGGAAGCCAAATAAAAATTAAAAAAGCCTTAAACACTTGTAAAAAATTTAATCCAGTTATATTAGATAAAACAAATAAATCTGTTGTAATTCAAATAACAGCCTTAAGAAGAGAAATAGACATAATGAGTAAAAATTTAAAACCACTTGGTCTTGTTAGTGTTTCAAGAACGGGAGCGGTTGCAATGACTAGAGGCGCAGAAACATTTAACTAATTATTAAAGGAGAGACAAATGAAAATGTTTTATGAAAAAGATGCAGACGTAAATCTAATTAAAGAAAAAAAAGTAGCTATTTTTGGATATGGTAGTCAAGGCCACGCCCATGCGTTAAATCTAAAAGATAGTGGAGTTAAAGAAGTTGTAGTTGCGTTGAGAGATGGCTCCGAGAGTAAAGCAAAAGCTGAATCAAAAGGTTTAAAAGTTATGAGTTTATCAGATGCTGCTGAGTGGGCTGATGTATGTATGATTTTAACCCCAGACGAGCTTCAAGCAACTATTTATAAAAATCATATTGAACAAAGAGTTAAAGAAGGAACAAGTTTAGCTTTTGCACATGGATTAAATATTCACTATGATTTAATTAAAGCTAGAAAAGATTTAGATGTGTTTATGGTTGCACCTAAAGGACCAGGTCATTTAGTAAGAAGTGAGTTTGAAAAAGGTGGTGGAGTTCCTTGTTTAATGGCTGTACATCAAGATGGAACAGGTAGAGCAAGAGATTTAGCCTTATCTTATGCGTCAGCTATTGGAGGGGGAAGGTCTGGAATTATAGAAACTACTTTTAAAGATGAATGTGAGACAGACTTATTTGGCGAACAAACTGTTCTTTGTGGAGGAATAGTTGAATTAATTAAAAATGGATATGAAACATTAGTTGAGGCTGGATATGAACCAGAAATGGCATATTTTGAATGTCTACACGAAGTGAAGTTAATTGTAGACTTAATTTATGAAGGTGGAATAGCTAATATGAATTACTCTATTTCAAATACTGCTGAATATGGAGAATATGTTTCAGGACCAAGAATAGTAAATAAAGAAGAAACTAAAAAAAGAATGAAAGAAGTTTTGAACGACATTCAATCGGGTAAATTTACTAAGCAATGGATGGAAGAATGTAAAAATGGTCAAAAAAACTTTTTAAAAACAAGAGAAGATCTCGCTAAACATTCAATTGAAACTGTTGGTTCTAAACTAAGAGCTATGATGCCATGGATTGGCAAGAAGAAACTGGTAGATAGCGATAAACAATAGCAAAAGTAATCAAAATTTAACAAATCTTTTGCAATCTCTATTATAGATTGTATTATAAATTTTTCTAAATTTAATGGTTATGAGCAAAAAAGATAAAGTTTTTATATTTGATACCACAATGCGAGATGGTGAACAATCACCAGGTGCATCCATGAGCTTAGAAGAAAAAATTCAAATTTCTAGAATTTTTGATGAATTAGGAATTGATGTTATAGAAGCAGGTTTTCCAATTGCATCACCAGGTGATTTTGAGTCTGTTAAAGCAATTAGTAAAATTTTGAAAAATTCAATACCCGCTGGTTTATCTAGAGCTAGTAAAAAAGACATTGATGTTTGTCATGAAGCATTAAAATCAGCCCCAAGATTTAGAATTCATACATTTATTTCAACTAGCCCACTTCACATGAAGCATAAGCTTAATAAAAGTCCTGAAGAAGTGTTAGATGCTATAAAAGAAAGTGTGACGTACGCTAGAAATCTTACTGATGATGTTGAGTGGTCATGTGAAGATGGTACTCGAACTGATATGGATTTTATGTGTAAAATAGTTGAACTAGCTATAAAAAGTGGAGCAAAGACAATAAATATTCCTGATACTGTTGGTTATACAATTCCTTCAGAGTTTACTAAAATAATTACCACTTTAAAAAATAAAGTTCCAAATATTGATAAGGCAATTTTATCAGTTCACTGCCACAATGATTTAGGATTAGCTGTTGCAAACTCTCTTGCGGGTGTATCAGCGGGAGCAAGACAAGTTGAATGTACAATTAATGGTATAGGTGAAAGAGCAGGAAATGCTGCTTTAGAAGAAATTGTAATGGCAATAAAAACTAGAAACGATCTAATGCCATATACGACTGGAATTAAAACAGAATTATTAAGTAAAGCTTCTAAAGTTGTATCTAATGCAACATTTCCTGTTCAATTTAATAAAGCAATTGTTGGAAAAAATGCATTTGCACACGAAGCAGGAATTCATCAAGATGGAATGCTAAAAAATAGAGAAACATATGAAATTATGACCCCGGAAAGTGTTGGAGTTAAAAAAACTTCTTTAGTTATGGGAAAACATTCTGGAAGACACGCATTTAAAGAAAAACTATCAGACCTTGGGTACGTAGATATAACTGATGATATTATTCAAGCAGCATTTGGTAAATTTAAAATTTTAGCTGATAAAAAAAAACATGTTTATGATGATGATATTGCTGCATTAGTTGACGATAGTATGGTGTTAGAGAAAAATGTTATTAACTTAAAATCACTGAAAGTTTTTGCAGGAACCGGAGAGCCACAAAGAGCAGAAATGACTCTTGATGTATATGGCGAGGTTAAACAAACTTCAGAAACAGGTGATGGGCCGGTAGATGCAATATTTAAGTGTA
>CAJQSX010000038.1 GCA_905616465.1 uncultured Candidatus Pelagibacter sp. | reverse complement strand
TTTTTGTTTTGGAAGGTTTATATTTATTAGGTTATTTAAAAGCTCATAACCAAAAAAACCTATGTGTAAGTCAGTTTTTTTTAATTTTTTTTTATTTGAATTATTTTTTTTAAGAAAATTAGCAATATTATTTCTTGATAAAATAATTTTTTTTGAAAAATTTGTAAAAAGATCAAAACCTTTGGGTGTTTTATAAATTACATAAGGTTTCCCTGATGTATTAATTTCTTTTAAAATATTATTTGTTTTCAACTTATTCTGTTATTAATCTCGAAACTGGTTGCTCTTTAATTGGTAGGTGAATTAATGCTGCAAAAACAGATAAAGCAATTGCTAAATACCACGCATAGTCATACGAACCATAAAGGTCATGAAATAATCCTCCTAAATAAGCACCAAAGAATGAACCGAATTGATGACTTAAAAAAACTATTCCGTATAATAATCCTAAATATTTTGTACCAAATATATGCGCAACAATTCCACTCGTTGCAGGAACTGTTGATAGCCACAGAAAGCCAAAACTTGCTCCAAATATAAAGGCATTAATATTACTTGCTGGTAAGAATATGAATAAAATAATTGAAATTCCTCTTAACGAATAAATAGCACTTAATATAATTTTTTTACTCATTTTAGTTGAAAGAAATCCACTAAAGAGTGAGCCAAAAATATTAAATAATCCTATTAATGATAAAATGGCTGCAGCAGTCCAGCTTTCTAAACCTCGGTCAATTACATAGGTTGGAACATGGGTACCAACTAAAGTAATATGAAACCCACACACAAAAAAACCAGCAACCAAAAGCATATAACTTTTTGATTTAAAAGCTTCCTTAAGTGCTTCAGATAATCCTTGTGTGTTAGGCTTTTCAATACTTTGTTCTAAAGAAGGAGACCTAACAAACCACGATACAAAAAAACCTATAATTAACACTACTAAAAAAACAAATAGAGTATAAACCCAGCCATTATTTTCCAACGAATAAGAGGTATACAAAGGAGAAATAAAATATCCAAATGAACCAACAGCTGTCACTATACTCATTGCTATGGTTCTATTAGAAAGAGGAAAATGTTTTCCTACAACAGACATTGGTATACTAATTGCTGTACCGCCCAAGCCAATTCCAATTAAAAGTCCCATATCGATTTGAAAAAATATTCCTGTATTTGGGCCTGTATATAAAAAATAAATCCCTGCTATATAAAATAAAAAAGCTAATGCAACTGCTTTATGTCCACCATATTTATCTGCTATAGCGCCAAATATAGGGCCAGTTAATCCCCACATTAGCATTTGTAAACCTATTGATAAACCAGCTTGTGTTAACGAAATTCCTAAATCATTTTTAAAGTCCATGAAAAACAAACCAAATGTTTGTCTGACTCCCAGTGATATAAGAACTACTAAGCAAGCTGCTATCAAAGTAATTAATGCAGTTTTGTTTCTAATAAATTTTTCAGATGTCATCTTAAATTATTTTAAATGTCTTAATGCTTGTTTTATATCAGCAATTAAATCATTTGGATCTTCTAAGCCAATATGAAATCTTACAAGGTGTTCATCTTTTGCTAAATTCTTATATTTTCTATTTCCAGTTTCTCTAAACTCTTGATGTAGTGCTAAACTTTCAAATCCACCCCAACTATAACCATACCCAAATAACTTAAGTGAATTTACAAATTTCCTAACTGATTTAATATTTTTAGATTTTATCTTTAGACCCATCAAACCCGAGGCACCTGAATAATATTTTTTCCACATTCTAAAATTATAAGAATTTTTTTTATAAGGGTAAAGCAATGTAAAATTTTTATATTTAGATAAAAAACCAGCAACTTTTTTTGCATTTTCTCTATGTTTATCTAATCTTACATCAAGGGTTCTTAAGCCTCTTGTAATTAAATATGCATCATCAGGGCCTAATCTTAGACCTGTAATTTTTTCAGCTGCATTTACTTTATTGAAAACTTTTTTATTGACAGCCAAACTTCCCCCCATAACATCAGAATGACCTGAATAATATTTAGTTGCAGATACTATTGACATATCAAAACCAAATTTAATTGGTTTAAAGTAATAAGGTGTTGCCCAAGTATTATCAATTGCTGTTAAAATTTTATTTTTTTTAGCAATTGATATGATTTTTCCTAAATCTTGAAATTCAAAAGAGTTACTTCCTGGGTTTTCAACAAAAATTAACTTTGTTTTTTTTGTTATATTTTTTTCTAATGTTTTTAAATCATGTGGATTATAAAAAATTGTTTTTATATTAAATTCTTTTAAAAAATTTTCTGTAAGTAATCTTGTTGGATTATAAACTGGATCTGAAACTATAATTTCATCACCTGGACGTATTACGCTAAATATAGCTAAAAATACAGAACCAAAGCCTGTTGGTGTTGTAAATACATGGTAGCTTTCTTCAAGCTTAGTAAGTATCTTTTGTAATATGTGGGTTGTTGAGGTTCCTTGTCTACCATAATCATAATGACCACCTGTGGGGTTTTTTTTAGCTTTAGCTTGTGTTTTTCTAATATGCTCCATTGATTTGAAAATAATTGTTGAAGCTCTTACAACTGGCGGATTTACTGACTGATTATGAAAGTCTTTTGCTGTATGTTTTAAATAAGTTTTAAAAGAATTTGACATAAAAAAATTTGATAACTGTAGGAGACAATGCTATATCCCGCAGATAATTTCAATTAAAATTATAACTAAAGGATAAGATGGGTTACCCAAAAAAACATAGAGGGCGAAGAAAACAAGGCTCTAAAAAAAGAAGAGCAAAAAGAAAAAATAAGAAGAAATAAGAAGAAATAATTGAGTGGAATTAATGAATGTCAAATCGAATATTCGGTCACTTCGAATAATAGCCTTTTTTCTATTTTTTACCCCAGCTTTAGCTTTAATAGGATCTTTAGTTGCTCACAATATTATAGTATCTTTTCCATTCTCTCATGAAAGTAATTTTGGTGCAGAAGAGGACGTACCTGGGGCAACTACCTTAAGAATTACTTGTAATGAAGACAATGAATTTTGCAAAAACGAGAATCAGTTTGAAAGTTATGATAAGCTAAATAAATGTAACAAATATCAGGTGGTAAGATCTATTCTTACAGAAACCAATCTATTACAAGAAGACCAAAGTGCCGGTATTGTGCTTCCTGATATTGAAAAAATAAGTAAAAAATTAGATAAAAAAATATTTTTAGAATGGAGGGTAACGAATCGATTAAATGAATATTGTATAATAAATAGTGATTTTTTAAAATTTTATGATTTTGCACCAATTTTATTTGAAAAAATTTATGAGTTAAAAAATGATAAAAAAAGAACAGCTTTAGGAACAACCGTTGTTGTTAACCCAATTCTTTATGGTGAGGCATCAATAAGTAACATTGTAAAAAGGTTTCCAATTAAATTAATATTTAAACCATTAATGTACTTAAGTGTAATTCTTATGATCTTATATTGGTATCTTAATAATCTGATCTTAAATAAATTATCTAAAATTGAGATTTATAATAAATTTTATATTTTTGGAGTTCTGTCTTCTATTTTTTTATTATTTCATGTTATCTTTCTTGGGTGGGATTTTGAAAGTAAAATATTAACACAAATAAGAAGGTCCTTTATTATATTTTTTATTTTATTTGAGTTGTTGGCCCAAGCTTTTTTAATTAGAGAAATTTTTAAAAGAAAATCTATAATTTCAAAATATTTGAGTAATATTATCGTTTATTGTAAACTAGGATTTGTATTTTTTGTTTGTCTATCTTCTATAATAATTTTAATGATTTTATTGATGATCAATCTTGATTCTAAAGTAGATTACATATTAGAATGGAATTATTTTTTAATATTGTTAATCTTCTATTTATTATCCTCTTTAATGTGGAGAAAAAAAATTAATTAATTTACAATCCATCCACCACCTAAAACCCTACAGCCCTTTTGATCTTGTTCATAAAAAACACAGGCTTGTCCTGGAGAAATTCCATTCTCATATTCTTTCAAGTTAACTTCTGCGGAATTATTTTCTTTTAAATTTACTTTGGCATTTAATAGTTTACCTGTAGACCTCACTTTTACTAAAATATCCTTATCTAAAATTTTTTTATCTACTAATAAGTTTAGATTATTAATTTTTATATTTTTCTTTCCAAGTTTTTCCTTTGGTCCTACTGTAATTTCATTTTTATCAGAGTTAATTTTAAGAACATATAATGGTTCAACTTCTGAAATTTTAATCCCTTTTCTTTGACCAATTGTAAAATTGATTATTCCATCATGAACACCTATTACTTTTCCTTCTAAATTTTTTATATTTCCTTTTTTAAAAGAATCTGGTCTAAATTTTCTAATTACTGATGCGTAGTCTCCATTTGGAACAAAGCATATATCTTGACTGTCGGGTTTATCTGCAACATTTAAATCTAATTTTTTTGCTATAGATCTTGTTTCATCTTTAAGCATTCCCCCTAAGGGAAATCTTAAATAATTTAATTGTTCTCTAGTGGTATTAAATAAAAAATAACTTTGATCACGATTTTCATCAATTGCACGATACATTTTTGTTTCATCACCTAAAGTAATGCTTTTCACATAGTGCCCTGTAATTAAAGCATCTGCCTTAAGTTCTTTGGCTACATCAAATAAATCTTTGAATTTTACAGTTTGATTACATTGAACACAAGGTATTGGAGTTTCACCTTTTAAATAACTTTCTACAAAACCGTCAATTACACCTTGTTTGAATTTATCTTGATAGTATAAAATCTTATGTTTTATACCAAGTTTATGTGCAACTCTTTTTGCATCCATAATATCTTGGCCAGAACAACATTGCTTTGAAGAAGCAACTTCATTACCTTCATTATAAAGTTTTAACGTAATTCCAATTACATTATAACCATCTTTTTGCATCATGCCCGCAACAGTCGAGGAGTCAACACCTCCAGACATTGCAACTACAACAGTCGTATCAGATGGTTTTTTTAATAGACCTATAGAATTTAAGTGTTCTTTCATTCACTGGTATTTATACTTATTTCTAATATAAGTTAAATAAATGATATTAGATTTTGAGCCTGGTGATAAAGTTCATAATCCATCTAATAAAGAATGGGGTATTGGGCAAGTTCAATCAATAATTAGAGAAAAGGTTACTGTTAATTTTCAGAATGTTGGCAAAAAAGTAATAAACACAAATAATATTGAATTAAAAAAGATACATGAAAAAAATTAACACAAAAGAAATTGTAGAAAATTTAATCGAGATATTTTTAAGTGCAGGTGAGACATCTATTAACTTAAGAGAAGATGGTCTTACTAAAGAGATTAAATCTGATAACACTCCAGTTAGCAATGGAGATTTAGAAGTTAACAAAATCATAACAAAAAAATTAAAAGAATTAACATCTGATATACCAATTATATCAGAAGAGAGTTCTGATAATAGATCAATAAAAAATCTTAAAGATTTTTGGTTAGTTGATCCAATAGATGGAACTTATGATTATATAAACAACCTTGATGAGTTCACCATCAATGCAGGATTAATTTTAGATAGAAAACCAGCGGCAGGATTAATATATGCACCTGCTAAAAAAAGAATGTTTTATTCTTATGATGATAATCGGGCATTTGAAATAACCAATGGAAAAACAATAAAATTGGATGGATCAAAAAATTTTAACAAAGATAAAATTAAATTTGTTTGTTATTCAAATAAAATAAAACCTCAAATTGAAGAAATTTATAAAAAGCTAGAAGTTAAAGAATATACAAGAATGAAAAGCTCATTAAAATTTTGTGTCATTGCTACTGGAGAATATGATGGTTATGTAGCTGAACCTAGGGCTTGTGAGTGGGATATTGCAGCTGGACATGCTATATTAAAACATTCAGGTGGTTCAGTAACTGATTTTCAAAACAAT
>CAJQSX010000037.1 GCA_905616465.1 uncultured Candidatus Pelagibacter sp. | reverse complement strand
TTTCATCTAAGTTTATTTTTTGGAACAGTAAAATTATAGGCAGGGTAATTTTTCCTTCAAAAAAATCTTGACCAATTTTTTTTCCAAATAATTTGAGATCAGAATTATAATCTAGCGTATCATCAGCAATTTGAAAGGTAAGTCCAAGATTTCTTCCATAAAATTCAAGAGCATCTTTTTCTTTAGTATCTACATCTGATAAAATTGCACCTACTTTTGTAGCGGCAGCAAATAGTTCTGCAGTTTTTGCTGAAATAATTTTTAAATATGTTTCCTCGAGCATATCAACTTCACCTTTGTGTTGAAGCTGCAAAACTTCTCCCTGAGCAATCTTGGAAGAGGTTGATGATAGTAATTTTAAAACTTCTAGGTTGCCGTCTTCTACCATCATTTCAAAGCATCTACTTAATAAGTAATCACCAATCAGAACTGAAGAATGGTTATTCCACACTTCATTTAAAGTTTCCTTTCCTCTCCTTACGGTACCTTCGTCAATTACATCGTCATGCATTAATGTTGCGCTATGAATTAATTCTACACAAGCTGCTAGATTAACATCTCTTGATCCCTTTGAATAACCACATAGTTTTGCTGCCCCTAATGTTAAAAGAGCTCGTAATCTTTTACCACCAGTTTCAATATGGTAGTCGGTCATTTTCTGTACTAGTTCAACATCACTAGCTAATTTCGATTTTATTTTTTCTTCAGTTAAGACAAGTTTATCTTCAACAGAATCTCTTAGCTGAAAGTATGAGTCGTTTATCTGATTTTTAAGCTGTACTACAGTTCCCATAATCAATTTAAATTAGTATAATTGTGTTTTATATATTACTTAACAATTGACGCACCTATTTCTTCAATTATAAGTAGTCTATATATTCAATTAATAATTCTATAAGGAATAATTATGTTCTCTTTTTTTAAAAAGAAAAAGACTGTAGCTCACATAAAATTAAGTGGTGTTATTGGAAATGCTGGAAAATTTAAACAAGGCATTGATTTTGCAGGACAAGAAGAGCTTATCAAAAAGGCTTTTTCTCTAAAAAAAGCTGCTTGTGTGGCTATTACCATAAATTCACCCGGCGGATCACCTGTGCAGTCGCATTTAATTTATAGCTTCATTAGACAGGAGGCTAAAAAAAATAAAAAAAAAGTAATTATATTTGCTGAAGATGTAGCCGCATCTGGAGGATATCTTATTTCATGCGCTGGTGATGAAATTTATGCAAATTCAAGTTCTATTATTGGATCCATTGGAGTGATCTATTCTTCATTTGGATTTACAGAATTGATAAAAAAAATTGGTGTAGAAAGACGGGTTCATACCGCTGGTAAAAATAAAAGTACACTAGATCCTTTTTTAGAAGAAAAAAATGAGGACATTGAAAGATTAAAAAGAATTCAATTAGATTTGCATAAAGATTTTATAGATGTGGTAGAAAAAAGTAGAGGATCTAAGTTAAATAAATCTGAAGTAGAACTTTTTTCTGGAGAATTTTGGTCAGGTAGCAAAGCAAAAGACTTGGGATTAATAGATGGAATAGGTGACGCACATGAAATTCTAAAAGAAAAATTTGGAGATGACGTGGTAATTAAAAAATTTCAAAAAACTAAAGGTTGGTTGAGTCAAAAACTTTCATCTTCAGTTAATCAAGTGGATCAATTAGCTAACATCTTGGACGAAAGGTCAATCTGGCAAAGATATGGTTTCTAAAATAAAAAAACCAAAAAAAAAAAATCAATCATTTCAAGAAATAATTTTAAATCTTCAAAAGTTCTGGAGTAAAAAGGGATGCATTGTTTTGCAACCATACGACATGGAGGTTGGTGCGGGTACATTTCACCCAGCTACCACACTTAGATCACTAGGCCCAAAACCATGGAAAGCCGCTTACGTTCAGCCATCAAGAAGGCCAACAGATGGAAGATATGGAGATAATCCTAATAGACTACAACACTATTATCAGTTTCAAGTTTTGATAAAGCCTTCACCAGAAAATATAAAAAAACTATATCTTAATAGTTTGTCGGTTATTGGCATTGATCATAATGAACATGATATTAGATTTGTTGAAGATGATTGGGAAAGTCCAACACTTGGTGCGGCTGGTTTAGGTTGGGAAGTTTGGTGTGATGGTATGGAAATAACACAATTCACATACTTTCAACAAATGGCAGGTTATGATTGCAAACCTGTTTCAGTTGAAATTACTTATGGCTTAGAGAGAATATGTATGTTTACACAACAACAAAAAAATGTGTATGATTTATTATGGAATGATGAGGGAGTAAAGTATCGAGATATTTTTTATCAAGCAGAAAAAGAATTTTCAGCTTATAATTTTGAACATGCAAATGTAGATAGCTTATTAAAAATGTTTAATATGTATGAAATGGAAGCAAAATCTCTTGTGGAAAAAAAAATATCATTACCTTCGTATGACCAATGTTTAAAAGCAAGTCACGTATTTAATATTTTAGATGCTAGGGGAGCAATAAGCGTAGCTCAAAGAGCTGGATATATAGGTAGAATTCGAGATATTACGAAAGCTGCTGCAAAAATTTGGCTAGATAGTCAAAGCTAGATGTCAGAATTTTTTTTAGAATTATTTAGTGAAGAAATACCCTCGTCCCTTCAAAAGAATTTACGCAAAGATTTGTTAGATAGTTTTAATAAATTGTTTAGTGAAAAATTTATTTCTTTCAAAAAAAACTCATCATATTCAACACCTAATAGATTAATAATTGTATTTGGAGGCCTCCAAAAACAAGTAGTCTTGAAATCTGAAGAAACTAAAGGGCCAAATATAAACGCTCCTGAAATAGCTTTAGAAGGATTTATGAGATCAAACAATATTTCTAAAAAAGATCTTTTAAAAAAATTACAATATCATTGTGTAGTGTTTTATTTTTAAAGCTAAATTCTTGATCTAAATAAAGTTTGTGTGAATAAGAAATTAAATCATCGATTTTTAGATCTCTTTTATTTTCAATAATAATTCTAATTATACCAAGAGCAGTTCTTCTCAACGCAAAAGGGTCTTTAGAACTTGACGGAATTTCGTTAACACCAAAAAATCCAACTAAAGTATCGATCTTATCTGTTATAGATAAAGTAATATTAAAAGGCTTTTTTGGTAAAGCAGAGTCTAAACCAATGGGTAGATATTGTTCTTTAATGGCATCAACAATCTCCTTATCAAAACCTTGTGCGTGAGATAAGTGCCCACCCATTATTCCCTGAAGTTCTGGAAACTCTCTAACACTTTCTGACATCAGATCTGTTTTGCAAATTGATGCTGACAACTCAACTTTTTCTTTACTTATTAATAATTCGTCTGAAATTAAAGCTCCAAGCTTTCTCATTCTTTGAACTTTATCAAAATAACTTCCTAGGCCTTTAAAAAAATTCATTGATTTTAATTCAGAAACCTTTTT
>CAJQSX010000036.1 GCA_905616465.1 uncultured Candidatus Pelagibacter sp. | reverse complement strand
TTAACAGTTCCATCTGGTAGTTTTAACAGTTGTAAAATACTTCCCTCACAGCCATATATAAAAATATCAGCTTTTTCTGGATCATCTATTTCAGAATTTTTTTGTGTTACTAGAATAATCTTCTTATCTTTTTTCATTACTTCATTTAATGCTGAGATGGACTTATCTCTTCCAACAAACAAAGGAATAACCATGCTTGGGAACACAACAATGTCTCTCAATGGTAACAGTGGTAGTGATATTTTTACATCCATAGCTTGAATATGGAGATTATATTAAATATTGCAATAGCTTTTTATTGTTTATTAAGGATATTAAGCCGCTGAAGTTTTTCCAGATTTTGACTTAATGTCATTTTTAGAATGAACTAATATGGGTTGAGTTTGTCCTTTAACTGCAGATGCATCAACTATAACTTCTTCGATATTATCTTGACTTGGTAAATCGTACATTGTTTTTAATAGTACATTTTCTAAAATTGATCTTAACCCTCTAGCACCAGTTTTTTTATTTATAGCTTTATGAGCAATTTCTTTTAAAGCATTATCTTTAAAAATTAATTTTGCTCCATCAAGTTTAAATAGTTCTTGATATTGTTTTGTTAAAGAGTTTTTAGGCTCTTGTAAAATTTTTATTAAGGATTTTTCATCTAAATCCTCTAATGTTGCTATCATTGGCAGTCTACCAATAAATTCTGGAATCAAGCCGTACTTTAGTAAATCTTCTGGCTCTAAACTTTTCATCCATTCACCTACTTTTTTATCATGAGTATTTTTTACATCTGCACCAAATCCTATTGAAGTTCCTTTATCTCTTTGAGAGATTATTTTATCTAATCCAGCAAACGCACCTCCACAGATAAATAAAATATTAGTTGTATCTACTTGTAAAAATTCTTGCTGAGGATGTTTTCTTCCACCTTGAGGTGGAACACTTGCAACTGTACCTTCCATAATTTTTAATAACGCCTGTTGAACACCTTCACCGGACACGTCTCTTGTAATTGATGGATTTTCAGACTTTCTACTTATTTTATCAACTTCATCAATATAAACAATTCCTCTTTGCGCTTTTTCAACATTATAGTCAGCAGCCTGAAGTAATTTTAAAATTATATTTTCAACATCTTCACCAACGTATCCAGCCTCGGTTAAAGTTGTGGCATCCGCCATAGTAAAAGGAACATCTAAAATTCTTGCAAGTGTTTGTGCTAATAAAGTTTTTCCACAACCTGTTGGGCCAACTAACAATATATTAGACTTTGCTAGTTCAACATTTTTGTTTGTTTTACTCTCGTAATTTAATCTTTTATAATGATTATGAACCGCGACTGATAAAACTTTCTTTGCATGAGATTGTCCAATTACATAATCATCTAAAACAGTACAAATTTCTTTTGGGGAAGGAAGACCATCTTGATGTTTAACGAATGTATCTTTATTTTCTTCTTTTATAATATCCATACACAATTCAACGCATTCATCACAGATGAATACTGTTGGGCCGGCAATAAGTTTTCTAACTTCATGCTGACTTTTTCCACAAAAAGAACAGTAAAGAATATTTTTGTTATTAGTGTTCATAATTTTTAAAACGAATCAATTTAATCACTCTATTATATGAGACTCATTGATATCAAGTTTCAAATTAACTTGGCTCAACATGTGGTAGCTTATGATCTTTTTTCTACTACTTCGTCTATTAAACCAAAAGATTTAGCCACTTCAGATGTCATAAAATTATCTCTTTCTAAAGCACTCTTAATTTCTTCAAAGGTTTTACCTGTGTGTTTAGAATATATTTCGTTTAATCTTTTCTTTAAAGAAAGCACTTCCTTAGCGTGAATTTCAATATCTGTAGCTTGACCTTGAAAACCTGCTGATGGCTGATGAACCATTATTCTTGAGTTTGGCAAAGAAAATCTTTTTCCTTTTGCTCCTGCTGCAAGCAAAAATGACCCCATCGAAGCAGCTTGACCAATACATAAAGTGGAGATATCTGGTTTAATATATTGCATGGTATCGTAGATACCAAGACCAGCTGTTACTAATCCACCTGGGCTATTAATATATAAATAAATCTCTTTTTTTGGATCTTCAGCCTCTAAAAATAATAGCTGAGCGGTAACTAATGAAGCGACATTGTCATTAATTTGACCAGTTAAAAATATTATTCTCTCTTTTAATAGTCTAGAATAAATATCGTAAGCTCTCTCTCCT
>CAJQSX010000035.1 GCA_905616465.1 uncultured Candidatus Pelagibacter sp. | reverse complement strand
CGGTCGTGTTAAAGTATTTGCAGAAACATTACGTAAAAATGGAATGGACTTTTAATTATGGACTATAATAAAGACAAGAAAAAAGATGATATTTTAGAAAAATTAGTTCACATAAATAGAATCACTAAAGTTGTAAAAGGTGGACGAAGATTTGGTTTTTCAGCTCTTGTTGTAGTTGGAAATCAAGCAGGTAAAATTGGTATAGCTCATGCTAAGGCTAAACAGGTGCCAGATGCTATTAAAAAAGCTAACGAAATGGCTAGAAGAAAATTAATTCATATACCGCTCAGAGAAGGCAGAACTATTCATCATGATGTAAAGGCCAAAGATGGCGCAGGTAGAATTGTTCTAAGAGCAGCATCTAAAGGTACAGGTATTATTGCAGGTGGTCCTGTCAGAGCTGTATGCGAAGTATTAGGAGTAAAAGATATAGTTGCAAAATCTATGGGCACTTCTAATGCTCATAATGTTATAAGAGCTACTATTAAAGCGCTATTGAAACAAAACTCACCAAAACATATTTCAGCAATTAGAAATAAAAAGATTTCAGAAATAATTGAAAAAAGAGGATAATGATTACATTAAATAATAGAGAAAAAATTAATAAATCAAAAATGAGAGTTGGCAGAGGAATTGGTTCTGGCAAAGGTAAAACGTGTGGTAGAGGAGTAAAAGGACAGAAATCTAGATCTGGAGTGGCTATAAAAAGTTTTGAAGGTGGTCAAATGCCTTTATATCGGCGACTGCCTAAAAGAGGATTTAATCCAATATCATCTGGTCATGTGGCAATTTTAAACTTAGAAAAATTACAATTTTTTATTGATAAAAAAACCATCAAAATAGCTGATGTTGTGAATTCAGATTTATTAATAAAGCTTAAAATAATTAATAAAAACACAACCAAATTAAAAATTTTAGGTACAGGTGAAATTAAAGACAAAATTAATATTGAAGCTAATTTAGCATCAAAATCAGCAGTTGAAAAACTTGAGAAAATTGGTGGATCAATTCAATTAAAAAAATAAGTATTTTAGATAATGAGCGCCTCATCTTCAGCAAATGATCTAAGAAATAGAATATTATTTACTATCGCGGTACTATCAGTATACAGATTTGGAACGTTTGTTCCGCTACCAGGTATCGATCCTGAGCAATTGAAAACCTTAATGGACGGCAATCAAAAAGGGTTACTCGGCATGTTCAATGTTTTTGCGGGTGGTGCAATAAGTAGAATGGCAATTTTTGCTTTAGGTATAATGCCATATATATCTTCTTCTATTATTGTGCAGTTGCTAACGGGTGTTTCCGATTATTTTAAAAATTTAAAATCACAAGGAGAAACTGGAAGAGCAAAAATTACTCAAATTACAAGATACGGAACAGTTTTATTGGCAACTGTTCAAGGCTATGGTTTATCTGTAGGTTTAGAGTCTTCAGCAAACTTAGTCATTAATCCAGGTGTATTTTTTAAAATTTCAACTGTTACAACAATTGTTGCAGGAACATTGTTTTTAATGTGGCTTGGTGAGCAAATCACTCAAAGAGGTATTGGAAATGGAATATCTTTAATTATTTTTGCTGGTATTGTGGCTGAAATACCAAGAGCATTAGTTACAACTTTTGAGCTAGGTAGAACTGGTGCAGTATCTACAGTAATGATTTTAGCAATATTTATATTATTAATCCTAACAATTTTATTTATTGTTTTTATGGAAAGAGCACTAAGAAAAATTTTGATTAATTATCCCAAAAGACAAATGGGCAATAAAATGTATGGAGGTGAGTCTTCACACTTACCTTTGAAGATAAATCAGGCTGGTGTAATACCAGCAATTTTTGCTTCTGCGCTCTTGCTATTGCCAGTAACATTTTCTAATTTCAATTTTTCAGATAATGATACTTTTTTAAATTTAAGTTCTTACTTTACTCAGGGTCAACCACTGTACATGTTGTTATACGCATCTGGAATTATTTTTTTTACATTCTTTTATACTTCAATAACTTTTAACCCAGCTGAAACTGCTGATAATTTAAGAAAATACGGAGGATTTGTTCCTGGTATTAGACCTGGAGAAAGTACAGCGTTATATATAGAAAATATTTTAACAAAATTAACAACCATAGGTGCTTTATATTTAACTCTAGTTTGTTTGATGCCAGAGTTTTTAATAGCAAATTATCCAATTCCGTTTTATTTAGGTGGAACATCAATTTTAATTGTTGTGGTAGTTGCAATTGATACAGTTACACAAATCCAAACAAGACTAATGAGCGCTCAATATGAGCAACTTATAAAAAAAACAAAATTTGGCAGATAGCATCAAGTGAATATTATTTTATTTGGCCCCCCGGGTGCAGGAAAAGGTACTCAAGCTCAACAAATTGTAAAAAGGCATAATTATTTTCAACTATCAACAGGAGACCTTTTAAGAATTGAAGTTAAAAACAAAACAAACTTAGGCAAAGAAATTGAAAAAAATATTTCAAAAGGGAATTTTGTTTCAGATGAAATTGTTAATGAGTTACTGAAAAATACTATTAAAGAATTAAAATATAGAGATAGGATAATTTTTGACGGCTATCCAAGAACAATAAACCAATCTAAAAACCTTGATAAGATTTTAACTGAATTTAATCAAAAAATAGACTTAATTTTCTCTCTACATGTCCCGAGACAAATTATTGAAAAAAGAATAGTTGGAAGACTAATTTGTGATAAGTGCAACATTACTCTTAATAAATTTTTTAATGAAGAAGACATCAAGTTACATCCATGCGGATCTGAACATTTTATTAAAAGAAAGGATGATAATTCAGAAACATTGATGAACCGTTACGATATTTACATCCAAACTACCAAACCAGTTATTGATTATTTATCAAAAAACAAAAATTTTCATCAAATTGATGGAACCTTGGAAATCGACAATATAACTAGTAAAATTGATACTTTTATTAATGTTTAAGGCGTTGACTTTAAAAAATCTTCTTATATAAAAGGCTCAATTTTATCACACAATATATGGCTCGTATCGCAGGTATCAATATTCCACAAAATAAGCTTGTTCACATAGGTCTAACTTATATCTATGGAGTTGGTGATAAATTTTCTAAACAAATATGTTCATCATTAGAAATCCCAAAAGAAAAAAGAGTTAATCAACTTACTGATGATGAAGTATTGAAAATTAGAGAGTATATTGATCAAAATTTTAAAGTAGAAGGTGACCTTAGAAGAGATTATTCATTGAGTATCAAGAGACTAATTGATCTCGCGTGCTATAGAGGGTCAAGACATAGAAAAAAATTACCTGTAAGAGGTCAAAGAACTAGATGCAATGCTAGAACCAGAAAAGGGAAAGCTATAGCAATTGCTGGTAAAAAATTAACCCCACTTAAAAAATAATAATGGCAAAAACTGACAAAGTAGAAATTAAAGATCAAAAGGTAGAGAAATCTTCTAAGAAGTCAAATAAAAGTTCTTATGCAAAAAAGAAGAAGATTAAAAAAAATATTTTAAATGGAATTGCATATGTTCAATCTACATTCAATAACACTATAATCTCAATAGCTGATACTAATGGAAATGTTATTTCTTGGGCATCTGCAGGACAAAAAGGTTTTAAAGGATCTAGAAAGTCAACGCCATATGCTGCTCAAATAGCAGCTGACGCCGCAGCATCAAAAGCTTTAGATTGTGGAATGAAAACTTTATCTGTTGAAGTTAAAGGTCCTGGTTCAGGAAGAGAAACAGCTTTAAGAGCTTTACAAGCTAGAGGGTTTAGAATCTTATCTATTAAAGACACAACGCCAATGCCACATAATGGTACGCGACCACCAAAAAAAAGGAGAGTTTAATGGAAACCGAAAATGTGAATATTAAAAACTGGAAATCTTTAATTAAACCTGCGAAGTTAGATGTTAAAATAAGTGACGACCTTGCTCACGCTCAAATTATAGCTGAGCCTCTTGAAAAAGGTTACGGTTTAACACTTGGAAACTCATTAAGAAGAATTTTATTATCTTCAATTAGAGGAGCTGCTGTAACATCAATACAGATTGATGGAGTATTACATGAATTTACTTCTATTAAAGGTGTAAGAGAAGATGTAACCGATATAGTTTTAAACGTAAAATCTTTAGCATTAAAATCCTCTTCAGAAACGACTAAAAAATTAGTTTTAGATGCTAATGGACCAGGTGAAATTAAAGCATCAGATATTACGTCTGTAGCTGACGTTGAAATATTAAATCCTGATCTTGTTATTTGTAACCTTGATGAAAATACTAATTTTCATATGGAAATGAATGTTGGTACGGGCAAAGGTTATGTGCCTGCTGATTTGAATAAGCCGGAAGAACCGCCTTTAGGTTTAATAGCAATAGATTCTTTATATAGTCCAGTTAAAAAAGTGACTTACTCAATAAGTACTGCAAGAGAGGGTAAAGCTCTAGATTATGATAAACTTACAATGGAAGTTCAAACAAATGGCTCAATTTCTGCAGAAGATGCGGTTGCTTACTCAGCTAGAATTTTCCAAGATCAACTTAAAATGTTTATTAATTTTGATGAGCCTGTTGAGGCACCAGTTAAAGAAGTTTCTACTGAACCAGAATTTAACAAAAATTTGTTAAGAAAAGTTGATGAATTAGAACTTTCTGTTAGATCCATGAATTGTCTAAAAAATGATAATATTATTTATATTGGAGATCTTGTTCAAAAATCAGAGGGTGAAATGCTAAGAACACCTAATTTTGGTCGAAAATCTCTTAATGAAATAAAAGAGGTGCTAACAGGAATGTCATTATATTTAGGCATGGAAATACCCAATTGGCCACCAGAAAATATAGCCGAAATGTCTAAAAAATTAGAGGAAGCCATCTAATGAGACACGGAATGGCTAATAAGAAGTTAAATAGAACTTCTGAACATCGTAAAGCTTTATTAAAGAATATGTTAAATTCTTTAATTAAATATGAGCAAATTACTACAACTCTACCAAAGGCTAAATTTTTAAAACCCCAAGCCGATAAGATCATTACATTAGGTAAAAAAGAAACATTACAAACAACAAAAATGCTAATGACAAAATTACAAGACATAACTTCAGCTCATAAGGTTACAAAAACTCTCTCTAAAAGATACGAAAAGAGACATGGTGGCTATACAAGAATTATTAAAGCAGGATTTAGATATGGTGATAATGCACCAATGGCAGTAATAGAATTCGTAGATAGAGATGTTGAAGCTAAAAGAGTTGATAAACCGAAAAAAGATCTAACAAAAAAAACACCTAAGGCTGAAGAAGAAAAACAAGTTACAGCCTAAATCTTAAATCATGAAAAAGTCATATACCGTTGATTCAACGTGTAATGATATGCGTATTGATCGCTGGATTAGAGCAACCTTAGGTCAAATTCCTCAAGGGTTGATTGAAAAAAATCTAAGAGCTGGAAAAATTAAATTAAATAAAAAAAAAATAAAAAGCTCTCATAAAATTAAAACCAATGATGAGGTTGATTTATTTAATATAGATTTTAAAGAAAAAATAGTCCAAAAAAAAATTAAATTTGAACCTTCTAAAGAGATCATTAAATCAAATGAAGATCAGATAATCGATAATAATGAAAATTTTATTGTTTTAAATAAAAGTGCTGGTATTTCAGTGCAAGGGGGCACCAAGTCCAAAAAAAATCTTGTTGATATATTTGCTAAAAGTGAAATTTTTAAAAACACTAAGCCTTATTCTGTCCACAGATTAGATAAAGATACATCTGGAGTTTTTATTATGGCAAAAACCAGAGAGAGTGCACAACTATTTACCTCTTTATTCAGATTACGAAAAGTTCATAAAACCTACTTAGCTATTTGCCATGGAGAATTGGACAAAGATTCTGGTGAATGGAATGATGATTTAATCAGGTACGATGATAAAAAACAAATTATTGAAAAAGCAAAAACGTTATATAAAGTTTTAGATAAAAATTCTGAAGCAAGTTTGGTGGAATTAAAGCCTATCACTGGACGTAAACATCAACTTCGAAAACAATTATATGCAATAGGGCAACCAATTTTTGGTGATATCAAATATAAATTATCAAATTCTAATAAAGGACTTAACAAAAATTTAATGCTTCACTCCTATCAAATTAGGTTCATGATAAATGATGTTAAGCATACATACACTGCCTTGTTGCCAGATTATTTTAAAAAATTATTGAAAGTTAAACGTTTAGATTTTTCAAATTTGAGATAAATCTTTCTACTAAAATTTCATCAATTTTATTATACTTATCTTTAGAAATTTTTTCTAAATTAGTCACCCCTTTGTCAACAATACCACAGGGTATAATTTTATTATAAGGATTTAGATTATTAGTAATATTTAATGAAAAACCATGATAAGCAATCCATTTACTTACTCTCACACCTATAGCAGCAACTTTTTCTAATTTTCCTTTATTATCAAACCAAATACCAACATTTTTTCTATCAGCATGGCTTTTGATTTTAAATTGTCTTAAGGTTCCTATTATTGTATTTTCAATTATTGAAATAAATTTCCTTATATCTTTTTTTTTGTTTCTTAAATCAATAACAAAATAAAACACTAATTGACCTGGTCCATGATAAGTTATTTTACCCCCACGATTAGTTTCATGAACATAAATTGATTTGTCAAGAATATCATCTTTTGAATAGCTTGTACCTGCCGTGAAAACAGGTTCGTGTTCCAAAATCCATATAAGTTCTTCACCTTTGTTTTCACTTACTAACTTTAATCTAGCCTCAAGTTCAGTTATGGCATCTTTATATTTTACGGGTTTTGTTGACTTTTTGATCTCTATATTCATTAAAAAATTGTATTCTATTTATTATGTATTAAAAGTTGCAGACTAATTGGTAGGTAAATTTATGACTTTAACAAAGAAAATTAAAGATAAAAAAGTTAATTTTGAGTTTAATAAAGAGTACATAAAAGTTTTAACTGATAAAATTTTAGATAATGATGTAGTTTTTATAACAAATTCATTTAAAGAAATGCATCCTGCTGATGCGGCAGATATAATTGAGCATTTAAACCAAAATGATAGAGAAAGTTTAATAAAATTAAATGAATTTAAGATAGATCCCGAAGTATTCATTGAGCTCAATGAGTCAGTTCAATCTGAAATTATAAAATTTCTTTCTTCAGCATCTATAACTAGAATTTTAAAAAATCTAGAGTCTGATGATGCTATCAAAATATTAGAAAATGTTGATGAAAAAGAAAAAAATTTAATTTTAAGTGAATTGCCCCCCAAAGATCGTTTTGCTTTATTAGAAGGATTAAGTTATCCAGAAGATAGCGCTGCAAGAATAATGCAAAGAGAGTTTACTGCAATACCTAGTAATTGGAGTGTAGGTCAAACAATTGACTATTTAAGAGAAAATAAAGAGTTACCTGAAGAATTTTTAGAAATTTTTATCGTGGATGAAAATTTTAAACCGATTGGAACTGTTCCTTCGTCAAAAGTTTTAAGATTTCCAAGAGAGTCAAAAATGCTATCTATTATGACCGATTCACCAATATTAGTGCCAGTTAATATGGATAAAGAAGAGGTTGGTAACCTGTTTGAAAATTATAATTTAAATTCTGCATGTGTGGTTGATACTAGTAGCAAACTAGTCGGTATGATTACTTATGATGATGTTTTAACTGTACTAAAAGAAGAAGCTGAAGAGGATACCTTAAGACTAGCAGGTGTTGGTGATGAAGAAATTACGGATGGTGTAATCACAAAAACAAAACGAAGATTTAATTGGCTTCTATTAAATTTATTCACCGCTTTTTTAGCTACGTGGTGTATTAGTTTGTTTGGAGCGACTATTGAACAAATGGTTGTTTTAGCTTTCTTAATGCCTATAGTAGCCTCAATGGGCGGCAACGCTGGAATGCAAACACTTGCTGTAACAATAAGAACTTTAGCCACTAATGATTTAACTAAAAATAATTTTAACCAAAATATTTTAAAAGAATTTAATATAGGCATTTTAAATGGAATTATCTTTGCAATTATAAGTTCATTAATTGTTCAATTATGGTTTCAGGATATTTTGCTTTCATTGATCATTTCTATTTCTATGGTACTGACTATGGTAGTTGCAGGACTATTTGGAATCTTGGTACCAGTAACCTTAAAAAAAATGAAAATTGACCCTGCAATTGCTTCTAGTGTTTTTGTAACAACTATTACAGATGTAATTGGCTTTGTTTCTTTTTTGAGTGTTGGTGCCTATTTTTTTTAAAAATTATCTATAAGCCTAACGTTTCTTAAGTAATAAGATATAAAAAGTTTAAATGGTTTATTTTGTAAATCTCTGCTCAGGTTGGTCAGGTTTCTGCACTCCATATATTCAATTTTTATATTAAAAATTTTAATTAATTTTTTTTTTTCTTTATTTATAATCTGTTTAATTTTTTTTAATCCATTTTTATCAAAATTATTTGTTTTGCAAATTATCTTTTTTAATTGAATTAATTTGTTAGCAATTAATCCTGCAGTTTTAATATCTGCATTATCTAATAATAAATTTCTTGATGATAAAGCTATGCCATTTAAATCTCTGATTGTTTTGCAGGCATAAATTTTTGTTGTATATTTTTTTGAAATAAAATTTCTTATAAGAAAATATTGTTGGTGGTCTTTTTCCC
Organism: uncultured Candidatus Pelagibacter sp.; assembly: GCA_905616465.1. GTDB lineage: Bacteria > Pseudomonadota > Alphaproteobacteria > Pelagibacterales > Pelagibacteraceae > Pelagibacter. Next base: position 22,400 of record CAJQSX010000035.1, on the reverse strand, counting down.
CCATAAACATAATCATTGGAGATATTATTTTTACAAATCTATCCAACACGTCTATTACACCCTCAAAATGACCTTTTCTAAATTTTGCACACAGAACTTTTTGTGATTTATTTAAATTAATTTTAAATAATCTTTTTTTTTTGTAGATTTGATTTACAGTTGGTAGATAAACAAAATCTACCTTTAATTTTTTTAGAGCAGCAAGATCGTTGCTTAGGTTTCTGGGGTAAGTTTTATAATCTTTTTTATTGTTAAATTGTGTAGGATTAACAAATATACTAACCAAGGTTTTATTACATAGTTTTTTAGATTTTTTAATTAAGGATTCATGCCCCTTGTGAATACTGCCCATTGTAGGAACAAATCCCAAACTAGTTTCTTTGCTAATTGCCTTATTTAGATCAGTAATTCGTTTTATTAATTTCATTTGTAATAATAAGATTAATAAGTAAAACATTTATATGATTAAACAAGCTATAATTCCTTTAGCAGGCCTTGGTACAAGACTGCTTCCTCTTACAAGTGTTTTTGCTAAAGAGCTTCTACCTATAAATGGAAAACCTGGGATTGAATTTATTTTAGATGAGTGCATTGAATCTGGCATCAAAGAAGTAATTTTTATTATTTCTAAAAAAAAAGAAATGATAAAAAATTATTTTAATAATGATCTATTTTATAAAAAAATAATTAAAGAAAAGAAAGATCAAAGAATTGTTAACGAATATAAAAAAATTTTGAAATACAAAAAAATGATAAAATTTGTTTATCAAAATAAACCACTTGGAACTGGCGATGCTGTCTTAAAAACAAAAAAGTTTATTAAAGACAAATATTTTCTTATGTTGTTACCAGATGATTTGATAATAAAAAAAAATTGTTCTATTTCTATGATTAAAGTCCATAAGAAATATAAATCATCTGTAATGGCCAGTATGAATGTAAAAAAAAGTTCTGTTTCAAGGTGGGGGATATATAAACTTAATAAACGTCTCGATAAAAATAATTCTTTAATAGATGATGTAATTGAAAAACCAACTATAAAAGAAGCGCCTTCCAATAAAGCTGTTATTGGCAGATACATTTTACCTAAAACAATATTTAAAAAGTTATTAAACCAAAAACCTGGTAAGGGTGGAGAAATTCATATAACAGATGCAATTCAATCATTAATTAAGGAAAATGAAAAATTTATTGCACATAATTTTTCAGGTAAATATTTAGATTGTGGAACAATGAAGGGTTATATTAAATCATCTCTGGAGATTTCTAAAATATGAAGTTATGCATGATAGGAACTGGTTACGTTGGGCTTGTTAGTGGTGTTTGTTTTTCTGATCTAGGAAATGATGTTATTTGTGTAGATAAAGATTTACATAAGATTAATGATCTTAAAAAAGGGGTTATACCAATTTATGAGCCTGGCCTTGAGGAGTTAGTTCTAAAAAACGTTAAAAATAAAAGATTAAGCTTTTCTAATAATCTAGAAAGTTCTGTTAAAAAATCTGACATAATATTTATTTGTGTTGGAACGCCAACTAAAAAAAGTGGTAATAGTGCTGATTTAACACAAATTTTTTCTGTAGCTAAAGAACTATCTAAATCAATTAACAAATTTAAAATTATAATTACGAAGTCTACTGTACCTGTAACAACTGGTGATGAAATTGAAAAAATTTTAAAAAAAAAAAATACAATGAATAAATTTTCAGTTGTATCAAATCCAGAATTTTTAAGAGAAGGTGAGGCTATTAGAGATTTTACTTACCCAGATAGAGTTGTAATAGGTTCTAACGATTTAAAATCTAATAAGATTTTAAAAAACCTTTATTCCCCTTTAATAGGTAAGGGTGCGAAATATGTTCATACGTCTCGAAGAGCTGCTGAATTAATTAAATATGCGTCAAATGCATTTTTGGCTACTAAAATTACATTTATCAACGAGATTGCAAACCTGTGTGAAAAAACTAGCATAAATGTAGACGATATAGCAATTGGTATGGGCTTGGATCAAAGAATAGGAAGTCGCTTCTTAAGAGCAGGGCCAGCTTATGGCGGCTCATGTTTTCCTAAAGACACTAAAGCTATTATTTCTACGGCTGATAAGTTTCAAACAAATTTGTCAGTAATTAAATCTGTCATCAAGTCTAATGAAAATAGATCAAAATTATTACTAAAAAGGGTTTATAAAATTTTGAATAATAAGATTAAAAATAAAAATATTAGTTTTTTGGGTGTTACTTTTAAGGCAAATACAGATGATATGAGAGACTCTTCCAGTCTAACTATGATACCTGAATTATCTAAAAAAGGTGCGTTGATAAAATATTTTGATCCAACTGGTTATAAAAAAGATTTTAAGAAATTTAAAAATGTACAATATATGAAATCTGTAGATAGTTGTTTAGCTAAAGCTGACTTAATTATTATTCACACAGAATGGAATGATTTTAAATCTCTAAATTTTAAAAAGTTATTAAAAAATAAGAAAACTACTATTTATGATATGAGAAATCTATATTCGCCAAACAAAATGATAAAACAAAATATTAAGTATCTTAGTGTTGGAAGATCTTTATAACCCTTAGTTTAATTCAAAAATTGCGTCTACTTCAACAGCCACACCAAGTGGTAGACTATTAGTGCTTACAGCTGCCCTTGTATGAATTCCCGCATCTCCAAAAATTGAGGCCATTAAGTCAGAAGCACCATTAATTACTTTTGGTTGTTCAGTAAATGTTTCAGTTGAATTAACAAAGCCAGTTAATTTTATGCACGATTTTATTTTTGATAAATCACCACCACAGGCATTTTTAGCTTGCGTAACAATACTTAAGCCACATCTTTTTGCTGCTTGATAAGCTTTATCAGTATCTAAATCTTTACCCACTTTACCTTTAATTAATTCGCCTTTGTCGTCAATTGAAATTTGACCAGATATATATAGTAACTTGCCTGATATTTTTGTGGCAACATAGTTTCCAGCTGGTGCTTTTGCTTCTGGTAATTTTATATTTAATGTTTTAATCTTATCCTCAAAATTCATATCTAATCCTTTTTAATTACTTTATCACTTTTTTCACTAGACCACTTTGTACTTTGAAAATTTTTTGTATCTTTAGCAAAATTTGCAGTTTTGCATGCAAGGTACTTAGGGTTTAATTTTTTATACACAGAGCAATCTTTTAATTCTGCTGAATAAGAATTAGAAGTTAATGTATATATAAAAATTATAGAGATTAATATTTTATTCATATTTTCTATTTTTCTATTTTTCTAGTTTTCTAGTTTTCTAGTTTTTTTAGTTTTTTTAGTTTTTTTAGTTTTTTTAGTTTTTTTAGTTTTTTTAGTTTTATCGTATTCTTTCCTTTTCTCAATTAATATTAATGCCTCTTCCATACTAAGTTCTAAAGGGTCTTTTTCTTCTGGTATTGTAGCATTAAGAGTCTTGTACTTTATATATGGTCCGTACTGGCCCTTCATCACTCTTACTGGTTTTTTATCTTCTGGATGTTCACCTAAATCTTTTATAATTGACGAAGACATTCTACCAGGTTTAGCTTCAGCAATTAAGATTATTGCTCTATTTAAACCTATTGAAAATATTTCTTCAGTATTCGTTATTCTTGCAGACTTATTTTCGCATTTTAAATAGGGGCCAAACCTCCCAGTATTCAATGTAATCTCTTTTTGATTTTCAGGATTTATTCCTAATGATTTTGGTAGTGAACATAAAAATTGAGCTTTTTCTAAATCAATACTTTTTAACTCTAAACCTTTAGGTATAGAAATATTTTTTAGAAGTTCATTAATATCTGATTTATTTTTTTTTGAATTCTTTTTTTTCTTTGTAACTTTTTCCTTCGGTACTTCTTCTAATATTTTTTCATATTGTAGGTATGGACCAAACCTTCCATTTTTAAGAAATATATCGTTACCATTTTCATGCTTTCCTATGAATTTAGGTTCTGCTAATTGAGCTTGCGCAGCAGCTTTAGCTTTAGACAAAGGTCTTGTAAATTTACACTCAGGATAATTCGAACAACCTATAAATGCCCCACCTCTAAAACTATTTTTTAAACTTAAAGAACCTGTCTCACAAAATTGACATTCCCTTACTACTTTGCCATCAGAATCTTTGTCAAAAATCAGTGTTCCCAAACTATCATTTAATAAATCTAAAACTTCTCGAGTTCGTTTTTTTTTTACCTCTGAAACATTATTATTAAAGTCTTTCCAAAACATTTCTAAAACTCTTATCCAACTTTCTTTCCCAGTTGTAATCTCGTCTAGTTGATCTTCTAAATCTGCTGTAAAATTATAATCGACATATTTAGAAAATAACTTTTCTAAAAATGCAGAAATTAATTTTCCACGATCTGTTGGAAAAAATCTTTTATTAGTTAATTCAGCGTATCCTCGATTTGCAATGGTTGAAATTATACTTGCATATGTTGAGGGTCTTCCGATACCAAGTTCCTCTAATTTTTTTACAAGACTTGCTTCAGAATATCTTGGTGGAGGTTGTGTAAAATGTTGTTCATCCATAAGTGCCTCAATATTAATTAGACCTTTAGTCATCTCAGGTAATATCACTTCATCATCGTCTTTATTTGGATTTGGAAAAACTTTTAAAAATCCATCAAATGTTAATACAGATCCACTAGTTTTACAGATGGTATCATTATCATGAGACGTAATTGTAATTGTATTTCTATCAAATTTTGCCGACTCCATTTGTGAAGATAAAGCTCTGCCCCAAATTAAATTATATAGTTTTTGTTGATCTGTACTTAAATACTTTTTTACAGAATTAGGTGATCTATTTATATCTGTAGGTCGTATAGCTTCATGAGCTTCCTGAGCATTTTTAGCTTTTTTTCCAGCGTAATTTAATGGTTTTTCAGGAAGATATTCTTTACCATATTCATTTTTAATAAAATCCCTAAAGTCTGATATTGCATCTGTTGATAGATTTGTACCATCTGTTCTCATGTAGGTTATTAATCCAATTGTTTCTCCATCGATCTCAATACCTTGATATAATTTTTGAGCAATTTGCATTGTTCTTGAAGCGCCAAATCCTAATCTACTTGATGAAACTTGCTGTAAAGTTGAGGTTGTAAATGGACCTAATGGATTTCTGTTTACCACTTTTGATGAAATATCACTTATATTAAATTTTTTATCTTTTATATCTAAGATTGCTTTATCTATTTCTGCTTTTTTTCTAAAAGAGAATTTTTCTATCTTTTTTCCATTTAACTGTGAGATACTTGAGGTAATTAAATTTTTTTTTTCATCCTGAAAATTAATACTTAAGGTCCAGAATTCTTCAGGATCGAAAGACTCAATTTCATGCTCCCGTTCTGTAATTAGTTTTAAAGCTACAGATTGTACTCTCCCAGCTGATTTAGATCCTGGCAATTTTGTCCATAGTATAGGAGATAAATTAAATCCAACCAAATAATCCAAAGCCCTTCTGGCCATATAAGCGTCAACTAATAATTGTTCTATCTGTCTTGGATTTTCAATACCATAAGTTACTGCTTTTTTTGTTATTTCATTAAATACAACTCTTTCAACTTCTTTATTTTTTAAAAGTTTTTTTTCGTTTAAATACTCTTTTACATGCCAAGCTATAGCTTCACCTTCACGATCAGGGTCGGTTGCTAGAATAATTTTAGAAGAATTTTTAGCGGCATCAGTAATTTCTTTTAAGTATTTCTTTGAAAAACTGTCAACTTCCCATTCCATTTTAAAATTTTGTTCAGGGTCAACAGAACCATTCTTAGATGGTAAATCTCTTATGTGACCATAACTTGCTAAAACAGTATAGTTGTCACCTAAATACTTATTTATTGTCTTTGCTTTTGCAGGACTTTCAACTATGACTAGATTCATAGATTAATAAACTACCTATAAGAATTTGATAGTCAAATTAATAAATTTTAGTCTTACTTTCTTCCTTATTCTTCAATCGTTTAATATTTTCTCTATGTGTGAAGAAGATCAGAACAAACATTATTGTAAAAAAAACAAAACTACTTGGTCCTTCTGTTATTAAAAGATAAGTGGGAATTGATAAAGCTCCAATAATTGAAGATAGCGAAGAGTATCTGAACATTAAAAAAATTATGCCCCAACTGGTAATAAAAATAATTCCTAATAAAGTATTAATGGAAAATAAGATACCAACATAAGTAGCAACGCCCTTACCACCTTTAAATTTAAGCCAAATAGGAAAAACGTGTCCCAAAAAAGAACATAATGAAGCAATATATATTAGTTCAGGAAAATTTATCTTCACGTATATCACTGGTATTATAGCCTTGGTTACATCTAATATTAATGTTGAATAACCAACTAATTTATTTCCAGTCCTTAAGACATTTGTTGCACCAATATTACCAGAGCCTATTTTTCTAATGTCTTTTTTTAAAAAGATTTTAGTTAAGATAAAACCGAATGGTATAGATCCCATTAGGTATGAAGTTATGCCAACCACTAGATAATCCATTATTATATCTTAAATAATTCCTGACCTTTTACAAATGTATTAGTAACTTTACCTTGAAGTTTTTTATCTTCAATTGAAGTATTTTTGGACTTTGATACTAAGTTTTCTTTTTTTACAATCCAAGGTTTATCTAAATCAACTATACAAAAATCAGCGTCATTACCTATTGAAAGGTTTCCTTTATTAATCTTTAAAATTTTAGCAGGATTTGAGGTCAATGCTTGAATTATAGTTTCAAGTTTCACTGATCCATTGTGGTATAATTCTAAACTTAAAGATAACAGTGTTTCTATACCTGAGGCTCCTGTCGCTGCTTGAGAAAAAGTTAATCTTTTAGATTCTTCATCTTCTGGTTTATGGTCCGAAACAATTACATCAATAGTCTTATCTTTTAATCCTTGTACAAGTGCTTCTCTATCTTCTTCTTTCCGAAGAGGAGGGGACAGTTTTAAAAAAGTCTTAAAATCTCCTATATCATTTTCATTTAAAGAGAGATTGTTTATTGAAACCCCACAAGAAAATTTTATATTATCTTTTCTTTGTTTAATAACTTCAACTGATTGTGCTGAAGAAAGTTGTGAAATGTGATATCTACATTTAATTTTTTCGAGTAAAGTTAAGTCTCTTTCAATTATAATTCTTTCTGCAATATCAGGTATTCCGGGTAGACCAAGTTTAGTAGCTATAATTCCAGAGTTAATCATCCCATTTTTAGAAAGATGATAATCCTCAGCATGTTGCATTATCAAGCACCCTAAATCTTTAGCTGAATTCATTATTTTGGACATCAAGTTTGTATTTTGAATAGTTTTCACTCCATCTGTGAATGCAATAATTCCTTTGTTTGCCAATAAACCAAACTCAGTCATATTAGTTCCTTCAATTTTTTGAGTAAGTGAAGCGCAGGGAAAAATATTTATTTTAGATTTATCCCTTCCTCTTCTTTTTAAAAAGTCAACAATTGAGACATTATCTATAATTGGATCTGTATTAGGCATTGTGACAACAGACGTTACACCACCTGATAATGAAGCATTGCTTAAAGTTCTGAAATTTTCCTTATATTCATAACCTGGTTCCCCAACAAATACCCTCATATCAACTAGTCCTGGAAAAATGTATTTGCCCTTAAGATCTATTGGCTTTTCTCTAGCTGGTAAGTTGTTGGTATTTACCTTTTTACCTATAGCTTCAATTTTACCATCTTCCCCAATGATTAAACCACCATTTTCATTTAATGAATTATGAGGATCAACTATGTTAGCGTTTATAAAAAATTGTTTTTTCATTTAATCACAAAATATTTTTAAGCAAGCCATTCTGACAGCCACGCCTAGTTCTACTTGTTCTTTAATTACACTTTTATTAATATCGTCAGCTAATCTTGTATCAATTTCAATTCCTCTATTCATTGGACCGGGATGCATTATTATTGCATCTGGCTTAGCATGATCAAGTTTATCGGGTGTTAAACCATAATATTCGTAGTATTCCCTGTTTGATGAAAGAAATGAACTTGTCATTCTTTCGTTTTGTAATCTTAACATCATCACTATGTCGCAATCTTTAAGTCCTTTGTTCATGTCAGTAAAAGTGTTTACACCAAATTTTTCTATCTCTGTTGGCATTAGATTTGTTGGTGCTATAACATTTACTTCTGCACCAAGCATATTGAGTAAGTAGATATTTGACCTTGCCACTCTTGAGTGCAGTATGTCACCACAAATTGCTATTTTAAGGCCTTCAATTTTTTTCTTTCTATTTATTATAGTTAAAGCGTCTAATAGTGCTTGAGTAGGATGTTCTCTTCTACCATCGCCCGCATTAAGAACAGAGCAGTTAACTTTTTGGGATAACAAGTTGCATGCGCCTGAATCCTGATGTCTTATAACGATTATATCAGGGTGCATTGCATTTAATGTCATTGCGGTATCAATTAAAGTTTCACCTTTTTTTATTGCAGAATTTCCCATGTTCATAGACATCACATCTGCTCCTAGTCTTTTACCTGCCAACTCAAATGAGCTTTGAGTCCTAGTTGACGGTTCAAAGAATAGATTAATTTGAGTTTTACCGTTTAAAATGTTTAATCTTTTGTTCTTACTTTGATTAAGTTTAATAAATGTTTGAGACTCGTCTAAAATTAAATTGACATCATTAATTGATAAATCTTGAATACCTAATAAATGTTTTTGGGAAATTTTAATAGCTTTGTTTAATTTAATTGCCATTAAAATTAACTCTATAACTATAAAGCACCCTTATGGCAAGAATTAATTGCTCAAAAAATCAATTGCCCCTTGGAGTATGAAAGCAGCTGCATTTTGATCAATATTTTTTTCTCTTTTACTAACATTTACATCTAGTTGACTGGATAGTTTAAAAGCTCCAACTGTAGATAGTCTTTCATCCCAAAGACAAACATCAACATCAATTTCTTTTTCTATATTATTTGATATATCATTTACTGATTGAGCAGATCTACCTAATGAGCCATCCATATTGATGGGATTTCCAATTATTAATCCTTTAATATCATATTCTCTAATTATTTTCTTTAATTCAGTAATTAGTTCATTTGTATTTGTTTTATTAATTGTTCTAAAAGGTGTAGCTATAGATTGCTTATCATCACAGATAGAAACACCAATTCTCTTAGAGCCAAGATCCAATCCTATTAATCTACATGCTTCAGACTGTTTTTTTTTAAAATCTTCAATAGTGATCATATTGTATATTTTAAACTTAAGTGATAGTTTGCGACATATTTAAATATCATATGAACATTGATCTTAAAACCATAAAGCATATTTCTAAATTATCAAGAATTTCAGTTGATGGGCAAAAAGCTGAAAAATTAGCAAGTGATTTAAACTCAATATTCGAATTTATTGAAAAATTAAATGAATTAAATACTGATAATGTCGATCCATTAACATCAGTTGCTGAAACTACTCTTAAATTTAGGTCTGATGAAGTAAAAAGTAAAAATATTAGAGAACAAATTATAAAGAATTCACCTGAAGATAATGAAGATTTTTTTGTAGTGCCGAAAGTTATAGAATAATGTCAGATATAACTTCACTATCGTTAACAAAATTAGTTAAAAACATTAAAGAAAAAAAACTATCTTCAGAAGATGTTACTAAAGCATTTATCGCACGTTCTGAAAAATCTAAAGAATTAAACTCTTATATTACAGAAGATTTTTCAAATGCCATTGATAAAGCAAAAAAATTTGATGAGAAACCCAATTTAAATTTAAAACTTCCAGGAATCCCAGTAGCCGTTAAAGATCTCTTTTGTACCAAGGATATTAGAACAACAGCTGGTAGTAAAATACTTGAAAATTTTATACCAACTTATGAATCTACCGTTACTCAAAACATATGGGATGCTGGAGCTATATTACTTGGAAAATTAAATTGTGATGAATTTGCAATGGGATCATCAAATGAAACAAGTTTTTTTGGAAATGTGCTAAACCCTATTGATAAAGGCTTAGTTCCAGGAGGATCTTCTGGCGGATCTGCTGCAGCTGTAAGTGGACAACTTACACCAATTACAATAGGCACTGATACAGGTGGATCTATTAGGCAGCCAGCATCTTTTACAGGTACAGTTGGTTTAAAACCTACATATGGAAGTTGTTCTAGATATGGAATTGTAGCATTTGCATCCTCTCTAGATCAAGCTGGCCCAATGTCACAAAATGTTGAAGATTGCGCTTTATTGCAGGAGGTCATTAGCTCTTATGATATTAAAGATTCTACATCAATAGATTTTAAGAGAAATGAATACAGTAAAGAGCTAACCAAAAACATTAAAGGAAAAAAAATAGGCATACCTAAAGAGTATAGAGTAGAAGGAATGCCTAAAGAAATTGAGGAGTTATGGAAAAAAGGAATTGAATATGCAAAAGATTGTGGTGCTGAAATAATAGATATTTCGTTACCTCATACTAGTTACGCTTTACCAGCATATTATATAGTTGCTCCCGCAGAAGCTTCCTCGAACTTAGCAAGGTACGACGGTGTCAAATATGGATTTAGAGCCAAAGGTGAAAACTTAATTGATATGTATGAAAAAACTAGATCACAAGGTTTTGGTGACGAAGTGCAACGAAGAATAATGATTGGTACTTATGTTTTATCTTCAGGATATTATGATGCTTATTATCTGAAAGCTCAAAAAGTTAGAAAACTGATCAAAAATGATTTTGATGAAGCTTATAAAAAAGTTGATGCAATTCTAACCCCTTCAACGCCTAGCTCAGCATTTAAAATTGGTGAAAAGAAAAACGATCCAGTATCAATGTATTTAAATGATATATTCACTGTTCCAGTCAATTTAGCTGGGTTACCAGCGATATCTATACCAGCTGGTCATGATGCTGCTGGACATCCCTTGGGATTGCAAATTATTGGCAAGGCATTTAAAGAACAAGAAATATTAAATTTAGCATACGCAATGGAAGATAAGATAAGTTTTAAAAACAAAATTACTGATTGGTGGATCAAGTAATGTCAAAAGATAATTCAGAATATTTAATTGAAAGATATGATAATATTTATGAGGTTGTCATTGGACTTGAAGTTCATGCTCAAGTTACTTCAAGCTCAAAGCTATTTTCATCTGCCTCAACAAAGTTTGGTGCAGAACCTAACACTCAAGTAAGTTTAGTGGATGCTGCATTTCCAGGGATGTTACCTGTTATCAATGAGTATTGCGTTAAACAAGCAATTAAAACAGGGATTGGGTTAAGAGCCAAAATCAATAAGAGATCAGTATTTGATAGAAAGAATTATTTTTATGCAGATCTTCCTCAAGGATACCAAATTTCACAATTTAAGTTTCCAATAGTAGGAGAGGGCACTGTCATACTTGATATGGAAAATGGTCCTAAAGAAGTTGGTATAGAAAGATTACATTTAGAGCAAGATGCTGGAAAAAGTATTCATGACATGGATCCACAAAATACATTAGTTGATTTAAATAGATCGGGCGTAGCTTTAATGGAGATTGTTAGTAAACCAGACATGAGAACTCCAGATGAGGTAAGTGCTTATGTTAAAAAACTAAGATCAATTATGAGATATTTAGGTACATGTGATGGAAATATGCAGGAGGGTTCCTTAAGAGCAGATGTTAATATTTCTGTTCGTATTAAGGGTTCCGATGTACTTGGAACACGTTGTGAAATTAAAAATGTGAACTCAATTAAATTTATGCAAATGGCTATTGATTATGAAGCTAATAGACAAGTCGATTTAATTGAAGAGGGTAAAACAATTGACCAGGAAACAAGATTATTTGATACTAAAAAAAATGAAACAAGATCTATGAGATCAAAAGAAGATGCTCATGATTATAGATATTTTCCAGATCCAGATTTATTGCCATTAGAAGTAACAGATGAGTTTATTGAAAAACTTAAAGCAGATATTCCAGAATTACCTGATGATAAGAAAAAAAGGTTTATTGATCAATTTAAAGTCTCTCCTTATGAGGCAACAATATTAGTGTCCGACATTGACACAGCAAAATATTTTGAAGAGGTGGTTGCAAAGATGGGTAAGAACCAAGACATGAAATTAGCGGTTAATTGGATTACAGGTGAATTGTTTGCAGTTTTAAATAATAAAAATTTAGAAATATCACAAAGCCCAATAAGTGCAAAAAATTTAGCTAAATTAATCAATTTAATTAAGAATGGAACAATTTCAGGAAAAATAGCTAAAACGATATTTGAGTTAATGATGGATGGAGATCAAGATCCACAAAAAATTGTTGAAGAAAAGGGATTAAAACAACAAAGTGACCCTAAAGCATTGGAGGCTTTAATAGATAAAATAATCAATGATAACAGGGAAAAAGCTATTGAATACAAACAAGGTAAAGAAAAGCTCTTTGGTTTTTTTGTAGGACAAGCCATGAAAGCCTCAAGTGGTAAGGCTAATCCTCAATTAATAAATGAAATATTAAAGAAGAAGCTTTAATATCATTTAAAAAACCATGGGTAAAAACCTAGAAATCACTGAAAACCTTCAAAAATATATAGATAATTTTAGTTTAAAGTTAAATCCAGTTCAGCAAGAAATAATAGATTATAATAATACACTGGGAAATGAAAAAAGAATGCAAGTAGCGACATCCCAATGTCACTTCCTTCATTTAATCATTAAAACATCTAATATTAAACATGTGCTTGAGATTGGAACCTTTACTGGTTTAAGTGCTTTATCAATAGCACTAGCTTTACCTGATGACGGTAAACTTACAGCACTAGATAAAAATGAAGAGACTAGCAAAGTTGCAATAGACTTTTTTAAAAAAGCTAATTTGGATGATAAAGTTCAAACAATGATTAAGCCTGCATTAGATAGTTTAGATGAATTAAAGAATAGTAAATTTGATATGGTTTTCATTGATGCTGATAAAATGAATTATAAAGAGTATTACGAAAGATCTTTAAACCTATTGGATAAAGGTGGATTGATTATTGTAGACAATGTTTTGTGGCATGGAGAAGTTGCTGATGACAATAACGTTGATAAATTTACATTGAATATCAGGGAATTTAATACTCATGTTGCTCAAGATAAAAGGGTAGAACAAATTATAGTACCTTTAGGCGATGGCATGACTGTTTGCAGAGTTTTATAATGTTTGAGGTATTTGGTTTTTATAAATTTAAAAAACTTACCTCATTAAAGAATAATAAGATTTTACTTCATGGTTTTTTAGTTAAAAAAAATATTAGAGGAACTGTTATTATTGCTAAAGAAGGAGTTAATGCAACAATATCTGGAAAAGCCGCCGATTTAAAATTAGCAATTAGCAAGATTAAAAAAATATTAGATTTTAAAAAGTTTGATAGCAAAAATTCTTCTAAAAGTAAATTTCAACCTTTTCACAAAGTTAAAATTAAAATAAAAAAAGAAGTAGTTCCAATGGGGCTTACTTTATCTTCAAAAAATAAAAAAGATAACCACATAGATCCCAAAAAATGGAATAAACTTATTTCAGATAAAGAAACATTAGTACTAGACTCGAGAAAACCATTTGAATACGAAGTTGGTACTTTTAGAAAATCAGTTAACCCTGATATTGTTAATTTTAGAGAATTTCCAAAGTATTTAAATAAACTAGATAAGAAAAAACCCATCGCAATGTTTTGTACTGGTGGAATTAGATGTGAAAAAGCTTCTGTTTTTTTAGAGAAAAAAGGTTTTAAAAATGTTTTTCAGTTAAAAGGTGGAATTCTTAACTATTTAAAGAATGTTAAAAAAAATGAGAGTTTATGGAGTGGTGAGTGCTTTGTTTTTGATAACAGAGTCAGTGTTAAGCATGGGTTGATAACTGGTAACTATTCAATGTGCAGTGGTTGCAGAAAGCCTGTTTCACCTAAAGGTAAGAAATCTAAAAAATATGAAGAAGGAGTTTCATGCATTAATTGCCATGATGATTTAACACAAATTCAAAAGAGTAGATTTCGTATGAGACAGAAACAGATAACCCTTGCTAAAAAGAGTGGATCAAAGCATATATTCCAAAAAGAATTTAAATAGGAAAAAAATTGTCAGAAGCTATAAATTTAACCAAAGATCCAATTTGGAAACTATTAAGAAGAGTAACCATACCTGCTAGTGTTGGTTCGTTATTTCAAACATTTTATAACCTAGTTGATACTTTGTTCGCGGGGAGAATTTCTGCTGAAGCTATTGGTGCAATTGCAAAATCTTTTCCTATATATTTTGTAATAATTGCTGTTGGTGTTGGTATTGGTGCTGCAACCAATTCATGTATTGGTAATTTATTAGGTGAAAAAAAAGATAACAAAGCTTCATTATTTATCGCACAATCTTTAATATTTGCACTGATTACCTCTATTGTTGTCACCTTGTTTGGATTAAATGCATCTGATTTTCTTTTAACTGTGCTTGGTTCTGATGCTGCTGGTATAGCTTTAACAAGAGAATATTTGGACATAATCTTTTACGGCACTTTCATTGTAATGATCCAAATCTCTTTAAATGGAGCCTTGAATGCACAAGGAGACACTAAGAGTTATAGAAATGTCTTAATATTTAGTTTTTTTTTAAACATATTTTTAAATCCATTATTTATTTGGGGATATGGAATTGTTCCAGCTTTTGGAATCGGTGGTCTTGCCATAGCAACTGTAATTGCTCAATCAGTAGGTACATTTTATTTAGCTTATAAAATTAACTCATGTAAATTGAAAAAATATTTATCCATTAAATGCTTTATTCCTAAATTGATATTATTAAAAGAGTTGTTCACACAAGCAATACCCATTATGTTTAGTATGCTATTTATCGGTGTGGGTATTTTTAATATTTTATATTTTATTGGTCAATTTGGTGATCTTGCTACAGCTGGTTATGGAGCAGCATTAAGAGTAGAGCAAGTTTTTTTGTTACCTGTTATTGGATTAAATACTGCAGTACTTTCTATTGGTGGACAAAATTTTGGTGCTAAAAATTATGATCGTATAAGAGAACTTTATACTAAGGCTTTATTTTTTGGATCTTCATTTATGGCTGCTGCAGGTTTGATATTATTTTTTGGTGCAGAATTTTTTGTGTCTCAATTTACAGATAATCAGGAAGCCATATATCATGGGACTATATACTTAAAAGTTGCGGCATTAATTGCACCTGTTTATCCAGTTTTCTTTATTACTACAGCTGTATTTCAAGCACTTAAGAAACCAATTTACAGTCTTTATTTAAGTGTTTTAAGATTGTCAGCATTACCTTTTCTGTCTCTTTGGTATGTAATTAATATTAAAGGTGGAGATTACTCAGATATATTTTACACTATAATGGCAACCAATTGGTTTATAGGTATTGTGGTAATCATATTTATTGGTTATTTTTTAAATAATGTTTTTAAACAAAAAAAAAGTCATTTTAGTTATTAGTATTTCTTCACTAATATTTTTCTTAAATTTTAATCATGTCAGATCACAAGAGCTTAGAGTTGTCGATGGTGACACAATCCATCTTAATGGAGAGAAGATTAGATTTACTGGAATTGATACACCAGAATTAAAACAAACTTGTGTTAAAGAAGGACTTACTGAACCATGTGGAGTTACCGCTAAAGAAATATTGATTAAAAAAATTGGTGATAATAAAGTTGAATGTATTAATGAAGGAAAGGACCAATATAAAAGAACTTTAGCTGAGTGCTTTGTACATAATAAAAGTTTGTCAAGTTATCTAGTTAGAAGTGGTTATGCTTTTGCCTACCGAAAATATTCTAAAAAATTTATTAAAGATGAGGATTATGCACGATTAAATAAAATAGGGATGTGGTCTATGAATTTTGAATACCCTTGGGATTTTAGAAAAAACAATTAATTATTAGAGTCTTGTTTTAACTTTTTTTCTAATTTTCTTACAAAGAAAGAAACAATCAATATCAGAATTAAGTACTCTAGTATTAAGAATGTATAGATTTCTAAAGGTCTATAAGTTGAAACCACTAGTTCATTAGCTTTTCTCGTTAAATCACCAATTCCAATAATTGAAACTAGTGAAGACATTTTTAAAACATAAACAAACTGATTACCTAAAGCTGGTAAGATATTTTTAATTGCTTGTGGAAGTATTACCAATCTTAATCTTTTAAAAAAATTTAAGCCTAATGAGCTTCCAGCTTCCCATTGCGCTTTCTTAATTGAGTTAATTCCCGCTCTAAAAATTTCTGCTTGAAAAGCGCTTTCACTTATTGCCAAAGCGATTATTCCAGATACGAATGGACTAAAGCTGATACCAGTCATTATAGGTAAACCATAATAAATCCATAAGATTAAAACTAATAATGGTATAGCTCTTACGATTTCAACGTAACTTATATTGATGTAAGTTAAAAACTTACTTTTAGCTAAAGATGGTACCGCAATAACAAAACCTAATATCATTGAAATTATTATAGATATGACTGAAATAAAGATAGTAGTAGTTAAACCACTCAACAAAAATTTTAAGTTAGTTAATCCCTCAATATTATTGGGAGACACAACAAACCAACCTAATTCTTGGCCACCACAGGAAGTAAGTGGTAAAATTAAAAGTAAAAAAAATATATTTCTCACTTTCAAACTTATAGAGAATTAAAAAATAATATCTAATCGATTATAGACTTTTTAAATTATATTTTGTTAACAGACCCTCGAAAAAACCAGAGCTTTTTTTACTTTTAATCCAATCGTTAACATAATCATTCCAGATTTTGTCATTTTTACCTACCATCATAGCTAAAAAAGCCGGATTTTTTTCTCCATCAGGAACGATAGCTAATTGAGGATACTTAATTACTAATTTATTTGCTTCAGTTGAACTCGTTATATTTCCATCAGCTCTACCAGCAAGAACTTCTTGAAAATCTCTAGCTGGAGCCTCAACAGATTGTAGTTTTGATTTTGGAAAAAATTCTTTTGCTTTTTCTTCTTGTGAAGTGCCTAGTGTAGTCGCAATTGTAACCTTCTTGTTATTTAAAGATTTCCAAGTTGAATATTTTTTCAAATTCTTTTTAAGTACTACCGGTACAGTCCCATATTTATAATAAGTGTCTGTAAATCCAGCCACTTCAGCTCTTTTAGGAGTTTTTGTTACACTTGTTGAAATATCGTATCTTCCAGAAGTAATTCCTGAAACAATTGTTTTCCATTCAGTTGGTACAAAGGTAACTTTTACACCCATGTCTTTTGCTAACTCCCTCATTACATCAATATCAAATCCTACATATTTGTTGGTAGCAGGATCTTTCATTGTCATTGGATCCCAATCACCTGTAGTTCCAACTTTTAATTCACCTGATGATAAAATTTTATTTAGACTAGATTCAGCATGAGCAGAAAATGGCAATAATGTTAGTAATGCAATAAGTATAATTTTTTTCATTTAAGAATAGTACCCTTTTTAAGTTAATTTTAAAAACTTATATCTAAATGATGATTAAATGCCCTTATAACCTTGACGCACTATCGTTAATCCAAGACATCAAATGTTCAGAAAAAGACCTTCTAACAAATAAATTAACAGAATTAGCTTCCTTATGATGAATTATTACATCAATATGAGTCAATAATGTCTGTGTTACAGAGCCTACTTTTAATCTAAAGTCACTAAAATCAAAAGGACATCCTGAGCTCATTAAATCAAATATCTTTTCACCATTTAGATTTATCATTACAAACTGATCGCTAATATCTGTGACTGAACCTAATTTAGTTTTAGATATTTTATTAAATAACAATTTTTCAATATCATAATTATTATTTTCTTTATCAACAATTTTATTTGAAAGTACCATCCATTCATCCGGTGAAAGCCACATAGATGTATAGTTATCACTAGAGGACGAGGTGTTAGCTTCCATTGGCAAAATCATATTAATATTTTTACCAATTGTAGTTAAGAAATCTCTACTTTTTCCTCTTAGATTTAATTTCATAATTGGAGAAATTTCTCTTACAGTTAAACCTTGATAATTTTTATCCTCTTTTAATGACGAGTTATAATTAAGCATTTAATCTTTTATTCTCCTTATCTAAAAAAACTGGATCAACAACTGTTATATTAATTGATTTATTCTTCATGGGTACAAATAATTTCTTGCCTATCATATTCTTTCCACCCCTCACAACTGCAAGAGCAATAGATTTATTTAAATTTGGGCTATAATAGCTTGACGTAACATGACCAAGCATTTGAACAGGACTTTGATTTAACTCAGAAACTATCTGGGCACCTTCTTCCAATACCTCTTTTGGATTATCCGTTATTAATCCAACTAATTGTTTCCGATCCTCTTTCATTGTATCCGATCTATAAAGAGATCTTTTTCCAATAAAATCATATTTCTTTTTACTAACTATCCAATCCATTTGAAGATCTATTGGAGTCATAGTTCCGTCTGTATCTTGACCAACAATTATAAAACCTTTTTCTGCTCTTAATAGGTGCATTGTTTCAGTGCCATAAGGAGTTATATTAAATTCTTTTCCTGCTTCAATACATTTTTCCCAAAGAGATTTTCCAAAATTTGCTTGAATATTAATTTCATAACTAAGTTCACCTGTAAAACTTATACGCATAATTCTACATTTAATTTTACCAATTTGAGCTTCTTTAAATGACATGTGGGGAAAATTTTCATTTGATAAATCTAAATCTGGAATTAATTTATTTAATATTTTTTTACTATTAGGTCCACCTATAGTTGCTGTTGCAAAATGATCTGTGACAGAAGTTAAATATACATCTAACTCAGGCCATTCTGTTTGCAAATAATCTTCAAGTTTAGCCATCACATTTGCGGCACCACCTGTTGTGGTTGTCATGATATAATGATTTTCACTCAATCTAGTTGTTACACCGTCGTCATATACCATCCCATCTTCATTCAGCATTAATCCATATCTACATTTACCTATTCCTAGTTTTGACCAAGCATTTGTATAAATTCTATTTAAAAACTCTGATGCATCACTTCCCTGAATATCAATCTTACCAAGAGTAGAGGCATCCAATATTCCAGCACTTTCTCTAGTTGCTAAACTTTCTCGCTGCACTGCTTCATGCATGGTCTCATTATTTTGAGGGTAATACCAAGCTCTTTTCCATTGTCCCACATTTTCAAATTCTGCTTTATTATTAATATGCCAGTCATTCATTGGTGTTCTTCTGAAAGCATCAAAGTATTCACCAACGTTTCTTCCAACAATGGTTCCAAATGTTAAAGGTGTATAAGGTGGTCTAAATGTAGTTGTTCCAACTTCACCCATTTTTACTCCTGTTGTATCTGCAATAATTCCCAAAGCATGCATATTTCCAAGTTTACCTTGGTCAGTACCCATCCCAGTTGTAGTATACCTTTTTACGTGCTCTATAGACCTAAAACCCTCTCTAAGAGCTAACTTAATATCCTTAGCTGTCGCATCATTTTGGTAATCAACAAATGGCTTTGTTTTACCAATAGCCTTGTCCGAAGGTAGAAGCCAAATATTTTTTTTGCTAGCTTCCTTTGAAGTAATCACAGATAAGTTATCAAAATCTGTTTTATCAATATTAAGAAATTTTTTTACATCATTCGAAGAATTTTTAATTATATTATCTAATTCAAAATCACCATTACAAGACCCAATACTTATTTGTTTAGAAGGATATTTATTAGGAATAAATACTTGATCTTCTTCTCTAAACTTCAATTTACCACCAGATTGTGTAAATAAATGAACAGCAGGTGTCCATCCACCAGCCATTCCTAAGCAATCACATTCAAGTATGGTTTTATTTAAACCACCAAAAGATTGACCATCTTTAGACAGTTGCATAATAGAAATTTGCTTTAATTTTTTATATCCATGAGTATCAACAACAGAATGAGACCAATAAATTTTTATTCCAAGATTTTCAGCTTCTTTAACAATAGAAGAATTGGATTTCTCTCTAATATCTATTATAGCCTGAACATTAATTCCTTTTTTAAATAATGAAATTGCACTCTCATAAGCAGAATCATTATTGGTGAAAAAAATATTTTTTTTACCGCAGATAACACCGTAATAATCAGCATATTTCTTAATAGCAGACGAAAGCATTATTCCAGGCCGGTCATTATTATCAAATACAAGAGGTCTCTCTAATGATCCTGTTGCAACAATTACTTTTTTAGCTCTAATTTTTAAAAGCCTTTGTCTAATCTTATTTTTTTTTTCATCTTTACTTAGATGGTCAGTAAGATTTTCTCTAGCAAGTAAGTAGTTGTAACCGTGAAATGACGCAACACTTGTTCTAGTTTTAATTTCTAAATTATCTAATTTCTTTAACTCATTTATTTGATCGCTCAACCATCCAGATGAAATTTTGTTATCTATCTTAAAATTATCAGAGTTTTGATAGATTGTAGTTCCTCCCAGTTCATTTTTTTCATCTAATAAAAGTGTTTTAAAACCATTTTGTGCTGCTGTTTTAGCAGCTATAATTCCAGATATGCCCGCACCTATAACCAAGACATCACAATGAACGTATTTATGATCATATATATCTGTGTCAGGCTTTGTAGGGGATTTTCCAAGCCCTGCTGAGTGCCTTATAACATATTCATACTTTTCCCAGAAACTTGCTGGCCACATAAATGTCTTATAATAAAATCCAGCTGGTAAAAGGGGGGATAAAAAATTATTTATTCCACCAATATCAAAATTAACACTAGGCCAACAATTTTGACTTGTTGCCTCTAAACCTTCATATATTTCAATTTCAGTCGCCCTTACATTTGGTTCCGTAATAGTTTTGTCATTCCCAACTTGAACAATTGCATTTGGTTCTTCAGAACCCGAGGTCATTATTCCTCTTGGTCTATGGTATTTAAAACTCCTTCCAACTAAATGAACATTGTTAGCTAATAGTGCAGATGCAAGGGTATCACCTTTAAACCCATGATAAGTTTTACCATTAAATTTAAATGAAACTTTTGTTGTTTCGTCAATAAAATTACTACTTTTGACTCTAAGATTAAGTGGCATTTATTTAGTTGGAGGTTTTTCACCCATTTTATAAATTAATTTAATTTCATCATTAGAAGTATCTCTGACCATATTAAACCATTTTCTGCAGCCATGTGTATGATTCCATCTTTCAAATTGATCACCTTTAATATTTTTTCTCATGAACAAGTATTCGGCCCACTCATCATCACTCAGTTCTGTAGGTTGTTTTGGTCTTTCTATGTGAGCCTCACCACCAGCTTTAAATTCACTTTGATCTCTATCTCCACAATAAGGACAATTGATAATAAACATTTAATGAGCGACCGCTGCAGCACCATGTTCGTCAACAAGATCACCACTTATAAATCTATTT
The DNA here is from genome assembly GCA_905616465.1 of uncultured Candidatus Pelagibacter sp. Taxonomy (GTDB): domain Bacteria; phylum Pseudomonadota; class Alphaproteobacteria; order Pelagibacterales; family Pelagibacteraceae; genus Pelagibacter. Next base: position 980 of record CAJQSX010000035.1, on the reverse strand, counting down.
AGATTGAAAGCAGCATTAAGCGCGTGCGGTTCATCGTTTGCAATGGTGTGTGCAAATAAATCTCCTGAACCAGGTGTTGCTTTAAAGCCACCAGTTCCCCAACCACAATTAAAATATAAACCTTTTATAGTTGTCTTGCTTAGAATTGGACTTGCATCTGGACAAATATCAACAATACCCCCCCATTGGCGCAACATTCTCATTCTGCTAAATATTGGATACAATTCCAAAATTGCATTTAGTGTTCCTTCAACAATTTGATGACTTCCTTTCTGTGAATAGGAAATATAGTCATCAGTACCTGCGCCTATAACGAGCTCACCTTTATCAGATTGACTAACATAAGCATGTACGGCATTAGACATAACAACAGTATCTATTATTGGTTTAACTGGTTCTGAAACAAGAGCTTGTAGAGGTTTACTTTCTAGAGGCAACTTTAAGCCAACCATATTAGCTAAAACACTAGAATGACCTGCAGCAACTACACCAATTTTTTTTGTTTTAATAAATCCTTTTGTTGTCTCCAATCCCTCAACTTCATTGCCTTTTCTTTTTATCCCTTTAACTTCGCAATTTTGAATTATATCAACACCCATTTCATCAGCACCCCTTGCATATCCCCATGCAACAGCATCATGACGAGCTGTACCAGCTCTTTTTTGCAAAGTACCTCCTAAAACAGGGTAACGTATATCTGGTGACGTATTAATTATTGGACAAAATTTTTTAACTTCCTCTGTACTTAGATAGGTAGCGTCAATGCCATTTAATCTGTTTGCATGAGTTCGTCTTTTTAAATCTCTGACATCTTGCAAGTTATGAGCTAAGTTCATGACGCCACGTTGACTAAACATCACATTATAATTTATTTCTTGCGATAAACCTTCCCATAATTTTAGAGCATGATCATAAAGACCTGCACTTGCATCCCATAAATAATTTGATCTTATAATAGTTGTGTTACGACCTGTGTTACC
>CAJQSX010000034.1 GCA_905616465.1 uncultured Candidatus Pelagibacter sp. | reverse complement strand
AGGCAATAAAGGTAATGATAAAAATTTATCGCCTTACGCTTTCACTAAAGCAAAAAATCTTGAAATGTTAGAAAATTTAAAAAAGTGGTTTAATTTTAAATATGAAGTTATTTTTTTTTACAATGTGTATGGTCCAAATCAAATTAAATCTGGAAGCATGGCAACCGTTATAGGAATTTTTGAGGAACAATATAAAAAAAATAAGCCTATGACAGTTGTTAAGCCAGGCACTCAGTCAAGAAGATTTACTCATGTTTATGACACTGTAGATGCATGTTTTTATGCTTACAAAAATAATAAATGTAGATATTACAGTATTTCAAATAAAAAAAGTTATACAATAATTCAGGTAGCTAAAATGTTTAATTCTAAAATTAAATATTTAGCACCAAGACTTGGTGAAAGATACGCGTCAGCCTTAACAAGCATGAATTTATCAAATAAAGTCTATAAATTGTTTGGAAAAATCCAATTAAAAGATTATCTAAGGAAGATAATTAATTAGATAAATCAATACCATTTCATAGTTTACAATCTAAATTAAATGATTATAAGGCTTCTGCCGGTGATTATTGCGTTGGTGTTATACCCGATCCCATACCGAACTCGGAAGTCAAGCCTAACTGCGCCGATGGTACTTTGTCTTAAGGCACGGAAGAGTAGGACATTGCCGGCAATATAAAATTATGAAAATTAAAAGCTCACTAAAATCATTAAAAAAAAGAGACCTTAACTGCAAGTTAGTTAGAAGACGAGGCAGAGTTTACATTATAAACAAAAATAATCCAAAATTTAAAGCAAGACAAAAATAATTTTTATGGAAAATAAAAACCATAAAAATACTTGGGACAATTTTACAAAATTTGTTCTGTGGGGAACTGTCGCTGTAATATCAGTTTTAGTTTTAATGGCGTTATTCTTATTATAGAGTTTTGATATGAGAATTGTTTCTGTTTTAGAAAATCAAAAAATTGAAAAAAGAATTGCAATTACACCTGCAATTGCTAAAAAATACTTAGAGCTTGGTCTTGAAGTAGCATTGCCCCAAAATTACGCGAACCACCTAGGTATTAAAGATAATATATACACTGAAATCGGAGTGAAAATTTTTAAAGAAGAAAAAGAAATTATAAATAGTGCTGATGTTATTGTTCAGTTGGGATTGCCAGCAGATGATAAAAGTTCTTTAATAAAAGAAAATCAAACATTAATTGGTATTTTAGATCCGTACAATAATAAGGCTAAAATTAATGATCTAGTAAAAAAAAAAATTAATATTCTTTCATTAGAATTACTTCCAAGAATAACAAGAGCTCAGTCTATGGATATACTTTCTTCACAAGCTAATCTTGCGGGATATAAAGCAGTTTTAGAGTCATTTGCAAACTTTGGAAAAGCTATTCCAATGATGATGACTGCGGCAGGAACAATTCCAGCTGCAAAAGTTCTGGTTGTTGGAGCCGGCGTTGCGGGACTTCAAGCTATTGCAACTGCAAAAAGAATGGGTGCAATTGTTTTTGCAACAGATGTAAGAATGGCCTCAAAAGAACAAGTCGAAAGTTTAGGAGGTAAATTCTTAACTGTTGAAGGGGGAGAAAACCTTGAAACTGAGGGAGGTTATGCAAAAGAGGCAACAGATGATTTTAAAAAGAAACAAGAAGAATTACTAACCGAGACACTCAAGAAAATTGATATTGTAATTTGCACCGCTTTAATTCCAGGAAGAAAAGCTCCAGTAATAATTAAAGAAACAATGATTAGCAATATGCAAGCGGGATCAATTATATATGATTTAGCTGCTATACAAGGTGGAAATACCGCTTTTACAGAGGCTGACAAAGTTATAGATAAAAATGGAGTTAAGATTATGGGCGAAAGTAATATTCTTAATAAGCTTGCCACCTCTGCATCAAATTTATATGCAAAAAATGTATTAAATTTTGTTTCAAATTTATACGATAAAGAGAACAATAAGATTAATATAAATTTAGAAGATGAAATAATTGAGAAAACTTTAATAAAATAAAATTATGGAAATAGATCCTTTTATATTTAGATTAAGCATATTTATCCTTTCAATATTTATAGGATACTACGTTGTGTGGAGTGTAACACCTTCTTTGCATACCCCCTTGATGTCAGTAACAAATGCAATCTCATCTGTAATTATTGTGGGGGCAATCATTGCTGGACTAGCTGGTAATCCGGATAGTATTTTTAATACCTCAAGCATTTTTGGGTTTTTGGCAATATCTTTAGCGGCAATAAATATTTTTGGAGGTTTTTTGGTAACTCAAAGAATGCTTGCCATGTATAAAAAAAAGAAAAAGGATAAATAATGATTTCTGCAAATTTATCAGCAATTTTTTACTTAATTTCAGGTGTATTATTTATTTTAGCTTTAAGAGGTTTGTCATCACCAGAAACATCAAGACAAGGTAATTTTTTTGGAATTATAGGTATGGTAATTGCAATAACAGTTACATTCTTATCTATAGGAAATTTTTCAAGTGGGTTTATATATGTTTTAATTTTTTTATTAATTGGAGGATTAATTGGTACCTTCATAGCTTATAAAATACCAATGACAGCTATGCCTGAACTTGTAGCAGGATTTCATAGTCTAGTAGGTCTCGCTGCTGTATTTGTTGCTATATCAGCTTTTTTAAACCCAGAAGCTTTTAACCTTGGAACACCTGGTGATATTAAACTAGGAAGTTTGATTGAAATGTCAATTGGTGCAGCCGTAGGCGCAATAACTTTTTCTGGATCAATTATTGCATTTTTAAAACTTCAAGGGATTATGTCTGGATCACCAATTATATTTAAAGGACAGCATCCACTGAATGCCTTGATATTACTTTCAATAATAATTTTGACCTATTTGCTTTGCTCAACACAGTCTTCCAATTTTTTTTGGATTTTATTGTCTATTTGTTTCTTAATTGGATTTTTATTGATAATTCCAATTGGTGGTGCAGATATGCCTGTAGTAATTTCTATGCTTAATTCTTACTCTGGTTGGGCTGCAGCAGGAATTGGTTTCACTTTAGAAAATACTGCTTTAATTATCACAGGTGCGCTAGTAGGTTCTTCTGGTGCAATCCTATCATATATTATGTGCAAAGGTATGAACCGTTCTTTTTTTAATGTTATACTGGGAGGATTTGGTGCTACAGAACAATCAGCCAGCTCACCAAATAAAGAGCAAAAACCTGTAAAAAGTGGAAATGCTGAAGATGCAGCATTTTTAATGAAGAATGCATCATCGGTAATAATTGTACCAGGTTATGGAATGGCTGTTGCACAGGCGCAGCACGCACTTAGAGAAATGGTAGATACACTTAAAAAAAATGATATTAAAGTTTCTTATGCTATCCACCCGGTAGCAGGAAGAATGCCAGGTCACATGAATGTTTTGTTGGCTGAGGCTAATGTTCCTTATGATGAGGTGTTTGAATTAGATGAAATTAATAATGATTTTGCAAATGCTGATGTCGCTTTTGTAATAGGCGCTAATGACGTAACAAATCCAGCCGCAAAAACAGATCC
>CAJQSX010000033.1 GCA_905616465.1 uncultured Candidatus Pelagibacter sp. | reverse complement strand
TATAGCTAATTGGAAAATGTTTGGAGATTTGCGAACCTTAAACTCATTAAATAAAGTTATTTCTTTTACAAATAAATTCAAAAAAAATAAATTTAAATTAATCTACTGTCCACCATCAACTCTAATATGTCCATTAGTAAAAATGTTAAAAACTACGTCAATTGAAGTAGGTGGCCAAAATTGTCATGAAAACAAAAATTATGGCCCTTACACAGGTCAAGTAAATTCCAAGATGTTAAAAGGCGTCGGTGCGAAGTACGTTATTTTAGGTCATTCGGAAAATAGACAATCTGGTGAAAGTGATAAGTTAATTAATTTAAAAATTGATACAGCTATTAAATCAGGTCTTAAAGTTATTTTTTGTATTGGTGAGACCCTAAAACAAAAAAAAAAACAAATAACTAAGAAAGTTTTAATTCATCAAATTAGCAAAGGTTTAAATAAAATCAAGAATAAGAAAGATATATTAATAGCTTATGAACCCATCTGGTCAATAGGCAGTGGTTTAATCCCTAAAGAGTCAGAACTATTTGAAACAATTAATTATATCAAAAGTAAAGTGAAAGGAGCAAAAATCTTATATGGAGGCTCTGTCAATGCCAAGAATATTAATGAGTTAAAAAATATTAATAATATAGATGGATTTTTAATAGGTGGAGCATCTCAAGCTTCTAATAATTTTATTGATATAATAAAAAAAACCTATAATTAATCCGCATGGAAAATATATTACTGGTATTAAATATAGTTTTTGCAATCATGCTTGTCTTGTTAATTTTAATGCAAAAATCTGAAGGAGGAGCACTTGGAATCGGTGTTTCCCAAGAAAATATGATGTTTTCTAAATCTGCTGGAAATTTTATGACTAAGGCTACGGCTGTAGTTGCAACATTTTTTATAATTTGTAGTCTTGCTTTAACTATTGTTTCTAGAGGAGATATGGATCCTATAAGTTCAGTTTTAGACACTGTTGATGAAAAAACTGAAGATACTCCCTCAATTCCTGAAAATAATTAATTATTACTTTTTAATTCGATTTTTAGTCGCTATAAGATAATTCCATGGCGCGATTTATATTTGTCACCGGCGGCGTGGTTTCTTCCTTAGGTAAAGGACTATCTTCAGCATCGCTTGCATATCTCTTACAATCCAGAGGTTATAAGGTTAGAATTAGGAAATTAGATCCATATTTGAATGTTGATCCAGGAACAATGAGTCCATTTCAGCACGGAGAAGTTTTTGTTACTGATGATGGTGCCGAAACTGATTTAGATTTAGGTCACTATGAAAGATTTTCTGGTGTATCAGCAAAAAAATCAGACAATATTACTACAGGTAAAATTTATAGTGATGTTTTAAAAAAAGAACGTAAGGGTGAGTATCTTGGTAAAACAGTTCAGGTAATTCCCCATATAACAGATCGTATAAAACAATTTATTAAAAACGATTCATCAAAAGAAGATTTTGTAATTTGTGAAATTGGTGGAATTGTTGGGGACATTGAGAGTTTACCATTTGTTGAAGCTATCAGACAATTTGCAAATGATGTTGGTAAAAAAAATGCATTGTTTATTCATTTAACATTAGTCCCATATTTAAAATCTTCTGATGAAATTAAAACAAAACCAACACAACATTCTGTTAAAGAATTAAGAAGCATTGGAATTCAACCTGACATAATTATTTGCAGATCAGAAAGACCAATTCCTCTAGAACATAGAAAAAAAATATCGTTATTTTGTAATGTGGATATAAAAAATGTAATAGAGACAGTCGATGTTAAGACTATTTATGAAGCTCCTATGAGTTTTTTTAAGGAAAAATTAGATGTTCAAGTTTTAAATTATTTTAAATTAAAATCAAAAAAACCAGCAAATCTATATCCATGGAAAAAAATAACTAAGATTATTTTACAAAACAAAAAAGAAGTTAAAATTGCAATCATAGGAAAATATGTTGAATTAAAAGATGCTTACAAGTCTTTAGATGAAGCATTAATACATGGGGGTATAGAAAATAAAATTAAAGTTAATTTAATCAGAATTGACTCTAGTAAATTAAAAGTTTCTGAAATTAAAGATAAACTTAAAAATATTACTGGCATACTTATACCTGGTGGTTTTGGCAAAAGAGGCACCGATGGTAAAATAGAGGCAATTAAGTATGCTAGGAAAAATAAGATTCCTTTTCTAGGAATTTGCTATGGAATGCAGATGGCAATTATTGAGTTTGCAAGAAATCAGCTTAATTTAAAAAATGCAACCTCAAGTGAATTTGACAAAAAAGGCTTACCAATAATTGGTTTAATTAATGAATGGTCTAAAGATGGAAAAAAATTCAAAGGAACAGATAAGAATCTTGGAGGTACAATGAGATTAGGTTCTTATGATGCAAAACTTAAAGATAATTCTCTTATTAGAAATATTTATAAATCAAAATTAATCAAAGAGAGACACAGACACAGGTATGAGGTTAATATAGCTTTTAAAGACAAATTTGAAAAAAAAGGTATGATTTTTTCAGGCTTATCACCTGACAATAAATTGCCAGAGATAATTGAACTTAATAACCACCCATGGTTTATAGGAGTCCAATTTCATCCAGAATTTAAATCTAGACCTTTGGCCCCTCATCCTTTATTCTCTTCTTTTATCAAAGCAGCAAAAAATCATAAATGAGTAGTATAAAAGTTAATTGTGGAAATATAGAAATTTCAAACGATAATAAGATTTGTATTATTGCTGGCCCATGTCAACTTGAAACTGAACAACATGCGATGGATATGGCTGGTAAAATTCAAGAGATTACTAAGAAATTAGGACTCGGGTTTATTTACAAAACTTCTTTTGATAAAGCCAACCGGACAAGCCTTAAAGGTAAAAGAGGTGCGGGACTTGATGCGTCATTACCAATATTTGATAAGATTAAAAAAGAATTAAATGTTCCAATTTTGACAGACATTCATAACGCAGAACAATGCTCACTGGTTGCAGACCATGCGGATGTTTTGCAAATTCCTGCTTTTTTATGCAGACAAACAGATCTTTTAATTGCTGCCTCGAAAACAAATAAAATTATTAATGTTAAAAAAGGACAATTCTTAGCACCTTGGGATATGGTGAATGTCACTAAAAAAATTGCTGACTCTGGAAATAAAAATATTTTAGTAACAGAAAGAGGAGTAAGCTTTGGTTATAATACTTTGGTATCAGACATGAGATCGCTGCCAATAATGGCTAAGAATGGTTATCCAGTAATTTTTGACGCAACACATTCGGTTCAACAGCCAGGTGGTCAAGGAGAGTCTTCAGGTGGACAAAGAGAATTCGTTGAATATTTGGCAAGGGCAGCAGTTGCTGTTGGAGTTGCGGGAGTTTTTATTGAGACACATCAAGATCCTGATAATGCACCTTCAGATGGCCCTAATATGGTCCCTTTAAATAAATTAGAAAATTTATTAAAACAACTTACAGATATAGATAACTTAATTAAAAATTAGTGAGTAAAATTTTAAAAGTTAAAGCTCGTCAAGTTTTTGATAGTCGAGGAAATCCCACTGTTGAAGCTGAAGTTTATGCAGACAGCTCTAGCGCTTTAGCGATTTGTCCCTCAGGTGCATCCACGGGAACTTACGAAGCTTTTGAAAAAAGAGATAAAAATAATAAAAGGTATCTTGGAAAAAGTGTTTTTAATGCAGTTAATTTAGTTAACACAATAATATCCAAAAAACTTAAAGGACACAGTGTTCATAATCAAGAAAGAATAGATACGCTGATGATTAATTTAGATGGTACAAGAGAAAAATCAAAATTAGGTGCAAATGCAATTTTGGCAGTTTCTATGGCTACTAAAAAACTTTCAGCAAAATTAAAAAAAGTACCTTTATATAAAACTTTTTTAGTTAAAAATAATTTTCAATTACCATACCCGTTAATGAATATAATTAATGGCGGTGCACACGCAAATAACGGTCTTAGAATACAAGAATTCATGATCAGACCTGATAGTGCAAAAAGTTTTTCTGATGCGATGAGAGTTTGTTTTGTTGTAATCAAAAATTTAAGTAAATTAATTAAAGACAAAGGTTTATCAACATCAGTTGGTGACGAAGGTGGTTTTGCCCCAATGATTAACAGCAATAATCAAGCTTTAGATTTGATTGTATCTGCTATTAGAAACTCTGGCTTTACTAATGGAAAAGATGTCTCTATTTGTTTAGATATTGCTGCTAACGAGTTGTATAAAAAAAATAAATATTCCATTCACTCAAAAAGTTTTGTTTCAGTAGAAAAATCAATTCAAGAATATCAAAAAATGATTAAGAAATATAAAATCAAATCTATAGAAGATCCATTTGCTGAAAATGACTGGACTGCTTGGAATAAACTTATGAAATCTACAAAGCAAGTTCAAATTGTGGGAGATGATTTGTACGTTACAAGCCTTGAAAGATTAAAAAAAGGTTTTTTAAATACTTCCTCTAATGCAATATTAATTAAATTAAACCAAATTGGTACAGTTTCTGAAACTATTGATGTTATCAAATTTGCTCAGGCAATTGGTTATAAAACAGTTATATCCCATAGATCAGGTGATAGTGAAGACACATTTATAGCAGATTTAGCTGTAGGAACTAATTCAAATCAAATTAAAACTGGATCTTTAGCTAGATCTGAGAGAGTTGCTAAATACAACCAATTAATACGTATTGAAGAAGAACTTGGAAAAAAAGCTA
>CAJQSX010000032.1 GCA_905616465.1 uncultured Candidatus Pelagibacter sp. | reverse complement strand
AAGATGGACTGCTGTAATATTAGGTTTTGCAGGCGTGGTGATTGTAATTAATCCCAGCGAATTAAGATTCGGATACTTTTTTATATTTCCATTACTTTCTGCAATACTTTTGTCATTCAGAGACATGTATACAAAAAAAATTGAAGGTAACTTTCATAGTTTACAAATTGCATTTATTACTTGCCTGGTAGTTACAATATTTTTTGGATTTTTAAGTATTTACAAATTTTATTTTTTTACTTTAAAGGAATTTACTATTTTATTTGTTTCATCATTTTTTTTATCTCTTGGATACATATTTTCAGTTGCAACAATTAAAGTTGCCTTAGTTTCAGTTACATCAACTTTTAGATATTCTGTAATTATTTGGGGAATTTTATATGGTTATTTTTATTTTAATGAAATACCAAATACTAATACTTATATTGGTGCAATTATGATTGTTATTAGTGGATTAATAATTATTTCACGCCAAAAACACTTAGGAAAAATTAAATAAATTGAATTATAAATTATTCGATATATATATTTCATATGGTAATAAAATCATCTCACACTCTAGTTCAAGAATCTTTAAAACAAATTAAGACAATTAATGCTGAGGAAGCATATGAATTATTTCAAAATGATAAATGCAATTTAATTGATATCCGAGATATAAGAGAATTAGAAAAAGAGGGAAGAGTTGAAAATTCACATCACATTCCAAGAGGTATGCTTGAATTTTGGTTAGATCCAGAAAGTGCCTATTTTAAAGGTGGAAAATTTGATCCTAATAAGGAAATAGTTTTATTTTGTGCTGGTGGATTAAGGTCAGCACTTGCAGCCAAGTCATTGAAAGACATGGGATTTGAAAAAATTTCACATATTGATGGAGGCTTTGGAGCTTTAAAACAAAGCAAAAAGTTTAAATCTTCAATTAACGTTATATAGATCCAAGTTTTAGATTACTGGCAATATTAAAATCAATTTGATCTGGTGTCTTTAAATTCAAGTTATTCATAATTTCAATATATTCATCCACATCATTAATTTGTAATCTAGGATTAAATTTTTTTTCTTTTCCTATAGAGCTCACCATTTTACCATTATAATCATGCCCAGGATATAACAGTGTTTCACTCGGCAACTTTAAAAGTTTATGAAATATTGAATCATAAGAATCTTTAGCATTCCCATTCTGAAAATCCGTTCTGCCTGTACCATTAATAAGTAATGTGTCTCCTGAAAATAAGTAATTGTCCATTAAAAAACTAAAGCTATCAGATGTATGACCTGGGGTGTAAAGGGCTCTTATATTTAATTCATCAAGCTTAATTACCTCTTCATCTTTAACCTTTATTTCCACTGCATCTGCGGGAGTATGGTCTCCCATTATAGTTACACATTTTGTTTTATCTCTTAACTTACCAGCGCCAGTTACGTGGTCAGCATGGATATGAGTATCAATAACTTTAACCAGTCTTAAATCTAATTCAGAAAGTAATTTTATATAATCTTCAACATTTTCTAAAACAGGATCAATAATTAGTGCCTCTCTTCCTGTGGATGAGGCAATTAAGTATGTGTAAGTACTAGATTTTTGATCAAAAACTTGTTTAAAAATCATAAGCAAACATTATCATATGAAAATGGAAACCACTACAATTGACTGGTCTTGCAAAAAAACATGGAGTCAGAGCGCAAAAAATACCGCTTGGTGTTTACTCGGTTGTTCAATAGGAGATTTTGGAACAATTTTATTTTTTCAAATAACAATGATTCCATTTCAAGTTTTAACAATAATGATTTTGGCAATTATAAATGGATTGGTAACTAGCATAATTCTAGAAACATTTATTTTAGTCAAACAAAAATTAAATTTTAAAAGTGCATTTAAAATAGCAATAGGCATGAGTTTTATTTCTATGATTAGCATGGAAATAGCAATGAATTTAACAGACTATTTTTTAACAGGTGGAGCTATTTTAATATGGTGGGTTACACCTATAATGCTAGGAGTTGGTTTTTTAACTCCATGGCCTTATAATTATTGGAGATTAAAAAAATTTGGTATCAGCTGTCATTAAAAACTGGGATAATAAAACTTGGCTCTCTTCTAAAGAGTACATCAAGTCATTTAATGAGTTTTTAATAAAAAATATTAAGCTTAATTCAAAATCTAAAATTCTAGATGTAGGTTGTGGTCGTGGAAAAATTTTAGGTAACCTGAGTTCAAAATTAAAACTTAAAAACAAGCCGCTAGGAATAGATATAATAAATCATAAAGACAAAGATAAAAGAATTAAATTTAGAA
>CAJQSX010000031.1 GCA_905616465.1 uncultured Candidatus Pelagibacter sp. | reverse complement strand
ATATTTATTTTTATATTCTTTGATGGAATTTATTAGTTGCTCCCTGTTATTTAATTTTTCACTTTGTTTAGAGGCCCAAGCACCAATTCTACTTTCATAACCTCTTGAATCATAATATTGATCAGCAACTTCATCGTCTACCTGTGTTACTGATCCACTAATTCTTACTTGTCTTAAAAGACTTTTCCAATGAAAACACATTGCAACATTAGGATTTTCTTTTAATTCATTCCCTTTTTGGCTGTTTAAGTTTGTATAAAATACAAATCCATTCTGACTGAAATCTTTTAATAAAACCATTCTCACTGATGGAAAGTTTTTCTTATTAGACGTTGCTAATGATACTGCATTAGGATCATTGGGTTCTGCTTTTTTTGCCTCCTCCATCCATACTTTAAACAGCTGTATTGGATCATCTAGATCTAAAAAACAGTTATTAAGGCCAAGTGAGTTTTTTTGATTCATAATTTAAACAAAATAATCTATATATTATCAATAATGTCATTTAATACTTTTGGAAAGTTATTTCGTTTCTCGACTTGGGGTGAATCTCATGGGCCTGCTATTGGCTGTATAGTTGATGGCTGTCCACCCAGCATAAACCTTAAAGAACAAGATATACAAATAGAATTGGATAAAAGAAAACCAGGACAATCTAAATTTACCACACAAAGAAAAGAAGACGATAAAGTTCAAATATTATCTGGCGTTTTTGAGGGAAAAACTACTGGCACACCTATTTCACTTATTATCTATAACAAAGATATGAGATCAAAAGATTATAGTAATATTAAAGATAAATTTAGACCAGGACATGCTGATTATACATATTTTAAAAAATATGGAATAAGAGATTATAGAGGTGGTGGACGATCCTCAGCAAGAGAAACTGCCGCAAGAGTTGCCGCAGGTGCAATAGCTAAGTTAGTTTTACAAAAAAAATTAGGTAAAAAATTTAAAGTTATAGGTGCTGTTACTCAATTAGGAATATTAGGGTGTGATACAAATCAATGGAACGATCACACAATTTCTAAAAATCCATTTTTTTGCCCTGATAAGTCTACGATAAAACTTTGGGAAAAATATTTACTAAGTGTAAGAAAATCTGGATCTTCATGTGGAGCTATAATTGAAATTAGAGCTAGAGGAATCCCAGCAGGACTTGGTGCTCCAATTTATTCAAAATTAGATTCAGATATAGCTTCAAGTCTAATGAGTATAAATGCAGTTAAAGGAGTAAATATTGGGACTGGAATGAATTCGGCACAATTAAGTGGAGAACAGAACTCAGATGAAATTTCTCAAAAAAGAAAAAAAATAAATTTTGACTCTAATAATGCAGGTGGAATTTTGGGAGGCATATCAAGTGGTCAGGAAATTATTGCTTCTTTTGCTGTAAAACCTACATCCTCAATTTTAACAACTAGAAAGACAATTAATAAATTTGGAAAAAATACTACTATATCAGTTAAAGGTAGGCACGACCCTTGCGTTGGTATTAGAGCAGTACCAGTTGGTGAGGCCATGTTGAATTGTGTCTTATTAGATCATTATCTAATGAACAAAGCTCAGTGTGGTTAGGGCTTGTATTAATTCTTTACTACTTTTATTGAGTCTTTTGTAAATAAAATATCTAAGATTTTTTTTGAAATTTGAGATGCATTCAGCCCTGCCAACTCATACATTTTTTTTGGGTCGTCTTGTTCAATAAAAGTATCAGGCAACGTCATTGCTCTAAATTTTAAACCTTTATCGAATATACCTTGTTCAGCAAGCAAATTTTTGACATGAGAACCAAAACCACCGATTGACCCCTCTTCTATAGAGATCATTACCTCATGTTCTCTAGCACATTTTAAAATAAGTTCTTGATCTAAAGGTTTAGCAAATCTTGCATCAATAATTGTAGTTGAAATACCTTTGTTTTTTAACTCTTCAGCTGCTAATTTACATTCTTCAAGTCTTGTTCCTAAACTTAAAATACAAGCTTGCTTTCCTTCTTGAATAATTTTTCCTTTACCTATTTCAATTTTTTCATCTATTGAAGGAAGTTCAAGTCCAATACCCGTACCTCTTGGATATCTAATTGCGCTAGGTCTGTTGTTTATATCAACTGAAGTATTTATCATTTTTACCAACTCAGCTTCATCACTCGGAGCCATAACAATAAAATTAGGTAAAGTTGATAAATAAGTAATATCAAATGAACCAGCGTGTGTAGATCCATCTGCCCCGACTAAACCCGCCCTATCTATTGCAAATCTAACTGGTAAACTTTGAATAGCCACATCATGGACAACTTGATCATATGCTCTTTGTAAAAAAGTAGAATAAATTGCCACATAAGGTTTATATCCCTCAGTAGCTAAACCTGCTGAAAAAGTTACAGCATGTTGTTCGGCTATACCAACATCAAACATTCTTTTAGGAAATTCTTTTCCAAAAATATCCATTCCTGTACCACCTGGCATTGCAGCGGTTATTCCTACAATCTTACTATCTTTTTGGGCATGCTTAACTAACGTGTTAGCAAAAATTTTTGTGTAGGCTGGAAGATTACTGCCACTTTTTAATTGTTCACCAGTCTTAATATTAAATTTTGAAACACCATGATAATTATCTGTTGCTTTTTCTGCGTATGAGTAGCCTTTTCCTTTTTGTGACTTAATATGGATCATAATTGGGCCTTCATGTTTTGAGTCTCTTGCATTTTTTAAAATTGGAATAAGAGACGTTAAATCATGACCATCGATTGGACCTGCGTAATAAAAACCTAAGGAACTAAATAAAGTGCCACCGGTAACTGCAGAACGTAAAAAATCTTCAGCTTTTCCGGCTTTATCACTAAATCTTTTTGAAAATGCTGAGATAATCAATTTAAGTGTTTCTCTAAGACTAAAATATATTTTTCCTGTAAATAATTTTGCTAAATAAGTTCTCATGGCACCTACCGGTTTTGCAATAGACATGTCGTTATCATTCAAAATAACAATAATTTTTGTTTTTGATGCCCCAGCATTATTCATTGCTTCATAAGCCATGCCCGCACTTATTGCGCCATCACCAATTACAGCTATTACATTAGATGATTTGTTAGACAGTTTATTTGCCTCCGCTATACCTAGTGCAGAAGATATCGATGTTGAGCTATGCGCAGCTCCGAAGGGGTCATACTCACTTTCAGATCTTTTGGTAAATCCTGACAATC
>CAJQSX010000030.1 GCA_905616465.1 uncultured Candidatus Pelagibacter sp. | reverse complement strand
GGGATTTTATTAAGCAAAAATTTTTATGATAAAAATGATATGAATCAATTAAATTTTGAAAAAAGGATAACTGGAGTTAATTTCGCGCAAAAGTCATTTATTTATAATTTTCTAGGATCAGTTAGACAAAAAATTGATGACCCTCTTGGTAAAAAGAGGATCAAAAATTAATTAAATTATTAACCAGCAATTACAGCTAAAAGTAATAACGCAACAATATTGGTAATCTTAATCATCGGATTCACTGCTGGACCTGCCGTATCTTTATAAGGGTCACCCACTGTGTCACCGGTTACAGCTGCTTTATGTGCTTCTGAACCTTTTCCACCATGGTTACCATCCTCAATATATTTTTTTGCATTATCCCAGGCACCACCACCAGCTGTCATAGAAATAGCAACAAATAAACCTGTTATAATTACACCAAGTAACATTGCACCAACAGCTGCTAAAGCAGCAACTTGTCCACCAATAGAAAAAATTACAAAATATAAAACAATTGGAGAAAGAACTGGTAGTAAAGATGGTATAATCATTTCTCTGATTGCGGCAGCAGTTAACAAATCAACAAGTTTAGCGTAATCAGGTTTTTGTTTACGCTTCATGATTCCTGGAAATTTTTTAAATTGTCTTCTAACCTCTACAACAACGGCTCCACCAGCTCTTCCTACTGCTTGCATTCCCATTGATCCAAATAAATATGGAAGCATTCCACCAATCAATAAACCAACAACTACATATGGATTTGATAAATCGAAAGTAACAACAATTCCCTCTAATTTAGATCCAGCGACACCTGAAAAGTGTTTAATATCCTCAACATATGCAGCAAATAAAACTAATGCTCCTAAACCCGCTGAACCAATTGCATATCCCTTAGTAACAGCTTTAGTTGTATTGCCTACAGCATCTAACGCATCTGTAGTTTTTCTTACACTATTGGGTAATTTAGACATTTCAGCTATACCACCAGCATTATCAGTAACCGGACCGTAAGCATCAAGAGCAACAACCATTCCAGCTAAAGCCAACATAGTTGTAACAGCAATTGCTATTCCATAAAGACCTGCAATAGAATTTGTAGCTAAAATTCCAGCAACAATAATTATAGCTGGGATTGCTGTAGCTTCCATAGAGACAGCTAGTCCTTGAATAACATTTGTTCCATGTCCAGTTGTAGATGATTTAGCAATACTCCTTACTGGTCTATAATTTGTTCCAGTGTAATATTCGGTAATCCAAATCAATAATCCTGTAATAACCAATCCAATAATTCCACATGTGTATAAATTCATACCATCAAAAGTTTTACCATTAACTGTATATTCGCTGGTAAAACCAATTACATAATCTGTTACTGGATATAAAATTACTAACGAAGCAACAGCAGAAACAACAAAACCTTTATATAAAGCATTCATTACATTTTTACTTTTGCCAAGTTTAACAAAAAAAGTTCCTAAAATTGATGTTAAAATACACGCACCACCAATTGATAAGGGGTAAATCATCATATTTAAATCACCAACAAAAAATATTGATGATAAAACCATTGTTGCAACTATAGTTACAGCGTAAGTTTCAAATAAATCAGCAGCCATTCCTGCACAATCGCCAACATTGTCTCCAACGTTATCAGCAATTACAGCTGGGTTTCTAGGATCATCTTCTGGAATCCCCGCCTCAACTTTACCAACCAAGTCAGCACCAACGTCAGCACCTTTAGTAAAAATTCCACCACCCAGTCTAGCAAAAATGGAAATAAGTGAGGCACCAAAGCCAAGAGCTACTAATGCATTAACTATCTCTCTTTCAGCAATACCAAATTTCAATAAAAAATAATAATAAACAGCAATTGATAATAGAGCTAAACCAGCAACCAACATTCCAGTTACAGCACCAGATTTAAATGCAACAGAAAGACCACTTGATAAACCTTTTCTTGATGCTTCCGCAGTTCTAACGTTTGCTTCAACTGAAATAAGCATACCAACGTAACCAGCTATACCAGATAAGGTAGCTCCAATTAAATAACCCAAGGCAACTAAAGGACTAAATACAAAACCAATAATAACCAAAACGACAACACCAACCACTGCAATTGTTTTATACTGTCTTGCTAAATATGCTTTTGCACCAATTTGAATCGCTGATGCAATTTCTTGCATTTTTGAATTTCCAGGACTTAAACTTAAAATATTTTTTCCAGTAAAATATCCATAAACTATGGATAAAA
>CAJQSX010000029.1 GCA_905616465.1 uncultured Candidatus Pelagibacter sp. | reverse complement strand
CTGCGATAGCGGTGACACATAACCACCAAGAAGAATTTGAAAAACCATGAGATAAATAGAAAAAATTATTAATTTATTCAAAAATTCAATTTTACTAATCCCATTAATCCAAAAAATACTAAGCTCACTTCTTAGTTCATAATTTATGATTATGTAAAATAGAGATATAAAAAAAATAAATGGTAATATTCGATTTATTATTTTTGGAAAATTTAAAAGGGTGTATGTGAAATAAACCTTTAAGCCATGACCATCTTCAGTAACAAAATCAAAGTAATTAACTGCTTGTAGCGTCCATACTATCAGGCTCATTACCAATAATGATGTTAAAAAGAAGTAGGTAGTGTCTTGATGCAGCTTTTTAAATATAAATTTTTTCATTGAAAACAAAATTTTTACTTTATATATACCATTCAACACGCATAGGGTGTATTAAAAATTATGACTGTTCAAATTTATCACAAAAGTAAGGGTTCTGAAAAAAACTCAAATAACCTCATCTTATTTGTTAATGAAAATTTCAATATTAGCGGTTTAAAAAAATATATTTCAAATATTGAATTTTCTTACATATTCGACTTATTAAAAACTAGCGATTTAAAAAAAAACTTACTTTTTTTTGAAATTAGTTCTAAAAAAAAAATATTTTTAGTATCCATCAAAAAAAATTTAAAAAGTTCTGACGTAGAAGGTTTAGGAGCTAAATTTCATAGTTATATAAATTATGGTAAGAGAAATGATTATTTTATAAACTCAGATACTATAATTAGTAATATTGAAAATTTTGTAGGGCATTTTCTTCATGGATTAAAATTAAAATCTTACGAATTTAACATTTATAAATCAAAAAAGGAAAAAAAACTTATTTCTATAAATGTAGTTGGACATAAAAATAAAATATCAGCTCAAAATCAATTAAGATTTAAAGCATTAGAGGAAGGTACATTTTTTGCAAGAGACCTTGTTTCAGAACCAGGAAACATTTTACATCCAGATGAATATGCAAAAAGATTAAATTCTCTTAAAAAATATGGTTTAAAAATAGATATCTATGATGAGAAAAAATTAAAAAAATTAGGAATGAATGCGTTATTGGGCGTAGGACAAGGAAGTATTAGAGGTTCATATCTTGTAACAATGGAATGGAATGGATTAAAAAAGAATATAAAACCCCTAGCCTTTGTTGGCAAAGGAGTCTGTTTCGATACTGGTGGTATTTCTTTAAAACCTGCAAAATTTATGGAAGACATGACTTACGATATGGCAGGTTCTGCTACAGTAGTTGGCTTAATGAAAAACTTAGCGATAAGAAAAGCAAAAATAAATGCTGTTGGCGTAGTTGGGCTTGTGGAAAATATGCCAGGTGGTAATGCTCAAAGACCTGGAGATATTATTAAATCTTATAGTGGTAAAACAATAGAAGTATTAAATACAGACGCAGAAGGTAGATTGGTTTTAGCTGATGCTCTAACTTTTACTGAGAAAAAATTTAGTCCTAAATTTATGATTGATTTAGCAACTTTAACAGGTGCTATCATAGTTTCTTTGGGCTCAGAGTATGCAGGATTATTTTCAAATGATGAAAAATTATCAAAACAATTATTAGATGTGGGCGAAAAAGTTGAAGAGAAATTATGGAGAATGCCTCTTCATAAAAATTTTGATAAACTTATAAATTCAAAAAATGCAGATATGCAAAATATAAATTATTTAGGAGGAGCTGGTGCTACTACAGCTGCACAATTCTTACAAAGATTTATATTAAATAAAACTCCATGGGCACACCTTGACATAGCAGGAATGGCCTTTTCAAAATATGGTGGAGCTTTAAATTCAGGTGGAGCAACAGGTTTTGGAGTAAAATTATTAAATCAACTAATAGAGGATAATTATGAGCAATAAAGAAGTAACTCTTTCAATTATAAAGCCAGATGCAGTTGAACGAGATCTTAATAATGAAATTAAAGAAATGTTTAAAAATAAAGGCTTTCAAATTGTTAAAGAAAAGAAAATCCAAATAGAAAAATCTGAGGCTGAAAAATTTTATAAAATTCATGAAACAAAGCCATTTTTCAACGATTTATGCACATATTTATCGTCTGGGCCAATTGTGGTTATGGTTTTAGAAAAAGAAAATGCAGTTTTAGCAAATAGGCAATTAATGGGTGCAACCAACCCCAAAGATGCTGAAGAAGGAACAATAAGAAAGAAATATGGTATTTCAATTGATAAAAATTCAGTCCATGGTTCTGATAGTGCTGAAAATGCAAAAATAGAAATTGATTTTTTTTTTAAAGATTAGATAAAACTTTATTCAAAGCCTTCGGATAAAGAAGATGTTCATGCTTGAGAACTCTGTTGCTAAGTATTTTTAATGTATCATTTTTTAAAATTTTAACTTTTTTTTGTAAAATAATCTTTCCGGAATCTAATTTTGAACTAACATAGTGTACAGTACACCCGGAATACTTTTCTTTATCATCCATTGCTCTTTGATGTGTGTTTAGCCCCTTATATTTAGGTAATAAAGATGGGTGAATATTAATTATATTATGATTAAAATTTTTTATAAACTTTTTTGAGAGAATTTTCATAAATCCTGCAAGACATATTAAATTAATCTTATTTTTTTTTAATTCTATAAGAATCTTTTTTTCTGCATCTTTAAAATTTGAATAGTTAACAATTTTATTTTTAATTTTAAATTTAATTGCATAATTTAGACCTTTAGCTTTTTGAACATTTGAAATAACAAGAGCGATTTTAAATTTAGAATTCTTTTTATGTGAGTGGTAAATTAGATTTTTGAGATTACTACCATCTCCTGATATGAATATAGCAACGTTTATTTTTTTAAATCCAATTGATCTTTGCATTTACTTTTACTTTATTATTACCGTCAATTATTTTTCCTATTATGTAAGGTTTAAATTCTTTTGAAAAAAATTTGTTAATTTTTTTAAAATTTTCAGGCTTTACTATTAAGCAAAAACCTACTCCACAATTAAATGTTTTTAACATTTCGTTGTCTGAAATATTTTTTTGTTTTAGCCATTTAAAAATTTTTAAAGTTTTAACTTTACTTAAATCAATGTCAGCGCACAGCCCATCGGGGACAACACGTTTAATGTTATCAGCCAGTCCACCACCAGTTATATTTGCACAACCATTTAACAAATTATGTTCAATTAAATCTAATATTTCATTTACATAAATTTTAGTAGGTTTGATAAGTTCTTTTTTTAAAAAAATGTTTTTATTTATATTAATTTTTTTTATTCTTAAAATGCTTCTAATTAAAGAATATCCATTTGAATGTATTCCAGTAGAAGGTACTGCTAAAATTAAATCATTTTTTTTAATTTTTTTTTTACCTAGAATCTTTTTCTCACCAACTACACCAACAGCAAATCCAGCAATATCAAATTTTCCCTTCTCATAGGTTCCAGGCATTTCAGCTGTTTCACCACCGACCAATTCACAACTGGCTATTTTACAACCCTTAATTATCCCCTTAAGTATTGACTTAAGTTTTTTTAAATCAATCTTATTAATTGAAATGTAATCTAAGAATAAAATAGGTTTTGCACCTTGCACTATCAAATCATTTACACTCATTGCAACTAAATCAATTCCAATAGTGTCATATTTCTTTATTATGTTAGCTATTTCAATCTTTGTGCCCACACCATCTGTACAAGCAACTATTTTAGGTCTTTTTATATTATTTGGGATATCCGAAATTGAGCCAAACCCACCAATATTGTTAATCTTTTTATTGCCTTTTTTTTTTGATGATATCCTTGATATGAAACTAACAAATTTATCAGCCGCATCAATGTTGACGCCACTTTTTTTATAGGTGAAGATTTTTTTATCCATTACTATATTGTTTAATATTTACTATGTATTATTTTAAATCTTTATATATATCTTTTATTGTTCTAGCCTTAACTATATTTTTTTTTTCCACAGCCAGTCTAAATGCTAATCCTTTTTTTATAGATGAAATAGAAATTTCAGAAAAATTAGAGAATAATTTTAATAAAGACTTACTTATTAACAAAGGGTTTGAGAAAGCTTTTATTGAACTAATTAGTACATTGGTAAAATCTAAAGATTTAAAGAAAATTAAAAATGTAAAATTATATGAAATTAAAGCTATGATTGAGTCTTTCTCAATTAAAGAAGAAAAATTTATAAACAAGACATATCATTTAAGTTTAGGCGTTTCATTCAATAAAAAAAAAGTTTTTAATTATCTAGAAAAGAAATTTATATTTCCCACCCAAATCGTTACAGAAACATTTTTATTTATTCCTATTATCTTTAATCAAGAAGAAAATGATCTTTTACTATTTTCAAACAATCCTGTTTATAAAAATTGGAACGAAATAAAAAAAAAAAATTATTTAATTAATTTTCTTTTACCAACCGAAGATCTAGAAGACATAAGTTTAATTAAAGAAAAATCTTCAAATATAGAAAATTATGATTTTAAAAAAATTATAGAGAAATATTATCTAAAGCATTCGATTGTTGCTCTTATATTTAAAGATAACGACGAAATAAAAGTATTATCCAAAATTATTATTAAAGATAAAAAAATCGTCAAAAATAATTCGTTTAAAAACTTCGATTATAATGATCAAGAAAAAATTAAAAATTTAATTGAAGAATTAAAAATTATTTATGAAGATATATGGAAAGATCATAATCAAATTAATACATCAATTAAACTTTCACTTTTGATTCAAGTTGATAATAAAAATTTGGATATATCATCAAAATTTGAAAAAACTCTCGATGAAATTGATTTAGTTAATAATTATTCTATTAACAAATTTGATAAAAGTCATATTTTTTATGAAGTAATATTTAATGGCACTCCAAAAAACTTTATTAACATTATGATCAATAAAGATTATAGCTTTGAT
Source organism: uncultured Candidatus Pelagibacter sp. (assembly GCA_905616465.1). GTDB lineage: Bacteria > Pseudomonadota > Alphaproteobacteria > Pelagibacterales > Pelagibacteraceae > Pelagibacter. Next base: position 13,172 of record CAJQSX010000029.1, on the reverse strand, counting down.
ACTCAAAGAAAAGTTTGGATTTTAAAATGAGTAAATTAAATCAATTAATTATAAAATTTGACTATGAACAAAATTTTAAGGATGATGATTTTTATGTATCAAATAGTAACAAACATATATTCTCTTTATTAAGTCAATGGCCAAGATGGGATAAAAATTTTTTAAATATTAGCGGAGAAAAATTTTCAGGAAAAACACATCTTGTCAATATCTTTATAAAAAAATTTAAAGGTATTAAATTAAATGCTAAGTCCCTAACTAATGAGGATCTTAAAATAATTAAGATTCATGAAAATATAATTCTAGAAAATTTAGATGATACCATCAATGAAAAATTAGTTTATAGTTTGTTTAATATTGTCGATTTAGAAAATAAATACATTATCGTCACCTCCGATATTCCCATCGTAAATATTGATTTTTCTTTAGCTGATTTAAAATCTAGAACTAAAAATTTTCTTCTACAAAATATTGAAAAACCTGATGACGAATTAATGTTTGCTTTAATATTAAAATATCTATCTGATCGTCAGATATCAATTGATAAGAAACTAATCGATTTTATTATTAAAAGAGTTGACAGATCGTATGGCAAAATAATTGATTTCATATATAAGGTTGACGAATTAAGCTTAAAAAGGAAAAAACCTATTGATATTAAGATAATTAATGAAATTTTGGGAGAATAATTGACTAATAAGTATCGAACTCATAAATGCAGTGAATTAAGAAAAGAACATGTGGGAAATGATGTAGTTCTATCTGGCTGGATTAATAAAAAAAGAGACCATGGGAACTTATTATTTATTGATCTAAGGGATAACTATGGAATTACGCAATGCATAATTGATAAAGAAAATTCAAATTTTACTAAACTAGAAAAAATACAATTAGAAACTGTAGTAAAAATTGATGGTAAAGTTGTTAATAGATCTGATGAAACGATTAATAAAGAAATTCAGACTGGTGATATTGAGGTAGGAATACAAAATTTTCAAGTTCTCGGAACTTGCAAAGAATTACCTCTGCCAGTATTTAGTGATCAAGAATATGCAGAAGATATTAGATTAAAATATAGATTTCTTGATTTAAGAAGAAAAAAAATTCATGAAAATATTATTTTAAGATCAAAGGTTATTTCGTTTATAAGAAATGAAATGAATAAGTTGGGATTTTTAGAATTCCAAACTCCAATATTAACCTCATCAAGCCCTGAGGGCGCCAGAGACTTTTTGGTTCCAAGTAGATTAAATCCTGGAAAATTCTATGCTTTACCTCAAGCACCACAACAATTTAAACAATTAATTATGGTATCAGGATTTGATAAATATTTTCAAATTGCGCCTTGTTTTAGAGATGAAGACGCAAGAGCAGACCGAAGCCCAGGTGAATTTTATCAATTAGATTTAGAAATGTCATTTGTTGAACAAGAAGATATTTTTAATGTAGTGGAAAAATTATTAGTTAATATATTTAAAGAATTTTCTGATAAGAAATTATTATTCGATAAATTTCCAAAAATTACCTATAAAGATACAATGTTAAAGTATGGGTCCGATAAACCAGATCTTAGAAATCCATTAATAATAAAGGATATTACAGAAATTTTTTCAAGAGAAGATGTGTCTTTTGAAATTTTCAAAAAACTTGTTAAATCTGGATCAATGGTAAGATGTATTGTTACTAAAAATACTAAAGATAAACCAAGAAGTTTTTTTGATAATATTGATAAATGGGCAAAAGAGCAAGGTGCTTCTGGCCTTGCATATTTTACGATTGAAAAAGATAAAGATGTTTCTGGAAAAGGACCTGTTGGAAAATTTTTTTCTAAAGACTCATTAGAAGAAATAATGAGATTAACAGGAGCAGAGGTGGGTGATAGTGTTTTTCTTGCATGTGCAAAAAAAAAAGAACTTGAAAAAATTACATCTTTAGCGAGGGATAAAATAGCAAAGGATTTAGAATTAATTGATGCCAATATTTTTGCATTTTGTTGGATTGTAGATTACCCAATGTTCGATAGAAATGAGATTACTAATAAAATAGAGTTTAGTCACAATCCTTTTTCTATGCCACAGGTAGAAATTGATAAGATAAATATTGATAAACCTTTAGAAATTCTTGCATATCAATATGATATTGTTTGTAATGGTATTGAGCTATCTTCAGGAGCAATAAGAAATCATGTTCCAGAGCTAATGTATAAACTTTTTTCTATCGCAGGGTATTCTAAGCAAGATGTTGATCAAAAATTTAGCGGCATGATAAATGCTTTGAGTTATGGAGCACCTCCCCACGGTGGTATAGCCCCAGGAATTGATAGAATAGTAATGTTGCTTGCTAACGAAAAAAATATTAGAGAAGTAACGATGTTTCCAATGAATCAGAATGCTCAGGACTTAATGATGAACGCACCATCAGAAGTTAGTGAAAAACAACTTAAAGAGCTTAATATCATTTTGAAAAACAAAAAATAATTATTTTTTACCTTTTAAACTTAATTTAATATCAGATAAATCAACAAGGTTTTTTTTGTAATTATTCCTCACAAAACCTTTACTAGTAATATCTTTAACTATTTTTAAAAGCTGAATTTGATCTTCAGAATTTTGTTCATCAGAAATATTAGCATCTGAACCACTGATACCAGGTGTGTGAGCTAAATCCTCTCTATTTTGATAAGAGATAGCCAACTCTCTAAATATATAATCTAAAATTGATGTAGCACTTAATATTCTATCGTTTCCATGAACTTTTCCTGAAGGCTCAAATTTTGTACCAATAAAGGCACTGATATACTCGTCTAATGGAACCCCATATTGCAAACCAAGAGATACAGCTATAGCAAAATTATTCATTAAAGCTTTTACCAATTCACCTTCTTTACTTGTGTCTATGAAAATTTCTCCAATTTTACCATCCTCATACTCACCAGTATGTAAATAAACTTTGTGATCACCGATCGTTGCTTTTTGTATATAACCCTTTCTTCTATCTGGCATACCAAATCTTTTGCCAGCTTTTTCGGATTGATTCATTACCTCTGTAACTGATTTCACAAAGCCTTCTTTTTTAGACTCATTATTTGACAGCACTAAATCGATTTTTTTATCAACTATTTTATTACTATTTGGATCCAAATTTTTGGTTTTTCTATTATCAAGTTTAACTTCTAAAACTTCAAATTTTCCATCATCTCTTTTTTCAAGATTTTTGAGTTCAGTTTCATTTATGTCATCCAGATAATGGTTAACCTTAAATGTACATGTGTAATAAGTTTCAACTAAATATTTTGCCATTTTACCTCAGTTTAAAAAGTTTATTTTGAATAATGAATCATTTAATTTATATACAAATACATATTTTAGTCTAATTTAATTTATACAATTTAAGATTGAATAAATAAAAATTGAATGTTGACACTTCTAAATAAAATTTTTACTTGGTGGAATCAAGATACTTTTGGAACTAGGTTGAAAACGATTTTTTATGGAAAATTGGTGGGCATCGATTCTTTTGGTAACAAATATTATGAAAGCAAAAGTATGAAAAGATGGGTTATTTATTCAAATGAAATAGATGCCAGTAAAATTCCTGTTGAGTGGTATTCTTGGATTCATTTTATACATAATAGAATCGAAAAAAAGCACGAATTAAAAAAATATGATTGGCAAAAACCACATCAATCAAACCTTACTGGAACTGAGTCAGCTTATTATCCAAACAAAAACAAAGAAAATGCAATTAATAAAAAATATAAAAGTTGGAAGTCTTAATAAGATTTTAAGCATCTTATTAATTTGTATTTCTCTTGTCATCTTTAGTGATGTAAAATCTGATGATAATTTGGTTGGACAAAATACTGATGTAAAAATTTTAGATAAAATTAGCTCAAAGAATGAATTAATTAAATTGATTAATGGTGAAGAGTTTATTTATAAAGATCTTGCAATTAAAAGTATGAAATGTACTAATTCAGAATTTGATGATAATCCTGAGACCAAAGCTTATATTCAGGTTAGAGATTTGACACTAGATGATAATGATAAAGTTTATATTTTTAATGGTTGGATGTTTTCATCAAGTCCATCAATAGCACCCTTTGATCACCCAGTTTATGATATTTGGCTTGTAGACTGTTATTAAACAATATTTTCTTTGTCTAACCAGCCTACATTAAAATCAGAATCTATAAATTTTTTATGGTTTAATAATTTTTTATGTAATGGTATTGTAGTTGTAATTCCCTCAATCACAAACTCATCTAATGACCTATTCATTCTTTGAATAGCTTCTTTTCTATTTCTTCCTTGAGTAATAACCTTACAAATTAAACTGTCATAATAAGGTGTAACTTTACATCCTTGAAATATAGCACCATCCACTCTAGTTCTGAAACCCGATGGTTGATGGCACATTCCAATTACACCAGGCGAAGGTTGAAAGTTTTTACTTGCATCTTCAGCATTTATTCTACATTCAATCGCATGTCCTCTTGGTATTATATCGCTTTGTTTTAAGGCTGTTTCTCTAGAAAAAGCGATCCATATTTGTTCTTTAATAATATCTATACCTGTTACCATTTCTGTAACAGGATGTTCTACTTGAACTCTAGTATTCATTTCTAGAAAATAAAATTTTCCATCTTGATAGATAAACTCAACAGTCCCAGCCCCCTCATATCCAATTTTACTCACCATTTTTACTGTTTTTTCAAACAAATCTTTTCGAATTTCATCATTTAAAACTGGACTTGGTGTTTCTTCTATTAGTTTTTGATGTCTTCTTTGAACCGAACAATCTCTTTCATGAAGGTGAACAACTCTATTTTTACCTGCTAAAATTTGAACTTCAATGTGTCTAGGGTTTTGAAAGAATTTTTCGATATACACCTCATCATTTCCAAAATATCTTTTCGCTTCAGACTTTGCGGTTGAAAATAGAGTATCAAATTCTTTCTCTTTATAGACAATCTTCATACCTTTTCCACCACCACCACCTGAGGCTTTAATTAAAACAGGGAATCCAATTTTTTTACACAATTCTTTTGCTTGAGCTATATCTGTTACTCCACCCTCAGAACCCTCAATAACAGGAAGACCATGTTCTTTAGCGATTTTCTTTGCTTGAATTTTATCACCCATCATTGCTATAAGTTTTGAAGAGGCACCAATAAATTTAATATTATTTTCTTCTAAAACTTTAGCAAAATTGGCATTTTCAGATAAAAAACCATACCCAGGATGAACAGCTTCAGCTTTTGTAAGCTCAATTGCAGACATTAATGCTGGGATATTCAAATAACTATTTGCTGGTAGATGTGAACCTATACAAACACTCTCATCTGCCATTCTGACATGCATGCTATCTCTGTCAACATCGGAATGAACCGCTACAGTAGAAATTCCCCATTCCTTACAAGCCCTGATAACTCTGACTGCAATTTCCCCACGATTTGCAATTAGAATTTTTTTAAACATTATTCAACAATGATAATAGTTTGACCATACTCAACAGGCTGGCCATCTTCTACGCAAATTTCTTTTATGACTCCTTCGGCAGTAGAGGGGACATGATTCATAGTTTTCATAGCCTCAACTATCATAACTGTTTCACCTTTTTTAATTTTTTTACCAATCTCTGCAAACTTTTTAGCTCCAGGTTCTGATGCATGATAAGCCGTACCTATAAGGGGAGACTTAACTTCAGTTCCAGATATAGCTTTAGGTTTTTCTTCAGCTGATTTCAAAGTAGATGTTGTAACATTTACTGTTTCACTAGAATTTGGCACAACCCATTTAGATACTTTGATCTTAGTATCCTTATCGGTGTATTCAATCTCAGTTAAATTAAACTCATTTAAGTAGTCTGTTAATTCTTTAATTAATTTTTTATCAATTTTCATTTTTAATCATCTTTTCCATTGAAATTATGGCCAAAATATATCCATCAGAGCCTAAGCCAAAAATTCCTCCAGTAACCACATCGCTAATGAGGGATTTATGTCTAAATTCTTCTCTTTTATATATATTTGAAATATGTAATTCAATTATAGGTTTTTTAAAAATATCAAGGGCATCTCTGATTGCAACTGATGTATGCGTAAAGCCTGCAGCATTAATAATAATTCCATCAAAGCTTTTTCTTGCCTCCTGGATTTTACTTACAATTTCACCTTCAATATTAGATTGAAAAAATTCTGCATTAATTTTTAGCTCTACAGTCTTTTTAAAACAATTCTCTTTTAGCTCGTCAAATTTTAGTGAGCCATATTGTGATTGTTCTCTTTCACCTAATAGATTAAGATTAGGCCCATTAATAATAATTATTTTATTATTCATTCAGCTTTTATATACGATGATAAAAATAAAAAAAATAAAAATCAGGATAAACGGTAAAAATAAGACTATTGATAATCAATCCACCTTATATGAATTGATTAATGATCTAAAAATACCTATTAAGAAAATAGCAATAGAATTTAATAGAGAAATAGTTGATAAAAAGAAAATCAAAAAAATAAAATTAAAAAATAATGATGTTATTGAAATTGTTCATTTTATAGGAGGAGGGTAGAGTTGATCAAGGATAATCTAGTAGTGGCTAACAAAAAATTTAATTCAAGATTAATTGTTGGAACTGGAAAATATAAAAATATGTCTGAATGCGCTAAGGCAATTAAATTATCTGGAGCAAATATAGTTACTGTAGCAGTAAGAAGGGTAAATATATTAAACAAGAATAAACCTCTATTAATGGATTATATTGATCCAAAAAAAATTACTTATCTACCGAATACAGCAGGCTGTTTTACTTCTGAAGATGCACTTAGAACTTTAAGATTAGCGAGAGAAATAGGTGGTTGGAAATTAGTCAAGCTTGAAGTTTTAGGTGATAAAAAGAATCTTTTTCCAGATATGATTGAGACTTTAAAGTCGACTGAAGTTTTATCTAAAGAAGGTTTTAGAGTAATGGTTTATTGTAATGACGATCCTTTAATGGCAAAAAGATTAGAAAATGTGGGAGCATCCGCAATTATGCCGTTAGCTGCCCCAATTGGTTCTGGCCTTGGTATACTTAACAAAACAAATTTAACGATAATCAGAAATCAGACTAAATTACCTCTAATAATTGATGCGGGATTAGGTCAGGCTTCAGATGCAACTATTGCAATGGAATTAGGTTGTGATGGGGTTTTGGTTAATACAGCAATTGCCAAAGCAAAAAAACCTTTTGATATGGCGCTAGCATTTAAAAATGCTGTTATTGCTGGAAGACAATCTTATCTTTCAGGAAGAATAGAAAAAACCTTAATGGGAGTTCCATCCTCACCAACAGAAGGAATTATTTAATAATAGCTGATTTTTTAATAAACTTTTTTTTAAAATAAGGTTTCTTCTTAAAAGGCTTTGTATGAAATTTTTTAGCTACCTTTTTTTCAATAATCTTATCTTCTTTAATTTGCAACTGTAGATTTTTTAATTTTTCATGATGCTCAACTAATTCAATAGTTTTTTTAGACTTATTTTGAATATTAATAATATATTCTGGAATGATAAGTGAATTATCTGTAATAATATCTATTATCATCTTATTTTTATTTTCAAAATAAGTTAAGTCTTCAACAAAATTTTCTTTTAAAAAATCTGAGATTTTTTTACAAACTTTTAGCTCAACAAATTTTGCTTTGTTAAGCACAGCTTTTAATTCAACCATTTTTAGAAGTTTTTGCGCAAAAGACTCATCGGTTAGTTCAACTTTCCACTTAACTGCACTTTCTCTCAATCTTTGTCGTGACATTTCAAGTAAACCAAAATTACTAATTCTACCTATTTGTATTCTTGCTCTATCAGACCTGCATTTTTCTTTTAAACGTCTTTCAACTAATCTTCTATTGCCGTAACTAAGCATATCTATAAAATCTATAATAATTAATCCCGAAAGATCTCTAATTTTTATTTGTCTAGCAATTTCTTCGGCAGCTTCAAGATTTGTATCTAGCGCTGTACTTTCAACATTTTTTTGTTTTATTGAGCTCCCAGAGTTTATATCAATAGATACAAGAGCTTCAGTTGGGTTAATTACCAAATATCCTCCTGAATTAAGTTTAATTTCAGATTCAAATATTTGATTTAGTTTTTGATCAATATTCTCTTCAATAAACAAAGGAATCTTTCCTCTGTATTTTTTAATTTTTTTAACATGCGATGGCATTATCATTTTCATGAAATTTTGTGCTTTTTTATAACCCTCATTACCCTCCACTATTATACTTTTTGTATTTTCATCATACATATCTCTTAAAGTTCTTTTTATAATTTCACTTTCTTGATGAATTAATGAAGGAGCTATTGAATTTAATGCATTATCTTTTATCTGGTTCCAAGTACTTTTTAAAGTTTCAAGGTCTTGATTAATTTCATTCTTAGTTTTATTGCTTCCAGCTGTCCTCACTATCAAGCCCATTTCTTTTGGTATCTCAACTTCATTAAGAATAGATCTAATTTTTTTTCTATCTGCAGGATTAAATATTTTTCTTGAAATACCACCACCTTTCGGTGTGTTGGGCATTAAAACAATATATTTACCAGCTATAGAAATAAAAGTACTTAATGCAGCTCCTTTTTGGCCTCTTTCATCTTTTATAACCTGAATTAGTATTACTTGATTTGGTTTTATAACTTCTTGAATTTTATATCTTTTAAATTTGAAACGCTTTTCTGGTTTTTTATCTTTTTCTTCTTCTTCTTTTAAATTACCTTCCAGGTTATCCTTTTCATTATTGATATCAGTTTTTAATTCATTATCACTTTTAATTAAAACTTCTTTAGCATCTACCATGTTTTCAATTTCTAAAGGGTCATCTATATCTGACTTGCCATCCGCTAAATCTTTCTCATCTTTCGCCTCAACCTCTCTTGACAGCTCTTCTCTAGCTTTCTCTTCCTCTTGTTTAATTATCTCTAAATCACTTTTTGGAATTTGATAATAGTCGGACTGAATATCGTTGAACGATAAGAAACCATGTCTTTCACTTCCAAAGTCTATGAAAGCAGCTTGCAATGATGGTTCAATTCTACTTACTTTACCAAGGTAGATGTTATTTTTTATTAGGTTGTTTTTTAAGCCTTCGTATTCGTAATCTTCAATATTATTTTCAGATTTAAGTACAACTCTAGTTTCGTTAGGATGCGAAGCATCAATATATAAATTTTTTTCCATATTATTTGATATAATTGTTTCATTAGATTTTAAATTTTTTAAAAATTTTGTTTGTTAAATTGCCTTATCTTTAACAAATTCCACTATATAATGGAATTAAAATGACCGCTTTATTTAAAAATATATTTATAGCTATTTTAAGTTTATTCTCACTTATATCAGTTACTATTTTGATAGTTTTATGGACTTTTTCCAATAGTATTCCGGATTACAGGTTCCTCAAAAACTATAAACCCCCTGTATCTAGTAAAATGTATTCTGGAAATGGAGAATTAGTTGCCGATTTTTCAAAAGAAAAAAGAATATTTGTACCCTATAGCGCTATACCTAAAAATGTAATCAATTCCTTTCTGTCTGCTGAAGATAAAAACTTTTTTTCACATCCTGGTGTTGATGCAAAGGGAGTGATGAGAGCAATTATAAATAACATTAAAAATGTAATAAGTTCAAAAAGACTTGAAGGAGCATCTACCATCACCCAACAACTTGCAAAAAATTTTTTATTAACAAATGAAGTTAGCTTTAATAGAAAAATCAAAGAAGCAATCTTAGCATTTAGAATTGAACGCGCCTTATCAAAAGAAAGGATTTTAGAATTATATCTTAACCAAATCTACTTAGGTAGTGGTGCATACGGTGTTGCGGCAGCAAGCTTAGAGTATTTTGATAAATCAATTAAAGAACTTAATTATAATGAAGCCGCACTATTAGCGGCATTGCCTAAAGCTCCGAGCAGATACAACCCTTATAGAGATAAAGAGCTTGCTAAGTTTAGAAGAAATCTTGTTTTAAAAAATTTATATGAAAACAATTTTATAAATCAAACAAAATACTTACAGTTTAAAGACCAAACTATTAAATTAAAAAAAAAAAAAAAAGTTTTTTTAGAAGATTCTCAATACTATATTGAGGATGTTCGAAAAAACATCATTGAAAAATTAACTTATGAGAAAGTTTACAACCAAGGTTACAATATAAATACTCCAATAAATTTAAAATTCCAAACAATTGCAACACAATCTTTAAGAAATGGATTGGTAGCTTATGATAGAAGAAAGGGATGGCGTGGTCCAATTAGTAATATTACCTATACAAAAGATTGGTATGAGAAAATTAGTAAGAAATTTTTTTTAGAAAAATCAATTCAATGGCAAATAGGAATTGTAAAAAAGATTAATCAATTTAATACAATTATTGAAACAGAGAATAATCTACAAGGTGAAATTAAATATAAAGACATAACTTGGACTAAAAAAGAATTTAAAGATCTATTTAAAATAGGTGATGTGATCTATATAAAAAAAATAAATAAAAATTTTTATAGTCTCCAGCAACTCCCTAAAATAAATGGGGGGATAGTTGTAATGGATCCGTTTACAGGAAGGGTGCTTGCGTTAAGTGGTGGTTTTAGTTTTAAGAATAGTGAATTCAACAGAGTATCACAAGCTTTAAGGCAGCCTGGCTCAGCATTTAAACCATTTGTTTATGCTTTGGCTTTAGAAAACCAATATACACCATCATCACTAGTTTTAGACGCTCCGCTTGTTTTGGATCAAGGTGTTGATTTAAAAAAATGGAAACCAGAAAATTATGGAAAAAAATTTTATGGCCCCTCTACACTTCGTGTTGGATTGGAAAAATCTAGAAATTTGATGACAGTTAGAATAGCTCAAAATCTTGGTGTTGGTAAAGTTGCGAAATTTTCAAAAAAAATGAATATTTATAAAAATCCAGAAGAATTACTTTCAATATCATTAGGTTCGGCCGAAACAACATTATTGAAATTAACATCTGCATATTGCTCTTTTGTTAATGGAGGAAAGTTAATTAGTCCCATAATTATTGATCGTATTCAAGACGGGGAGGGTAATACAATAATTAATAACGAAAATAGAAAATGTGTAAATTGTGATCAAATTTCCTTTACCGGGAAAGAATTTCCAAATATTGAAGATAGCTACGATCAAGTTTTGTCTCCACAAACCGCGTATCAGCTAACATCTATTTTACAAGGAGCCGTAGAAAGAGGAACTGGAAAAAAATTAAAAAAATTAGGATTAAATATTGCAGGAAAAACAGGTACTACAAATCAAAATTCTGATGCTTGGTTTGTTGGTTTTACATCAAACCTAGTAATTGGTGTCTATGTTGGTATGGATAATCCTCAACCATTGGGAAGGTTTGAGACAGGATCTAAAGCTGCATTACCTATATTTGAAGAATTTGTAAAAAAAAGTGTAAAAAAATCAGACGCAAGGCCCTTCAAAGTTTCTGATGGAATAACCTTAATGGTTGTAGACTCTTCAACAGGAGAGAAAGCAAAATTTACCTCAAAAAATACAATAATAGAGTCTTACAAGAGTAAAAATGTGTCCAATGGAAAAGTTTTATATTCAAATAATAATAGATTAGATGTTAATAATATATTAAGGTTTTATTAATGGATGATAAATATTTAAATTTTAAAAAAGAAATAGAGAAAATAAATCAAAGAGTTCAGGAGTATCTTTGAAAAAAATGATATTTATTTAAAATTAGAAAATCACAATAAACAAATACTAGATACTGGCTTTTGGCAAGATAAGATAGTATCACAAAAAATAATTAAAGAAAAAAAATTATTTGAAGATTTAATTAATTCACACACTCAATCGAACAAACAATTACAAGATCTGAACGATTTATACGAATTAGCTCTAGAAGAAAACAATGTTGATATACAAAGTGAAGTAAATCAAAATATTAAAGAGTTAAGAAATTTAGCAAAACAAAATGAAATTAAATGTTTTTTGTCTAATGAGGCGGACCCATTAGATTCTTATATTGAAATTCATGCTGGAGCCGGGGGGACCGAAAGTCAAGATTGGGCAGATATGTTACGAAGGATGTATATAAAGTGGTCAGATAATAAAAATTTTAAATATCAAATTGTAAGTGAACATAAGGGAGATGAGGCGGGTATCAAGTCAACTATAATCAAAATAGAAGGTGATTATGTTTTTGGTTGGTTAAAAAAAGAGTCGGGTATTCATAGATTGGTAAGAATTTCTCCATTTGACTCTGGTGCTAGAAGACACACTAGTTTTGCTAGTGTTTGGGTCTATCCGGTAGTAGATGAGAACATTAAAGTTGAAATACTAGAAAAAGATTTAAGGATTGATACATATCGATCAAGTGGCGCGGGTGGACAGCACGTAAATACAACAGATAGTGCTGTTCGAATAACACACATTCCCTCTAAAGTAGTTGTACAATGTCAAAATGAGAGATCTCAACACAAAAATAAAGAAACATGTATGAATATGTTAAGAGCAAGATTATATGATTTTGAAATGAAAAAAAAAGAAGAAAAAAATCAAAATACAGAAGCATCTAAATCAGAAATTGGATGGGGTCATCAAATCCGATCTTATGTTTTACAACCATATAGATTAGTTAAAGATAATAGAACTAACCATGAAAGCACTAGTCCCGACAAAGTTTTAGATGGTGATTTAGATGAGTTTTTGGAGAAATCATTACATCAAGTTAAATGATAAAAATAATCTACAGAATAACAATTACTTTAATATTATTATTGATAATTTTAACAATTTATTTGAGCACAATTGGAATTAAAACAGATAAATTTAATGCAGGAATAATATCTCAAATTAAGAATATAAAACCAAATGTAGAGCTGAAATTAAAAGATGTTAGTGTTACGCTAAACCCATTTAAGTTTGAAATAAATGCTAAAACCATTGGTACTAATGTAGTATTTAGAGATAGAATTATTAAACTAGAAAGTATTAAGTCTAATATTTCTTTAAAATCACTTATAAACAAAAAGTTTGCTTTATCAAAAATTTCTATTTCCACTAAATCTTTAGCAATAAAAGATCTGATCACTTTTATTAGAATTCAAAATAATAACACCAAACTTTTTATTGCTGAACAATTTATTAAAA
>CAJQSX010000028.1 GCA_905616465.1 uncultured Candidatus Pelagibacter sp. | reverse complement strand
TTTTTTATCCATCTTTAATAACTTTTTTAATTTATTAATTTTGACATATCTTTTTGATTTTGGATAATTAACAATAAATCCAATAAATTCTGGTGAGATATGGTGGTTAGTTAAAAATTCTAAAGTTTCTGAATCTGATATTCCACAAATTTTAGACTTCATTCAATTTATGGAAGATAAAATTTCTTGAATATTTTTTTTAGGATCCCCTTTGGTGATAGGTCTTCCTATAATCAAACAATCACTTCCTTCTTCTAATGCTTGTTTTGCACTCATGGTTCTTTTTTGATCATCTCCCCCTCCATCCCGTCTTATGCCTGGAGTAAAACATTTAAGATTAGGTGCAATTTCTTTAATTATCTTAATTTCATGTGGACTACATATTACACCATATAAGTTAGCTTCATCTGCAATTTTTATCAGCCTTAATACTTGATCTTCTATTTGATCCTTAAATCCAAGTTGTTCTAAGTCTTCACTACCAAAGCTAGTTAGAACAGATACGCCTAGTAATTTTACGTCGATATCTTTTGCTGCTTCGTTTGCAGCCTTTAAAGCATCCAAACCATTTAATAAGTGAACAGTTGCATAACTAACATTTAATTCTTTAAGTGACTTAACAGACTCTACTAATGTATTTTTAATATCAAAAAACTTCCCATCATAAAATATTGGTTTGTTAAATTTACCAAGTTCTTTTATATTCTCAGGAGAATGTTGTGTGATGTATTGAAGACCTATTTTAATCCCTGAAATTTCTTTATGAATTTTTGATATTAAATCTAGAATTTCTTTTTGACTTGATACGTCACAAGCTATAAATATTTTTTTATTCATCATTATTTAATTTTTTAAACAAATCTTTTGCCATTTTGAAGTGAATTGTTTTCTTTTCTAGAGTGTGAACTTTTTCACCAGTCTTTGGGTTTCTGGAAATTCTCGCTTTTTGAGTATTTGTTGAAAACACTCCAAAACCTCTAAGCTCCACTCTGTCTCCACGTCTCAAAGTCCTTTTGATTTCCATTAAAATGATATCAGTAAACTTCTCAAGATCTTTTTTTAAAAAATTAGGATAATTTTTAGAGAGTTGTTTTAAAAGCTTTGATTTTACAATAGCCAATTTAATCTTCTTTAAATTACTCTTTTTCCTCGTCTTTTTTTTTTAGATCATCAGACAAAGATGAGAAAGGTAGGTTTTTACCAGACCCTTCTGTTCCATATTTCTCTAAAGCCTCTTTTTTTTGTATTTCTTCAAGAAGTTTAATACTTAAGGTTGCTTTTCTTTTATCGAAATTAAGTTCAGCAATGGCGCAGTCTATTCTCTCACCCCCTGTAAACCTAGCAGGTCTCGCGTCTGCAGCATTTATTGCAATTTGAGATTTTTTAATTTGGAAATCCATTTCACAACCTTCAGGCCTTACAACCAGACCCTTACTATCAGTTGAAACAATTTTCACAGTAATCGTTTGATTAATCTTTTTATCTTTAAACCAATCAAATGGATCAGGCTGAATTTGTTTTAAACCAATTCTAATTTTTTGTTCTGAAGCTTTAATTTCTAAAACTTTAGCTTTAATTTTATCACCTTTGTTATATTTGCCCAGTTCTTCTTCGCTATTATGTAAATAAGTTAAATCATTACAGTGCAAGAACGCATCTACATCTAGGTCTTCTACTTTTACAAATAAAGAGTATTCGTTTTTGTTTACAACCTCACCTTCAACAATTGTACCAATTGGATATTTTTTTTCAAAAGTATCAAAGGGATTATCTTGAGTTAATCTATGAGAAATTGCCACTCTTCTTTTTTCTTTATCTATTTCTGTAATTACACAATTGATCTCATCACCGACACTAAACATTTTTTTTGCTGAAACATTTTTTTTAGTCCAGCTTAATTCACTTGAATGAAGTAAAGTTGTCAATCCCGCTTCTAGTTCACAGAAAGCACCAAAATCCATAATTTTTACAACTTTAACTTTATATATTTTATTTAGTTCGTAGTTTTCAATATGCTCAAAAGGATCTGGCGACAGCTGTTTTACAGAACAACCAACTTGCAGCTTCTCTTTATCAACAGATATAACTTTAAGACTATGTTTTTCACCAATATTAAATACTTCATCAGGATGGTTTACTCTCGAATACGAAATCTCTTGTAAGTGAACTAATACATCCAGCTCGCTATTTACATGAAAGAAACATCCAAAAGAACTGTAACTTTTAACTTCAGCATCTTTAATGATATCCCCAACTTTATATTTTTCTATTATTTTTGCTTTGTCTTCTTTTTTAAATGAAGAAATTATTTCTCTTCTTGATACACATGCATTTCCTCTAACTTTGTCTAATTTAATTAATGCAAATTTTTGAGGCTCATTCATCAAGTGACTAATGTCCTTAAGAGGTTTGTCGCTTATTTGAGATCCGGGTAAGAACATTAAAGACCCTGTATCAATATGCTCTACAATACATCCACCTTTACATTTAGAAGTGATTTTCCCCATAATAGGTTCATTTTTTTCATAGGCTTCAACTAATTTATCCCAACCTTTAATCTTTTGCGCTTTACTGGCTGAAACTAAAACTTCTCCATTTTTATCTTCAATTTTTTCTAACAATACTGGAATTGTTTCACCAACTTTAATTTTCTCAGCTAAACCTAAACTTTTTAACTCATTGATGTCCAACACAGGTTCACTTTTTAGACCCTCAACAAGAAGAAAAACAAATTTATCAGTTATCTTATTGATTTTTCCATCTATAACTTTTCCTTCTTCAATATTGACTTTAGAAAGTTGACTATTTAATAATTTTTCGAATTCCTTCGTAGCTTGACTCGATAAATCTTTGTATATTTCCATTAATTAATTATTATCCTATCCGTTTTTGTAAAAACACGATCTTTTAGATAAATTTATCATTTAAATCAATAGCAAATCCTTAATTATATCAGCTAAATATCTGCTATATTGTTATTGTTTTATAGGGGTTTTTTTTAAGTGTTTTAGCTGAATTGAAGTTTGAACGTAAAATTATTTCTTTTT
Organism: uncultured Candidatus Pelagibacter sp.; assembly: GCA_905616465.1. Classification (GTDB taxonomy): domain Bacteria; phylum Pseudomonadota; class Alphaproteobacteria; order Pelagibacterales; family Pelagibacteraceae; genus Pelagibacter. The sequence continues at coordinate 26,918 of CAJQSX010000028.1, read as the reverse complement.
TAGATCATTTATGATTTTTAAAAAAGAAGGAAAAGATGTTTTAATAGAATCTTTGTCATGAATGATCCAATCACCCCCAAAAGATAGTGCTGCTATTACACTTGTCATAAACACCCTGTGATCTTTCAGATAATTTTTGATTACAATCTTTTTATTAATATTTAAATATGGATTTCCATAAATTTTAATTGAATTATTAGTGGTGATTGTTTTTATTCCCATTAAATTTAAAATTTTTGAACCCCATTTCAAACGAGGACTTTCTTTTTGATTTAATTCAGAAAGACCTTTAAAATAAGACACTCCATTAGCTTTCGCTGCAACTAAAAAAATAACTAAAAATTCATCAATTGCAGAACTATTTAGCTTAGAAGGACATTTAATGGCCTTTAATGATTTTGTACTTTCAATATATAAATCTGCAATTTTTTCACCTTTATAATTTTTTATGTTTTTTAAAAAAATTTTTACATTCATCATTTTTAAAATTTTTATAATACCTACTCTTGAAGGATTGATATTAACATTTTTAATTTTTAATTTAGAGTCAGCGCTCAGTGCAGCAAGAACAATAAAAAATGCACTTGAACTAATGTCCGAAGGAATTTTATAATTAAATGATTTGATTATTTTTTTTCCTTTAATTTTAATTAAGTCAAATTTATTTTTTTTAATTACTTTAATTGGCAATTTTAAATTTTTAAAAAGTAGCTCAGTGTGATCTCTAGATTTTTTTGCTTTAATTATAGTTTGTCCACTAGTATTTAGTGCCGCTAGCATGACCGCACTTTTACATTGAGCTGAACCTTTATTCTCATTATATTTAATTGGTTTAGGGCGTTTTGTTCCTTCAATAATGATAGGAAGTCCGCCAGAATTTGTTTTGAATTTTGCCCCAAATTTTTCTAGTGGTTTGGTAACTCTTAAAAAATCTCTTTTTGATAAACTTTTGTCACCAGTAATTTTAATTTTTTCTTTAGAATGCACTAACAAGCCCATAATTAATCTTCCTAATGTTCCAGAGTTACCAGCATTTAATGTAATATTTTTTTTATATTTATATCCATTAATTCCCATTCCATTTATTTCACATCTATCGTTAAATAATTTTATTTTGACACCAAGTGTTTTAAGACATTTTAATGTACTTAAAACATCTTCAGATCTTAAAAGATTAATAGATATTGATTTTCCAATAGCCTGAGAGGCTAACAAGGCCCATCTAATTGATAAGCTTTTATCTCCTTCGATTTCTAAATTCTTATTAAATGGTTTTATTGTAGTTTGAATCCTAATTTGATTTTTCATTAACAATGAGTTTAACTTATTGTAAAAGAGTCTCCAAAATAAGCTTTTCTAGCATCAATATTTCGGATTAAGTTAGTTGGTGTTCCTTGAGCAACCACTCTTCCATTATGGATGATTGCCGCAGTATCCACACAAGCTAGTAGATCCCTTGCTTGGTGATCACATAAAATAATTGAAATATTGTTGCTACTTTGCAGATCAACGATAATTTCTTGTAACATTTTAATTGTCATTACATCTAGAGCAGCAAATGGCTCATCTAATAAAAGTATTTTTGGTTCAGAAATTAATGAAAGTGCAATTACTAACTTCTTTTTTTGGCCTCCTGATAAAAAATCAGCTTTAATATTACTTATAGGATCTAATTCAAACTTAGAAATTAATGAATTTATTTTTTCTTCTCTATAGCTTAAATTTTTGATTGTAATTTCTGCGATAGCCTTAAGATTTTCATAGACCGTTAAATCATGAAAGTAACCTCCATTCTGTGGGACAAAACCAATTTTAAATTTTAGAGTTCTTTGGTAAATTGGATATTTATTAATATCTTCAGAATTAATTTTTATAGAACCAAAGTCAGGTGTGGCTAAACCTGTAATTAAATTAAAGATGGTAGTTTTCCCTGCACCATTAGGTCCAAGTAATCCAAGGATTTGTCCGTTATTAAGTTGTAAACTTAAATTATCTAAAATTATTTTTTGTCCATATCTTAAAGACAGTTTTTCAAGCGACAAAACAGGGCTTTTATTCTTAAATGATTTTATTCTAAATTTTTTGATATTTGACATTATTAATTAGTAGTAATCTTAACATTATCTTTTTTATTATTCATGTTTATATCAATTTTTTTTGTGATCAAATTAATCTTAATATTATCAGCTTTTATAACTCCCTGCGCTCCATTGTAGATAACGTTTTGAAATATTGTGATTAAATCTTTATTAAAATCGAGATCCATTTTATCTGATAAAATTATGCTATCCATGTATTCAATCTGAACATTTTCTCTAAAATTAGTATTATAATTAAAGTCATTATAAACCGCCTTATCTGATGTAATCGTTAGAGGAATGTTATTTTTATCTAAAAATATTGCAATAACTTTTTGCATTTTTACTAATTCTACGTTGTTATCATAAGTTATTTCACTTAAATCAGCTGTGATTATGTACTGATTGTTTTGATCCAACCTTACTTCATATTTTAAATTTTTAATTAGATTGTTTTTTGCTTGATCAGTTAGCTGCTCATTTGTTCCATTTTCTTTTGTTTTTATTTTTACAATTTTTATAAAGTAAATTTTATAAAAAATAATACAAACAACTATTAGAATTAGAAAAAGGACTAATTGAATAATTCTTTTCATTAAAGAGTTAATTTAGATTATTAAGTATATTATGAATATGAATTACACCAATTATCTTTTTTTTATTTTTTTTACTATAAACACAAACATTTGTTATTTTTTTTTTATTCATTTGAGTTAGAATCTCAGAAACAAGCGTATTCTCTTCAACGGTATGTGGGTTTTTTGTCATAAAAAATTTAATTTTTAGATTGTCAATGACCTTCTTTTTTTGCATTAATCGCTTCAGGTCACCATCAGTAAACACTCCTGAATTTAAACCTTGATTATTTGTTACAACCAAAAAACCTAAATTTTTTAAATTAAGGATTTTCAAGGCATTTTTCATAATTTCATTTTCATTAACAAATGGAATTTTATGACTTGTTAACATTAAGTCTCCTGCAGTTTTTAACTTGTTAGCTAAATTCCCTGCAGGGTGAAATTTTTTGAAATCTAATTTTGTAAAATTTTTTTCTCTCATTAAAGCTATGGATAAAGCGTCACCCAAAGATAATTGGGCAGTTGTACTAGATGTTGGTACAATTCCGTATCCAGACTCTTTTACCTCAGGTATTAATAACTTAATATTTGCTGATTTGTATAAGTTAGAGTCTTTATTTGAAACAATTCCAATTAAAAGAGTTTTATTAGATTTGACATACTTAATTATGTTTTTTAATTCATCAGTGTTTCCAGAATGGCTTATTAATATTAATATATCCTGGTTTGTAATTCTTCCTAAGTCACCATGGGAACAATCATTCGCAGAAATTGAAAATGATGGTGTTCCAACAGACGACAAAGTGGCTGATATCTTTGAGGCAATTTTTCCGCTCTTACCAACTCCACAAATTATTACTTTTGATTTGCATTTGCCAATTGCTTTTACAGCTTCTTCAAAGGATTTATCAATTGAATTCTTCAATTTTTTCAATGCTTTTATTTGAAGATCGATAACCTCTTTTCCAATATTGTTTATTTCATTTTTCATTTTAATGTGACCAGATATCATCTTTGAATAAAGCAAGATCAAGATCTACTCGTGTTTTTAAAAATTTCAAACAATTTTTATAAAGTTCAATTCTGTTTTCTCTTTCGAGCATTTTATTTAATTCATTATGTATCTTGTGGAGATAAACTACATCATTTGCACAATATTTAAGTTGAGCAGGAGTTAATTCACCTCCAAAATCTGAACTCTGAAATTGTTTACTAATATCAATATTTATAAATTCTTTAATTAAAGTTTTTAAAGAATGACTATCAGAATAAGATCTTGCAAGTTTAGATGCAATTTTTGTATCTAAAATATTGTTAGTTTCGGTTTTTAAATAGTGCTTTATATGAGCCATATCGGCTCTTCCAAAATGAAATATCTTTGTAACATTTTGGTCTGATAATATTCTAACTAAATTTGGAGCATTGTACCTTGATCTGTCTAACTGAACTATATGAGCATCTGAGTTGCCTGACGATATCTGTATTAAACATAATGGGTCCCTTCTTACATTTAAACCCATAAACTCGCCATCAACTGCTATTACATTGCCTAATTTTAAATCATCTGGTAAATCAGCTTTGTGAAGTTTAATATCAATATTCATTTTTAATTATATATATATGAAACCTAAAAATTGTCTAATTTTTGGTGGTAGTGGTCAAATAGGAAGATACTTAATAAGAAAATTAACCAAAAACAACATCAGAGTTACTGTAGTAACACGTAATATTCATCAAAAAAGCTATATCATTAAAACTCAAGGAAACGCAGGATATATTGATGTTGTCGAAGCAAATATTTATGATGAAAAAAAAATAAGAGATTTATTTTCAAAAGCTGACTTTTGTATAAATTTGATAGGTATTTTGTTTGAAAGTAAAAAAGGAAATACCTTTTATAATATTCATACCTTGTTCCCATCTTTATTGGCAAAATTAGCTAAAGAATATAGATTAAAAAATTTTATTCATCTATCTGCCTTAGGAATTGATGATGCGGTAGATAGTAATTACGCAAAAAGTAAATTAGATGGAGAAAAAAATATTTTAAGTAATTTTTCTCTTGCGACAATTCTAAGACCTTCAATTGTTTATTCTATTGATGATAATTTTACTACTAGTTTTATGACACTTTTAAATAGACTTCCTATTTTTCCATTATATTATTCAGGTAAAACAAAATTTACCCCTATTCATTGTTCAGACTTAACAGATGTAATTTATCATATTATCTGCAACAATGTTAATTCAAAAATAGTTGAATGTGTTGGACCAGAGGTAATTACCTTTAAGGAGTTGCTTGAAAGACTTTTAATTTTAATTGATAAAAAAAGAATATTGATGTCGATGCCGTTACTATTAGCGACTATTTCTGCAAAAATATTTCAGTTGTTGCCAAAACCATTGCTAACTGAAGATCAGTTAAGGTTACTTAAATATGACAATATACTATCAGGAAAATATAAAAGTAATTTTGATATTGGATCGCCAAGTAAAAAATATTTTAATGAAGAGGTCAAAAAATATTGTTATATGTGGCGTGACGGTGGGCAATTCTCTACTGAAAAATATAATCCTAAAGAAAATACCAAAAGTTAATTATTAATATTTAAGCTGATTGAATTTTTTTTTCAATAAATTCTGGAACTTCCTCTTTATCTGAGACTTCTTCTTTTCTACCTTTAGGCTGGTAAGCATAAAGCAAATGAAGCTTGCAGTATGAAAAATCTTTTAAGGATGATCTTCCACAGAAGTAAAAAATTTCTTCGTCTGGATGACCTATGGGCCATTTACAAGAATTTTCGTCTAATTCTTCTAATTGTTTTGGGTTTTCTGGTTCAAAGTCTTTTTCAATAATCAATGATTTAAATTTACTTTTTCTTTCCCTTTTAGATTTAATGTTGTTGTCTTCTATCGAGCTATCAAATTTTTTATTTGAAGTTGCGGTTCTTGTTTTAATTTTTGCTGAGAGATTTAATCTATGAGCTTTTCCAATAACTGCATTTCTACTAATTCCGCCTATAATTTCTGCAATTTGACTTGCGGTACTACCCTTGCCCCACAATTCTTTTAATTTTTCAACTTTTTCATCATTCCAACTCATAATTACCTATATAGTGTATTAGTTTTCATATAAAACACAATATAATGTTATAAAAGTAAAATTAACAAGACAATTTTAATACTTATTAACAATCAAATATTATTAAAAGCTAATATTTTTCAATCGAAAATTGTATTTAGCTATTCTAATTTGTATGTGATTTTGTAATATTAAATTTAATGAGCTATCTAACAAAAAATTATAACCGAAAAAACATTGCTTTTATAAAAGGTAAAGGAAGTTATTTATTTTCAAATAAAGGTAAAAAATATTTAGATTTTGTCCAAGGCATTGCGGTCAATTCTTTGGGACACGCACATCCAGAATTAATTAAAGCTCTCAACAAGCAGTCAAAAAAACTTTGGCACGTTTCAAACTCATTTGTTATTCCAGAAGGAGAAAAATTAGCAAAAAAAATTGCAAAAAATACATTTGCCGATTTTGTTATGTTTCAAAACAGTGGTGCAGAAGCCACAGAGGCCGCAATAAAAGTTGCAAAAAGATATTTTTACTCAATAGGTAAACCTAATAAAAATAGAATTCTTTGTATTAAAAATTCTTTTCATGGAAGAACGTTGGCAGCAATTTATGCGAGTGGATCCAAAAAAATGACAGAAGGATTTGGGCCAAAAGTAAGTGGTTTTGATCATTTTAATTTTGGTGATCATCGATCCTTAAAAAAATTAATAACAAAAAATACAGCAGCGGTAATGGTGGAGACAATTATGGGTGAGGGTGGAATTAAAGTTGTGCCTGACTGGTGTCTTAAAGGATTAAGAAAATTATGTAATAAAAAAAACGTATTATTAATTCTAGATGAAGTTCAATGTGGAATTGGTAGAACAGGAGATTTTTTTGCTTTCGAAAAATCAAAAGTTAAACCAGACATTGTCCCAATTGCGAAAGGTATTGGTGGAGGATTTCCAATAGGTGCAGTTTTGATGAATAAAAAAGTTGCATCAGGAATGACCTCAGGAACGCATGGTTCAACTTTTGGAGGAAATCCTCTTGCTATGCAAATAGGGAATACAGTTTTTGATATTATTTTTAAGAAGGGTTTTTTAAATAATGTTAAAAAAAATTCTGATTATTTTCTTCAAGAACTAATAAAGATTAAAGACAAATATCCAAAAATAATTAAAGAAGTGAGAGGAAGAGGGTTTTTAATTGGTTTACAACTCTATAGTGATCAAACAGAATTTATAAAAAAGTTAATGGATAAAAAATTATTAACAATAAGAGCTGCAGAAAATGTTGTAAGAATTTTACCACCGCTTAATGTAAAAAAATTTGAACTTACACAAGCAATAAAAATAATTAATAAAGTTTGTTCTATATACTAATACTATGAGGCATTTTATAAATCTTAAAGATGTTCCTGCTAAGGACCTTCGACAAATATTGATCGATGCAAAAAAGAGAAAGCAAAAAAGAGCAAAACTAAGCACATTGCAGGTCGATAAAGATATTCCATTAAAAGGAAAATTATTAATTCAAATGTTCGAAAAATCTAGCTTAAGAACAAGATTAAGTTTTTATTTAGCAATTAAACAACTTGGTGGAGGAGCAATTACATTGCGACCTAACGAACTTCATTTAGGTAAAGGGGATGAGTCTTTAGAGGATACTGCTAAAATTTTATCTATTTATGGAGATGGCTTTATGTTGAGAACAGATAATGATCATAAAGTTGACAGTTTTAAGAAATATCTTTCAATTCCAATAATTAATGGTCTTTCTCCATTGTCGCATCCAACACAAGTTTTGTCTGATGTTTTTACAGTTGAGGAAATTAAAAAAAAACCAATCTCAAAATTAAATATAACTTGGATTGGAGATTCTAATAATGTTTTAAATAGTTTAATTGCTGCTTCAGTTAAATTTTCATTTAAACTTAATATTGGTTGCCCAAAAAAATATGAACCAAAAAAATTTATTTTAGATTGGGTAAAAAATAATAATAAAAAAATTTATCTCTTCAATGATGCTAGAAAAGCAGCAGCTAATGCTGATGTAATATTTTCTGATAAAGTTATATCACTAAATGATAAAGTTAAAAAAAATAGTAAGGTTAAAGATTTCGAAAAATTTAAAATAGATAAAAAAATAATGAGTTTTGCAAAAGAGGACTGCACTTTTCTACATTGTTTGCCAAGGGGCTCAGAGGTTAAAGATGAAGTATTTAAAAATAATCAATCTAAAGTATGGCTACAAGCGCTCAATAGAGTACATGTTCAAAAAAGTATACTGTTATATTGCTTTGGAAAATTAAGGTAATGGTAAAGGATTATCAGAATTTTGATTTAAATATTTTATAATTGAAGCTCTATCTTTTTCTTTTCTAAGACCTGCGTAAGCCATTTTAGTTCCTTTAATCCATTTTGCAGGTTTTATTAAAAAACCATTTAACTCTTCAAAAGTCCATTCTTTTGCATATGACGACAGTGCTTTTGAATATTTGTAATTACTTACGCTACCAACTTGTCTTCCAACTACATTGTAAAGTGCAGGACCAATTTTATTTTTCCCCCCTTTAACAATAGAATGACATGCTGCGCATTTTTTGAAAATTTTTTCTCCACTAATAACATCACCCATTACAAATAAAGCTGCAATATCAATTTTTTCTTCCACTTGTTTTATTGAGCCTACTGATGTTAACGAGGCTTGATCAACTTCCACCGTATACCCAGGGGTTTCTAGTTTATCCACATGAAAAATAACATTAGAAAGTTTACCAATACCAATAACTAAAAGAGCAACAAGAAGAACTGCAGCAACTATTTTATTTAGTTCAAACGAATCCATTATGATAATTTTATTTAGTGAACCTATAACATTATTATTTCAAAATTGCTTATATTTTACTGTACAATTTTGCCCCTCTTTATAATCTGAGTTAAATATAAAAAATTAATGAAAACATTAGTAATAATACCTTCAAGAATGTCAGCCTCACGACTCCCAGGCAAACCTTTATTAAAGATTAATGGTATTTCAATTATCTCTCATGTTTTTAAAAGAGCTGAAAGTGCAAACATAGGAGAAGTTGTTGTTGCGGCTGAAGATCAAGAAATAATTGATGATGTCAAAAGTAATGGTGGAAACGCTATTTTAACCAGCAAAAATCACAAAACTGGTACCGATCGAATACACGAAGCACTTACAGTGTTAGCCAGAAAGGACATTGACTTTATTATGAACGTCCAAGGTGATGAGCCTGAAATAGACATTAATGATATTAAAAATTTAGACAACAAAATGAAAATAAACAATTCTAAGATTGGAACTTTAGCTGCAAAAATTTCAAATTCCAAAATGTATGATAATGAAAATGTTGTAAAAGTAAGAATCAGAGAACCGTTTGATCTAAATCCCTTTCCATGTGCAGCCACCTTTACAAGAATGACAAAAGACAAAAAAAATATATTTCATCATATTGGCATTTATTGTTATGAAGCAGAAACTCTTAAGAAATTTATTTCATTTAATCAATCAAAAAAGGAATTAACATATAAGCTTGAGCAGTTAAGAGCGCTAGATAACAATATTGAAATAAATGTAGCCCTCGCCAACACTTCTCCAATTGGTGTTGATACTAAAGAAGATTATCTAGCCATAAAAAAAATAATGGAATATAAATAAAAATGAGTAAAATTTATTTTCAAGGAACTTTTGGGGCATATTCTCATATTGCTTCATTATCAATTGATCCAATAGCAGAAATCATACCATGTAAAACTTTTGATGAATGTTTTTTAAAAGCATCAAATGAAGAAGATTCAAAAATAGTAATACCTGAGTCTAATAGAATTACGGGTAATATTGGAATAGAATATCTTATCTTCAAATATAGACTAAATATATATGCTGAATATTTTCAAAAAATAGAACACAATCTGCTAGGTCAGCCAGGTGTTAAAGTAAAAGATATTAAGGAAGTATATTCTCACGCACAAGCATTGTCTCAATGTTCAAAATTTATAAAAGAAAATAATTTAAATGAAAATGTGAGAGCAGATACAGCTGGATCTGCTGAAATGATATCAAAAAATAAGAATAAATATGAGGCAGCAATTGCGTCGTCATTAAGTGCAACAATTTATGGATTGGAAATAATTCAAAAGAATATTGAAAATGAAAAAGGTAATTTAACTAGATTTTTAGTTATGGGAAAAAACATATTACAACCAGATTTTAGTAAAAAAAAATATATAACCTCTTTTCTTTTTAAGCTTAAAAGCAAACCAGCGGCTCTTTATCAATCGTTAGGAGGTTTTGCTATTAATGGTGTAAATCTAACAAAATTACAAAGCTATCCTGAAAAGAATTCTTTTAATTCATTCTTTTTTTTATGTGACCTTGATGGACATATTGAAGAACAAAAAGTCCAAAAATCTCTAGAGGAACTGGGGCTTCATTGTGAAGATTTTCATGTTCTAGGAGTTTTCGATGCAGATCCAATAAGAGAAAAAAAATCCTAATCTTTTCTTGTGGATTAGAAATCATTACTGTTATAATGGTTCTGGAGGCTAGAGGTGAATGCTGCTTGAACCCGACCAGATCTTAACAGAAGCAGTTGTAGAGACAGTTTTTCAGGTTCTAGTCTCCTTAAAGTATATAAAAAAATGAATAAAAATTCAAAAGTTTTAGCTCTTAAGTATAGACCACAAACGTTTGAAGATCTTATTGGTCAAGACGTTGTGGCTGAAACAATAACCAACTCAATTAAAGTTAACAAAATTCCTAATGCATATCTTTTTACTGGAATAAGAGGGGTAGGAAAAACAACAACTGCGAGAATTGTTGCAAAATCATTGAACTGTTTACATGGGATTGAAAACTTATGTAAAGAAAATCTATGTGAAAATTGTGAAGCGATAGCAAATTCAAGTCACATAGATGTTCTTGAAATGGATGCGGCAAGTAAAACTGGGGTTGATGACATTAGAGATTTAATAGAATTTTCAAGATATGGCCCAACATCATCAAAATTTAAAATTTTTATTATTGACGAAGTTCATATGCTTAGCAAGCAAGCATTTAACGCTTTATTAAAAACACTTGAAGAACCACCAGAATATCTAAAGTTTATTTTTGCTACTACTGAAATTAAAAAAATACCAATTACCGTTGTATCACGATGCCAAAGATTTGATTTATCTAGAATTAAATCAATAGAATTATTTGAATTCATAAAAAAAATTAAAGATAAAGAAAGTGGCAAAGTTTCAGATGATGCGTTAAAATTAATTGTTAAAATTTCTGAAGGCTCAGTAAGAGACTCTTTGTCTTTATTGGATAGAGCTTTATTAAGTCTTGATGGTGAAAAAGAATTAGATTTAAACAATGCTCAAAAAATATTTGGTTATTTTGACAAATCTCAGTTAATTGATTTATTTGAATTAATATTACAAGGAAATCAAAATAAGGTAATCGAAATTTATAGAAAAATTTATGATCAAGGAGTCGAGCCCAAAATATTTATTAATGATTTTTTAGAAATTTTATATTATTTCAAAAATATAAACTCTTTAACACTAGATAGCACAATTTTTTCATTAAATGATGAAGAGTTTAAAAAGATTAACGAAATATCAAATAATGTTGATAGTGAAGTGCTAATTCTATTTTGGCAATTTACAATTAGAACTTTAGGTGAATTAGATATCGTTTCCAATCAACATTTATCAATTGAAATGTTTTTATTAAGATTAATTAATTTGTCTGGCTTTAAAACTAAACATGAAAACAAAGATGAGAACGTAATAAAAAATGATGATAAGAAAAATAATAAAGAAAATGTTTCATCTCAAATAGCAAATAAAGATACTATTAATCAAATTAAAAATGTAGCTCAGGAAAAAAAGACAAAACCCGAAGCACAATTAGAAATTAAAGCAAATAATGAAATTTTGATAAATTCCTTTAATGAACTATTAAACATATGTTCTAACAAAAAAGAAATGAAGCTGAAGTACGAGTTAGAAAAAAATGTAAATCTGGTTAAATTTGAAAATGGCAGAATTGAAATTTCCTTTAATGACAGTTTAGATAAAAATTTTGTTAAAGATTTATCGACAAAGCTTCTTGAATGGACAAGTGTGAGATGGATTATAAGTTTTAGTAAGAGTAAAGGAGAAATGTCCATAAAAGAAAAGGAAAAAAGTAGACAAATAGAATTGATTGAAAATGCTAGAAAATCTGATTTATATAAAACTATGTTAAATTATTTTTCAGACGCGGAACTGACTGAAGTTGTACCAACCTTAAAAGATGATTAATAATGACCGATTTTTCTAAAATATTAGATAAAGCCAAAGAACTTGAGGCTAAAATGAAGGAAAGCCAAGAAAAGATTAAGAATATTAAGGTCGAAGGAATTTCTGGATCAAATTCCGTAAAAGTTATTTTAGATGGCGAAGGTGAGATGCAAAAAATAGAAATATCTGATGAAATTTTAAGAGAGGAAAAATCGATAATTGAAGACTTAATAGTTGCCGCACATAATAATGCAAAAGCCCATTTAAAATCCAAAACTACTGAAGAAATTTCTAAGGCTACGGGTGGCCTTGGTATTCCTGGCTTTAAGTGGCCATTGTAATTGATGCAAAATATCACTGAAATAGATGATTTAATAAAGTTAATTTCAAAACTTCCAGGCTTAGGACCAAAATCTGCTAAGCGAATAGTTTTAAAATTAATTAATAATAGAGATGAACTTATAAAACCTATGGCAAATACCTTGGCTCAAGTTTATCAAAATGTTACTCGTTGTAATTCGTGCGGTTCATTAAAATCAAATACAAAAGGTTGTTCTAATTGCGAAAATGCGAAAGAGAAATTTTATAAGATTTGTGTAGTTGAAGATATAGCTGACCAATGGTCAATTGAAAACTCAAATATTTATAAAGGATATTTTCACATTCTCGGAGGAACCATTGCCTCTGCCGGTCACAGAAAAGAGGATCTTTTAATTAATTCATTAGTTGAAAGAGTAAACAAAGATAAAATTGAAGAAGTTATCTTAGCTACGAGTGCTACTGTTGAAGGTCAAACAACAGCATATTACATTCAAGATACTTTAAAACACACTAATATTAAAATTACTAAATTGGCCCAAGGATTACCAGTGGGTGGTGAAATTGAAAGTCTAGATGACGGAACTTTATTTTCTGCTTTTAAAAATCGTTCTAAAATAAATTCTAATTCTGATTAATTTTTTTTTTTAATCTGTTTAAATGTAAAAGGGGCTCTGTGTAACCAGACGGTTGATCTTTACCCTTAAAAATTAAGTCACAAGCTGTTTTAAATGCTCTTGATCTATCATAATCATCACTCATATTTATATATCTTGCATCATTCTTATTTTGCTTATCTACAACCTTTGCCATTTCTTTCATTATTTCCATAACTTGGATTTCCGTTGTTATTCCATGATGAATCCAGTTTGCAATATGTTGAGATGAAATTCTCAGAGTTGCCCTATCCTCCATAAGACCAATATTATTTATGTCAGGAACTTTTGAACAACCTACCCCTTGATCAATCCATCGGACAACATATCCCAATAAAGTTTGTGCTGAGTTTGATATTTCAGTATTAATTTCATGAACAGACCAATTAGGTTCGCTAGCAACTGGAATATTCAAAAGATCATTTAATTCAGCTCGCTTTCTCTCTAAAATTCTTTTTTGCTCATCAAATATGTTTATTTGATGATAGTGAAGTGCGTGCAGTGAAGCCGCGGTGGGTGAAGGGACCCAGGCACAATTGGCTCCAGCTTTCAAATGATTAATTTTATCCTCCATCATTTCTTTCATTTTATCTGGCATCGCCCACATACCCTTTCCTATTTGAGCTTTACCCGAAAATCCACATTTCAAGCCAATATCAACGTTATTATTCTCATAGGCCAAAATCCATTTTGATGACTTCATATCTCCTTTTTTAATCATTGGACCTGCTTCCATTGAAGTATGCATTTCATCTCCAGTTCTATCTAAAAAACCAGTATTAATAAAAAAAACTCTATTTTTTAGAGATCTTATGCATTCTTTAAGGTTAACTGATGTTCTTCTCTCTTCATCCATTATCCCAATTTTGCAAGTATATTTTTTTAATCCAAACAATTCTTCAACTTTAGAAAAAATTAAATTTGTAAATGCAGTTTCTTCAGGACCATGCATTTTTGGCTTTACAATGTATATTGACCCTTTTCTTGAATTCTTTTTTTTTTCTAAATCATGAAGTGCTGCTGCTGTCGTAAAAAATGCATCCATAATTCCTTCGGGTATTTCACTTCCATCTTTTAAGATAATTGATGGATTAGTCATGAGATGACCAACATTTCTTGTTAGAAGCAAGCTTCTGCCATGTAATTTTAACCCATTACCATCTTTTGAAATATAACTTCTATCTGGATTAAGTTTTCGATCTAAATTTTTGCCATTTTTTTCGAATTGGATTTTTAAATCTCCTCTCATTAAACCTAGCCAATTTCGGTAACAAACAATTTTGTCTTTTGCATCTACAGCGGCTACACTATCCTCATTATCACAAATAGTAGTTATAGCGGCCTCTATAATAACATCACTAATACCAGCTATATCATGCGCCGCACTAAATGCCTTTGGATTAATAATAATTTCAAAGTGAAGACTATTATTTTTGATTATTACTGCGCTAGGTTTATTAGCATCACCCCTATGTCCAATAAATTTATTTTTATCTTTTAGGCCATATTCATAGCCATCCTTAGAGATGAGCAACTCTTTATTTGACACTCTTAAACTAGAAATGCCTTTCCAACTTGCTCCTTCAATTGGAATATATTTGTCAAAAAACTCTCTTACATACTTTATTACTTCTTGACCTCGTTGAGGGTCGTATCTTTCACTTCCACCTTCTTCAGAGTCAATTATATTTGTTCCGTATAAACTGTCATATAAGCTTACCCATCTTGCATTAGCCGCATTAAGAGTATATCTTGCATTCATTATTGGCACTACCAACTGTGGTCCAGGTATATTTGTTATTTCATCATCTACATTATTAGTTTCAATTTTGAAATCATCACCCTCATCTTTTAAATAATCTATTTCTTTTAAAAAGTTTTTATAATCCTCAATTTTTATCTTGTTAGCTTTATTTTCTATATGCCACTCATTAATTTTTTTTTGTAAATTTGCTCTTATTTTTAATAATTCTTTATTTTTTGGTGTTAGCTCGTGAACAGCTTTATCAAATCCTGACCAAAATTTTTCCAAGATAATATTTGTATCTTTCAATAACTCATTATTAACAAATGATAACAAATCACTCGAAATTTTTAAATTATTGACATTTTTATAGTTTATTGTCATGAGATTTTTTAAACTCTAGTAAAATTAAGTCAAATACTTAATGGAAGCATTGACATTTTGTTGTCATTTTTGGAACTTATGAAATAATTAAATTATAATGAATAATTATCTTAATTTTGAAACTGATATTAAAAATTTGGAGGATGAGTTAGAAAAATTAAAAGACCCTTATAATCAAGATGGTTTATCAGAAGTTGACACAAACAAAATATCAAAAACACAAGAAGAACTAGATAAAAAGCTAAAAGATATTTATTCAAACTTAGATCCCTGGCAGACAACCATGGTTGCTAGACATGAAGACAGACCAAAATCAAAATTCTTTATAGATAATTTATTTGAAGATTTTATTTCTTTAGCTGGAGACAGATATTATGGAGAAGATAAATCGGTAATTACAGGATTTGCAAAGTTTAATGGTCAATCAGTTTTAGTTATTGGTCAGGAAAAAGGAGAAAATCTAGAATCTAGAATTGAGAGAAATTTTGGAATGATGAGGCCCGAAGGGTATAGAAAAACTATTCGTTTAATGGAACTTGCTGACAAATTTAATATTCCAATAATTTGTTTAATCGATACACCAGGTGCTTACCCAGGAGTTGGGGCCGAAGAAAGAGGTCAAGCAGAAGCTATTGCAAAATCAATTGAATGCTGCATGAAATTGAAAGTGCCTACTTTAGCAATTATTATCGGTGAAGGTGGTTCTGGTGGAGCAATTGCATTAGCTTCATCTAACAAAGTGATTATGCTAGAGAATGCAATTTACTCAGTAATATCTCCAGAGGGCTGTGCTACAATTTTATGGAGAGATCCAAAAAAAATGCTCGATGCAGCAAAGGCAATGAAGCTATCAGCTAAAGATCTTTTAGAACTTAAAATTATAGACGAAATAATTTCAGAACCTTTAGGAGGAGCGCATCGAGATAGAAATTTAATATTAAGTAGTGTCAGAAAATCTATCGCAAAAAACTTAGATTCTTATAAAGAAATGTCTTCTGAAGAAATTTTAAATCAAAGAAAAAATAAATTTTTAAAAATAGGAAGAGACAAAGGTTTTATAAGTAACCCAGAAAGTTTAAGTACAGTTGAATATAAAAAAAATAATATTAATGAGTTTTTTAGAAATAAAAAAAATATATATTACTTAATAGGATTTTTTTTATTAACGTTGGTATTGATAGTTTCTTTTTTATAAAGCACCACAACAGTTTTTAAATTTCTTACCTGTTGCCTCACATCTATCATTTCTAGAAATTTTATGATCTTTTTTCAAAATTAATAGGCATTTGGGATTATTTAATATTTCAGGTTTTTTTTTTAAACCCACCTCCTCTTTAGGTTGCTCAACTACTTTTAAGTTCATTAAAACTGTAATGTAATCTAATTTTAATTTTTCTAATAAATTTGAAAATAGATCAAAAGCTTCTTTTTTATACTCTACTAATGGATCTCTTTGACCGTAAGATCTAAGTCCAATTACTTGTCTCAATTGTTCCAAATACTGTATGTGTAATTTCCAGTTTAAATCTATTGATTGTAATAGAATTCTTTTTTCTATTTCTTTTGATTGGGCACTATCTAAAATTTTGCTTCTTTCACTTCTGTTCTCATTAAGCTGATCAGTTATTTTTTTTCTAAAATCATCATTTTTAAGTGAAATAACCTCTTTAAATTGCTCTTCATTTAAACTTTTTCCCATCAAAGTTTTTAATCTTGTATCAAACTCATTATTTTTAGGACTTGATATTTTTTGTATTTTTAGTTTTATTAAGTCATCAATAATCTCATTCAAAAATCCTTCAGAATATAAAAATATTTCACTACTATTCATCGCATCATTTCTTTGAGAAAAAATTACATGTCTTTGATCATTCAAAACATTATCAAATTTGATTAATGTTTTTCTGATATCAAAGTTTCTAGCCTCAACTTTTTGTTGTGCTCTTTCTAGTGCTTTATTAATCCATGGATGATCTATGCTTTCCCCATCTTTTAATCCAAGTTTTTGAAGAATATTATTCATAGACTCTGAGCCAAATATTCTCATCAAATCATCTTCAAGGCTGACGTAAAATATTGAACTTCCTTCATCCCCTTGTCTTCCAGACCTTCCTCTCGCTTGGTTATCTACCCTTCGAGATTCCATCCTCTCAGTGCCAATTACAAATAAGCCACCCAAAGATTTAATTCTTTTCTTATCTTCTTTTAATTGATTTTCAGGAACGGATCCTTTTTTGCCACCTAATTGAATATCCACCCCACGGCCCGAAATACTTGTAGTGATTATTACTGAATTTTCTTTACCAGCGTTTGCAATTATCTCTGCTTCATTTTCATGGTTTTTGGCATTCAAAACAACATGTTTAATATTTTCTTTATCCAATAGTTTTGAATAAACTTCTGATTTGTTAATACTTGAGGTAAAAATTAATAAGGGTTGACTAGTTTGATGACACTCTTTAATTTTTTTTATTATTGCCTGATTTTTTTCAACCTCTGTTCTAAATATCTGATCATTATAATCCTTACGTATCATTGGATTGTTAGTTGGAACTACCACAACTGGTAAATTGTAAATTTCATAAAACTCTTCAGCTTCGGTAGCAGCTGTTCCGGTGCAACCAGATATCTTCTTATAAAGCTTAAAGTAGTTCTGATAGGTTATAGAGGCCAAGGTTTGGTTTTCTGCTTGAACATCAATTTTTTCTTTTGCCTCTAAAGCTTGATGTAACCCATCACCAAACCTTCTACCTTCTAGAATTCTACCTGTTAATTCATCAATAATTTTCAAACTATTATCTTTAACAATATAATCTTTACCTTTTTCAAATAAATGATTAGCTCTTAAAGCTTGATTTACATGATGAACCAAAGATAAATTTTCTGGGTCATAGAAGTTATTATTTTTTAGTATTCCTGCATTAGAAAAAATTTTTTCAACATTATTTATTCCCTCATTGGTAAGTAGAATATTCTTATCTTTTTCATCAATTTCGTAATCATCTTTGCTTAATTGATTTACTAATTTATCAATGGCCAAATATTGATTTGATTTATCTTCCGCAGCACCAGATATTACCAGGGGTGTTCTGGCTTCATCGATAAGACAAGAATCTATTTCGTCAACAATTGAGTAATGGTGTTCTCTTTGTACTTTTTCATTCTTAGAGTACTTCATGTTGTCCCTAAGATAATCAAAACCTAACTCACTATTAGTTGCATAGGTAATATCACAATTATAATTTTTTTTTCTTTCGTAATCGTTTTGATCGTTATTAATAAATCCTGATGTTAATCCTAAAAAATTATAAATTTGACCCATTTCTTGGGAGTCTCTTTTTGCTAGATAATCGTTGACAGTTACCACATGAACTCCTTTTCCTTTTAATGCATTTAAGTAAGCAGATAAAACTATAGTTAAAGTTTTACCTTCACCAGTTCTCATTTCTGCAATCTTATTTTCGTGGAGGACTACTCCACCTATTAACTGAACATCATAATGACGCTCATTTCTTGATCTTTTTGAAGCCTCCCTGATTAAAGCAAAAGCTTCCGGTAAAATCTGATCTAATGTTTCATTATTTTTAACTTTTTCTTTAAATTCTAAAGTTTTTTTGGGAAAATCTTCGTCTTTTAATTTTACAAATCTTTCTTCTAATGAATTTACCACTCTTACAATTCTGCAGATTCTATCTAGCTCTTTTTGATTGCCAGATTTGATAAATTTAGAGATAAAGCCTAGAGGATTAAACATTGGTATTTGGTATATGATTTACTTATAACTTTTAATATAGTTATTAAATAATTATTTTAAATAGCATGGGAATTAATATATCTAATTTTTTATCTTCTAAATCAAAAAATCGTAAAATGATGGAATTTCAAGATTTAGATCATTTAGATGGACTTTCAATATCTACTATTTGTGCTAATTTATACAAAATTAATAGAGATGACCTGGTCATGTTTTATTTTCGAGATGGGGCAAATTTTGCCTCTGTCTATACCAAGTCAAAAATTATCTCTGAGAATATTAAATGGAATTTAAATCAAAACGCAAAAAAAATTTTTTCACTATTAGTCAATACTAGAAATGCCAATGCATTTACTGGTGATCAAGGCTATCAAAGCATGCAAAATATTTCTGAAATAATCTCTCAAGAATTAACAAAAAAACAAAAAGAAGACGAAGATAAATCGAAAAATATTAAACCAAAAAATATAATGTTTGGATGCACAGGCACAATTGGAGAAAAATTTCCACTGGATAAAATCAAATTAAAGATACCAGATTTAATTAAGAATATTAAATATACACAAAATAAATATATATGGATGAAAGCTGCACTTGCAATAATGACAACTGATACACAGCCTAAAATGGCAATGGAAGAGTGCATGATTGGAAAAACTATAATTAAGATTTATGGAATTGCAAAAGGCTCAGGTATGATTTATCCAAATATGGCGACGACATTAGGGTATATTTTTACTGATGCTGATTTATCAAATGAAATATTAAGTAAGTTGTTAAAAAAAAATGTTGAGAATACATTTAACGCAATTAGTTGTGATGGTGATACAAGTACTAATGACATGATCTCAATTTTTTCAACATGCAAAGCAAAACACGGAAAAATTAATAATATTACAGAAAAAAAATTGAAATATTTTGATGAAGCTTTGAATAAGATTTTATTAAATTTAGCTAAAAGAGTAGTGGCAGATGGAGAGGGAGCGTCCAAATTCATTACTGTTAAAATTTTAAAATCTAAAACAGAACAGGAAGCAAAAAAAATTGCTTTTTCAATTGCAAATTCCCCACTTGTAAAAACTGCCATAGCTGGAGAAGATCCTAACTGGGGAAGGATAATCATGGCCATTGGTAAGTCAGAAGCCACAATTAACTTAAAAAAGTTATCAATTAAATTTGGATACATTGATATTGTTCAAAATGGAAAACTTTCTAGCCAGTATAATGAAAAAGAAGCAGCTGATTATATGAAAAATTCAAACATTGAAATTAACGTTAATGTGGCAAGTGGAAATAAAAATTTTACAGCATACACAATGGATCTAACAAAAAAATATATAGAAATTAATGCTGATTATAGAAGTTAAAAATATTGAAATTTTAAAAAGAGTAACTAAATAAATTTTATGATCAGATATAGTTTGATTTGTAAGGACTGTGACCTAAAATTTGAAAGTTGGTTCGCAAGTTCAAAAGAATACGAAAAATTAAAAAAAAAAAAATTGCTAAACTGTTATAACTGTAATTCATTGAATGTGGATAAGGGTTTAATGGCTCCAAGTATAAATAGAAAAATTTACGATACAACTGAAAAAGAATTAAAGAAATACAAAAAGATAAAAAAAACAATTACCGAATATCAGAACTTCATTAAGAAAAATTTAGAGTACGTTGGTAAAAATTTTGCCTACGAGGCAAGGTCCATTCATTACAATAATAAAAAAAAAGAAAAGGGTATCTATGGCACAGTATCAAAAAAAGACTTAAAGGAACTTACAGATGAAGGAATCGATGCTCAAATAATGCCCTGGGTAAAAGATAGTAGTAATTAATTTTTAATAAATTTAGCAATATAGTTCACAGACTTATCTTTACTGATATCCCACTTATCCATAAGCAAATTGAATGTCATTCCATCTATCCTATCTAATTTAAAATTATTCTTTTCAAGAATATTAATTAAATCGTGTGGTTTTATAAATTTCTCCCACTCGTGTGTTCCAATAGGAAGCCAACGCAAAACATATTCAGCTCCAACAATAGCAAATACATAAGATTTTAGAGTTTTATTTAATGTTGCAACAAACATTATTCCATTTTTTTTTAAAAAACTTGAACATGATTTTAAAAAAAAACTAACATCTTCGACATGCTCAATAATTTCCATATTTAGAATTACATCAAATTTTTTTCTTGTTTTGAGTTTTTCAGGTGAAGCACAAATGTATTTAATTTTAAGGCCATTTTTTTTGGAATGAAGTTTTGCAACACTAATATTTTTCTTAGATGCATCTATAGCAGTAACTTCAGCTCCCAATCTGCACATTGGTTCGGACAGCAAGCCACCCCCACAACCAATATCTAAAATTTTAATATTTTTTAGAGGAGTCTTTTTTGAAGTTATTTTGAATGTTTTGATTATATTTTCTTTTATATACGAAATTCTAATAGGGTTGAATTTGTGTAATGGCTTAAACTTACCATTAAGATCCCACCATTCTTCAGCAATTTTTGAAAATTTTTCAATTTCTTTAGAGTTTATACTATTCATAATATACAATTAGTTGACATAACAATTAAGATGCATTTTATCAAATATTAATTAAATTAATTTTTTTTAATAAAACCATGAAAACAATTGTACTTAAATTTGGCGGAACTTCTGTAGGCTCTATTGACAGGATAAAGAAAGTCACTAAAATAATTTTAAATCACAAAAGAAAGAAAAATAGAGTTATTGTTGTTTCTTCAGCGATGAGTGGTGTTACAAACGATTTAGTTAAAAAATCAAAATTAATAAGTAATAATTTTGATAAAGCAGAACATGATGTACTCGTCTCAACAGGAGAACAAGTGGCATGTGCCCTAATAGCCGGAAGACTTAATCATCATGGTTTTAGTGCAAGATCATGGATGTCTTGGCAAATACCAATTATAACTGATGGCCCATATTCTAATGCGAGAATAGATAAAATTTTAACTAAAGATTTACAAAAGTATTTAAAATCTGGTGGGATACCAGTGGTGACTGGTTTTCAAGGTATAAATAATCATTCAAGATTAACAACACTAGGAAGAGGGGGCTCAGATGCATCTGCAATTATGATTGCTAAATTTTTTAAAGCAGATGAGTGTATAGTTTACACAGATGTGGATGGTATTTATACGACCGATCCAAGACTTCATAAAAAAGCAAAAAAGATTAAACAAATTGAATATGACGAAATGTTAGAAATGGCATCTTTAGGATCTAATGTAATGCAACCGACATCTGTTCAGGATGCTAAATTAAATAATATTGATATAAGTGTTAAATCATCATTTATTAGCAAACCGGGAACTCTAATTACAAAAAGTTTTAAGAAAAAAGAATTTAGTAATCAAATTATTACCGGAATATCTTCAACAAAAAATGATGCTAAGATTACAATAGCAGGAGTTAAAGACAAACCAGGAGTGGCTGCTTTAATTTTTGAACCTTTATCTAAAAATTTGATAAATGTTGACATGGTTGTTCAAAACATATCATTAGATGGCAAAGAAACAGATTTAACTTTCACGATAAAATCTGAAGATGTAAAAAAAACTGAAAAAATAATTAAAGGAAATAAAAAAATATCTTACCGAAGACTATCTTTTGATAAAAATTTAGCAAAAATTTCTATTATTGGAGTTGGCATGATAACAGCACCAGGAATAACTTATAGAATGTTTAAAGCTCTCGCATCAAAAAAGATTAATATAATGGTCATATCAACATCTGAAATTAAAATTTCCGTTTTGGTTTCTGCTATACATGTAAAAAAAGCAATAGCGGTTTTACATAAAGAATTTAAACTAGACTAGCATAATGAGTATCAGACCATTTAAAAATATAAAAAGAAGAAAAACCAAAGTTATAAAAGTAGGTGATGTAAAAGTAGGAGGGGATAATCCTATTTCTGTTCAGTCAATGACAAATACTTTAACTACCGATGTTAAGGCAACAATTAATCAGATTAATGGTATTGCAAAAGAGGGTGCTGACATTGTAAGAGTTTCATGTCCGGACAAAGAGTCTACTGCTGCACTTAAAGAAATAGTAAAACATGTATCTATCCCTGTAGTTGCAGATATTCACTTTCATTTCAAAAGAGCAATTGAAGCAGCAGAAAATGGTGCTAAATGTTTAAGGATAAATCCAGGAAATATTGGAGACGAGTCAAAAATACTTGAAGTAATTAAAGCAGCTAAAAATAATGACTGTTCAATTCGAATAGGAGTAAATGCGGGATCATTAGAAAAAGATATTTTAGAAAAATTTAAAGAACCTTGTCCGGAAGCTTTGGTGGAGAGCGCTATAAGAAATATACAAACTTTAGAAGATAAAGATTTTTTTAATTTTAAGATAAGCGTAAAGTCATCAGATGTTTTTCTCTCAATAGCTGCATACAGGCAACTTTCAAAAGTATGTAGCTATCCATTACACCTAGGTATTACAGAAGCAGGAAGTTTTGTTTCTGGAAGTATTAAATCATCTATTGGACTCGGAAGTCTTCTAATGGATGGAATTGGAGATACGATTAGAATTTCTTTATCAGATGACCCTGTCCAAGAAGTAAAAATTGGAAATGAGATATTAAAATCTTTAAATTTAAGGAACAGAGGTGTTAAAATAATATCTTGTCCATCATGTGCTAGACAAGCATTTCAAGTAATAGATACAGTAAAAATTTTAGAGGAAAAACTTTCTCATATCAAAACTCCAATCACATTATCAATAATTGGATGTGTAGTTAATGGCCCTGGAGAAGCAGCTATGACAGATGTAGGAATTACTGGTGGTGGCAAAGGCAATAACATGCTTTATTTATCTGGCATTCAAAATGAAAAGGTTTTAACAGGTGATATAATTGAAAGAGTTGTTGCTGAAGTAGAAAAAAAAGCATCTGAATTAGAAAAATAATTATGATTCCCTTGAAAACAGTCGAAGAATTAATATTGAAACATTCCATTTTAGAAAAGGATTTATCTTCTGGAGAGATTGACAAAAAATTGTTTGCAGAAAAATCAAAAGATTATTCAAATGTTAATGAAATTATTGAAAATGCAAAGCAATATATTTCCTATGAAAAAGAAAAAAATGAACTAGAGAAAATTTTAAATGACAGTTCTGGTGATGAAGAGCTTAAAAAAATGGCAGAGTTGGAATTGGTAGATTTACAATCTCAACATGAAATGAATGAAAAAAAATTAAAATTATTTTTATTACCAAAAGATGAGGCAGATAAAAAAAATGCAATCATAGAAATTAGAGCTGGAACAGGAGGGCTGGAAGCAAGTTTATTTGCCTCAGATTTATTTAAAATGTATGAAAAAGTAAGTCATAAAAAAAAATGGTTACTTGAATTAATATCTATCTCGAGAAGTGATGCTGGGGGCTTAAAAGAAGTGATAGCTTCAATAACAGGAACTAATATTTATTCTTCATTAAAATATGAAAGTGGAGTTCATAGAGTTCAAAGAGTACCTGATACAGAAACACAAGGTAGAGTTCATACTTCAGCGGCAACAGTTGCAGTTTTGCCTGAAGCAGAAGAGGTAGATTTAAAAATTAATGAGTCCGATCTTAGGATTGATGTATTTAGAGCTGGTGGGCCAGGCGGTCAATCAGTTAATACAACTGATAGCGCGGTAAGGATTACACATATCCCAACTGGTCTATCTGTATCTCAGCAGGATGAAAAATCCCAACATAAAAATAAAGCTAAAGGGATGAAAATTTTAAGAGCAAGACTTTATGAATTGGAAAGATCTAGAATAGATCAAGAAAGATCTCAGGATAGAAAAAGTAAAATAGGAACAGGAGACAGATCAGAAAGAATTAGAACTTATAATTTTCCACAGGGAAGAGTAACTGATCATCGTATTAATCTAACACTACATAAACTTGAAGCTTTTTTAGAAGGTGAAGCATTTGATGAAATGGTAGAAAACTTAACATTACAAGCTCAAGAAGAAAAATTGAGTAATCTTAACTAAAAATGAATATAGAAAATATTCTAAATGAAGGAATAAATATTTTACAAAAAAACAAAATATCAAATCCTAGACTTGATAGTGAGTTGTTATTATCCAGCTCAATTAAAAAAGATAAAAAACACATCATCTTAAATCCGAAAGAACTTTTAAACTCAGAACAATTAGGCAAATTTAAAGATTTAATTGAAAGAAGAAAAAAAGGGGAACCAATTGCGTATCTAATAAATAAAAAAGAGTTTTGGAAAAATGAATTTTTTGTTAATAAAGATGTTTTAATTCCAAGACCAGATACTGAATTAATGATAGAACAAGTCTTAAGAATCTACTCAAAGGAGGTACAATTGCAAGTTTTAGATATTGGAACTGGATCTGGATGTATACTTTTATCTATACTAAAAGAGAGACCTAATTTTTATGGGACTGGAATAGATATATCCAAAAAAAGTATAAATGTAAGTAAATTCAATACAAAACAACTCAACTTGACAAACAGAGTAAAGTTTTTTCATTCTACTGTTGACAATTTTTCAATTGGGAAATATGATCTAATTGTATCAAACCCTCCTTATATTGAATTGCTAAATTTAAAATATTTGGAAAAAGATGTTGTTAACTTCGAACCAAAGTTAGCTTTAAGTGGTGGGCTTGATGGGCTTTCAAAAATTAAAAAAGTTATTAGTAAAGCAAGAACGCTGATTAAGAAAAATGGTAAATTTATTTTAGAGATTGGATTTAATCAAAAAAATAAAGTTAAAATAATATTAAAAAAAGAAGGTTTTTACATAAATAGAACCATAAAAGATTATGGAAACAATGATCGCTGTATAATCAGCACTAAAATTTAATAAAAAGATAAAATCATGGTAACATTTAGAAGTAATAATAATAGAAGACCCCCATTTAGAAGTAACAATAATAGAAGACCCTCTTTCAGAAGCAATAACGAAGGGTCGAAATTTTCTAATAATGATAATTTTCGAAGAACTGTTCCAGGTAGAAATAATCATAATGCCTCTAAATTAATTGAAAAATACAATAATTTAGCAAGTGAAGCCTTAACAGGTGGAGATCAGATTTTATCTGAGAACTATTTTCAACACGCCGATCATTTTACTAGAGTATTAAGTGAGCAAGAAAGTTATAGAAAATCAAGATTTTCAAACGAATCTACTGAGGCTAAAAAAATTGATCCCGACGTGAATGGTGAAGCAAAAATAAAAAAGGAACCGGCTGAAGAAGAAGCTGTTAATAAAAAAGAAGAGAAAATAGGCGTTTAAGTTGTTGCCGCAAAGTAATTAATTTAAGCCAATTATTTTTTCTGATTTTAAAACATCCAGTTTAATTTTTTTAGTCTCAAATATTTTTCTTTCTTCCCCTTTTAGAATTTTTCCCGAAGGTAGTTTTAGCTTTTGTGAATTAACTCTTTTTCCACTTACAATAACCTCGTAATGTAAATGAGGGCCTGTAGATTTTCCCGTTGAACCAACAAAACCTATAGTTTGACCCTGTCTAACTCTTATACCTTTTCTAATTCCTGGGACAAATTTTGACATATGTGCATAAACAGTTTCATACGTGGAGTTATGTTTTATCACTACACAGTTTCCTCCACCCCCACACCATCCAGCTTTTTTAACAATTCCTGAACCAGAAGCCATAATTGCCGTCCCCATTGGTGCCGCAAAATCTGTACCGCGATGCATCTTATTAAATCCATCTATTGGATGCTTTCTCATTCCAAATGAAGAAGATAATCTTGCACCATTAACTGGAGTTTTCATTAATGCTTTTCGAATACTCCTACCATTTTTATCGTAGTGTCCAGCGCTTCCTTCTTTATCGAAATAATAGAGAGAATTATTTTCACCACTCAAAATTAAATTTGCAAATAATATATTTCCTGTTTCAATTATTTTTTGATTTTCATCAACAAACACTTCGTACATAATTTGAAATCGATCTTTTTTTCTAATATCTCTTTGAAAGTCAACTTGAAAACCATAAATTCTTGCTAACTCT
>CAJQSX010000027.1 GCA_905616465.1 uncultured Candidatus Pelagibacter sp. | reverse complement strand
ATGACAGTTCTACAAAAATTCAATCTGTAGATGAAATACAATTAGGCCACAAAATTGCAATGATCGATCTAAATGAGGGAGACACAATCCTTAAATATGGTCATGACATAGGGAAAGTAGTTAAATCTATTAAAAAAGGTGAACACGTACATGTTCATAATGTAAAAACAAAGAAGTGGTAATAATATGGAAATTCCAAAAAGTTTTTTAGGTTATAAAAGAGAAAATGGTAGAGCTGGTACAAGAAACCACGTAATTATTCTTCCAGTTGATGATATTTCAAATGCATGTGCTGAAGCAGTTGCTAATAACATCAAAGGTACTATGGCTCTCCCCCATTCATATGGAAGACTTCAATTTGGTGCTGACTTAGATCTTCATTTTAGAACTATGATTGGAACTGGTTCTAATCCTAATGTTGCAGCTGTTATTGTTATTGGAATTGAACCTAAATGGACAAAAAAAATTGTTGATGGGATAGCAAAAACTGGAAAACCAGTTGAAGGCTTTCACATAGAGCGCACTGGAGATATTGGTACAGCTATGAAGGCATCTAAAAAAGCTCAAGAATTTGTAATGTGGGCTTCTGAAAAGCAACGAGAAGAGTGCCCAATGAGTGATCTTTGGATTTCAGTCAAATGTGGAGAGTCAGACACTACATCTGGATTGGCCGCAAACCCAACAGTTGGTAATTTAATGGATAAATTAGAACCAATGGGTGTTCATTTATGTTTTGGTGAAACTTCTGAGTTAACAGGTGCTGAAAAAGTTTGTGCTAAAAGAGGCGCAACAAAAGAGGCATCCGATAAGTTTATGAAAACCTGGAATGATTATAATGATTTTATTTTAAAGGAAGCAACAGATGATCTTTCCGAAAGTCAACCAACAGCAGGAAATATTGCTGGTGGACTAACAACTATTGAAGAAAAAGCATTTGGAAACTTCCAAAAAATAGGAAATTGTAAATTTATTGATGTCCTTGAACCAGCAGAAGAACCAAAAAAAGGAAAAGGTTTATACTTTATGGATACATCTTCAGCAGCAGCAGAGTGTGTAACACTTCAGGCGGCAGCAGGTTTTAATATACATCTGTTTCCAACAGGACAAGGTAATATTGTTGGTAACCCAATTGAGCCTGTTGTTAAATTAACTGCAAATCCTTTGACCGTCAAAGGAATGGGAGAACATATTGATTGTGATGTTTCAAAAATTTTAACTCGTGAAA
Source organism: uncultured Candidatus Pelagibacter sp. (assembly GCA_905616465.1). Taxonomy (GTDB): domain Bacteria; phylum Pseudomonadota; class Alphaproteobacteria; order Pelagibacterales; family Pelagibacteraceae; genus Pelagibacter. The sequence goes on along the minus strand of CAJQSX010000027.1, from coordinate 9,567 downwards.
TGAACATGTCTCAAGCTGGAGATGAATTAATTAAAACAACTTTAAGGGTAGCAAACGGAAGATTAACTTGTGCTGAGGCTTTAGGTCACAAAGAGTTCGTGATGACTAAACTTTACAGAAGTGCTTAATAATTATTCTTGTGCTGATAAAACTCCAATATTTAAAAGCTATTTTTCCTGGTGTAGTTTTGGCACTAATATTTTGTTTATTTTCTCAAGGAATAAATAATTTATTAGCTATAGAAATTTTTGGAACGCCCAAAAGTCCGATATCAACAGTTCTGATTGCAATTTTGTTAGGAATTATAATGGGAAATGCATTTACACCAAGACCGGGTATGATGATTGGTTTGGATTTTTCGCAACAATATATCTTAAAATTAGGAATAATTTTTTTAGGAATAAGATTAAGTTTTGAGGAATTAATTAAATTTGGCTCAATTGCTATACCTCTAATTATTGTTTGTATTCTAAGCGTATTAATACTTGTAAAATTACTTATAAAAAAAGTACCTATTTCATCAAAGATGTCTTATCTCATAGCTATTGGTACAAGTGTTTGTGGAGCGACAGCAATTGTAGCGACAGCTCCAGTTATAAACGCAAAGAAGTCTGAGGTTGCCTACGCAATAGCTAATATTACTTTGTTTGGGGTTATTTCAATGCTTGTTTATCCTTATTTTGCAGAATGGTATTTTAATGGTGATGCTTTACAGGTTGGTTTGTTTTTAGGTACCGCTATACATGAAACCTCACAAGTGGCAGCAGCTGGATTAATTTACGATCAACAATTTAATAGTCCAGAAACTTTGAATGTTGCAACTGTTACAAAGCTAATAAGAAATACTTTTCTGGTTATTTTAATACCTTTTTTTGCATTCCTTTATAATAGAGGTGAGATTAGAGGAAAAAACTACTCAATATTAAGTATTTTTCCTTATTTTGTACTCGGCTTTATAGGAATGATAATTGTAAGAAATGTTGGAGATCAAATTTTTTCAATAGAGAATTCAAATTTTGAATTTTATGAAGTTTGGAAAAACTTTATTGGATATATTAAAATCTTAACTACGGTGTTTTTAACAATGGCAATGGCAGCAGTAGGTATTTCAATTAATTTAGGTGATTTAAAATCAATGGGCTACAAACCTTTTCTTGTTGGTCTAATTGCGGCAGTTACAGTTGGAATTATAAGTCTTATATATATAGAAACGTTTACAAAATTTATTTAAAACATTTTTAGATTTAAGGCTTCATTAACATTTTTTTCATAAAGTTTGAAACAAAACGTCTAATAAATGCAGCTCCAATACCTAGCAAAATAGCAAACATAATTGAAAATAATCCATAAAAAAATGGCATATCATTTGAAAATTCTAAGATAAATTTCGAGAAAAAATTTAAATCTGTACTGGACATGTTGATTGTTTCTTTTTGAATTTGCTCTGCAAAAAAAGTATCATACGCAATAGCTATGCCAACAATTAATAACAAGATTGCTAATAGCGCTCTTAGTCCAGAGCTGTCAATTTTTTCACCAAGTTTTTGGCCAATCTGAACTCCTATTATGGAGCCAATAACTAACATAAAAACTAACATTAAATCTATTGAACCAAAATTAAATGAATGCAAAAAAGTAACTATAACGCTAATAAAAATAGTTACAAATAAAGAGGTTCCAGGAACTAATTTAGTTGGCATCTTAATTATATAAATCATTGCAGGTACTAAAATAAAAGCACCACCTATCCCCATAATAGCTGCAATAAAACCCACTAATAAACCAATTAAAATTGGCGTAAATATACTTTCGTACAATTTTGATTTAGGAAATCTCATTCTTAATGGAAGGCCATGTATCCAATAGTGAACATGTAATTTTTTTTTAATTACAAGGTTTCTTTTTGCTCTATCTATTTCCCCAAGACTTTCGACCAACATCAATGTACCAATTATCGCTAGTATATACATGTAGGCTAATGATATAACTGTATCTATTGTCCCTAAGTCTTTAAAGTATGTAAAAGTTAATATACCCAAAGTTGTTCCTACCGTTCCTCCAATCACAATCATAAAACCCATTTTGTAATCTAAGGTATTTTTTAAATAGTGAGTTGTAGAACCTGATACAGATGTGGCTAAGATATTATTAGCTTCGTTTGCAACTGCATACGCTGGCGGAACACCTAAAAAAATTAGAAATGGTGTCATCAAAAATCCACCACCAACACCAAACAAGCCTGAAAGTACTCCAACAATGGCACTTAATAAAAGTATTTCAATAGGATTAACAAATACTTGGGCTATTGGTAAAAATACATCCATATATAATTTATAGTTAATTATTACTCATATATATTGATGTCAATAAAGATTAAAATTAATTTAATTTTTTTTCCCAATTAATTGAGCTTTGTAATATCTTTTTAATATTATTAAATCTTGGTTTCAAATTAAGTATTTTTCTAGATTTTTTAATGTTTGCATAAACTTGTGCAACATCCCCTGGACGTCTATCCTTATAGTTTATTAAGCAATTTTTTTTTATCTTTTTAAATATATTAACAATATCCTCAACAGAATAACCTTTTCCATATCCATAATTAAGAACTAATGATTTTTTTTTATTTTGAAGTAGTTCAACACATTTAATATGAGCATCAGCTAAATCAGAAACATGAACATAATCTCTAATACAGGTTCCATCTTTTGTTTTATAATCACTACCAAATATATTAATTACAGGATATTTTTTTAAAGCTTGTATAGCTAAATTTTTAAAAAGATGTCCATGTGAGCTTTCAATTTCTCCAATTTTTTTTGAAGGGCTTGCACCAGCAACATTAAAGTATCTTAAAATAGCATATCTGTAATTATATTTTTTTGAATTTTTTTTAATAATATTCTCTCCTTTATATTTTGTATAAGCATAATAGCTCATTGGATTAGGTTTTTTATTTTCACTTACTGCTCCCTGTATATTTCCATAAATTGAGCAAGAGGAGGAAAAAATTATATTTTTTACGTTTGTATTTTGACAGGCTTTAATTAAATTTTCAGTACCTAGGATATTGTTTATAAAGTATTTTTTTTTAGATTTTTCAGCTTCACTTATATTCAAATATGCAGCTAAATGAATAATTGTATCAATATTATATTTTTTTAAGATTTTATTTACAATTATAGTATTTTTGATATCCCCTTTAATAAATTTAGCCTTTTTATTAGTTAGTTTTTTAAATCCAGTAACTAAATTGTCTAAAATGATTATATTATCTTTTTTTTTAACTAATTGTTCAACTACGTGGCTACCAATATATCCAGCACCACCTGTAACTAAAATACTATTTTTTTTTTTAAGCATCTCAAAAACCAACTTTACCAATTAAACAAAGATGTTGTACCTTAAGTTGTGTCAAAATAATTAATATATTTATTTATTACTCGAAAAGTAAGGAAACTTGGATTAAATAGAAAAAATTAATCTTAGTTAAATGTAATTAAAGTGGCAAAGATAATTATACCCCAATAGGCAGATAAACCTAAAAATATGCTTGTCTTGACTTTATTTTTTTTTATTTCTAAGGGTAAATTTTTAATAATATCAGGCATTAATATTCTTCAGTAACATGAACCAATTTATTGTCAAATTATTATTTAATTTTAGGATATTTTTTTTTTAATTAACATCTGGACTATTAGTAGATGGTGGCTCCAAAACTTTAACCTCTTCACCCTCAACCCCCAAAACTAATCTTCCCAAGAATTCTCCCTGTATTTCCTTACTCTTTTGTTTAAATAATACAGTTATATTTTGACCTCTTCTAAGACATCCAAAGGCCACATAGTCCTCTGAAAGGCTGGTCAAGAGTTTATTGTTTGACCACTGTTTACCAAGCTCAACTTCATTTGCGCCAAATAGCATTTGAGTTCCAAAATCTTTTGTAAAACCGCCGTAATCTTTCATGTTTGATGTTTTAACGAGATTGTCCCAAATAGGTTTGGCAAGAGCTATAATTTCATCATCAGACTTGTCTAGAATATTCATACTTATGCTGATTTTTTTAAGAAGCTTTTTTCTTCTCGTTTACATCAACTATATGATAAACGGGAACTTTTTCTAAGCTAAATTTTCCAGTTTTAGGATCACGTTTTGAAACTGTCAAACAGTGCCAGTTATCATCATCCAACTTCATGTGGTCGCCTCTGTAGTAATAACCAGGCCAACGAGTTTCTTCACGAAACATGGTATGTTCAGTCACACACTGAGAGGTTAAAGCTCTATGTTTTAGTTCCCAAGCCCTCATTAATTGGTGTAGATCTTCAGCACCCACCTTTTCTAAATCTTCTTCCAACCAAGCTAAAAGTTCCAGACCTCTTTTAAGCATATTACCATTAGTCATATAGTTAGTTGCAATTCCACCAACATATTCGTCCATAATTCTTTGTAGTCGTTGAAGTCCTTGAATAGGAGAAATATAACTCGGTGAAACAGTTCCGCCTGTTATTTCATTTTGAGCTACTTGATAAGTCTCAAGAGGTTTAAATATCTCAGTTTTAAAGTCTTCACATTGTTTATCTGTAACTTCAATGCCTTCTGCTTTTTGATCTTCGATATATTTAACTGCTGCTTTTGCAGCTAAACGACCTTCTGTAAATGATCCAGACGAAAACTTGTGAGCGCTTCCCCCCACGGTATCACCTGCTCCAAAAAGTCCATCAATAGTTAACATTCTGTTATAACCCCAGAAATATTCAGGTGGAGATAAATCTTCTGGACCACTGACCCAAGCTCCAGAACAAGTTGCATGAGAACCCATAACATATGGTTCTGATGTAGTTAATTCAGGATTTGTATATTTAGGATCAATGTTTTGTGAAGCCCAAACAACTGCCTGTCCTACCGTCATACCTAAAAAATTTTCCCAGCCAACCGTTTCTAAGTGTGGGTCTTGAAAAGCTTCAGTAGTAACCATGTGAATTGGTCCGCCACCTGCAATGGTTTCTTGGATAAACGCATGATTTCTCAAACATGTAGGTGTTGGATGATGATCAATATATTCACCAACTAATTCTTTAGTTTGATCATACCATTTCTTTTCATAATTCTCTCCATTTGCATTTTGAGTATAAGTTTTAAGGTGCAAAAAATATGCTCCAACAGGACCATATCCATCTTTAAATCTGCACAATACAATTCTGTTTTCCATTTGTGTCATTTTAGCTCCAACAGCAATGGGTAGTGCGTAAGCAGAACCGTTGCTCCAAGGTGCATACCAAGTTCTTCCCATTCCTTCACCAACAGCTCTTGGTTTGAAAATATGTGACGCTCCTCCTGCTGCAACAATTACTGTTTTTGATCTAAATACATGGAAATCACCAGTTCTCATATTGAAGCCTACAGCTCCACCTACTCTATTTTCTTGAGCTTCATCCATTAAAAGATGAGTAATCATTATTCTATTATAAATTTTATCAGCTGATTTTTTTGCGGCTTCTGCAACAATAGGTTTATAACTTTCTCCATGAATCATGATTTGCCACTTACCTTCTCGAAGGTAGCGACCAGTTTTTTCATTTTTCATCATAGGCAAACCCCATTCATCAAACATGTGAACCGTTGAGTCAACGTGACGAGCCATGTCATAACCTAAATCTTCTCTAACCATCCCCATTAAATCATTACGTGCGTATCTTACATGATCTTCTGGTTGATTTTCACCCCATTGCATTCCCATATAACAGTTAATGGCGTATAGACCTTGGGCAACCGCTCCACTTCTGTCTATATTAGCTTTTTCAACGCAAATTATTTTCATATCTCTTCCCCAGTGTCTAGCTTCAAAAGTAGCACCAGTTCCAGCCATACCACCACCAACAACTAAAACATCACAATCTTCGTAATGTGTTTTATGTTTAGCCATTAGTAATAAACTCCTTTTTTAAACGTATCTTTTGGTACTGATGGTAGTTTACCATCAATATTTAAACCGTTAGGTTCAGTATAGAGCAGTTGAGAATTAATCTCACCTTGGTTAGGTTTGTCACCTTCAGCTAATTTAGGAATAAATTCTCCCCATGGTTTTGTTGTAATCGGTGAAACAAAATCTTTTGTTGTTCCATTTCTAAATTTAATTTTCCAAGAAATAGTTCCTTTTTCTTCTTCACGCCTAACTCTAACACTGTGACCCATTGGAGCAAAATCAGCATAACCACGAACATCAATTGCATGGTTAGGACAGGCTTTTACACAAGAATAACATTCCCAGCAAAAGTTAGGTTCAATATTAACTGCTCTTCTAATATTTTCATCAATGTGCATAATATCTGATGGACAAATATCAACGCAGTGACCACATCCATCACATCTCGTCATATATACAAAAGTTGACATATTATATTACCTCTTTCTTTAATAGTGTTTTGGTTGTTCCCTTTTAATTCCTAGTCCAAATTGTTTTGGTGCATCAGCTAATGGAGGAAGATTATCTCGAGACCCATCTGCTTCTGCTAAGTTTTTTTGGATAGCAGCACCAGGCTTATATATCATGTGTGCAAATTTTGACCAATAAACTCCCCCAAATAAAACAATGTTTGAGGTAATAAATAAAACTAAAAATAAATATTCCAATCCAGCTGATCCTGAAGATTGAAAATAAGACCAAGCAAGACCAGTTGTTGCACATGCAAGAAGTGCAAGAACAAACAAATCTGCTTTAATAACTCTATACCATGGGTGAGCTTCAGCTAACACATCAACTCTTAAAAATAACCAAAACCAGTATCCACCAACACAAGTCATAATTGCTCCAACATGCCAAATGATAGGCCAAATAGTTGATGTAGCTTTTTCTGTTCCTGTATAAAAAAAAACCAATACAACAGAAGCTACCCAAAATAAAATAGTTCCATACATTCCCATAACATGGGCAATTCTTCTCTTACCAGCACCCAACTCTGCAGTAGTTGCAATATCGTGCACTACAGTTTTTAAAATAACTGATGTTGTTTCACCAACACCAAGTTCTCTCTCAGCAGCTAATTTTGCTTTTTTTGCGTTATTGAAAAAATAAGTAACATTCTTATGATGTATCATTTGAATAACTGTTCCAATAACGATTAAAGACAACATTGCTAAAATAAAAACTTGAATAGCTAAAGGAGAAACAGTTTCTGCTAAAATAGAAAAAGGATTTATTTTTAACATTTTACCCTTGAGTTAAAATTTTTTTGAATTTCTTATAGATTTTTTAATCTAGTTGATTATATAGTTCAACCCTAACTATTGGTCAATTTGTCATTAATAACAACTTATAGTTTGCGTTTATAGTGTTGTTTTTTGGGTATTACAGACCTTACTCCACCTTGTGGATTTTCTACATCCCCTTCTCTTCTAGGAATCAGGTGAATATGACAATGCATAATTGATTGACCAGAAATCTTACCTACGTTAACGCCAATATTAAATGCTTTAACACTGCTATCTTTATTAATAATTTCATCTTTAACAATTTTAACTAAATCATTACAAGCGATTAATTCCTCATTTGTTAATTTAAAATAATCTTTGACGTGTCTTTTTGGAATAATTAAACAATGATAATCTGATACAGGATAAGTATCATAACTTGCATAAGCCAAGTTATTTTCATGATCTATTCCACTTTTTTCCAAATTACAAAAGAGACAAGGATTATTAGGATTTTTCATGAATCATTTATATTCTAAACTTCTGTTAGTTGCAGATAGGTAGTATCCGGACAGTCTTTTATAAAATTTTAAACTTTTTCTTTTCCATTTGATTTCCTCTATTAGATTAACAGATGTGACTCCTTTTCCGGTGCCTATTAAGATAATTTCATCAAATTCATTTAAGGAATTAACAAGTATATCTTTGATAATAATTTTATTAATTTTTGATCTAAAAAACTTATATGTGATTCCTTTATAAAATTTATCGATAGGTGAAAAAACTCTATTTTTTTTTATAAAAAGTATATTTGATGTTCCTGTTTCAAAAATTTTTTTGTTTGAGCATAAACCTATATCGGATTTTGAATTATCTAGTTTTGATAGATATTTTAAAATTTCTTTATATTTCAAATTTTTAAATTCAGGTTTTGGTCGTTTTAAATTAACAAGCTGTAGATTAAAATTAAGACTGGGATTAATTTTTTTTCTTATTGAAATTGAAAAAGTATTCTTATTGATAGCAATTCGAATGAGATGATTGTATTTTTTTTTTTTATCAATATTTTTTTTCAAAATTTTTTGAACATCAGATCTAATAGATGATTTTAAAATAGAATAAGCTTTAGCAGATCTAACCAAATTATTAATATGATCTTTAAAAAAAAGTATTTTGGGTGGAGAGCCATAAATCCACATTGTTGTGAATACTCCGTGATCCCCCCAAAGATCTTTAAATTTTATTTCCTTAAGATCTTTAAGCTGATATGATTTTTTTAATAAGTAAGTTACCATTAATAGTTAAAAAAGACTCTGGGTGAAATTGAAATCCATAAATTTTATCAATCTTATTTTCAAATGACATTGCAGATCCTGAAATAACACATCTCATCGTTATGTCAAAATTTTCTGCGTAAAAAGGTTCTTTCAGTTTTAATGAATGATACCTACCAACTTTAAACTTTAGCTTATTCTTAAAAATTGAATTTTTATTAATAACTTGAATTTGGGACTGAAAACCGTGATAAATTTTCTTTTGTCTAACAATTTTCGCACCTTCAGCAAAAAGTATTTGTTGAAAACCTAAACAAATTCCAATTATTTTTTTTTTCCCTTTGAATTCCTTATAAATTTTATTTGTTTTTGGATAATCTTTGGGGGCACCCGGTCCAGGAGACAAAACTATAATTGATGCTTTTTTTAGTTTTGAATAATTAATTTCATCAAAATTTGCACACTCCACTTTATCAAATAAAGAAAGTTGATGTACTACATTATGTGTGAATGAGTCTTTATGATCAATAACATAAATCATTTATATAAATCTATTAATGCTTTGGCTTTTATAAAGTTTTCATTAAATTCATGATTAGAATTGCTATCTATTACAACCCCTGATGCGACTGAAATTTCTGAAACATCTTTATAATTAAGTATAGATCTGATGATTATATTGAATCTCATATCACCATTGAATTTGATATAACCAAAGCTTCCCGTATATATATTTCTATTTTCTTTTTCTTGATTGTTTAACAGATTAAGTGTGCTTATCTTAGGGCAACCTATAACAGAACCACCAGGCATCATTGATTTAATAATATCAATAGTCTTTGTATTCTTTTTTAACTTACCTTTAATTAAGCTTACATAGTGGAAAAGGTGTTTATATTCTTCTACTTTTTTTTCTTTTACTAACTTAACGGAACCAGGAACGCATATACGTGATAGATCATTTCTTTCCATATCAACAATCATATTGTGCTCTTTTGTTTCTTTAATATTTTTCTTAAAATATTCTAAAGCTTCTTTTCTATTTAAAAGTTTATTTTTTTTAAGTGTTCCGGCTATTGGTTTGGTTAAGATTGATCTACCTTTT
>CAJQSX010000026.1 GCA_905616465.1 uncultured Candidatus Pelagibacter sp. | reverse complement strand
ATTCATTAATCATTAACTCATTGAATGATGATTCTAAAATAAAATCAGATTTATTATATCGAAGAGGTGCTAGCTACGAGAGATTAGATAATTATTCAAATGCAGACAAAGATTTACTTCAGTCTTTAGAAATTAATCCTGATGACGCATATGTTTTGAACTACCTTGCCTACTCGTGGTTAGAGAGGGATTATAAAATTGATGAAGCGATTGAAATGCTTGAAAAAGCTCATGCAGCGGAGAGTGATGACCCTTATATTATAGACTCAATAGGATGGGCCTATTATTTAGTAAATGACTTTACTAAAGCGGAAAAATTTTTAAAAAAAGCAGTTGAATTAATGCCAGAAGATCCAACCGTGAATGATCACTATGGAGATATTTTGTGGACATTAGGCAGAAAAATTCAAGCAAGATACTTTTGGTACACGGTATTAGAGATGAAAAATATAGATCAGAAGTTAATAGATCAAATTCAAAAAAAATTAGTTGAAGGACCCCAAGACACTTGATTAATTATTTAAAAATAAAATCTCATGCTAAAATCAATTTAGCCTTAAATGTTGTTGGCAAAAATTCATCGCTACACAAAATTGAAAGTATAATCTCTTTTTTAGATTTGCACGATGAAATTTTAATTAAAAGAATTAAAAATAAAAAACATAAAATAAAATTCACTGGAAAATTTTCTAATAATATTAGACCTAATAATACAATATCTAAATTATTAAAAATTATTGATAAAAAGAAGCTACTTAAAGATATAAAATTTGAAATCATTATAAAAAAGAACATTCCATCAGAAGCTGGGCTAGGTGGTGGATCAATGAATGCTGCTGATATTTTAAAATTTTTTATTAAAAAAAAATTAGTTATAATTCCCCAAAAAAAAATTTGTGCAATTACCAGATTAATTGGATCAGATGTAATTTTAGGTATGCATTCTAAAAGTCTAGTTTTAAAATCAAATAATTCGATAACAGATTTTTTTGTAAAAAAGCATATATATACACTAGTAGTTAAACCAAGCTTTGGATGTTCAACAAAAAATATTTATTCTAAAGTTGAGAATTTTAGAAAAGCCAAATTAAATCGGCCGACAAAACGTATGTTTAGTTTAGAATTTTTAAAAAAAATGAATAATGATTTGGAGTTAATTGCACTAAACAAATACCCAAAACTTAACATTTTAAAAAAATTTTTAGAAAAATTATCAAAGGTTGAGTTTGTTAGAATGACAGGTTCAGGTTCTGCAATTATCGCTTATTTTAAATCAGATAAAATGTGTAAAGAAGCTGAAAAAAAAGTCAAAAAACAATTTAAAAATTACTGGTGTAAAACCGCAAAAACTATATAAATTTAATTTTTTTGTGTTATACGAAGATAGCATTGGGGCGTAGCCAAGCGGTAAGGCACGGGTTTTTGATACCTGCATCCTAGGTTCGAATCCTAGCGCCCCAGCCATATATGATTAACTTTTTAGATAAATTTTTTACAAGAACTAATAACTTGGATTATATAGCTCAAGGTTTCAGAAATTTGTCCAAACACACTCCAGTAAAAAAAATTTTTGACTCAATAAATAAATTTTCTTCTAGTAGTGAAATTAGGTATGTAGGAGGTTGTGTTAGAAAAATTATCCAAAAAGAAATAGTTGATGATATCGATCTTGCTACTAATTTAAATCCACAACAAGTTTGTGTAGCTCTCAAAAATAATAATATAAACTATTACGAAACTGGAATTGAACATGGCACTATAACAGCGGTTATAAGTAATTATAGATTTGAAATAACGAGTTTAAGAGAAGATATCAAGACAGACGGTAGACATGCAGAAGTTATGTTTTCAACAGACTGGAAAAAAGATGCCTCAAGAAGAGATTTTACTATCAATTCAATTTATTCTGATATGAAGGGCAATTTATTTGATCCATTTAATGGAAAAAAAGATCTAGAAGATGGTTTAGTTAAATTTATTGGAAACTCAGAACAAAGAATTAAAGAAGATTATTTACGAATACTTCGTTATTTAAGGTTTTTTTTAAACTACTCTAGTCACAAACATGACCTTAAAACTTTAACAGCAATAAAAAAAAATTTAGATGGCGTCTCTAATTTATCTAAAGAGAGGTTATTGGATGAATTAAAAAAATATGTGAAATCTCACGTTCTAACAAAACTTTCAAAAGATAAATTTTCTGTTGAGTTATTTGAAATTATTTTTCCACAAATTAAAAAAATTAAACTTTTTTCTAATCCTAATACATTTGCTAAAACGAAGCTTCAAGAAGCAGATTTTATATTCTTACTTTCTTTGGTAATAATTGATGAATCAGACAATGTTGATTATTTTATTTATAAGTTTAATGTTTCAAAGAAAGACCAAAGACGATTAAAAACAATTGATAAATTTTATAATGAAAAAATTACAGCAACTACATTTTCAGAAAAAAGTTTAAATAAATTTTTTTATTTTCATGGAAAACAGGCTATAATAGATGTGTTAAGTTATAAGTTATTTTCTTTAAAAAAAGTTGATAAGCAATTACTTAATTTTATTAATATATTTAAATCTAAAGTTTTACCAACGATGCCAATTAGTGCTAAAATATTAATGCAAAAATACGACATTCCAGAAGGTAAAACTCTTGGAGATAAAATCAAAAAGATTGAAGAAGTGTGGGTAAATAATAATTTTCAATTATCTGAAAAACAAATTGCTAAAATTATAAGCTATTAAATATATTTAACGTCTTTAATTTCAAAATGTTTAGTTCCAGCTGGTGTTACAATTTCCGCAAGGTCATTTTTATTTTTACCTATAAGCCCTTTACCTATTGGTGATTGAAAATAAATAAGTTTTTGCTTTAAATCAGCCTCATCTTTACCGACAATTTTATAATTTATTTTTTCACCTGTATCTAAGTTTTCAAGGTAAACCGTAGAGCCAAATATTACTTTTCCCTCATTATTTAATTTGGTGATATCAATTACATTTGCTCGTGCAATAGCATCATTTATTTTTGTTATTCTTCCTTCGCTATGAGACTGCTCTTCTTTTGCAGCATGATATTCTGCGTTTTCCTTTAAATCTCCATGAGATCTAGCTTCAGCAATAGCCGCAACTATCTCTGGTCTTTTTTTTTCTTTCAGAAAAACCAGTTCTTCTTTTAATTTTTCTAATCCGTTTAAAGTTATAGGTTCTTTATCCATTTTATTTCCATTTAGCTAAAGGAGGAAGTGACATCAAGATTCCTGCTACATTCCCACCAGTTTGTAATCCAAATTTAGTCCCCCTGTCATAAAGTAAATTAAATTCTGTATATCTACCTCTTTTAATATATTGATTTTCTTTATCTTTGATAGTCCATTTCTTTTTTATTTTTTTTCTAATTATCTTATTAAATAATATTTGAAACGTAACACCAACATCTCTAACAAATTTAAAATCTTTTTCAAAGTTATCTTTTTTATAATCAAAGAAAATTCCACCAATACCCCTAGTTTCTTTTCGATGTGGAAGATAAAAATATTCATCACACCACTTTTTATATTTTTTATAATAACTTTTGTTATGTCGGTCACACATACTCTTTAAAATTTGATGAAAATCTTTTTTTTCTAAATCATCTTTATTTGATGGTGTTACATCCATACCACCCCCAAACCACTGTTGAGTTGTGCATATGTACCTGGTATTAAAATGCATTGCAGGAATTAAAGGATTCTTCATATGCATTACCACAGATATGCCTGATGCCCAAAATCTAGGATCTTTGTGAGCTCCAGGAATATTTTTTTGAAATCTTTTTGGGAACCTTCCATAAACTTTAGAAAAATTTACACCAACCTTATCAAATACTTTTCCGTCTTTTAGTATCCTATATTCACCACCACCCTCATCTCTATTTTGATTTCTTTTCCAGGTTGTAGATTTAAATTTTACTTTATTATTCTCTAAAATGCTGATGTCATTACAAAATGCCTCTTGTAATAATTTAAACCAATTGCTCGTTAGATCTTTTTTGATTTCTAAATCCATTTAGTTTGTTTTAAACATTCAGCTAATATAATTGCAACAGATGATGCTAGATTTAATGAGCGCCTGTCATTGTTCATGGGTATTTTTAATCTATTTTTTGTCAATTTATGTATTTTTTCTGGCACACCAGCACTTTCACGTCCAAATAAAATTGTATCATTTTTCTCAAATTTAAATTTTGTGTAAGATATAGAAGCTTTAGTGGTCATCAATATAATTCTTTGGTCTTTTTTAGATTTAAAAAAAATATCAGCACTTTGGTAGAATTTAATATCTTTCTCATCCATATAATCCATAACAACTCTTTTAAATCTTTTATCTGATAGCAAGAATCCGCATGGCTCTATTATTTCAAGTTTAGATCCAAGACATGCACATGTTCTGATTATTGCAGCCGTATTCTGAGGTATATCAGGTTCAAATAAAGCTATTTTTAGCCCTTCTTTAGTTAAATTATGTGTCATTGTATCTATAGAAAAAATACTATTTTATTATATGAATTCATATATTAAATAAGCAAAATTTAAAATTTACATATGTCTGATAAAAAACCAGAAAGAAGAGAATTTTTATTTACCACTACATATGCTCTAGGGGCTGTAGGGGTTGGTGCAGTAGCATGGCCGATGATTGATCAAATGAATCCTGATGCTTCGGTAAAAGCTTTGGCTAGCACTGAGGTAGATGTTAGCTCTTTAACTCCAGGAAAAACAATTACCGTTCTTTGGAGAGGTAAACCAGTTTTTATTAGAAAAAGAACTCAAGATGAAATTGCAGAAGCAAGATCTGTTAAAATGGAAGAATTAAAACATCCTGAAAAAGATGAAGATCGAGCAAAAGATCCAGAATGGCTAGTAATGCTTGGAGTTTGTACACATTTAGGATGCGTCCCTTTAAATGATAGGGGAGATTATAATGGTTGGTTTTGTCCATGTCATGGATCACATTACGATACATCTGGAAGAATTAGAAAAGGTCCTGCACCTTTAAATATGGAAATACCAAAATATGAATTTGTTAATGCTAATACTATTAAGATTGGTTAATTATGAGTGAACACGATTATATTCCAAAGTCAAAATTTGGAAAATGGTTTAACGATAGACTTCCATTACTTTCATTGGCAAGTCATCTAGCTGATTATCCGACTCCAAAAAATTTAAATTATTGGTGGACTTTTGGTGGAATATTAACTTTTTGTCTAATTACTCAAATTGTAACAGGTCTAACATTGGCCATGCACTATATCGCCCATGCTGACATGGCATTTGAAAGTGTTGAACATATCATGAGAGACGTAAACTATGGTTGGTTAATTAGGTATATACATGCAAATGGTGCTTCAATGTTTTTCTTGGCAGTTTATATTCATATTTTTAGATCTTTATTTTATGGATCCTATAAATCTCCTAGAGAGCTCATATGGATAATTGGAATTATTATTTATTTATTGATGATGGCCGCTGCGTTTATGGGTTATGTGTTGCCATGGGGGCAAATGAGCTTCTGGGGGGCAACAGTTATAACTAATCTTTTTAGTGCAATACCTTTAGTTGGTGAAGGGATTGTAAACTGGTTATGGGGAGGTTATTCAGTTGATAATCCAACTTTAACAAGATTTTTTACACTACATTATTTAATACCTTTTTTAATTTTAGGACTTGTAGTTCTACATATATGGGCGTTGCATGTTCCGGGAAATAACAATCCAATTGGAATAGATATTAAAAAACCGTCAAAAGATACGGTACCATTTCATCCATACATTGTAATTAAGGATGGCTTCGCATTGTTAATGTTTACGATTGTTTTTGCATTTTTTGTTTTTTATTCACCAAATATTTTAGGCCATGCAGATAATTATATTGAAGCAAATCCATTGGTTACGCCAGCTCATATTGTGCCAGAATGGTACCTGCTACCTTTCTATGCAATTTTAAGGTCAGTGCCTGATAAACTTTTGGGTGTTATTGCGATGCTATCAGCTATCTTAATTTTAGCGGCATTGCCTTGGCTGGACACATCAAAAATAAGATCAGCTGTATTTAGACCCTTATATAAACAGTTTTATTGGATACTCGTTGCAGACGTTTTAATCCTAGGATATATCGGAGCGATGCCAGCTGCCGGTCTTTATTTATTAATTGGAAGAGTTGCAACAGCCTATTACTTCCTTCACTTCTTGGTTGTTCTGCCTGTTCTGGGATTTAAAGAAAAAACTATTCCTGTTCCTTTAAGTATTACAGAACCTGTTCTTGGAGGCTCTCTAAATCTAGCTATAGCAAAAAATAAAGAAAGTTTAGATAAATAGGGTGAAGAATTTTATAAAATTATTATCAATTATAACCATAGTTTTTATTACAACTGTACAATCAAATTCAGCTGAAAAAGTTGATTATTTAAAAACCGACTGGAGCTTTAAAGGCATTTTTGGAAAATTTGATAGAGGATCACTTCAAAGAGGCTACCAAGTATATACAGAAGTCTGTTCTTCTTGTCATTCCATGAAATATCTTAGTTACAGAAATTTAGGAGAAAAAGGTGGTCCTGAATTTTCAGAAGAAGCAGTAAAAGTAATAGCAGCATCTTTTGAAGTAAATGATGGCCCAAATGCGGACGGTGAAATGTTTACAAGACCAGGAAAACCATCAGATAAATTTATTATGCCCTACGATAATGTTAAAGCTGCTCAGGCAGCTAATGGTGGTGCATATCCGCCAGATATGTCTGTTTTGGTTAAAGCCAGAGGTGGTGGGGTAGATTATATTTATTCTTTGTTACAAGGCTATGAAGATGCACCAAGTGGAATGATTTTAGATGAAGGTGTACATTATAATAAGTATATGTATGGAAATAAAATCAAGATGTCAGCACCACTTTCAGAGGGCGTAGTTGAATATAGAGATGGAACTGAAGCAACTGTTGAACAGATGTCAAAAGATGTAACTACATTTTTAATGTGGGCTGCAGAGCCACATTTAGAATCTCGCCATCGAATGGGGTTTAAAGCAATTGTATATTTGATTATTCTTACAATTTTAGTTTATTTAAGTATGAAAAGAATCTGGTCACGTATTGAAACGGAAGTTTAATATATCACCATCTTTAACAACATAGTCTTTTCCTTCCAATCTCATTTTGCCATTTGTTTTGGAATTAACCCAACCCTCATTAGTAATAAAATCATTATAAGAAACAGTCTCTGCTCTGATGAACCCTTTTTCAAAATCAGTGTGAATTTCACCAGCTGCTTTTGGAGCGATACAATTTTTTTCAACAGTCCAAGCTCTTGTTTCTTCTGGGCCAGATGTAAAATAAGTTTCTAATTCTAATATTTTGTAACCTTTTTGGATCAACATATCTAATCCTGTTTCTTTAAGACCAATCATTTCCATATAATTTTTTCTCTCTTCATTTTCAAGCTCATTAATTTGGTTTTCTATATCAGCAGACACAATTAAAGTATTTTCCTCACCAAATTTAGTCATGAATTTTTTTGTGTACTCATTACCATTCTGAACACTTTGTTCATCAACATTGCATACAAATATTCTTGGTTTTATAGAAAGTAGTCCACTTTGATTTAATTTTTTTTTATCAAATTGATCTTTTAAAACTGATAAATCTTTATCATTGTTAATAGAATCTAAAGCTATTTCTAATATTTTTAGCTGTTCCTCATCAACATTTTTTTTATTACTTTTTTCTAATCTTTTTTGAATAGACTCTAGGTCAGCCAACATCATTTCAGTTTCTATTATTTCTAAATCTCTAATTGGATCAACAGTCGGGTTTACATTTTGAATATCATCAGAATCAAAGCATCTAATCATGTGAATAATTGCATCCACTTCCCTGATATGAGACAAAAATTTGTTACCCAAACCTTCACCCTTGGATGCTCCTTTTACAAGTCCAGCAATATCAACAAAAGAAATAGTTGTATTAATTTTTTTTTTGGATTTTGATATTTTTGCTAGATTATTCAATCGTTCATCAGGTACTGGAACAACCCCAACATTTGGATCAATTGTACAAAATGGAAAGTTTGCAGCCTGTGCTTTGCTTGAATTTGTTAATGCGTTAAACAAAGTTGACTTACCAACATTTGGCAAACCTACTATTCCACATTTAAAACTCATTATTTGTTATTAACAGTACTAGAAAATAAATCTAATTTTTTCTTAATTAGGTCTTCAATTGACTCAGTTATGTTTTTAGAAATTTTATCAATTCCAACAAGTTCATCTTCATCAAAGTCTTGCAAAACATAATCACCAACTTCGATTTTACCTTGTGGTTTGCTAATTCCAATTCTTACTCTTGAATAATCTGTACCAATAAATTTGTCAATTGATGCAACTCCATTATGACCAGCACTTGATCCCCCAAATTTTGCTTTAATTTTTCCAAACTCAACATCTAGATCATCATGAAAAACTATCACATCTTCAGCATCGAATTTGAAATATTCCAATAATTCTCTAATACAAATTCCTGAGTTATTCATGAAAGTTAATGGCTTAATTGCATAAACTTTTTCACCCTCAATATTACCAGTAGTCAGCAATCCTTTAAATTTTGGCTTTTGCTTTGATAAGCCAAATTTTTTATTTAGTGCATCTATAATTTTAAAACCAACATTATGCCGATTATTTTCACTATCTGGTGTTGGATTGCCAAGACCTACGAATAAAAGCATAAATTTTTATTGGAATTTAAATTTCAATTTAATTGATTATTTTTTTGCTTCGGCGTCTTTTTTTTCTTCGCCTTCTTTTTTCTCACCCTCAGTTTTTTCTGCTGTTGGCTTATCTCCTTCTGCTGTTCCCTCTGAACCTTCACCTTCTGTAGCATCTGCTTCAGCTGGTTTTTCAGGCTCTTTCATCACTGTTGGTGCAGCTAAAGTCGCAATAACAAAGTCTCTTCCTTGAATTGTAGGAACAACATTGGTTTCTAATTTTATAGATGAGATTTTAAAACTTTCTCCTATATCAACACCATCTAGATCTATAGTTAATTTCTCAGGAATTTTTTCACTTGGACACTTAAGCTCAACTTGTCTTCTTACTATGTTCAATACACCACCTCTTTTTAGACCAGGCGATTTTTCATGATTAATAAATTCTACAGGTACCTCTATTCTAATTAAAACACCAGGTATAACTCTTAAAAAATCGACATGAATTGGCTCGTCAGTGATAACATTATAAGTTACCTCTCTAGGTAATACATTTTGATTTTTACCTTTTACACTCAAAGTAATAATGCTTGATAGAAAGTTTTTTTTTTCTATCGTTGATTTTAACAATTTTTTTGAAACAGAAATTTTTTCGTTTTTTTCTTTGCCACCATAAATTATGGCTGGAACGTTTCCGCTATTTCTAATAATGCTTAATTCACCTTTGGTACTGTTATTTCTGGTATTTGCGTCTAGTGAAATCATGAAAGCAGAGTTTTTTAGCCCATGTTCCAAAATAACTCAAGGTAATTATTTAAATAAATCAGATACAGAAGTAGAGTTAGAAATTCTCTTAATTGCCTCTCCCATTAGGCCCGAAATAGGTAAAACTTCGATATTTTTAGCACTTTTAATTTTTTCACCATTATCAATTGTATCTGTAATTACTAAATTTTTTATGACAGAGTTTTTAATTTTCTTAACTGCATCTCCACTAAGAACACCATGTGTGATGTAAACATATACTTCTTTAGCACCTTTATCTTTCAGTGCTTTTGCTGCATTAACGATTGTGCCACCAGAATCAATTATATCATCTACAATAATACACGTTTTATCTTTTACATTTCCAATAACATTCATGACTTGGGACTGACCAGGCTTAGGTCTTCTTTTATCAACAATGGCTAAACCAACATTAAGCAGTTTACCTAATGCTCTAGCTCTTTCTGTTCCGCCAACATCAGGTGCAACACAAATAATGTTCTTACCTTTAATTTTCTTTTTTGCATGTCTCGCAAATATAGGAGTTGCAAAAAGGTTATCAACAGGAATATCAAAAAATCCCTGAATTTGACCCGCATGTAAATCGACAGTTACAACTCTATCAGCTCCAGCTTTTGTAATTAAGTTGGAAACTAATTTAGCAGATATAGAGGTTCTCGGGACAACTTTTCGATCTTGTCGTGCATACCCAAAGTACGGTATCACGGCAGTAATATTTTTAGCCGAAGATCTCTTTAATGCATCGATGCAAAGCAAGAGTTCCATTAAATTATCATTAGCAGGCGAAGATACAGATTGAATAATAAAAATACTATTTCCTCTAATATTTTCATTTATTTCAATATAAATTTCTCCATCAGAAAATTTTCTAATACTTGAATTAACAAGTTTAGATTTTAAAAACTTAGCAATTTTATTGCTAAGAGGTTTATTACTATTT
>CAJQSX010000025.1 GCA_905616465.1 uncultured Candidatus Pelagibacter sp. | reverse complement strand
TAAAGATTGGATATTAAAAATAAAAATTCACTCACAACATCATTGCGATTTTTACATGAAAAAAATTTTCTAAACTTATCTAATTCATTACTTTCAATCCAACTTTTTCCCTGAGATAATAACAAAGTTGAATCAATATAATCTAATTCATCTACTAAATCTCTGGCGGCCTCTAATTGATTGTTCTCAATTAGGTAGGTCAAATAAAAATAAATGTATCTTGAATAATCTGCTTGACCGTTATTAATTAATTTCAAAAAATAAGAACCAGTATTTTTATCACCTAAATAACATCTCTGAAAAGTTTCAACTATTAATGATAGATTGCCAAATTTGTCATCTTTTTTTGAAATTTTCTTGTTTTTAAAAACACGCACATATTCCCTCAGAGAATTAAGAATAACATAATTAAATCTATCTTTTTTTATATACTCAGAAGCTTCTGCTAAAATTTTTAATGTTTTATCAATATTATTTTTTTTAATGCTGTCTATAGCTAACAAAATATATGCTTCGAAAAAATTAGAATTACTTTTGTTGTCGTTGGTTTTAATAATATTAATTGCTTGAATTACCTTGTCTTCTAATACCAGAGACATCACATATTTTTCTAAATATGGATCGTGTTTATTGATTAATATCTTTGAAGAATTAAAAAAACTTAATGCTTCAGAGTTATTTTTATTTTCAAAAGCAACTATACCTGAAAAATATTTTGATAAGTTTTTTGAATCAAATTCATCAAAACTAGTACTTTTAGATAGTAGAGGGCTCTGATACAGTAGTAGTGAAAATAAAATAATTATAATTTTTTTGTTAAACATAAATAAAATATGAGCAAAAAGTCTTCTGATCAGAGTATGTTATATAAAGAAGAATTAATAAATTTAATAGAGCCAAATTTCACTTTTAGTAAAAAACCAATAAATAGATTCAAAATTAATGAAACAAACATTAAAATAAATAATTTAAATAAAATTGAACAAATAAAAGAGCTAAAAAAATTAATAAATTCAATCCAAAATTGTAATTTAAAAGATAATTCAAAGAAATTAATTTTGGGCGATGGAAATCCTGATAGCTCAATTATGATTATTGGTGAAGCACCCGGATTAGAAGATGAGGAAAATAACAAAACTTTTCAAGGAGAAGCAGGAGCATTACTAGAAAAAATGCTACTGGCAATTAATATTAAAAAAGAAAGTATTTATTCTTGTTATGCAATTAACTTCAGGCCACCTGAAGACAGAAAGCCTACATCTCAAGAGATAAAAAGATATTCTGTGTTTTTAAAGAAGCACATATCAATCATTGATCCTAAGATTATAATTTTATTTGGAAGTACTGCCATGGAATCTGTCACATCATCTAACGAAAGGATTTCTAGTGAAAGAGGAAAATGGAAAGAGATTATTTTAAAAAATAAAACTTATCCATTAATGGTATCTTTTAATCCATCTTATTTAATAAGATTTCAAGAAAATAAGAAATTTTCTTGGGAAGATTTAAAAAAAGTTAAACAAAAAATTTTAGATTTAAAAATTAAAATTTAATGAAAATTATCGCTGGTGTTGATGAGGTTGGTAGAGGTAGCTTAATCGGCCCAGTTTATGCGGCAGCTGTGATATTAAACAAATCTATAAATAAAAGATTATTAAAAGATTCTAAAAGTTTAACTAAAAATAAAAGAGAAGAGCTTGATAAGTATATTAAAGAAAATTCTATATGGGCCATAGGTCAAGCATCAACCAAAGAAATTGAAAAATTAAATATATTGCATGCAAGCCTACTTGCAATGAAAAGAGCTATACTCAAGTTAAATAAGAGGCCTTTTCTAGTTTTAATTGATGGTAATAAATTACCTGATCTTAAAAACTATAGATTAAAATATGTAATTAAAGGAGACCAAAAAATTCCCAGTATTTCTGCTGCGTCTATTATTGCAAAAGTATGTAGAGATAAATTTATTACAAAACTTTCAAAACAATTTAATAATTATGGATGGGACACAAATTCAGGTTACGGAACCAAAGAGCACTTAAGAGCAATTAAAAAACTCGGTATTACTAAACATCATCGAAAAACCTTCTCGCCTATTTCTGGCCTTGTATAAGCTACACATTTAATAACACAATATCTGGTTGTTAAAAAAAATGTAAACACAATTTGAATCCAATTAATTCAATCTGAAGTTGACCGTGGAATCTGTTTCGAGTCTAATTGTTTTATACAAAATGGAGAACAGTTTTAAAAATAAGATTATTAATGGGGACAGTCTGGAGGAATTAAAAAAAATTCCAAGCGAAACGTTTGATCTTGTTTTTGCTGACCCGCCCTACAATCTACAATTAAAGAACTCACTTACAAGACCAGACAGAACTAAAGTTAGTGCTGTTAATGACAAATGGGACAAGTTTGAAAGCTTTAAAAAATATGATGAGTTTACAATAGCTTGGCTTTCAGAATGTAAAAGAATTTTAAAAAAGGATGGCGCTATATGGGTTATAGGAAGTTACCACAATATTTTTAGAGTAGGAACGGCAATACAAAACTTGGGCTTTTGGATTTTAAATGATGTTATCTGGAATAAGAATAATCCAATGCCTAATTTTAGAGGTACTAGATTTACTAATGCCCATGAAACTTTAATTTGGGCATCTAAAAGTGAGAAATCAAAATACACTTTCAATTACCAGTCTTTAAAATGTTTAAATGATGATCTTCAAATGAGATCTGATTGGAATTTACCTATTTGCAATGGAGCAGAAAGACTTAAAAAAAATGGGAAAAAAGTTCACTCTACTCAAAAACCAGAATCTTTACTTCATAGGGTTTTACTGGCATCTTCAAATAAAAATGACCTGATCTTAGATCCATTTTTAGGATCTGGAACTACGGCTGCTGTTGCCATAAAACTAGGTAGAAATTACTGCGGAATAGAGAAAGAAAAAAAATACGCTAAGGCAGCTGAACAAAGATTAAAAGTTACAAAACCTATAGAAAATAATTTTTTAGATACTCTTAAAAATAACAGATCTAAACCAAGAATACCCTTTGGATCTTTAGTGGAGTTAGGCATCATTAAACCAGGAACAAGTATTTTTGATAATAAGAAAAAAATTATGGCAAAAATTATGGCTGATGGAAGTATCAAACATGATCAAGCTGAGGGATCTATTCACAAAGTTGCAGCAACTATCCTTGGAACAGAAAGCTGTAATGGTTGGACCTATTGGCATTGTAATATAAATGGTGTCAGCGTTCCAATAGATAGTTTAAGACAAAGATTAATTGCTAATAATTAATTTTTATAAATTTTACCCAAATAACTATTAATAAATTTTTTATTCTTAACCAAGTATCTCATTATTAGATTTCTTACAAAACACATTAATGGATTCGAAAGATGAAAAGCAAAGTAATTTAATCTTGATTTTCTATCAATCATCTTTGTTCTTTTAATTCTTTCCTTATTGAATTGGTTATTTTCATTTTTAAAATTTTGATATAATTCGTGAGAAACTTCTATTGATTGGGAAGCACCTTGTGCAAAAGTTGGAGGAAAAGCAAAAAAAGCGTCCCCGATAAGAAAGGTATTCTTATTTTTGGGTTGAGATATTTTAGTGCTCACAAATACAGGAAAGCACTTAATTTCTTTTAAATTTTCAATAATATTGACATCTATTTGTTTTGATATTTCTAACAAAGTAGATGAGGTAAACTCTTCACTATTAAATAAACTATAATCTGCCAACTCTACACTGTTTAGATTTTTTCTTAAAATAGCTACAAAGTTAAGCTGACCATTTTTGTTAACTGGATAAACTACTGAATGCAAATTAGACCCTAAAAATAAAGATATATTTTTATGATCGATATTCTGAAGAATCTTTTGATCAATAGTTCCTCTTATAGCAATTGAGTTAAAATACCTTGGTTTGGTTTCTTTATTGCTAATTAATGACCTGGTTTTTGAAAATATTCCATCAGAAATAATTAAATAGTCACACTCTATTGATGAATTATCCTCAAAAATTACCTTAATAATTTCTGAAACATTTTGAACTTCAATAACTTTTTTATTGTAATTTATCAAATTACTAGGAAGCTTATTTTTTAAAAAATCTATTAAAGTAAATCTTTGCAGAGTAGTATATTTATCATCAGCATTATTAAAAGTTGATATATTTAAATCACATATTTTTTTTTGATTTTTTAACGAATAAAAATCAACTTTATTTGGGTTAAATTTTTCTTCTAAAGTTAACTTTTGAAAACCAATTTGATTTAGTAATTTAATACTATTAACTGAAAGTTGAATTCCATATCCTTTTTCTAAATTTACAGAATTATTCTTTTCATAAACTATAATTTCATAATTGCAGTTTTGCTTTAATAAACTGGCAATATATAAACCTGAAATTCCCCCACCTATTATTGCTACTTTTTTCATAAATTGTGTTTAACAGAAGCAAATATTTTTTTTGTAAATGTTGGTATTGTGAAATTTTCTAATTTTGTTTTTTTAATCCACAAACCATTTTTAGGTTTATTCTTAATATTTGAAAAATCTACCGATATATTCATGTTCATGTTTGACATTTTAAGATTCAGTTTATTTCTAGATTTTAGTAAAGAGTCCGCTTGAGATATCTCCGTCATTGGAAAAATAAGTAAGTTTTTTAAAAATTTAAATTTATCATTTTTAATTAATAGTAACTGATCATCATTTCTATACAAAGTAGCTAGATAAAATTTATCTATAATCTTTTTATCTTTTTTCTTAATTTCAAAATCTTTTCTTTTAAAGGATAAGCAGTTTTTAGTTATTGGACACTTATCACAATATGGGTTTTTTGGTTTACATAACAGCGCTCCAATTTCCATTAAGGCTTGAGCATAATCACCTGACCTCGAAGTTTTACCAAAAATTTTTTTTTGTTTATGGAGGTTTTCTTTTTTTACTTCTTCTTCTGTTTTTAAGTTTAAAATACGCTTTAAAACTCTTTCTATATTTCCATCTAAGGGAATTATTTTTTGATTGAACACAATGGCCAATATTGCACTTGCGGTATAATCTCCTACTCCAGGAAGTTTTTTTAGTTCTTCAAAATTATCTGGAAGTCTTCCGCTGTAACTATCAATAATCATTTTTGCACTTTTTTTTAAATTTTTTGCTCTTGAATAATAGCCAAGACCCTGCCATTGCTTAATAAGTTTAGCCTCACCCACCCTTGCAAGAGCATTGAGGTTAGGAATATTTTTGAAGAAATTATTGAAATATGGAATAACTGTTTTTACTTGAGTTTGCTGAAGCATAAATTCACTTACAAGAGTAAAATACTCTTTTCGTTTCAATGAGCATTTATTTCTCCATGGAAGAGATCTTTTGTTATTATCGTACCAATACAAAATTTTTTTTGTTATCATTGTTTTAAATTAATATGTCTTATAAAAATAATATTAAGCAGAGAAATTATAGCATTCAAGGGCTAAGATCTTTTAAAGATACTTTACCAACAAGTATTAAAAAGATTATTAAAAAGAAGGGTCATGTCTATTCTGAAACTTTAAATAATTGGAAATATATTGTTGGAAAAGATTTAGTTAAAGTTTGTTATCCAAAAACATTTAAAAATTCTAATAGATTTGGCGTAAGCACTTTATTGGTGATGGTAAAAAGAGGTCATGAGGTAGACTTGGAATATTCAAAAAAAGTAATTATGGATAAGATGAACAGTTTTTTTGGTTACGCTGTGGTTGAAAAACTAAAATTTATAAGCTTTGATGACAATCAAAACATCCTATCTTCTGATGTGAATAAAGAGAAAAACGTGACAATTAAGAAATATCAAAATAAGATTAATGATATAAAGAATGACAAAATTAAAAAGTCATTAATAGAATTAACAAAAGTATTTAAACAAAAATGAAAAGAATAATTATATACCTGATAATTCTTTTAACTCAAACATCAAATATCAATGCTGATAATGCAGATAAAATTAAAAGAATAACAGTAGGTAATAAAAATGCTAAAATTACTATTATTGTATATGAGTCATTAACTTGTAGTCATTGTGCAGATTTCCATATTAATGTTTTTCCAGAATTAAAAAGAGACTACATAGACACAGGAATTGCTAAAATAGAATTTAGACATTTTCCATTGGATGTGGCTGCATTTAATGCATCAAAAATTTCTCAGTGTAAAAATGATGGTGATTCAGGAATTTTAAACCAACTATTTTTAAATCAGCAAAAATGGGTAAAAGGTAAATCAATAGAAGAAATAAATGAAAATTTAAAAAGATTTTTAAGCTCAGAAGGATTTGATGTTAATTTTAATCAATGCACGACTGATAAAAAGATAGAAGACTTTATATTAAATGATCGAATCGAAGGAGTTAAAAAATTTAAAGTAAATGCTACTCCTACGATTATTATCAATGATAAAAAGTTTGATAAATCACTTAATTATAAAAATTTGAAAAAAACTTTAGAAAAACTGATATAAGTTAACACATGGAGTTTAAAAAAATCCAATTAAATGGATTTAAATCTTTTGCAGATAAAACAAATTTCTTAATTGAAGAAGGTTTAACTGGAATTGTTGGGCCAAATGGATGTGGAAAATCAAATATAGTTGAGTCATTAAGGTGGGTCATGGGCGAGACATCTGCAAAAAGCATGAGAGGTTCGGGGATGGAAGATGTTATATTTTCTGGAACCTCAAACAAAACATCAAAAAATATTGCAGAGGTTTCAATAACAGTTGGTAATAAAAATAAAGATGGTCCTATGCAGTACCGTGAACTAGATGAGGTTCATGTAAGAAGAAAAATAGAAAAGGACAAAGGTTCAAAATTTTATATTAATGATAAAGAGGTAAGGGCAAGAGACACTCAAATGTTTTTTGCTGATTTATCAACTGGCGCTCATTCTCCATCAATGATAAGTCAGGGACGAATTGGTGCGCTAGTGACTGCTAAGCCAACAGATCGTAGAGCTATCCTAGAAGAAGCGGCAGGAATTTCTGGATTACATGTTAGGAGACATGAGGCTGAATTAAGATTAAACGCTGCAGAAAATAATCTTAAAAGAGCGGACGAACTAAGAAGACAACAGGAGAGACAACTTGCTAATCTTCAAAAGCAAGCAGAGGAAGCCTCAAAATATAAACTAATTTCTGAAGAAATAAAAAAAATTGAGGCTGGACTTAACTATTTAAAATTAATTGAAATTGATAAAGAAATTAGAATTGAAAATGAAATCAATACGGAAGCAGAAGGAGAAGTGTCAGGCTATAATGATAAAATTAGTGAACTTGAGAAACTAATTAAATCTGAAGCGGAAAAAGTAAATCCATTAAGAGACAAAAATATTGGAAATTTATCAAAAATCCAAAGATTAAATTTAGAACTACAAAACTTAGATGAAGAAAATACTAGAATTCAAGATGAAATAGAGTCGATCAAAAAATCTCTTCAAACTTTAGATGAGGATATTACAAGAGAAAGAGGAATTATAATTGATGCTAACTCAAATGAAAAACGCCTTAAAGAGGAAAAAAGTGAATTAATTGAAGTGGACTCAAAATACTTTGAAACTGAAAAACTATCTAATGAAGAGCTAGAAAATGCCAAAAAAAGATTGAATGAGGAGCAAAAGCTTATTGATGAGGTAGTAAATAATGTAGCTAAAGGAACTTTAAATATAAGTTTAGGACCTATCGAGAATATAAAAAGAACTATTAATAGATCAAAAGAATTAATCGAAAGTAATGAAATTAATCAAGCAATAACTTTGTTAGATAGATGCAATATCGAACTCGATGAATTTTTAAAAGATATAAAAAATGACAAAAGTAGAAATGAACTACTTGAGGTTAATGAAAAATCAAAAAATATTAAACTACTTCAAGAAAAATATGCTGATGCTTACAGTAAAAATCAATCAATCAAAAAAGAATCCATAAAAAGAAATGAAAGAATTAAAACTATTGAAACGGAAATAAAAAGCTGGAAAAATCTTTTAGTAAATTCTGAAAAAATGGTAAATGAGTTAACTGAAAGAAAAGATAAGCTTAATTCTCAATTAGAACAATTAGAAAACCAGCCCAGAACACAAGCAGAAAAAAAGGGGCAAATATCTGAGAGTTTACGAATATCTAAAAAAGAGCAAAATAATAATGAAATTGTCATAGATGAAACTGATAAAAAAATCGAAAATTTGAGAGGTGACTTAAATAAAATTCAAGAACAGTCTATTCAGATTAGAGAAAGAAAGGCAAGTTCAGGAGCCACAATTGAAGGTTTAAATAAAAGAAAATTAGATTTACTAGATAGAGTAATTTATGAACTAAATTTAACTGAAGAAAATATTTTAGAAAATTCTAACTTAAACGGTGTAAAAGAATTGCCCAATCATGTGGATCAAGAAGATTTATTAGACAAAAAAAAACAAGAAAGAGAAAAATTAGGATCTGTAAACTTAAAAGCAGATGAAGAAACCAATAAATACGAAGTTGAAATTAAAAAGATGGAGCAAGACCGGTCTGATTTAGTTACTGCAATAGTTAAGCTTAAAGAAAGTATTAATAAACTTAACCAAAAAGGTAGGGAAAGATTAGTTGAAGCTTTTGAAAAAGTTAATAGAAAATTTAATGAAGTTTATACAAAATTATTTAATGGTGGTAATGCAAAATTAGAGTTGGTTGACTCGGATGACCCTCTAGAAGCAGGATTGGAAATGTTGGTAAGTCCTCCAGGAAAACGTTTACAATCCATCACTCTGTTATCAGGTGGGGAGCAAGCATTAACTGCTTTATCTTTAATTTTTGCAGTATTTTTAACTAATCCCTCACCTATTTGTGTATTAGATGAAGTTGATGCACCTTTGGATGATGCGAATGTAACGAGATTTTGTAATTTACTGGATGATCTTACAAAGATCACTAATACTAAGTTTGTCATTGTAACTCATCACGCATTAACTATGTCTAAAATGGATAGGTTAT
Source organism: uncultured Candidatus Pelagibacter sp. (assembly GCA_905616465.1). Classification (GTDB taxonomy): domain Bacteria; phylum Pseudomonadota; class Alphaproteobacteria; order Pelagibacterales; family Pelagibacteraceae; genus Pelagibacter. The sequence continues at coordinate 53,620 of CAJQSX010000025.1, read as the reverse complement.
ATGGAGTGACAATGCCCGAAAAAGGAATAAGTCAGTTGGTTGCTGTAGATTTACAAAAAGCAGAAAGTATGGTTGCCTAACCTTAGATGTCAAAAGATCAGTTTAAAAATCGCTTGCAGATTGCAAAAAATAAGCTTTTAAAAAGGAACTTAGACAATACAAACGAAAAAAATTCATCAATTGGAGCCGCTTTTAAGCTAAGTACTGAATTAGTAGCTGCTGTTGCAGTAGGGACAATTATTGGGTTTATTTTGGACAAGACCTTTGGTACTAAACCATGGTTAATTTTAATATTTTTTTTTATAGGGGTAGTCGCTGGAATTACCAACGTAATTAAATCTGCAAAAAATATGCAAAATAAATAAGGAATTATGGCAGCAAACCCAATGACTCAATTCGAAGTTTATAGAATTGGTCCAGAAATAAAAATAGGTGTTTTTGATATATCATTTACGAATGCAAGTTTGTTTATGGTTTTAAGCTCATTAGCAATTTTAATTATTTTTAATATTGGTTCTAAGAAAAATTCAATGTTACCAAATAAAATCCAACTCTTGGCTGAATTGAGTTATAGCTTTGTTGCAAAAATGATTAGCGATACCGCAGGTTCAAAAGCAAAACCTTACTTTGCTTTCATATTTTCACTGTTTATGTTTGTACTTTTTTGTAACATGTTTGGAATGATTCCATATACATTTACAGTCACTAGTCACATTATTGTAACTTTTGTTCTTGCATCATTCATTTTTATTAGTGTCACAATCATCGGGTTCATTAAGCATGGTTTTGGTTATCTAAAACTATTTGTGCCGAGTGGAGTGCCGGTTGTTTTACTACCACTGATAGTCATTATTGAAATTATCTCATATTTAAGTCGACCTATTAGTTTGTCTGTTAGACTTTTCGCTAACATGATGGCGGGTCATACTATGATGAAAGTTTTCGGAGGCTTTGTAATAAGTCTTGGAATAGTCGGTGGATGGCTTCCGCTGAGTTTCTCGGTTGCTTTAACTGGTTTGGAGATCTTAGTTGCTTTTCTTCAAGCATATGTTTTTGCAATCTTAACCTGCATCTATTTAAATGATGCATTAAATTTACACCATTAACTAACATAGGAGGATATAATGGAATTAGAAGCAGCAAAAATGATCGGAGCGGGTTTAGCGGCGATTGCTCTAGCCGGAGCTGGTGTTGGGATTGGAATAATTTTTGGAAACTATTTGTCAGGAGCAATGAGAAATCCTTCTGCTGCACAAAAACAGTTTCCTAATTTGCTTTTAGGCTTTGCCCTTGCAGAAGCAACAGGATTATTTGGATTGGTAGTTGCGTTAATCATTCTTTTCGCGTTTTAATTAAATGATTAAAAAAATATTTTTTCAGTCAATATTTTTCAATTTCTTTTTTTTAAAAGAAGTTTTTGCAGCTGAAAGTGGGGGTATGCCTCAATTAAATCCTGAATTTTGGGTTTCTCAAATATTCTGGCTTACACTTACCTTTGGTATTTTATATGTAGTTTTATCAAAACTAATACTACCAAAGATAAGTGTAAATTTAGAATTAAGAAAATCTCAAATACAAGAGAATATTGAGGCTGCAGAAAGCCAGAGAGAAAATAGTGAGTCTAAACTAAAAGAATATGACGAGATTATCTCAAAAAGTAAATTGGAAGCAAAAAATATTTTTAAAGAAGCTAGAGAAAAAGCACTTAAAACAATCAATTCTAAAAGGGAAACTTTAGACAAGCAAATCGATGAAGAAATAAAAAAAGCAGAGCAAGAAATCAGCATACTTAAAAAAGGTGCACCTGAAAAAATAAACAAAATTGCAATAGAAACATCTTCTGAGCTTGTAAAAAAATTAATTGGAACTGATGTAAATAATAGTAGCCTCTCAGCAATTGTTGACGATTTATCAAAAAAAAATAGGAATAAATACTATGACAATTGATGCAACTTTTTGGGTAGCAGTTTCATTTATTATATTTTTTGGTGTACTGGTTTATCTAAAAATTCCTCAAAAAATCAATGAAATCCTTAACAGATTAATTTTTGATATCAAAAATGAAATTGATGAAAGTGAAAAATTAAGAACTGAAGCTAAAGCATTATTGGATAACGCTCAAAAAAAATTAGATACAACACCGTCAGTAAGTGCTGAATTACTTGAACAGGCCAAAAAAGATAGTGATAATCTTACAATAGAGCTTAATGATAAATTTCATAAATTATCTGAAATCAAAAAAAATTTAGCTGAGAATAAAATAAGTCAAATGAAAGAAGTGGCCATTAATGAAATTAAAAATACTTCAATTAAAATTGCAGTTGATTCGGTAAAAAAAATAATCACTACATCGGTTAATAAGTCTAAACTTGACACGCTATTTCAAAAAAATCTAGATGAAACTAAAGAAGAGCTAAAAAAAATTAACTCATAATATTCTTACAATTTTTCTAAAAAACTATAAATTATCATAATGATCTCTGTTGTAATAGGTTCTGGATTTGGTGGTATTGCTGCAGCCCTTCGACTTAAAGCTAAAGGTCATAAGGTTATACTAGTTGAAAAACATCCTGATCTTGGTGGAAGAGCAAGAGTATTTAAAAGAAATGGTTTTACATATGATGGTGGTCCAACAGTAATTACAGCTCCCCACTTAATTAATGAATTATTCGAATTATTTAAAAAAAATCCAAAAGATTACATTGAACTAACTTCACTTAAGGTTTGGTATCAGTTTATTTTTGAAGATAATTCTAAATTTAATTATTCTGGTGATGAAACTGAGATGAAAAAACAAATTGGAGAAATTAGCAAAGAAGACATTGAGGGTTATGAAAAATTAGTAAATTTTACAAAAAAAATTTTTGATAAAGGATTTACTGAGCTTGCAGACGTTCCATTTGATAAACCATTTGTAATGATGAAGCAACTACCTGCTCTACTAAAACTTAAAAGCTACATGTCTGTTTACTCATTAGTTTCATCTTATATTAAAAATGAAAAATTAAGAAGAATGCTAAGTATGCATCCTCTATTAGTTGGAGGAAATCCTTTCACGACAACTTCTATTTATGGATTAATTTTATACTTAGAAAAGAAGTGGGGCATACACTACTCGATGGGTGGCACTGGCAATATTATAAGTGGCCTTGAAAAGTTAATGAAAGAAGTTGGCATAGAGGTTATTAAGGGTCATGAAGTAATTAAGCTTATTTCAAATAAAAATAAAGTTACGGGTATTCAGTTGGATAATCAAACTAATATAGATGCAACCAACGTTATTTGTAACGCTGACCCCCCTGCAGTTTATGATAAATTGTTAAATGGAAATAAGAATAATTCTTTATTATTTAAGTGGAAAAAAAATAGAATGGAATATTCAATGGGATTATTTGTTTATTATTTTGGAACAAAGAAAATTTATAAAGAAGTAGAGCACCATACAATAAAATTTGGCAATAAATATAAAGAACATTTGGATGATATATTTGAAAAAAAAAAATTGAACAACGATATAAGTTATTATCTGCATAGGCCATCCGCTACTGATAAAACTATGGCTCCTGAAGGGCATGACTGCTTCTATGTTTTGGTGCCCGTTCCAAATAATCAATCCAACATTGATTGGTCAATTGAGGGTGAAAAAATGAAAGATTTAGTAATTGATAAGATGGAAAAAGATTTATTGCCAAACTTAAGAGAGAATATAGTTGATGATTTCTATTTAACTCCTGATTACTTTGAAAAAGATCTAAATACCAAATATGGCTCAGGTTTTTCAATACAGCCAAAATTTTCACAATCAGCGTATTTTAGATTTCATAACCAATCAGAGATATATGAAGGACTTTATTTTGTAGGGGCGGGCACTCATCCTGGGGCTGGTGTGCCAGGCGTTCTATCGTCAGCAAAAGTATTAGATAAAATTTTATAATGTCTGATAAAAATTATTTATCTATTTATGCAAAGTCATTCAATTGGGCAGGATTTTTTTTACCTAAAGAAACCTATACAAAATGTTCTGCTTTATATGATTTTTGTAGAGTTGCTGACAATATTGCCGATAATGAAGACAAAATAGAAATTAAAGAGAACAAATTTAAACAGTTTGAAAATAGTTTTAATCAAAAGAACTTTGATGATCCTGTTATTAAAAATATGTGGGGACTTATAGATGAATTTAATATTTCTTTAAAAATTATTCATGATTTACTAAATGGTATTAGATCTGATATCAAAGAAAGAGTAAAATTAAATTCAAAGAAAGAGTTATTAGTTTATTCATATAGGGTTGCAGGAACAGTTGGATTGATGATGGCAAAAATTTTAAAAGTCTCTAAAAAAAATTCTCTTAAATCAGCTATTAACCTTGGTGTCGCCATGCAATTAACAAATATATCTAGAGATGTAATTGAAGACTCAAAAAATAACCGATTTTATATAAATGAAAATTTTGAGGAAATATCATCAACCATCAAACTTGCGGATACTTTTTATGAAAATTCATTTTATTCAATCAAAGATATGCCGATTAGTTTTCGTTTTTCTATTCTGGTTGCTAGAAGAATTTATAGAAAAATAGGTTATAAAATTCTCAATAAACATAATTTAGAAAATTATGCAAATTCGGGAAAAATATATGTTTCAAACATTGAGAAAATTTTAGAGACTTTTCTTTCAATTTTTGACTTAATTAAACTGTCATTAGCTAATAAAAAAAACGATCAAATTCAGCATGATCATTTTTTAATTAATGAAGAGATAAATTTAGATGAGAGAGTTTGATTATATAATTATTGGCGGTGGTTGTTCAGGTTTATCTCTTGCGTATGAACTTGAAATCCATGGAAAATTAAAAGATAAAACTTTAGCTATTATTGAACCTAGAGAAGAATACAAAAAGGATAAAACTTGGTCTTTTTGGAAAGTTGCATCTCATAACTTTGATGATTGTGTTAAAAAAAATTGGGAAAACTTTTCAATTAATATTCCCACAAAGACTAATCATTTAGAGTGTGTTAATTATCCTTATCAAAGTGTTGATAGTGGTTTATTTTATGAAAAAGTAAACACTAAGCTTAAAGAAAATAATAATATTACTTTCTTCAAAAATTTAAAAGAAATCAATTTAAAAAATTCTTTTATCTTTAATAGCGTTCCATCTATTAAAAAAGATCATCGTAATCTTTGGCAGCATTTTTGTGGGGTAGAAATTGAAACCCAAAATGATTTTTTTGATGATAGTATTTTTAATATTATGGATTTTGATTGTGATCAAAGAGAGAGTGTTCATTTCTTTTATACGCTGCCTTACTCAAAAACTAAGGCCTTGGTTGAAACTACATGGTTATCAAAAATGAATGACAGCTCTCAAAAAGATTATGACAAGCAAATAAAAGATTATATTGAAAATCATTTAAATTTAAAAAATTACAAAATAACTTATAAAGAAGAGGGTGCGATACCCCTATTCTACCCATTAAATGAGGCAACAAAACATAAAATAAATATTGGAACCGCAGGAGGAATGACGCGATTAAGTACGGGTTATACTTTTTTAAATATTCAAGAACACAGCAAATATATTAGGGAAAATATTGAAAGTATTTCTAATACTAAAAAATTTCAGATAAGTAAAAAATATCAATTCCTGGATGAAATATTTCTAAAGGTTCTGGAAAAACATCCTAAAAAAATGCCCCATATATTCTTTAAGATGTTTAAGAGCTCACCAAAGACTGTTATAAAATTTTTATCTAATAAAAGTAACTTTGTTGAAGACTTATCTATAATTTTAAAAATGCCTAAATGGACTTTTATCAAAGCATTGTTTTACTAGTTTAATTATGGATTTAAAAATTTTACATAACAAACATTCTAACTATTTTTTTTTATTAACTATTTTTATATGTCTGTTGCAATTTTTTATTAAGATTAATACCGATCAAGCTTGGGTTTATTTAACTTGTTTTTTTTTAATTATAACTATTGGTTCATCTCATGGGGGACTTGATAATTTAAAAGGTAAAAAATTATTTAATAAACTTAAGTTAAAAAGTAGTTTTTTAATTTTTTATTTAACCTATATTTCAATTGCCATTTTAATTTTAATTCTCTGGTTCAATTTCGGCCAAATATGCCTTTGGACTTTTTTAATATTAGCCTCATACCATTTTGGCAAGGAAGATACACCCGACATTTTATTACTAAAAAATAAAAATCCATTACTTGTTTTTTTTAAATTTTTTGCAAGAGGCTCAACTGTAGTTGTTATGGCCCTATATTTCCATTTTGAAGACACATTAAGTATGTTTCAATTTTTAAGCACTGAGGAAAATTTTTTGGGGTTTTATGAAATGGATGTTGCAGGATTAGAATGGCAGAAAGATATAAGGTGGACTTTATATCTTTTTATTTTGATAAATTTGTGGGGGCATATTTATCCTAAATCAAAAAAATACTGGAGTTCTTTATTACAAGATTTCTTATCTATAGTTCTTTTGAATTTAGTTTTTGAACCATTCGTAGCTTTTACAATTTACTTTTGTTTTTTACATTCTATTCGACACTCTTTGCTGTGGTCATCAAAGTTATTTGAGAGTAAAAAAAGTTTATTAAAGGAATTTTTGATTAAATCATTTCCATTGACGCTAATAACAGCACTTATATTCATAATTAGCGTTTATTTATTAAATTTATTAGGAGATTTTTTTTTGTATACACATATAATTCTTGTGACTTTTGTCGGTTTGGCATCTTTAACCTTTCCACATTTATTACTTGAATATTTAATTGAAAAAAATGAAAAATAAACAACTAAAAATATTGTTATCAGCTCCGAGAGGGTTTTGTGCGGGTGTTGAAAGAGCTATAGAAATTGTTGAAAAATCTATTGAGAAATTCGGTGCTCCAGTTTATGTGCGTCATGAAATAGTTCACAACAAATTTGTAGTTGATAATTTAAAAAGTAAGGGAGCTATCTTTGTGGAGGAACTTGAAGAGATAGAAGATAAATCAAGACCAGTTATTTTTTCTGCTCATGGTGTTCCTAAAAAAATACCAGAGGATGCAAAAAACTATAATATGACTTATGTGGATGCAACATGTCCACTGGTCTCTAAAGTTCATAGGGAGGCTGAAAATCTTAATAAAGCTGGTTATCATCTGATTTTAATTGGTCATGAAAATCACCCTGAGGTCGTAGGCACAATGGGACAGCTACCAAGCGGATCTATTGATCTCATTCAAAATGAAGACGAAGCAAAGAAATATAATCTTAAAAATGAAAAAAAAATTGCGTTTGTTACTCAAACGACTTTATCTGTAGATGATACAAAAGATATGATTATGATTTTAAGAGAGAAATTTCCAAATATCAAAGAGCCATTAAAAGAGGATATTTGTTACGCAACAACAAATAGACAAATGGCTGTTAAAAACATTGCTAAAAAATGTGATATGTTTTTTGTAATTGGTAGTCGAAATTCATCAAATTCTGTAAGGCTTGTTGAGGTTGCTAAAAAGTCAGGTTGCCGAAATTCACAATTAATCCACTCAGAGAGTAAAATTCCATATGACTCAATAGAAAATGCAAAAATAATAGGTATTTCTTCCGGAGCATCAGCGCCAGAGATATTGGTTGATAATTTTATAAATGAATTAAAAAATAGATTTACAGTCAGTATGGAGGAAGTGGAGATAATTAAAGAAGACGTAGTTTTCAAAATTCCAAAAAAACTAAATTAAATGGCTGTTTATACAAAAATAAATAAGAAAGATATTCTATATATTAATAAGAGATTTAGTGATGAAAAGTTCTTAAGTTTTAAAGGTATTAGACAAGGAATTGAAAATACAAATTATTTATTAAAATCAAAAAGTAAAAAATTTATATTAACGATTTTTGAGAAGAGGGTTTTAAAAAAAGAAATACCATTTTTCATAAATTTAATGGATAAGTTAAATACCACAATGATAAATTGTCCAAAACCTTTAAAAAATAAAGATGGAAAATATCTAATAAGATTAAAAAACAAAACTGCATGTATTGTTTCATTTTTACAAGGGAAAGATAAAAAAAAACTTAACCCAAAGAATTGTTATGATTTAGGAAAAGTTATTGCCAAAATGCACTTATCAACAAAAAAAATTAAAATTTTTAGGAAAAATTCTATGAGTGTCACAAACTTAAATCCATTATTAAAAAGTATAAGATTCAAATCCAAAAAATTTTCTAGTATCAATAAGTTTTTAAAAATTAATTTTGATGATATAAAAAGAAAATGGCCAAAAAAATTACCGAGTGGAATAATTCATGGAGATTTATTTGTTGATAATATTTTTTTTAAAAATAATAAATTGTCAGGAATTATTGATTTCTATTTTGCGGCTAATGATTTTTTTATGTATGAGATTGCTATTTGTATTAATGCATTATGTTTTGATAAAAAAAACTCAAAATTTAAGATCAATAAAAATAAAGTAAAAAACTTAATTATGGGATACGAAAGTGTTAAGAAAATTTTACATAAAGAAAAAAAATCTTTAAATATTTTATGTCGTGGTGCTGCAATGAGATATTTCCTTACTAGGCTTTATGATTATACAAATACCCCTAAAACAGCATTGATAAAAATTAAAGATCCACAGGAATATTATCAAAAGATTATAGTACATAATAATTTAAATACTTATAAAGATTATTTAAATTAATGATTAAAATTTATACTGATGGTTCTTGTTTAGTAAATCCTGGAAATGGTGGCTGGGCTGCAATTATTAATAGTGATGGTAATGTCAAAAAAATTAGTGGTAATGAGAAAAATACTACAAACAATAGAATGGAATTAATGGCCACTATCAGTGCTTTAAAAGAAATAAGCTCTAATGAAAACATAGAAATTTATACTGACTCACAATATGTAAAACTTGGCATAACTGAATGGATAAATAATTGGCTAAAAAATAATTGGAAAACTTCAAAAAAAGAAGGTGTTAAAAATAAAGATTTATGGCTTGAACTATATAATCTTGATAAATCTTTAAGTGTTAAATGGAATTGGGTAAAGGCTCATGCTGGAAATCCTCTAAATGAAGAAGTTGATTTACTGGCTAAAAAAGCTGCTAATCTAGATTAATTCTAAAAAAATTTCTGCTGCTGATATTTCACAAAAGCCCGCATCTTTTTCTTCTTGTAATTTTATTACTTTCATATTGTCCACAAACATTGAATATCTATTAGATCTAATTCCAAGTCCTCTTTCGCTTTTATCCACCTCAGCCCCTATCGCTTTAGTAAAGTTTAAAAAAGGATCTCCTGCCATTATAATTTTGTCACCAACATTATTTTCCTTTCCCCAGGCTTTCATTACAAATGGGTCATTTACAGACACGCAGATAATATAATCAATTCCTTTATCTTTGTATTTCTGATGTATTTTCACATATCCTGGTAAGTGCTTAGCAGAACAGACTGATGTGTACGCACCTGGTAAACCGAAAATAATAACTTTTTTATTTTTTAAGTATTCATCAAGGTTTTTTTTTACAGGATCACCATTTTCTATAACAAATATTTCTAGACTTGGTATTTTATCATTTTCTTTTAATTTCATTAAATTTTTTCTTTAATATGTTGTTTGATTTTCTCTAAATTATTTTCAATTATATCATAATTTTCTTTTTCATCCAAAATGAATGTTAGTTCATCAGGTAGCTCTGCTTTTATATTTATAGATCTTTTTATAGCATCTGGAAATTTGCAAGGATGTGCTGTGCCTAAAACAATATTGTTTCCATTTAAATCAACTTTATCAAAAGCACCATATCCTATTGCAGTATGAGGGTCTAAAACTATGTTAAATTTTTTATAGACTGTATTAATAATTTTTAAAACTTCATCCTCACTTATTCGAGACGATAAAAAATCAATATTTATTTTATCTAAACTTTCTTTATTGATTGTATATTTTCCTTTTTCTTTTATATTTTTCATTGCAGCAATTGTTTTTGTATCATTACAGTTATTTAAATCATAAATAAGTCTTTCAAAGTTACTAGCTATTTGAATATCCATGCTTGGGGAAATTGTCTCTAAAACTTTTTCTATATCGTATGTACCTTTAGATATTGCTCTATGTAAAATATCGTTTTGATTAGTTGCAACTATAAGTTTGTTGATTGGAAGACCTATTTTTTTTGCCAGATAGCCAGCGTAAACATCTCCAAAATTCCCTGTTGGAACTGAAAAATTAACGGGTTGATTATTGTCCTCAATCAGAAAATAACTATAAAAATAATATACACTTTGAGCAATTATTCTAGCCCAGTTAATTGAATTAACTCCCGACATTTTAATTTCTTTTGAAAAAATTTTGTCAGCAAACATTGCTTTAACTAAATTTTGGCAGTCATCAAAGTTTCCTTCTATTGCAATATTAAAAACATTTTTTTCTTTATTGGTTGTCATTAATTTTCTTTGAATAGGTGAGACACGATTATTAGGATGAAGAACAAAAATATTTACATTCTTTTTACCTTTAATAGCGTCAATTGCTGCAGCCCCTGTATCTCCAGATGTGGCTACAACTATATTTATTTTTTCATTTTCATTATTTAGATAATATTCATAAAAATTACCTAAAAGCTGCATTGCAACATCTTTAAAAGCCAATGTTGGTCCATGAAATAACTCGAGTACAGATCGGTCCCCAATCTTAACTAAATTAACAACATTTTTTTTTCTAAAAACTGAATATGATTTGTCAATGATTTTACTTAAATCTTTTTCACTCATGAAATCACCGATAAAAGGATAAATAATTTTTTTAGCTAATTCGCTGTATTCAAGATTTTTAAATTTTTCCAAATCTTCATTACTATATTTGTGTAGAAACTCTGGAACAAATAAACCTCCATCATCTGCTAAACTTTTAATAAAGACATCCTGAAATGTAAAAGATTTGGAGCTGTTTCTAGTGCTAACGTAATTCATTTAATAATTTTGTTTTCTAAAATATAAATATAATAAAAGAATTGAAATCGCTAACGAAAACCAAGTAATTGCATATTTTTTATGGTTATTTGAAATGTTAGCATCTATTTTTTTTGGCTTTGGTATTAGATAATTCCCATCTAGATAAATTATATATTCTGAAAAGTTCTTACCAGTATAAACAAAAATATCATCTCGATTTAATGTGAACCAATAATTTTTGGCAATATCATTTTCTGGTTTAAATCGGTTCGCTTTATTTTGTTTTTTTAAAGTACCAATGATATTTGTTTCATCTGGATTGCTTATTTCTAGCGTCCCCTTTTTATCAAATTGTATCCAACCTCTATTTACTAAATAATTTTTTGTATCAATTAAAATTGGGTTAATAACTTCAAATCCTGGTTTTCCTTTCTCATTAAGATTATATAGATAAATTTGCTGATCATAATCAATCTCTCCTGAAGTTTTAATTTTTAAAAAATTTTTATTTTGATTGCTTGATAGCTCAACAGGAGGCTTTGTTAATGAACTTTCAATTTCTGAAATTAAATCAAGTTTCCAATTTAATCTTACAATTTGCCATGATCCAAGTGCAATAAACACTGATATAAAAAAGAAAACAAATACTGAAAATAAAAACTTATATTTCAAGGATTAAAAGTTAACTTCCCATGACATAAATTGCTGCAAATAAAAATAACCAAACAACATCAACAAAATGCCAATACCAAGCTGCTGCCTCAAAACCGAAATGGTGATCTTTGTTAAAGTGTCCGCGTCTTCCTCTAAATAAACAAACAGCTAAAAATATAGTTCCTACAATTACATGGAAACCATGAAATCCTGTGGCCATATAAAATACTGAGCCATAAATATGATCAGAGAAAGCAAATGTTGCATGATGATATTCATATGCCTGAAGTGCTGTAAAACTTGCACCTAAGATTACAGTTAAAGTTAAACCTTGAATAAAACTTTTTCTATCATCCTCTATAAGAGCTTGATGCGACCATGTTACAGTGGTTCCTGACAACAATAATATTAGCGTATTGATTAAAGGAATGTCCCATGGGTCAAAAGTTACAATATCTTTAGGTGGCCAAACATTTCCAACAAACTCATTTGGAAAAAGACTAACATCAAAATATGCCCAAAACCACGCAACAAAAAACATAACTTCCGAGGCAATAAACAATGTCATTCCATAACGATGATGAATTTGAACAACTGGTGTGTGGTGGCCTTGATGTTCTGCTTCAATAACTACATCTCTAAACCACATGTAAGCACCATAAATTACAAGTGCAAACCCCACATAAAACCCCCAAGATATACCGCTATGAAGATAATAAACTGAACCTATTGCTAAAACTAAACATGAAAAAGAAACATAGATGGGCCAAGGACTTGGGTCTACTAAGTGGTAATCGTGTTTTTTTTCAGCTGACATAAATTTTAATTATGATTGTTTATAATAATCTGTCGAGAAAAAAGTATATGACATAGTTACATCATGTAAGTCTTTTGTAGTTGGATCATTCACCATCTCTGGATCTAAATAAAAAGTCATTACATAAGTAGCTTTTTCTCCAGCTTTTAAAACTTGTTTTTCAAAGCAAAAGCAGCCTAATTTACTATAATATTTTCCAAAACTTGCGGGTGAAACATTAAAACTTGCTGTGCCAGCTGTATCCTCTTTGCTATAATTTTCAACTTCGAATTCAATTTTGTTAACCTGTCCGACTTTAACATCAATTACATTTGTCTTCGCCTTAAAGTCCCATGGCAAGTTATTGATATTAGTATCAAATCTTACACTAACTATTTTATCTAAAACAATTTTTGGAGCAGACTTTGATACCTGAGTTGTGCCTCCAAAGCCTGTTACTCTACAAAATAAATCATAAAGAGGTACTGCGGCATACGATAGTCCAAGCATTATAAAAAAAATACCTGCTAATAAAATTGGTGTTAAACTTTTTATTTTTATCATATGGCTCTATTAAAAACTCCAGTATTGTATAAAGTAAAAAAGAATAAAAAAATCATAAAAGCAATTATTCCAAATGCAGTTAGTATATTTTTTTTCTTAGTTTTTTTATCTGGTGTCATCATATAATTTTGTCTATTAAAAATAAAACAAAAATCAAAAATAGATACAAGATTGAATATCCAAAAATTGATTTTGCTTTTTTTGGGTTAAATTTGTTCTTCTTATAACTATATAGTTCATAGCATAAATAAATATAATAAAAAGTAAGAATTAAAGCTGGTATTATGAAAACTAATCCTACGAAGCTAATCCAAAATGGAAACACTACTACCGGCAGCATTATTAAAGAGTAAATAAAAATATTTAATTTTGTACTCTCAATTCCATTGGTTAAAGGTAGCATTGGAATTTTAGCTTTTTTATAGTCACTAGATTTGTACAGGCTTAAAGCCCAAAAATGAGAAGGAGTCCAAAAAAATATTATTAAAAAGAATGTTATTGGCTCCATGGATAACGATCCAGTTGCTATCGTCCAGCCTATAACTGGTGGCAATGCTCCTGCAGCACCCCCTATTACAATGTTTTGTGAAGTTCTTCTCTTTAACCAAATTGTATAAACAAATAAATAAAATAAAATAGTAGATAATAGTAAAATTGCTGAAATTCTATTTGAAAAGTAATCAAGAGCTACAACTGAAAATATAGATAATGTTACGCCAAAAATTAGTGCTTGGTTTTTATTAACCTTGCCTGTTGGTATTGGTCTAAGGCAAGTTCTTGTCATTAAAGCATCAAGATCAGACTCATACCACATGTTAAGTGCTCCTGCTGCACCAGCTCCTATTGATACAAGCAATATTCCAATTACCGCATCTTTAGTTGATATTACGCCCGGTGAGGTCAGCAAACCTACAGCACAAGTAAAGATCACCAAAGACATAACTCTTGGTTTCATTAATTTAAATAATTCTGAAAAATTAAATAGATCCTCTTGGCTTAAAGAATTTTTCCTTAGTCTTGAACTGCTCATTTTTATTTAAACTTTAATTTTTTAGTTATGAGACTCTTGAATGTCTTGATCATCTTCAAACTTCGGTAATTCATCAAAAGTATGAAAGTTTGGTGGAGATGGTACAGTCCATTCTAAAGTCGTTGCTCCTTCGCCCCATGGATTTGCTACAGCAGCTTTCTTTTTAGAAAATGAGTAAATCAAATTCACAAAAAATACTGCTAATCCAGCAACTGCAATGTATGATCCAACTGATGATACATAATTCCATCCAGCAAAAGCATCTGGATAATCTGCATACCTTCTAGGCATTCCTGCTAAACCTAAAAAATGTTGAGGAAAGAAAATTAAATTTACTCCAATAAAGGTTAGCCAGAAATGTAAATGACCTAACCATTCAGAATATTCATATCCTGACATCTTTGCGAACCAGTAATAAAATCCTGCAAAAATTGCAAATACAGCTCCTAAAGATAATACGTAATGAAAATGTGCCACAACATAATAAGTGTCATGCATAGCTGTATCGACTCCAGCATTTGCTAGCACTACCCCTGTTACACCACCAACAGTAAACAAAAATATAAATCCAAGGGCCCACATCATTGGTGTTTTAAATGATATTGATCCACCCCACATTGTTGCAATCCAAGAGAAGATTTTGATACCAGTTGGAACGGCAATAATCATTGTTGCTGCTAAAAAATAAGCTTTTGTATCCGTGCTTAAACCTACAGTGTACATGTGGTGAGCCCAAACTACAAATCCAACAACTCCGATTGCAACCATTGCATAGGCCATTCCTAAATAACCAAAAACAGGTTTTTTTGAAAAGGTAGAAACAATATGGCTGATCATACCAAAACCCGGAAGAATTAAAATGTAAACTTCAGGATGACCAAAGAACCAAAATAAATGCTGATATAACACTGGATCTCCACCTGTTTGGGCTTCAAAAAATGCTGTTCCAAAATTTCTATCAGTTAATAGCATTGTAATCGCACCCGCTAAAACTGGTAGTGATAACAATAATAAAAATGCTGTTACTAGAACTGACCAAGCAAATAATGGCATTTTATGTAGTGTCATGCCGGGTGTTCTCATGTTTAAAATAGTCGTAATGAAGTTTACGGCACCTAAAATTGAAGACGCACCAGCCAAGTGTAAACTTAAGATAGCAAGATCCATTGCAGGCCCTGGTTGACCAGCTTTAGATGATAGCGGCGGGTATAAAGTCCAACCTCCACCAACTCCTGTTGCACCTGGGGGGCCATCCGCAAATACAGATAAAATTAATAAAATAAAAGAAGCAGGTAACAACCAGAAAGAAATATTATTCATTCTAGGAAAAGCCATATCAGGTGCACCAATCATAATTGGCACGAACCAATTTCCAAATCCACCAATCATAGCGGGCATCACCATGAAAAAAATCATAATCAAACCATGACCTGTAACTAATACGTTATATAAATGATAGTTTCCTCCAAGAATTCCATCACCAGGATGCATCAATTCAATTCTCATTAAAACTGAAAAAGCAGTACCAACTAACCCTGCAACAATTGCAAAAATTAAGTACATTGTTCCTATATCTTTATGGTTTGTTGAATAAGCCCAACGTTTCCAACCTGTTGGAGTGTGATGATCGTCGTGAGAAGCTGTTTGTGTGTACATCTTTATTTACTCGCTATTTTTAGTTTATCATTTTCAATTTCTTCTTTTACAAATTTTACTCTAGCTTCAGCTAACCACTCTTGGTAATCTTCTGCACTTACAACTTTTACATTGATTGGCATAAACGCATGTTTTATTCCACAAAGTTCTGAGCATTGTCCGTAATAAGTTCCAACTTTTTCAGCCTTAAACCAAGTCTCATTAATTCTCCCTGGTACAGCATCTCTTTTTACTCCAAATGAAGGTAGTGCCCACGCATGCAATACATCGTTGGCTGTAATTAAAACTTTAACTACTTTATTAACTGGTACAACAACTTGATGATCAACAGTCAATAGTCTTGGTTGGTTTTTTTTTAAATCTTTTGTTTCAACCATATAGGAATCAAAAATAATATTTTCATCCGGATATTCGTATCCCCAATACCACTGATAACCAACAGCCTTGACTGTAACATCTGCTTTTGGAATGGTATCTTGCTTGTATAAAATTTTAAAAGAAGGAACTGCCATTACAATTAAAATAAAACATGGAATTAAAGTCCATAAAATTTCAACCGTAACATTGTGGGTAGTTTTAGATGGAACTGGATTTCTTGAGGCTCTAAATCTTATGCAGGTGTAAATCATTAAAAATAAAACAAAAACGCTGATTGCAATAATAATTGGAAGTAAAATATTGTTATGAAAATTAACAATATCTCTCATCCCATCAGATGCAGGATTTTGAAAACCTAACTGCCATTCTTTAGGCTGATTAGCTGATGCAGAAGTTGTAAAAATTACAGATAAAATTATTAATATAAATTTTTTCATTTAATACGATCTATATAAAGCGTCTTTTTAAAAATTACACTTTTGTTTTAGCGACAAAATATCAATTTATAGTGTAATTTACAATCGATAGTGCAGAAATTACTGCAGTTTCAGACCTTAATATGTTTTCATTTATTTTAATTGGTTGAACACCTTTTAAAGCAAGAATCTGCTCTCTTTCTTCTTCTGAAAAATCGCCCTCGGGACCAATTAAAACACAAGTAGGATTGCTGGTTAATTTTTCTAAATCTATTTTTTTATTTTTAGAATTCAAATCAGTAAAAATTAAATCTATTTTTTCATTATTCAAAAAACCTTCTAGTGATTGAGGCTTTTCAATTGAAGGAACATTAATTCTATTAGATTGTTCAGCAGCTTCTATAATAACTTTTTCCAATCTATCTTTATTAATCTTTCTAACAATTGTTCTATCAAAAATAATTGGCAAAAACTTTGTTACTCCTAGTTCTGTTGCTTTTTGAATCATGAAATTAAAATAATTTGATTTAATAGGTGAAAAAGCTAACCACAGTTCTCTAGTACTTTCTTTTTGTCTTAATTGTTTTGTAATATTAAACTCAACAATACTTTTAGATAAAGTTAAAATTTTTGCTTCCCACTCTCCACTACTATTAAATAAAGAAAAATTTTCACCAATCTTAATTCTCATTACTTTGTTTACATAATGAGATTGTGATTTATTAAGTTTAGCAGTTAAATTAAGTGATAAACTTTCTTTAAAAAATAATCTAATATTACTCATAATTGTTAGATTAATTTATGGAAAATATTAAAGCAATAATTTTTGATGCATATGGCACATTATTTGATGTCAATTCAGCTGCAGAAAAATGTAAAGATAAAATTGGTGATAAGTGGGAAGGTTTTTCAAATTACTGGAGAACAACTCAATTAGAATACACTTGGCTTAGAAGTTTAATGAATAGACATAAAGACTTTTGGCAAGTTACAGAAGACAGTTTAGATAAATCAATGAAGGCATTTAAAATAGATCCATTAATGAAAAGTGAATTATTAGATCTTTATAAAATACTTTCTGTTTTTCCAGAGGTACCAGATGTTTTAAAAAAACTTAAAGATAAAAATTATAAACTAGGAATTCTTTCCAATGGGACACCTGCCCTTCTTAATGAATTAGTTAAAAGTAATAATTTAAAAAATATATTTGATAATATTTTTTCAATTGAAGAAGTTGGAATTTACAAACCAGACTCAAAAGTTTATGACATGCCAATTAAAAAATATAAGATACAAAAAGATGAAGTTGCATTTTTAAGTGCAAATACTTGGGATGTGTCTGGTGGTGGAAATTATGGCTATAGTTCTATTTGGGTGAATAGAAATAATAATATTTTTGATAACCTTGATTACAAGCCTAAAGCAGAAGTAAAAAACTTAAAGCAGCTACTTGAAATTATCTAATTCTATTTTCTACAAAATTCTTATTTAGTTTTACTGAGATAGTTCGAGTATTTCTTTTATTCCATTCTGAAAAGGATTTTAATATTGGCATTACCGAAAGGCCAAATTCTGTAAGTGAATACTCAACATTTGGTGGCATTATTTGAATGACTTTTCTATCAACTATTCCATCAGCCTCTAACTCTTTAAGCTGCTTAGATAACATTTGTTGAGTGATAGTTTTCAATACTTTTTTAAACTCACCAAATCTCATTTTTTTTCTTTGTAGTAAGCCAAACAAGATCCTAATTTTCCATTTACCTCCAAGAAAGTAAACTGCTCTTTCTGCTGGACAATCTATTAAGTTTTTCATGGTATGATTTTATATACTAGTATGATTATTTTGCGTTATTGCATTATTCATAACAAAGCACTATGTACAAGTCAAATAAATTGAAAAGGGTAAATATGAATAATGGAGAACGAGCAGGCGAAAGTGCAATCGCTGTTGAAGTTGAAAAGGATAAATCTTATTATTGGTGTTCATGTGGAAAAAGTGCAAAGCAGCCTTTTTGTGATGGATCACATAAAGGTACAGATTTTACACCTCTGGCATACAAGGCTGAAGAAACTAAAAAAATGTTTTTTTGTGCCTGTAAACAAACTAACAATCAACCATTTTGTGATGGATCACATAATAAAAAATAAAGGATAGAATGCAGAATTTAAATAACAAAGTTAATAATTTTTTTTCAAACATAGATGGATTAGCCTCTTTATTTTTTAGATTTGGAATAGGGATAGCTTTTATTATTCATGGTGCAAAAAAATTCCCACTACCTCCTCAGGGATTAATTGAATATTTTGGTCTGTCACCTATATTAGCATCAACGGTTGCCTTGTCTGAACTGTTGACAGGATTAGTGCTAATAATAAGTGGTTTTATTAAAAATCCCTTTGGAAATATGCTCACAAGACTATCGGGACTAAACATAACCGTCTTAATGATCACTATACTAATCTTTGCTCACAAAGACTGGTTCTTCACAACAAAACTATTTACCAGCGAGCAAATATTTCTTTTAATTGGTGGAGTTTATTTTTTGATTAAAGGTAATCGAACATAAATATGAGCCAAATCGAAGTAGAAAAAATAATAGAACCGGTTGCAGCATCAGATGGTGCTGGAGTAAAATTAAAGAGAAGTATTGGTACTCATCTTATTGATTATCATGATCCTTTTTTAATGTTGGATGAATTTGGTTCTGAAAATAAAGATGATTATATTGGTGGATTCCCTCCTCACCCTCATAGAGGAATTGAAACAGTAACTTATATGTTAAGTGGTGAATTTGAACATGAGGATAGCACTGGTGCTAAAGGTAGAATGTCTTCAGGAGATGTTCAGTGGATGAAAACTGGTGGGGGAATAATTCATTCTGAGATGCCTGCAATGACAGAGGGTAAGCTTCATGGATTTCAATTGTGGG
This sequence comes from uncultured Candidatus Pelagibacter sp., assembly GCA_905616465.1. Classification (GTDB taxonomy): domain Bacteria; phylum Pseudomonadota; class Alphaproteobacteria; order Pelagibacterales; family Pelagibacteraceae; genus Pelagibacter. The sequence continues at coordinate 34,218 of CAJQSX010000025.1, read as the reverse complement.
TAAATATGCCTGCTAAATTAAAGATGAATAAACCTGAATACATTTATATTGATGCAGATAAAATGAGCACTCATAAAGATGATGATAAAACAGTTAAGGTGATTGCTGGAAAGTTTGGTGATGCTGAAGGACCTGTTAAAGGCCATAACGTTGAACCTGTTTACTTTGATGTGGAGATTAAAGAAGGTAAAGAGTTTAACTTTAATCTTCCCTCTACACACAATTCTTTAATTTACTTAATCGAGGGAGAAATCAAGGTTGGAGATCAAAACCATGACCAAGCTAAAAACTCTACTTTAATTATTCTAACTAGAGGTGAAAAATTAAAAGTTTCCAGTTTAACTAAAGCTAAATTTTTACTTATATCAGGTAAGCCAATAGGAGAACCTATTGCAAGAGGTGGTCCATTTGTAATGAACACTAAAGCAGAAATCTTGCAAGCTGTGCAAGATTATCATAACGGTACATTTGTAAAATAATGAAAAAAATTGAAATAGAAAAATTTGGTAGTCCTGAAGTTTTAAAGATTAAGGATGTTGAAATAGGAAAACCAGGTCCGAGAGAAGTTCTTATAAAAAATTTATCAATTGGTCTTAACTATATTGACGTTTATCACCGAACAGGTTTGTACCCTATTCCCCTTCCAAGTGGGATTGGCTTAGAGGCATGTGGAATAATTGAAGAAGCTGGCTCTGAAGTAGACCTATTTAAAGTTGGTGACAGAGTTGCTCACTCTTCAATGCCAATTGGGAGTTATTCTGAAAAACAATTATTTCCTCAAGAAAAATTAGTTTTAGTTCCTGACGGAATTTCAGATGAAATTGCATCTTGTATTATGCTTAAAGGAATTACTGCTGAGTATTTATTACACAGAGCTTACCCAATTAATAAAGGTGATAAAGTTTTATACCATGCAGCAGCTGGTGGTGTTGGTCAAATTTTATGTCAGTGGGCTAATGCGTTGGGAGCTGAGGTTATCGGAACGGTTGGCTCTAAAGAAAAGGAAGCTATTGCTAAAAAAAATGGCTGTCATCATGTGATAAATTATACTGATAAAAATTTTGTTGAAGAGGTAGAAAAAATTGTAGGTAAAAATGGGGTTGATGTTGTCTATGATGGTGTTGGTATAAAAACATTCGATGGATCAATTGAAGTATTAAAAGTTAGAGGCATGATGGTAGCATTTGGTAATGCGTCAGGCTATGTTGACACTATAGACGTTAAGAAACATATTAATGCAAAGGGGTTATTTTTTACCCGTCCATCAATTGCACATTATACAATGACAAGAGAAGATTTGGTTGCATCTGCAAAAAAAGTTTTTGATGCTGTATTATCTGGAAAATTTAAAGTTGAAGTTTTTAAAAAATATTCTTTAAGTGAAGCAAAAAAAGCTCATAAAGAATTAGAAGCAAGATCGTTAACAGGTCCTGCGGTAATCATTCCTAATTAGTCTAGGTCAACATCCATGTCAGACATATGTAGCTTTAAAGCATTTGTTGAAACATGAATTTCTCTTATAAAAAAAATTATAGAAATAATCATTGAAAGACAACATGATCCAAAAATTAACCTAGCTATAAAAATTTCATTCATATAAAGACCTAGTACTGTCAGCATGTTGAATAAAAAGCCAAATGCCGCAAACATGATGGTCCATCTAAGAAGAGTAATTCTTCCACTTAAATTAATAAACTGTTTTTTCCATTCATGAGGGATATGATTCTCATAAACATGCTCATCGTGAAGCTCTCTAATCAATTTACTTAATGAGTGAAATCTATTGCTATAGATGTTCATCAGCAAAGGTATGGCTGGAAACATCAATGCTGTTACTGTGTAATCTATATTCATACGAATCAATTTGATTATCAATCTTGTGTTTGCTATTTACAAGTGAATTTTATGAATCAAATTAATCTTTTCATTGAGTTAACTAGACTAAAAAAACCGATTGGGTATATGCTTTTGTTTTGGCCTTGTGCGTGGGGTTTAACAGTTGCGTACGATTTTTCTGGTGAAAAAATCACCTATATTTTTTACCTAACTTTATTTCTAGCTGGCGCAATATTAATGAGATCTGCAGGCTGCATTATTAATGATGTTATAGATAGAAAATTTGATAGAAAAATTTCAAGAACAAAAAACAGACCGATTGCTTCGGGTCAAGTTTCGGTAGTTCAAGGTTTATTTTATTCAGCACTTTTATGTCTAATAGCATTTATAGTTTTAATACAATTTAATTTTCTAACAATTTTTCTTGCTATAGGGTCCATGCCATTAGCATTTACTTACCCCTTGATGAAACGATACACCTATTGGCCTCAGCTTTTTTTAGGTATTACTTTTAATTACGGTCTAATTCTAGGATGGACCGCTATTACAAATGAAATAAATGTTGTGCCTATTGTTTTTTATTTTGGAGCCATTTTTTGGACACTTGGATTTGACACTATATATGGGTTTCAAGATATGATAGATGACGAAATAATAGGATTAAAGTCAACATCAATAAAATTTAAATTTTATCCGTATTTATTTTTAAAAATATGTTACTCAATTTTTCTAGTAAGTTTGATTATTATTGGTTTTTTACTAAAACTTAATCTAACTTATTTTTTATTTTTAATTATGGTAGTTTTACAAATGTATTATTTTCAAATTTATAAATTAGATATTAAAAAAACAAATAGCTGTCTTAATATTTTTAAATCTAATAATTTTTTAGGTATATTAATTTTTATAAGCTTGTTAGTAGGAAAAGTTTAGATGAAAGGTGACTACCCCACAATAAAGAGATTGTTTAATGGCTATACTAAGAAATATATAAACAGAATTTTACTATCTGGTTTATTAACGATGGTATTGGCCGGTAGCACCGCTGCAGTTGCCTATTTATTAGATCCAGCAATAAATGAACTTTTCATAAATCAAAACCAAGAATTGATATTTATAATTCCAGGTTTAATTATTTTAGCCTTTGCTACGAAAGGACTCTCTTTATACCTTGCTAAAATTATTATGATTCGAGTTTCTCAAAATGTTAGAAGAGATATGCAGGTTGATATGTTTAAATCTTTAATTAATGCAGACACAAAAGTAATTGACAACAAACATTCAGCAAAATTTATTACCAATCTAACCAACGATATAGGTATGGTTACAAATCTTGTTAGTATTGCAATTTTAAATCTGTTTAAAGATAGTTTCACTCTAATTGCATTATTAGGTTTAATGTTTTATCAAAATTGGAAATTATCTTTAATAGCAATAATAATGATACCCCTAGCAAGTGGTGCTGCCGCAACTTTAGGAAAAAGAATACGTAAAGTAACTGACGAACAAATGCTTAAAACGGGTACTTTTATGAGTTATTTATTTGAAGTATTTAAAAACCATAGAATTATAAAAATTTTTCAAAAAGAAGAATATGAAAAAAAAAGAGCGTTGATCGTTATTGAGGAGTTAAAAGAAAAAGCTCAAAAGATTAGCGAAGTATTAATGAGAGCTTCACCAATTATGGAATTTTTAACAGGTATAATGATAGCTTGTTTAGTTTACGCTTCAGCTATCCTGGTTGCCAACAACGAACTTCAAGTCAGCAAATTTTTTTCTTTTCTTGCTGCAATGATGTTGGCCTACCAGCCAGTGAGATCGTTAGCTACTGTCAACATTTCAATTCAACAAGGTTTAGCGGGTGCAAGACGAGTATTACCCATAATTGATAGTGAACCTGAAATCAAAGATAAAGAAAATGTAAAAAATTTAGAATTAAAAAAAAGTGAGATTGTTTTTGAAAATGTAAGTTTTAATTATTCAGAAGAAGCTAATATTTTAAAATCGATCAATTTAAAGTTTTCAGGAGAAAAAATGACAGCTCTAGTAGGTCCAAGTGGAGCGGGTAAATCAACAATTCTAAACCTTATACCTAGATTCTTTAACATAAAACATGGTGATATCAAAATTGACCAACAATCTATTTATACTTCTTCAGTACATTCTGTTAGAAAAGCAATTTCTCTTGTAAGCCAAGATACAACTTTATTTGATGATACTATCAAAAATAATATTGCTTATGCAGATCTAGATGCCACAGAAGAAGAAATTAAAATGGCAGCTAAGCATTCTTTTGCTGATGAATTTATTGAAAAACTTCCAAATAAGTATGAGACTAAGATTGGCGAAAATGGTGTTAGACTCTCTGGTGGGGAGAAGCAAAGACTATCAATAGCAAGAGCAATTCTCAAAAAAAGTCCTATAATATTATTGGATGAGGCAACTTCTTCATTAGACGCAGAGACAGAAAGTAAAATTCAAAATGCAATAAGCTACTTGACGAAAGGGAGAACAACTATAGTTATTGCTCATAGATTATCCACGATATTAAACGCAGATAAAATTTATGTAATAGATGGTGGTGAAGTTGTGAGTCATGGCTCACATGTTGAGCTATTAAAGACATCAGAAATTTATAAAAACTTTTATCAAAAACAGATTAAACAAAATTAATGTTAATTTTTTATAGACTGCTGGCAAGTCTAATTTTTATCTTATCTCCAATTATTTTAATTATCAGGTTGTTAAAAAAGAAAGAGGATTTAAAAAGATTCAAAGAAAAGTTTTGTTTTTTTTCAAAAAAAAAAAATCAAGGAAAACTTATTTGGTTTCATGGAGCTAGTGTTGGTGAATTACAAAGTATTGTACCTCTTGTGGAAAAATTAAACAAAAATAAAAAGATAAAACAGATCTTAATAACATCAAATACATTAAGTTCGTCAAAAATTATAAGTAATTTTAAATTCAATAAAGTCATTCATCAGTTTCTTCCTATTGATGTAAATTTTCTTTCTAAAAAATTTTTAAGTTATTGGAAGCCTTCAGTTGCACTTTTTATTGATTCTGAAATATGGCCTAATATGTTATTAAATTTAAAAAATAACAAAGTACCAATTATTCTTTTAAATGGGAGAATTACAAAAAAAACATTTAGAAGATGGCTAATGTTTTCAGGTTTTGCCAAAACAATATTCAATAAATTTAATTTGTGTCTTTCATCAAACAATGAGTCAATAAAATATTTACAAAAACTTGGAGCAAAGAAAATAAAATATATTGGCAATCTAAAATATACTCAATCAGAGAGAGAAATAGATGATGTTGAAAAAGGTATCAAAAATTTTATTAAATCAAAAAAGGTGTGGTGTGCATCTAGTACTCATTTTAATGAAGAAAAATTTTGTGGCTTAATTCACAAAAAATTGAAAAAAAAATATAAAGATTTATTAACGATTATTATTCCACGCCATATAAATAGAGTTGAGTCCATAAAAAAGGAGTTAGCTAATCTAAGCCTAAAGATTCACCTAGATGAACCGTCATCATTAATTGACCCTTCGACAGATATTTATCTAGTAAATTCATATGGGAAAACAAAATCTTTTTATAATAATTGTAAAAATGTTTTTCTTGGTGGTTCAATTATAAATCGCGGTGGACAAAACCCTTTGGAAGCAGCTAGATTTGGTTGTAATATTTTACATGGTGAAAATATTACAAATTTTAACGAGATTTATGAATTTTTAAACAAAAATAAAATATCACATTTAGTAAAAACAAAAATAGAATTTGAAAAAAAATTAGATGCTCTTTTTAACCAAAAAAAAAGTTCTTCTAAAGCTATTAGATATAAAATTAACAATATTGGTGAAAAAATTTTAAGGGATACACACAAAGAGATTAATTTTTTTTTAAAAAATGCAATTTAAAAAGCCTTTATTTTGGGATTATAAAAAGCCAAATCTAATATCAAATATTTTATTGCCATTAACTATTCCAATAGAAATTAACAATTTTTTACTAAATAAAAAAATTAATAAAAAAAGTGACAAAGTTAAAACTTTATGTATTGGAAATATATACTTAGGGGGTACTGGCAAAACTCCAACCACTATTTCTCTGTATAATATATTAAAAAAATTAAATAAAAATATTTCAACTGCCAAAAAATTTTATGAAAAACAAAAAGATGAGCATAATCTTCTAAAAAAAACTAATTTAATTTTAGGTAAAACTAGAGAGGAAATAATTAATAAAGCAATTAATCTTAAAAAAAAAATATTAATATTTGATGATGGTTTACAAGACAAGCATGTAGATTATGATTTAAAATTTGTTTGTTTTGATTCCAGTAAGTGGATTGGAAATGGTAGATTAATACCATCTGGACCCTTGCGAGAAAAATTAAACAGTTTAAAAAAATATGATGGTGTTTTTTTAAAAGGTAAAGAAAAAAAAAGTAAACAATTAATTAAATTAATAAAAAAAACCAACCCTAAAATTGAAATATTTAAGACTAAATTTGAAGTAGTTAATTCAAAAAAATTTGACAAAAAGGATAACTTTTTAGTATTCTCAGGTATAGGAAGCGCAGATGGTTTCAAAAAAATTTTAATTGAAAATAAATTTAAGATTATTAAAGAAATTATCTATCCAGATCATTATCAATACAAAGATAAAGATATAGAAAAGATTAAAAATTTAGCCAAAAAAATGGATGCAAAAATTATTACTTCTGAAAAAGATTATGTTAAAATTAATAAGTTTAATAATAACAATATTAAATTTTTAAAGATCAATTTAAAATTTGAAAATAAGAATAAATTACTCAATTTTATTAAATCAAAATTTTATGAAACAAATTAAATATTTTATTCAATATTTTGTTATTGTATTTTTATTTACAATATTTAAAACTTTAGGTTTAAAATATTCAACAATTTTATCTGGTTATATTGCAAGAATATTTGGCCCTTTATTTAGGTCTAATAAAACTAGCCATTCAAATATAAGTAGTGCGCTTCCTAATTTAAAAGAAAATCAAATAAATAATATCTTAAAAAAAATGTGGAATAATTATGGGGCTATACTTGCCGAATACATGTTTATAAAAAACTTTAGAACTGACTTAAGATACCAAGAAAAAATAAAAATTATTAATATAGAAATATTAGAAAAAATAATACTGGATAAAAAACCTGTTATTTTCGTCTCAGGTCATTTTAATAACTTTGAATTGATGGCAATGCAAATTGAAAAAGCTGGAGTAGATTTAGCTACCATTTATAGACCTTTAAACAACAAATTTTTAAATCCCATTATGGAAAAAATAAGAAAAAAATATATTTGTAAACATCAAATAAAAAAAGGAATTTCAGGAACTAAGGAGCTCTTAAAATGTTTTAAAAAAAAAATTTCTTTAGCGTTGATGATAGATCAGAGAGTTTCTGAGGGAATTGCTTGTAAATTTTTTAATAAAGAGGCTTTAACAACAACTATACCTGCACAGTTTGTTAAAAAATTTAATATTGAAGTAGTGCCTGTTTATGTTGAAAGATTTAATGAAAATAATTTTACTATCAATTTCTCTAACCCATTAAAATTTTCTAACGATGAAAGTGTTCACGATATCACTCTCAAACTTAATAAAGTTTTAGAAACAATGATTTTGAAAAATCCAGAACAGTGGATTTGGACACATGATAGATGGAAATAATTTAATTATTTTTTTCCCTTTTTTTTGAAGCCTCTACATAAGAATAATAAGCCTCCTGCAACTCAACATTCCAATAATTTAGCTGATCTAAAGAAATTTTTTTACCTGATATTGAACAAATTACATAATCACCCTCTTCAATAATTTTAAAATTATTTGGTAAATATTTTATTTTAGCTAATTTTTTAAACATTTTTAGTTTATATATCATTATATGAAAGTTGGAATAATTGGAAGTGGGGGAAGAGAGCACGCTTTATGCCATGCAATTAAAAAATCAAAAAAAGTAGATAAGATTTTTTGTATACCCGGAAATGCTGGAACCCACGATATAGCAATAAATGTTAATTTAGACATAAACAATTTTGAGTTATTAAAGCAATTTATTATTAAAAATAACATTGATATCGTAATCATTGGCCCTGAAAAACCATTGGTTGATGGTATGGTTGATTTTTTAGAGACAAATAAAATTAAAGTATTTGGTCCAAGCAAACTAGCATCAAAATTAGAAGGATCTAAAATATTTACCAAAAATTTGTGTAAAAAATATAAAATCCCAACTGCTAAATTTGGTGTTTTTGAAAATACAAAAAAAGCTTTGAATTTTTTAGATCAATGTAAATTTCCTTTAGTAGTCAAAGCAGACGGACTTGCTGCTGGAAAAGGTGTTTATATTTGTGAAAATAAAAATCAAGGACAGCAAGCAGTCGAAGAAATATTTAATGGAAAATTTGGAAAAGCAAATGAGCTACTAATTGAAGAATTTTTAAAAGGCGAAGAAATGAGTTTCTTTATAATTTCAGATGGAAAAAATATTAAAAAATTTGGTACAGCGCAAGATCATAAGAGAGTTGGTGAAGGTGATACCGGGCTCAATACAGGCGGTATGGGGGCATACTCACCTTCTCGTTTAGAAAATGATCTATTAGATAAAAAAATTTTAGATAAGATTATTAAGCCTACCTTAAAAGCTTTAGAAAATTTGAATACATTTTTTAAAGGATTTTTATATGCTGGTCTTATGATTATCGAGGGAGAGCCATACTTGATTGAATACAATGTCCGAATGGGTGATCCTGAATGTCAAACAATTTTGCCTAGACTTGAAACTAATTTTCTTGAAATAATAGAAGCAGTTATTAATCAAAAATTAAATCAAATAAATATAAACTGGTGCGATAGTAAGTCATTATCAATTGTACAATGTTCAAATGGATATCCTGGAACTTATGAAAGTAATAAAGAGATTAAAAATTTAGATAAAATTGTTCTAACAAAAAATGAATTTATATTTCATGCTGGGACTAAAATTATGGACTCTAAAATTGTTTCAAATGGTGGTCGTGTTTTAAATCTTGTTGCTAAATCAAGTAGTTTTAAGAAAAGTAGGGAAGCCGTTCTAATTCTAATTAAAAGGATTAATTGGGAAAATGGTTTTTATAGAAAAGATATAGGATTTAAAGTTATTGATTAATGAGAATTATAGGTGGAGCTTTTAAAGGTAGAAAACTATTTTTACCTAATGATAAAAATACAAGACCATTAAAAGATCTTGTTAAAGAGTCCATCTTCAATCTAATTCAACATTCAAATAAGATTAATATTAAAATTAAAAACTCATTAGTTTTAGATTTATTCTCAGGCTCAGGCTCTTTTGGAATAGAATGTTTATCTCGTGAAGCAAAAAAAGTATCTTTTTTAGAAAATTACCCCAAAGTACTAAAAGTCCTAGAAAAAAATGTAAGATCTTTAAAAAAAATTAATAATTATGAAATTATCAAAGATGATTGTTTTAATTTTTTCAAATTAAACAAAAAAAATCTTTTAAAATTTGATATCATTTTTATTGATCCACCATACAAAGAACTAAAAATAAATGAAATTATTGAAAAAATTGTAGAAAATAATTTTCTTAATAAAAATGGAATAATAATAATACATAGACATAAAAAAGATTTAGTGAAGCTAACACAGAAAATTAATATTTTTGAAGAACGCTTTTATGGTATTTCTAAAATTTGTTTTGGTAATTAGCTGTTCTTTAGGAATTTTAAAGTATCAGTTTTGATCAACTCCACAGCTGGTTGATTAAAAGGATTAATTTTCATTGCCATACCTAACAAAATTGTCTCAAGAATAAAAAACGTAAAAAGTTCACCTAAAATTTCCTCATTTCTTTTATTAATTATAAAGCTTCTAAAGGGTATATTTTTTTTTTTAAAGACTTTTTCAGTGGCGCAGAACTGAGAAAAGGAAATATCATTTAAACTTTTATTTTTAAGATAAAAATGTGATTTCAAAATCGACTTATTTTTTATTTTTTTTGAATCTTTTTCTTTTACAAAGAAAAGAGTAAAAAAATTATTTTTGACACCGTCAAGATAATATTGCATTAGGCTATGATTATCTCTAGGCATAACAGATACCACAGGAAGTATACCTTTGTTTTTTTTTCCTAAACTTTCGGCAACTAGTTGTTGGTACCAGCTGAACAGATCATTTGATCGATCATCATAGTTTAAAATAATAGAATTGGTTATATTGTTTTTATTAAGTGTCAAAATATTAGAAACACCTAGAATTAATGAATTAACAAATTGTTTATTTTTTGATAAATAATTTAACCTTCTAAATTTTTCTGGCTTAAATCCCATTAATTCTGCTGGTAACATTCCTACTTCAGATAAAACAGAATATCTTCCCCCTATAAAATTATTATGATGAATGACTTCGGCTTTTAGCTTACTTGCTAAACTCATTAAATAGCTTTTTTTATTCTCGGTAATAAAAATATTCTTTTTTCTTTTATCAACTAATATATTTGTATTAGATATTGTTTCCAGCGTATTACCTGATTTAGAAATAATTAAATTTATATTTTTTCTATCATTTTTTTTATGTGAAAAATTTGAAAAATTATCTATAAAATTAAATTTTTTTTTTGGTTTTAAAAAATTATAAATTGCTTTAGCTCCAAGAGCTGACCCACCTATACCTATCAAATTAACATTACCTAAATTCTTTGAACTTGAGATAATTTTTTTGGTATAAGAGTCAATATAACTTTTATCCATGGAAGATAAAATATGATTATCACTATTAATTAAATTTTTGAATAAATTTAAAATTTTTTCTTTTTTAATTATTGGTTTTTTTTTATAAAAAAAATTTTTAATTTTTATACGCTTAACAAACATTTAGTCTATTTAATTTTTTTTAAAATTGATTTTTCTATTGAAGTGGGTTTTGTACTTTTTTTTACTTTTGTTGATAAAACTTTTTTGTCATTGATTATTAAATTTTTAATATCTCTTTCGCCATTAAGTTGATTGTCATTATTTTCAATATCCTTAGGTAAAGGCAATTTACCATATTCTGGGGGCAATACTAATGGGCTTTTTTTTTCTACAAGAAATTCGTCTGCACTATTTTTTTTCTTTAAAGAAAAAGCATCCCTTGTTGACTGACATGATGTCAAAACTAAGGATATAATAATTATCTTTAAAACTTTTTTCATATTTTTTTAGTTTTCAAAAATTCTAAAACAATTAGTACAACAACTCCTATAGAAATAAATATATCAGCAACATTAAATATAAACCAATGAAAATTATTATAACTTATGTCAATAAAGTCTATTACTGAGGAATAATAGAGTCTATCAAATATATTGCCAAAAGATCCTCCTACAATCATCAAATAACTAATTTTTTCTAACCCTTTAGATTTAAATGCAAACCAAATTATTGTCGATGTTACTAATATTATTATTGATGTAATCACATTATAATAAATATTCTGATCGAATGAAAACAATCCAAAAGCAATTCCGTTATTCCACACTAAATTAAAATTAAGAAATGATGTAACAGAAAAATTTAGTTCAGCCAGAGGTTGTGATAAATTTAAAATAACATATTTGCTAACTCTATCTAAAAAAAAAATTATAAATATAATTATTAAACTAGATATATTTCTTTTTAACATTCCATTAAACATCATGTCTTTCACATGATTGAGGACTTATTTTCCAGCAAACAGGACATTTATTACCTTTGGCTTTTTCTGTTTCAACTAAAACTTCGTTTTGTTCAGTTTTTTCAACTTGAGTTGATGACGTGATGCATAATTCTGATAAATCAATATCTTTTATTAATTTAAAACTCTCACTATCTAATTTAATCTTAAGTGAGGCCTCTAAACTTGAGCCAATAATTTTTGCCGATCTTTTTTCTTCAATACTTAAATTACATACATCCCTTATCTTAATTAATTTCAACCATTTTAAATTTAAACTATCATTTTTGAAATTAACTGGAAAATTAATAAATTTTTCTAAATGAATACTTTTTTTATTACCGACTAATTTGAATATTTCTTCTGTTGTAAAAGAAAGTATTGGAGCAAACCATTTTAAAAGTGCGTTGAGAATTATCTTTAGCACTAATATTGCTGACTTTCTTTTATTTGATTCTATCGTGTCACAATACAAGCAATCCTTTCTAATATCAAAATAAAATGCCGAAAGATCAACAGTACAAAAATTTAGCAGTTCTTTGTAAAGATTGTGAAAATCATAATTCTTAAAATATTTTTTAAAATTTTCATCAAGTGAATAAATTTTATGAAGCATAAATTGTTCAAGTTCAGGAAGTTTTTTGATATCTATTTTTTCTAGGTTAATTTCTTCATAATCATCATTAATATTTCCAAGCAAATATCTAAATGTATTTCTAATTTTTCTATATGAATCTGCGTGTTGATCTAAAATTGAATAATCAATTCTTAAATCTTCTGCATAGTTTGATGAGGCAACCCAAATTCTTAAAATATCAGCACCATATTTTTTAAGAATATCCTCAGGAGCGATTACATTACCAACAGACTTTGACATCTTTAAACCTTTGCCATCAACTACAAAGCCATGGGATAAAATTGACTCAAATGGTGCTCTACCTCTTGTTCCACAAGACTCTAATAATGAAGAATGAAACCATCCTCTATGTTGATCTGAACCTTCTAAATACATTGAAGCTGGCCACTTTAAATCTTGTCTTTTTTCTAAAACAAACGAATGAGTGGAGCCACTATCAAACCATACTTCAACTATATCACTGATTTTTTCATAATCTTCAGCCTTGTGTTTATCTCCTAAAAATTTTTGAGGGTCGTCTGAAAACCAGCAATCAGAGCCCTCTTTCTCATAAATGCTTGCAATATTTTCATTAACCCAGTCATCGACTAAAATTTTTTTTGTTTTTTTATGAACAAAAATAGGTAAAGGCACTCCCCATACTCTTTGTCTTGAAACGCACCAATCTGGTCTAGTCTCTATCATTGCTTTTAGTCTTTCTTTACCTTTGCTCGGATAAAATACTGTTTCTTCTAATGCTTTTAGAGCTTTACTTCTAAGTTTGTGACTGTCCATTGATATAAACCATTGTGGTGTAGCTCTATGAACCAATGGAGCCTTTGATCTCCATGAATGAGGATAGGAATGAACCAGCTCACCATTTGATAAAAGTTTCTTTTGCTCTTTAAGTTTTTCTATAACTACAGGGTTAGATTTAAAAATATGAAGTCCTTCAAACAATGGTACATTTTTTGTATACTTACCATCTCCATCAACTGTTTCTATTGCTTTAATTCCGTTGTTCAGACAAAGATTAAAGTCATCAGGACCATGACTTGGTGCACAATGAACAATTCCTGTACCTTGTTCAGTTGTTACAAATCTAGCTTCTAGCATTGGGATGTCATGTCCATAACCTAGATCATAAAAAGGATGGCGACATACCGAGTCTTTAAACTCTATACCTTTAAACTTATTTAAAATTTTAAAATTATCAATGTTACAATCTTTAACAACACTTTCTAATAGGGCCTCTGCAATTACTATTTTTCTATTCTTAAACTCACCCTCATCAATTTGCATTAATAAGTAATCTAAACTCTCATTGTATGCTAACGCTCTATTGGCTGGTATAGTCCATGGAGTTGTGGTCCAAATTATAACATCACTTCCTTCTAATGCTTTTATTTTAGATGATACAACAGTAAATGCTGCATAAATTGTATCAGACTTGTGATCATGATATTCTACTTCGGCATCTGCTAATGCTGTTTTTTCAACTGTAGACCATAAGACTGGTTTGAAACCTCTATATAAACTTCCTTCTTTTAAAAACTTTCCAAGCTCTCTAACAATCTGTGCTTCGGCATCAAAACTCATTGTTGAATAATAATTTTCCCAATCCCCAACTACACCTAATCTTTTAAATTGAACTTTATGAACACCAATCCATTTTTCCGCAAAAGCTCTACACTCTTTTCTAAATTCAACTATTGGAACTTCATTTTTATTCTTTTTGTTTTTTTTATATTGTTCTTCAATTTTCCATTCGATTGGCAAACCGTGGCAATCCCATCCCGGAACATATACCGAGTCCTTACCATCCATTTGATGGAATTTTACAATAATGTCTTTTAAAATTTTATTAAGAGCTGTACCCATATGTATGTTTCCATTTGCATATGGTGGGCCATCATGAAGCACAAATTTCTCCTGTCCTTTTCTTGAGCTTCTCAATTCTTGATATAAATTTATTTCATCCCAATATTTTAAAATTTCTGGCTCTTTAATTGACAAATTGGCTTTCATAGAAAAAGCTGTTTTCGGTAGGTTTATTTGGGATTTGCTCATTACGTATTCTTTGCGATTAATAAATCACCTTTAATTTGCTTTCTTAATTGTTTTGCGTTCTTAAACTTCTTTTCTTTTCTTATAAATCTTAGGAATTCAACTGATAAATACTTATTATAAAGATTTCCAGAAAAATTAAATAAATGAACCTCTAGTAATAACTTCTTTTGGTTAAATGTGGGTCTATATCCTAAATTAGCTATACCTTTAATGGGCAATTTACTATTTTTTTTATAAACTCTAACTGCATAAACGCCTGGTTTTGCCAAAACATAATCTTTAATATCTATGTTGCATGTTGGAAAACCTATTTTTTTTCCAACCTGTCTTCCTTTTTCAACTTTACCTATTATGCACCAATTTCTTTTTAAAATTCTGTTAGCTTTATCTAAAAAACCTTTTTCTAAAAAATTTCTAATTAAAGAAGATGAGATTACTTTATTTTTTATCTTTAAAGGTTCTGGCTTAATAATTTTATATCCATATGAAATTTCATAATTAATTAATTGTGAAACATCTCCCTCCCTTTTATTACCAAACTTAAAGTTATTACTTACAAATATATATTTTGCTTTTAATTTTTTAAAAATTATTTTTTTAATAAAATCTAATGATTTAGTTTTAGATAATTCATTATCAAATTTTTTAGTAATAATAAAATCAACACCTAAATTTTTTAATAAATTAATTTTTTGGCCTAAATTTGAGATTCTAAAATTTTTTATTTCTTTATTAAAAAACATCTTAGGCATTGGTTCAAAAGTTAAAACACCAACATCTAATTTAAATTTCTTTTTATATTTTTTTGCTAAATCAAATAACTTTTTATGTCCTAGATGGACACCATCAAAATTACCTATAAGAATTATTGATCCTTTGTGTTTTTTTTTTAAATTAAAATTGTTATATATTTTTATCAATTTTTCCATTTCAATTTTGATTGAGTGTAATTACAGATTACTTCATATTTTTTTAAAACTTGATCTAACCCATTATCTTCAATTTCTTTTTTATGAACTCCATCACTAATTAGTAATGATTCATAATTTAATAAATTTGCACCTTTTATATCTGTATTAAGATTGTCCCCTATACAGAGAATTTTTTTTTTTTTATTATCAATTGATTGATTATAAACTTCTGGATAAGGTTTTCCAAAATACACCACTTCACCACCCATTTTTTCAAAAATCATTGCAACCGACCCAGCACATAATTCTCTTTTATCTCCTTTATCAACAATTAAATCTGGATTTGTGCAAATCATTTTCTTATCAACTTTTTTTTCTAAAAGTTTTTTATAATAATTTAAATCTTTATCCTGCTCATCAAATAATCCTGTACATAAAAAGTAATCAGATTTATTTAAATCTTCAGACTTCATTTTTTTAAAATCAGCAAATAAATCAAAATCTCTTGTTGGCCCAATATGATAAAATTTTTGCGAAAAATAATTATTTTTTAAATAATTTAATGCAGCTTCTCCGGAGGTGAATACGTGATCTCGTATGTTTTCATCAAGGCCCATTTTTTCTAGAAAAACTTTAACTGTATTATTTGGCCTTGGAGCATTTGTGAGTAAGATGTATTCCTTATTAATTTTGTCTAATTCATTAAGCACTCTGATGGCCTCTTTATGTAATGTAATTCCATTATGAACCACTCCCCATAAATCTATATAAAGTAAGCTATAATTTTGAACAATTGAGCTTAATCCTTCTTGATCTAAATTTTTAGTCATAAATTTATCTATAAACCATTAAACCCTGAATTTCCTATATTTTTTAAGAAGTAATTTTGATGAACGTCTTGAAATACTTGGTCCAGTATCTATATGAAGGTCATATTATAAAGGAGAATTTTATGAAATTTAAACCATTACACGATAGAGTTTTAATTGAAGTACTAGACAGCAGTGAAAAAACTGCTGGAGGAATAATCATCCCAGATACAGCACAAGAAAAACCTCAAGAAGGTAAGGTTGTTGCAATTGGTGGTGGTGCAAAAACAGAAGATGGAAAACTAATTCCAATGGATGTTAAAGTTGGTGACAAAGTTTTGTTTGGCAAATGGTCAGGAACTGAAGTCAAAATTGATGGTAAAGAATACAGCATAATGAAAGAGTCTGACATTATGGGTATTTCAAGCAAATAATTTAATTTAAAGGAGAAATACAATGGCAAAAATAATTAAATTTGACGCTGAAGCAAGAGCGGCAATGATGAGAGGTGTCAATATTTTAGCTGATACCGTTAAAGTTACTTTAGGTCCAAAAGGCAGAAATGTTGTTATGGATAAATCTTATGGTGCACCAAGAATTACAAAAGATGGAGTTTCTGTAGCTAAAGAAATTGATCTTGAGGATAAATTTGAAAACATGGGTGCTCAAATGGTTAAGGAAGTTGCTAGCAAAACTAATGAAGAAGCTGGTGACGGAACAACTACCGCAACTATCCTAGCTCAAGCGATTGTAAGAGAAGGTGTAAAATATGTTACTGCAGGCATGAACCCAATGGATGTTAAAAGAGGAATTGATGCAGCTGTTGAAAATGTTAAAGAAAATTTAATTGCTTCTGCAAAAAAAGTAAAAGATAGTGATGAGATTGCTCAAATTGGAACAATTTCCTCAAATGGTGATAAAGAAATAGGATCAATGATTGCAAAGGCAATGCAAAAAGTTGGTAACGAAGGTGTTATCACAGTTGAAGAAGCTAAAGGAATTGAAACTGAACTAGATGTTGTTGAGGGTATGCAATTTGATAGAGGTTATCTATCACCGTACTTTATCACTAACAGTGATAAAATGACAACAGAGTTAGAAAATCCTTTCATTCTATTGCATGAAACTAAATTAACTAATTTGCAACCAATGGTTCCATTATTAGAAGCTGTTGTGCAATCAGGTAGACCATTAATGATAATCTCAGAAGATGTTGAGGGTGAAGCATTAGCCACTTTAGTTGTTAACAAACTACGTGGTGGATTAAAAGTTGTTGCTGTTAAAGCACCAGGTTTTGGTGATAGAAGAAAGTCTATGCTTGAAGATATTGCTATACTAACTGGCGGCCAAGTAATTTCTCAAGACTTAGGAATTAAACTTGAAAATGTTAAACTTGAAGACCTTGGATCTTGTAAAAAGATTAAAGTTGATAAAGATAACAGTACAATAGTAAGTGGTAGTGGTAAAAAATCAGATATCGCAGCAAGATGTGATTCAATTAAAAAACAAGCTGATGAAACAACTTCTGACTACGATAAGGAAAAACTTCAAGAGAGACTTGCTAAATTAGCAGGAGGTGTTGCTGTCATTAAAGTTGGTGGTGCAACAGAAGTTGAGGTTAAAGAAAGAAAAGATAGAGTTGAAGACGCTTTAAATGCAACTAGAGCCGCTGTTGAAGAAGGTATTGTAACAGGTGGTGGATGTGCATTGTTATATGCCGCTCAAGATCTCGAAAAACTTAAAGTAAAGGGTGATGATCAAAAAGCAGGTGTAGATCTTGTTAGAAAAGCATTAGAAGCTCCTATCAGACAAATTACTAAAAATGCAGGTGTGGATGGTTCAGTAGTAGTTGGTAAATTATTAGAGCAGAAAAAAACATCATATGGTTATGATGCTCAAAATGAAGAGTACTGTGATATGTTTGCTAAAGGTATTATTGACCCTGTAAAGGTTGTTAGAACTGCTTTGCAGGATGCTGCTTCAATTGCAGGTCTACTAGTAACCACAGAAGCTATGATTGCCGATAAACCAGATGATAAAGATGCTGGTGGTGGTGGAATGCCAGGTGGAATGCCTGGTGGCATGGGTGGCATGGGTGGCATGGGAATGTAATCCCCGAATACCCATCATAAAAATTCAAAAACGCCAGAGAAATCAAACACTCTGGCGTTTTTTTTTGTCTTCAATTTACAATGTAGCAACAATGTATATTCAATGTAGCCATCTTTTAAAAGTTGGACGAATTTGAGGTTAGATTTCACGTAGTTACAATGTAGTGATTTAAAAATTGTTGTGGTTATTATACTTTTCGTTTTAGGAATGTGAATGTAATCCCACGCTTTCTAAATAAATTTATAAAAGGGCAGTCTTTACTGTCCTTTTTTTTTGCCTGTCTTAAAACTCTTCAATGTACTTTCAATGTACAATCAATGTACTTTGCTTCCATGAATTCCCCTTCCGCTTGTCTAAATTAATTTTGACATAATAAAAATTGATTAGTAAGGTGTGATTATGAATTTTGGTCAGTCTATTTCACATTGTTTTTCAAATTACTTTAACTTTAATGGCAGAAGTTCTCGATCTGAGTTTTGGTGGTTTGAATTATTCGCTGTTGCATTAAGTGTTCTAGGAAGTGTATGGGATGCATCTATGGGAGATACTAGTGGAAATGGAATGATGTATTGGTTATTTACTGCTGCAACTTTTTTTCCAGCAATTGCTGTTGGTGCAAGACGCCTTCATGATGTTGGTAAATCTGGTTGGTGGCAATTACTATATATCACCTTAATAGGTATTATTCCTTTGGTAATTTGGTGGGCAACAGAGGGAACTAAAAAAAATAATTCCTACGGAAAACCAATTAAACTGAAAAAATAGAATTAAAATATGTCAAAAAGGTATAGTGGAAAATCATTTAAAGACTCTAGTGTTAGCAAAAAATCAAAATTAAGTTTAAAAGAAAAACGGAAGCTTAAAAAAGAAAAATCTAAAAAATCTTAATTTTTCTGTTAATAATTTTTTTTAATATCTTGTTATAATTTAAATATAAATCACGTTTAGTTTTGGAATTATCAATAATTAAATCAGGTTTTTTAGGTTTAATAAATTTAATATCAACACCTACGACATTCTTAATTTTACCACTAAATGCATTTTTGTATAAATTTTTGTAATCTCTTTTTTTTAATACTTCAATTGGAGTATCAATGAATATTTCAAAATAATTTTTAACATTTTTTTTACACCAATCTCTAAATCTTTGAGAGGTTATATTAGCAGATACAATCAAATTAGTTTTTTGATCTGAAACATATTTTACTAATGAGGTAAGTCTTATTGCGTTAACATCTCTATCTCTTAAAGTGTATTTAATATCATCATTAAATATTTTTCTAAATTCATCACCATCGAAAAATACAGTATTTTTATTATTTTTTTTGAATTTTTTAAAAAAATATTTTCCTAATGTGCTTTTACCACTTGCTGATATACCTGTTATCCAAATAACCACTAACTATCTATTTATTTTTTGCATATATAAAGGGGGGATCTTTTAATAATTTTAAAATATCCATTCTGTTTGAATTCTTGGTCATAGATTTTTTTATAATTTTCATAAAAATCGCTCACAAGTTTAATTCCTCTAGGTTCAACGCCTGACGCTACAAAACCTTTTAGTGTTTCCCAATCAGTGACTCTAAGTTCTTCTTCCTCTACTTTTTTTTCAGATTTAAAATGATTTTTTAACAGTTCATCTGCAACTTCCTCTGTGAATGAATCAATAATTCTATCTGTTGGAAAGTTTTTATCTAAATCTCTTCCTATTTGGTACACATTAAGCATATGTTTTTCACTGTTAGTCGTGATGCTACAAAACGAATTTGCATTATTATTTAAACATTCATTTAAATTTTTCAAAGCTTTATTTTTGTCCTCTGCATGATAAAGAACATTATGGCATAAAACTAAATCAAACTGACCTTTAAACTTTTCCAAATTTTCTACATCGGCAACTTCGTAATTTTTTTTTGCAACAAGCTCACTTGTGTTTAATTTTTCTTTTTCCACCATAGCTTCAGAAAAATCTGTAAAAACAATATCAATTTTATATTTGTTAAATTTTTTTGCGTTTTTCTTCCAAAAAACTCCCGTTCCACATCCAACATCTAAAACTTTAATTTCTTGGTTATCAAAACCACTTAAATCATATTGATCAAAAATCCACTCATGAAAGCCAATCTTATTTTTTGTAAATTGATGAATTTTAATTCTTGCTTCTAAATATTGTGTAGATTTGTATTGTTTTTCTTTTAAATACTCTTTTGAAATTTCTTCTGACATTATATTGAAAATATCCTTTCTATATTGGTATTGTCTCGTTTCATTTCAACAAAATTATTATCTTTATCAAAATTGAGCGTATATATATCTGGCATTGTCATTTTTTTCCAATCATTAAATCCAAACTTAATATTAAAGAAAAATTTTAAAATAATTCCAATTAATACTCCATGAGTAATCATTATTATATCTTCGTTTTCACTTTGAAATTTATTGAAAACTTTATCTAAAAAAGGTTTAATTTTATTAAAATGTTCTGAATGTGAAATTCCATTTCCAACTTTGAAAAGCTCGTCTTCCCACATTTTTTCTATAATTTGATGTTTGGATAATTTTTCATCCTTAGGCATATGTATTTCTTCCAAATCAGAAGTAATTATTGCTTTATTAGCATTTTTTTCAGACAAAAAAGGTTCAATTGTCTGAACAGCTCTCTTAAAGGGACTGCTATATACCCTTGTGTTATCTAAACCTAATTCATTTAATTTTTTTTTTAAAGATTTAGCTTGTATGATTCCGTCTTCATCTAGCTCTCTTTCATTATCTTGACCAGCCATTGCTGCTTTACCATGTCTTATAAAAACTATTTTTTTCATTTTAGTCCTTAAAAATTTTTTTCATTATTAAATAATCTTTTTGACTGTCTACTTCTGCCCATTTGTGATCGTATTTTGACGCTTTAATAAAAAACATTTTTTCTATAAGCTTTTGAAATACATCTGTCAAATATAAGTTATCAAAATTATTATTAAAGTCTTTTTTTAAACATTCTTTAAATCTTAGCCAACCTTTTGGCTTAAATTGCATCAGGCCCATGTATTGTCCATGAATATCTTTATATTTAGAGGTTTTTTTTCCAATTTCTATAATCCTTTTATTTTTAGTTATTTTAAATGTTTCAGCATCACTCAATGGATTTGAAAATCTTTTACTCCATAGTTTTTTCCAAAAAGGGTCATATGAGATTGTTATTTCATTTTTATCTTTCATTAAATCTTCTATTGCTTTTGTTTCATACAAAATATCTCCATAAGTAACTATGCAATTATATTTGGACAACCAGCCATTAGCTTTATTCAAAGAATAAACCATATTAGTATTTTTCCACCTTGGATTATCAAAATTTTTTAGTTTAAATTTCTTAAACTTATTTTTTTTATAACCAGTTACTAATGCTATTTTATTAATACCTAAAAAGAAAAAGTTTTGTATTAATTTTTCAATAATAGTATTTTTTCCAACTTTTAAAAATGATTTTGGATTTTTTGATAAATGTTTAGGCAGTCTACTTCCTCTGCCAGCTACTAATATAATTGCTCTCATTTAAATAAACGTTTAAATGATTTTACATCAAAAGATTTAAATTTTTTATATCTTTCTGGGTGCCACATCCAGCCCTCCATTCTATAATTTATCGAGTAAATTGACTCTATCACGCCATCTTCTGCCTTAAATTTAATCTTAAAATCTTTTGGACAGTTCTTTATTGCTAGATTATGAAAACTATTGACTAGGATTTTTTTATTTTGGCTTTTTATAAAATGGTTTTTATTAACATGGTTTTTAACTTTAAACAATTTGGAGCCAAAGTATTTGGCTAAAATTTGCATTCCTCTGCAAATACCTAAAATTGGGATGTCATTTTTTTTTGAATAGTTAATCAAAAAATACTCAGCAATATCTCTAATTTTATTTGATCCAATATCCTCTCCACCAGAAAGAACAATTCCATGTGGTTTAATTTTGTTTAACCATTTTTTTAAATAGATATTAGATTTTTTTTTTTCATATAAATAATATGGAATTGGAACGGGTATGTAGCCTGATGAAGCAATAAAGTTAAAAAAATTAATATCAAGTTGTGGCCTGATCTCTCTGTATTTAGAAATTTCAATTCTTTGTGAAACAGCAATTATCTTCATATTATATTGAATAAATTGCAGATGAAGAACAATCAAGATAAATTGATTTTTTTTTCAAAAGTTCAGAAAATATTTGATCTCCACAACCTATTGCCGCCGGGATTCCTAGTTCGGCACATCTTATGGACATATGTGAATTGATTCCACCATACTTTGTTACTAGCGCTAAGATGTTAGCGCTAAATATCCAGTCAAATCCGGGATCAGCATTTTCAATTAATATGATTTTATTTGATAATTCTTTTATTTTTTTAATATTAGGATTAAACAACTTTTGCCCTTGTGTTTTTTTTCGAGTTATGAAATTTGGTGAGCTCACTTGAAAAGGAATAATCCTTATGCGTGAAATATCTGGAATTAGCAGCGGCAATTTTACTATCTGGTTTTTTTCATACTTAATTTTATTATTTTTAGATAAAATTTTTAATTTTTTAACGTTTTTGTATGAGTTTTTATATAAAAAATTATTAATATTTAAATTTGTTAATTCATTTCTTTTTAGATTATTTTTAGATCCATAATTTGCTATAATTTCTAAGATCAAGCTTAAATACTTGGTAAAAATAAATTTACCATATTCTCTTAAAGAAATTGAATTTCCAATATAATCAAATAATTTTTTGGAATCTATATTTTTAAATTCATTTTTTTTGAGAAGTTTATTAATAATTTTTTTTTGCTTATCGGATAGTTTAAATTTGTCTTTTTTAATTTTTTTTCTATCAATCTTATAATAAAAATTTTTTATTTGGTCGTATCTTTTGGATGTTATGTCATAAGTTCCAGGTCTCAGGTGTCCATATTCTGTCATAAATTTTTTGGGGCTAATTACATTTTTTTGGACAAGATCTAAATCATTTAGCATTCTTTTGGTAATTGTATTTAAATTTTGCTCAAATTTTTCAACCTGTTCATTAGATATCACTTTTTCACTTTCTAGAGAGTTCAAAAAACTTTTTGCAACAAAACCGTGTCTAGCCAAAATTGAAAAGTTAAAAGTACCGTAATTTTTACATAAAAAAATTAATCTGGGTATTTGTTTAATATCTTTATTGTTAAAATTAGAAAATACTTTGTTTAAGTATTCAATTTGATCAAATACTTTTGATAAAGAGTATTCTTTTTCTTCATCAAGGAAGTTTAGTGTAAGCGACCTTAATTCTTTTATAAATCTTTTTATTTCGTTTTTAGAAAGTTTATTTCTAAATCTTTTTGAGAGTTTTTTTTTTATATCAAATATGTAAGATGGTGTTGAAATTTCAAATTCAACCTTGTCATGTAATTGTGGTTTTTTTTTTAATTCTTCTATCCCAAAATCAATAATTTTTTTCCCAATTATGGGGGCAAGTTTTTTTGGTAGAAAAGAATTAAGACTTAACCTTGTGTCTATATAAGGTTGGCCACAAATTTGATGCATAAGAGAGTGTTTTGACATATTTCTGTAACCCATAATTGCTCTTGATTTTGCCCAGGTGTTGTCTGTAATTAACTTACTATACAAAGAGTATGATAGCTCTGAAGGGTATTTTCCCAGCATCTCAACTGGATTCCAATCTGGCATTTGCCCCAATACAGTATTCTTTCCTAAAATATCTTTTGCTCCTTTAAATATTTTTTCTATTTTTTTTTCAGCACTAAACAAATACTTCTCATGTTCTTTTACAGAAATTTTTTTCCATTTTTTAATTGTAGTAATTGGTCTCACCTGAAATAGATAAGGTTTAAGATTTTTAGTAATAGCAAATTCTATATCAATTGAATTATTGTTAATTATTTTTTCCAGGTCAATAACACAATTGATTAATTTTTTAAACCTGGGAGATTTAATTTTTTTTTCAAACTTTTTAAAAATAAATAAGGTTCTATTAGAATGTGCACCACTACCAGAGGTTACGGTGTCAGTTTTTCCAGTTATATCATCATAATTTATTACATAATAATTTAGTCCTGTATCCACGTCTTTTGTAAACAAAACACCACTTACAGATACATTTGAAATCATTTCTTGAATAAAAACTTGATCTTCATTTTTTTTCTTTTTTTTATAACTCTTAATAACCAGGTTTATAGCTGCTATTATTTTTTCATTAATGATTGGTATGTTTAATAGACTTAAAAACTTTCCAGCATTACTGCTATTTAAATTATCTTCGCTTCTAGATGAGGATCTTATTGCTACACTTTTTGTATTTTTAAATTTTTTGTTAATATCTGTTATTATTAATTTTTTTTGATTATTCCATTGCCTAACTGTGAATGAATATGTTTTTGGAATGTTAAATTTTAATTTTTTATTAATTAAATTTTCTAATACATCAACTTTACTTTTTTTATTAAAAAAATTTAGTTTCTTATTATCTTTTTTCATTTATTCTCTAATCTATTCAATTAGTATTTTTAACTACATTTAACCATTTACTGTCTATAGCTATTATTTTTGTGTTTTTTGAAAGTTTTATCAATTATTTAGACATTATTTAAAAATTAATTAATAAATCAAATTAACCAAAATATCATTCAAAAAAAAGTAGGCTTAATATGGTTTTTTTTAAGTTTTCAAATCAAAGAATTAATGTATAAGAGCCACAATTTATGAGCAATAACATCAGAAACATCACCATCATTGCACACGTAGACCATGGAAAAACAACCATGATTGATAATCTAATGAAACAAAGTGGTTCATTTAGAGAAAATGAAGTTGTTGATGAACGTTTAATGGATTCAGGTGAGTTAGAAAAGGAAAGAGGAATTACTATTTTAGCTAAACCGGCATCAATAGATTGGAAAGATTCAAGAGTTAATATTATAGATACACCAGGTCACAGAGATTTTGCTGCAGAAGTGGAGCGTGTTTTAAGTATGGCTGATGGAGCATTATTACTAATTGATTCTGCTGAAGGTGTAATGCCCCAAACAAAATTTGTATTAGCTAAAGCTCTTAAACAAGGTTTAAAACCAATCGTTGTGATTAACAAACTGGATAAAGCCGATCAAAGAGCTGATGAAGTTTTAGATGAAACATTTGATTTATTTGTAAGCTTAGATGCTAACGAAGAACAATTAGATTTTCCCGTTTTATATGCCAGTGGAAGATCTGGCTGGGCAAGTAAAGAGGTTGATGGACCAAGAGAAAACCTTCACCCATTATTAGATTTAATTATAGAGCATGTTAAACCCGCTAACCTTGATAAAACTAAACCTTTCGCAATGTTATCTACTTTATTATATGCAGATAGTTTTTTAGGAAGAAGCTTAGTTGGAAAAATTTCACAAGGTACAGCGAAAGCCAACCAGCCTATTAAGGCAATAAATCTCAAGGGTGAAAAAGTTGATGAAGGTAGATTAACTAAAATTTTTAGATACGAAGGAACAAAAAAAGTACCTATCGAAGTTGGTGAAGCAGGAGACATTGTTATAATTGCTGGTCTAGAGAAGGCCAGTGTAGCAGATACTATTTGTGATTTAGAAGTAACTGAGCCAATCCATGCAACTCCAATAGATCCCCCCACTATGTCTATTACAATAAGTGTTAATAGCTCTCCTCTGGCAGGAACAGAGGGTAAAAAACTAACAAGTACACAAATTAAAGATAGATTAATTACAGAAGCCCAAAATAATGTGGGAATTACTTTTTCTCAAAATGCTAACGTAGATTCTTTTGTTATTAGTGGTCGAGGTGAATTAATGCTTGAAATATTACTTACACAAATGAGACGTGAAGGCTTTGAAATGACAGTAAGCCCTCCAAAAGTTTTATATCAAAAAGATGAGGCTGGAAACAAGCTAGAGCCTATAGAAGAAATCACGGTTGACTTAGATGAGGAGTTTTCGTCAAAGATAATTGATTCAATGAATAGAAGAAAAGGTAAACTACTTGACCTTAAAGATACTGGAAAAGACAAAAAAAGATTAATCTTTCACGCACCAACAAGAGGTCTGATGGGATACACGAGTAGATTTTTAACTTTAACCAAAGGTACCGGTGTAATTAATAGAATTTTTCATGGTTTTGGAAAATTTGAAGGTGAAATGGATGGAAGAAAAAATGGTGCTTTAATATCAATGTCTAATGGAAAAGCTGTTGCATTTGCAATATTCAACCTTCAAGCGAGGGGTGAGATGTTTGTAACTCATAACGATCCAGTTTACGAAGGAATGATTGTTGGACTAGCTCCAAAAGCTGGTGACATGATCATTAATGTTATGAAAGGTAAACAGTTAACAAATATGAGAACTCAAGGTACTGATGAAAACGTTGTGCTAACACCTGTAAGACAAATGTCAATTGCTGAACAATTAAGCATGTTAAATACAGATGAGGCTTTAGAAATTACCCCTAAATCTTTAAGATTACGAAAAGCTATTCTTAACCCTACTGATAGAAAAAAAAACGAGAAGTCTGGAACACCACTTTAGTTAAATATTTTTCCAACTAAATATAATCCTAAAGCAACACATGGACCTATTCCAAAAGCAAACAGTAGAGTTCCAACACCTGCAGTGCCACCTAAGTACCAGCCGACACTAACAACTAAAATTTCAAGAGACGCTCTCACAGCTGCTATCGGTAAATTTGTTTTTTTCTGCAAACCAATCATTAGGCCATCTCTTGGCCCGGCTCCTAAATTTGAAACTAAATAAATGCCACCACCAATTCCAACTATTAATACAGAAACTACAGATAAAATTAACTGGTGAGAATGGTTGGTGGGATTTGGAATAAACTTAATACAGAGATCAATCATCAATGCAATGATTAATGCATTAAATATAGTGCCCATTCCAAGTTTTTGGCCCAGTGGTATCCATAAAATCAAAACTGCAATACTTATTATAAATGTGATTGTTCCGATGCTTAAATTTACATTAAGAGAAATACCTTGGGCTAATACACTCCAGGGGGATGCACCCATAGAAGAAACTATTAATAACCCCTCACCCAAACCAAACAATATTAAACCAAAGCACAAAAAAAAGAATGTGGAAAATTTTGGCTTAAAATTATATATTTTATTGGAGCTCCATGAAACTTTTGGAATATTTTTAATTTTTAAAAACATAATGTTGAATACTTTATCTATATAAAATAATAAACTTAATAATTATAATTACTATATGAAAAAAACTTTATTAATATGTCTGCTTTTATTTAGTTTCATTCCAAACTCTTATTCACATATGGAGCATTACAATAGATATAATAAATTAGAAATGGAAGTTTTAAGAAATGGAGAGGTGATAGGGTATAACTTTTATTTTTTTAAAAGAAATGGCAAAGAGACAGTCGTTACGAATCAAATTAAATTTGTTGTGAAGCTGCTAGGAAAAACAGTTTTTAAAGTTGAAGGTTATGGAGAAGAAAAGTATTTGGGTGATCAATTGACCTCATATAATTCAAAAACTTTGCAAAACAATAAAAAAAAATATGTAAATCTAATAATAAATAAAGAAGATAATAATTTTGATATAAAAGGATCTTCGTACACGGGTAAGGCATCCATTGACAATGTTATTGGAGGTTGGTGGAACCACAAAATTTTACAGGCAAGCAGTCAAATTAGCCCAATATCTGGAAGCGTAAAAGAACAGGTGGTAACTTTTATTAACAAAGAAAAAATAGAACAATATGGTAAAGTTTATGAAGTGGATCGTTTTAGACTCAACTCTAAAGATTCGAGTCTGCATAAAGATAAAAAATTAGACTTTGATATTTGGTATAGCCATAAAATAGGTAAGATTATCAGAGTTTCTTACTCGAGGATGGGTATTTGGGAATATCGTTTAAAAAACTTTGAATAAACTATATTTTATTTTATATAAACCCTATTATTATTATTTGTGCCTATATCTCATAAAGACAAACTGATTTTTATTCACATTCCTAAAACGGGTGGTGGTTCAATTGAAAAAACTTTAAAAATTTATGGAACTGAAAATAATGGAGATTTAAAACCAAATTTAGATATGCTTTATGGAATATCAAAAAAAAAGGTGTTGCAGCATCTCACATTACAAGAAGTTTTAGAAATCACTAAAAATAAATTTGATAATTATAAAATATTTTCTTTTGTAAGAAATCCTTATGATAGAATTGTCTCAGAGTACCTGTGGAGAAGCCAGGCATATGGATTAAGAAAAGTTGAATTTAAAGAATTTTTAAATGAAGATGTAATAACAAAAAAAAACAATATTAATAAACATTTAAAAAATTTTTATAAGGATGAAAAATTAATTCCTCTTTTAGATGTGCATTATGTTAATCAGATTAATTTTTTAAAAGTTAAGGATGAATTAAAGGTAAATCATATAGGAAGATTTGAGAATATAAATAAAGATTTTAAAAAAATTACCACTAAAAAACTTTATCACAAAGTTCATGCATCAAAGTCTGATTATTTTTATTATACATATAAGAAATGGATTCCATATTTTATAACCAAAAATAGTTATCGAAGATATTACGATAATGAAACTTATGACTTAATTTCAAAATATTATATTGAGGATATAAATGAATTTAGTTATAAATTTTAATTGTTTCTAGTTTAAACGCATTAGATTTTTTTTGTACGTAATCTTTTATCTAAATCATTTTTTTATTTTTTTAAATAAATCTATAGCACTAATCCATCCTGCTTCTAATCTCGGCCCAACAAACCAATCTGCACATACTCCTAGATTTAATGATGAATCCCAATAACTTTTTATATTTAATGGTTTTGAATTCGATGAATATTTCCAGCCATGATTAAATGAAAATAAAGTTTTAGTTTTTTTTATACCTGTAAGTTTAAAAAACTGCTCTATTAAAACTTTAGAATTTAAATCTTTGCTTTCTTTATTTTTGTTAATCTTTTTATTTGCCCATTTATATGTGCTTTGTAATGTCCATAAATCTAAATTACTTTTAAACCTATTTTTACTATTTTCTTTGGCAGCCCAGCCCAAAATTTTGTCATTAAAAAAATAACTGCTAATATTTTTATTAGTTTTTTTAATTACAATCATTACAGTAATATTAGCATCCATTTTAACTTTTTTATTTATGAATGAATTTTTAATAAATTTTTTACATAATTTAGTTAACTGCGGGAATGGACAAGTTAAAATTACTTTTTCATAAATTTTTTTTTGACCATCAGCAAAAGTTAGGTTCCATTTTTTTTGTTTATAATCAATTTTCTTTAATTCACTTTGAAAATAACAGTTAATATTCTTTAGAAGATATTTGCTAATATCATTATTACCTTTACGGCCAATTACTTTAGTGTGTTTTTTTTTTTCATTTTTGGCTTGATTTAAAAATAAATGTTTGCCATTCCAATTTTTTAAAATTTTTTTTCTAATCAATCCTTTAATAAATTTTTTAAACGCAGGACTTTTGGGTGAAATATATTGAGTTCCATGATCAAATCCTATGGCTTTATCTAATCTTTTAAATGATGACCTTCCACCTATGCTTTTTGCTTTATCAAATAAATCAACAAGGTGTCTTTTGCTTAAAAGATTTGCAATTGTTGCGCCAGATATGCCTGAGCCGACAACACAAAAGCTGCTCATTTTCCAGCTACAACCATGCCTTCAATTAACATTGTTGGAGCATTGGTTGAATATTTAAATTCTAAATCATCAGCTAGTGTTATATTCTTAAACATATCCTTAAAATTTCCTGCTATTGTAATTTCACTAACAGGATGTTTAAAAATACCATTTTCAACCATAAATCCTGTTGCACCTACAGAATAATCTCCTGTTACTAAATTGTTTCCATGTCCGATTGTTTCAGTAATATATAAAGCTCTATTATTTAACTTTAAAAGATCTCTATAAGAAATAGACCCTTTTTCAAAATATAAATTACTAGTTCCACCACTTCTGCCATTTGATCTTAAATTCAATTTTTTTCCATTATATGTGTCTACTAAATAGTGTTTTAATACCCCTTGCTCTACTAATTTTAATTCTTCCATTTTTACACCCTCAGCATCAAAATATCTTGATCCCAATCCTTTAACTATATTAGGTTTATCAACAATATTTATTGAAGGTGAAAATACATCTTCATTGATCTTATCTTTCAAAAATGAAGTACCTCTTGCTATAGAAGATGCGGATATTGCACTTGCAAAAACACTCAGTATTCCTTTTGAAATTCTTCTGTCAAAAATAACACTAATTTTTTCACTTTCTATCTTTTGGGGATTTAATTTTTGTATTGTTCTTTTTGCAGCTAGTGTCCCAATTTGATTTGGTTTAAGCATATCGCATAAATGACATGTATCTGTAAATTCATAATCTCTTTCCATTTTGTTATTGGCATTTTTTGCAACAGTTACGCAAGATGCTGAAAATGATGAGGACTTATGTCCATTTAAAAAACCATCACTACTCGCTAATATAAAATTTGATTTAGACTCTGAAAAACTAGTTTCTGTATTAGTAATTTCTTTCTTTTCAAATGCAGCTTCCTCCACTTCTTTTAGATATTCAATTTTTTCTTCATTACTTATATGGTCGTCATCATATAAATTTAAATCAATAATTTTTGTTGCTAACAAATCTTTATCTGGCAGAGAATTAAATTCATCTTCAGGTGTGATTTTTGTGGTTTCGATACATCGCTCTATTAAAGTTTTAATATTATTCTCGCTAAGATTTGATGAAGTTATACTAGATTTTTTTTTACCAATATAGGTTTCTAAGGCAACCGCCCAGCTATCTGATCTATCAGACTCATCTAATTTTTTATTTCTAAAATTTACTGTTTCAGAAATTGAATTTATCACTATTGCTGTAACACCTGTTGCACCTAGTTTTTTTGCTAGATCAACACAGAAGGATGCTGTTTTTTTTAAGTAATCTTGATCTTTAACCATAGAATTTATAGTTGAGTTCCGCCTACAGTCATTTTATCAATAAGAATTGAGGGCTGAGCCACACCCACTGGTACGCCCTGTCCTGCTTTTCCACAAGTTCCAATGCCTGGATCTAGCATCATATTATTTCCAACTAATGAAACTTCTTTTAAAATTGATGGACCGTCACCAATTAATGTTGCTCCTTTTATGGGTGAGCCTATTTTACCATTAATAATTTCATAAGCCTCTGTGCAATTAAACACAAATTTTCCTGAGGTAATATCAACTTGACCGCCACCAAAACTTACAGCAAATATTCCTTTATCAACCGATTTAATCATTTCTTCCTGAGAGTACTTTCCATTTAACATCATTGTGTTTCTCATTCTTGGGAGCACCACATGTTTATAGCTTTCTCTTCTACCGTTTCCTGTTGATCTAGTATTCATTAATCTTGCATTCAAACGATCCTGCATAAAGTTTTTTAATATACCATTTTCTATTAAAACTGTTTTTTCTGTGGGAGTTCCTTCGTCATCGATTGTTAAACTTCCTCTTCTATTATGTAAAGTACCATCATCAACAATTGTAACTCCTTCACTTGCAACTCTTTGTCCCATTAAATCATGAAATGCTGATGTTTTTTTTCTATTAAAATCTCCTTCTAAGCCATGACCTATTGCTTCATGAATAAGAATAGCAGGCCAACCTGGTCCTAATACTACTTTCATTTCACCAGCAGGAGCTGGCTTACTATCTAAATTTACTGATGCAATTCTAAACGCTTCATCACATACTTTTTTCCAATTATCATCTTTAAGATATTCGTCATAAGATTGTCTTCCACCAATTCCATATACGCCTGTTTCTTTTTTTCCATTTTTTTCAAGCATTACCGAAACATTAAAACGGATTAGAGGTCTTACATCTGTTAAAACCTCTCCTCCTGATCTTATAATTTCTACTGATTTATGTTCCCCAGCAAAACTTGCTGTGACCTGCTGAACAATTCCACCTTTTGCTCTAGTGTAATTGTTAACCTCTTTTAAAAGTTCCAATTTAGAATTAAGTGATTTTTCTTCAATTGGGTTAACATCTTTATAAAACTTTTCATTCGTCTTAGGAATTTCATTGTTATAAATCCCTTTTTTTGATTTTAAAGTTGATTGCAAATTATCTGATGATTGTTTTAGTGAATTTTTTGATATTTCATTTGAGTGAGAGTAAGCAACAACCTCTCCTGTCACAGCTCTTAAGCCATAACCTAGGTCTGAACTATAGTTTGAGCTTTTAATTTTATTATCATCCAGTAAAATTGACTCACTTTTAGAATCTTCTAGATAAAGTTCACCATCATCACATTTATTCAAAGTATCAGAAATAATATTTTCTACGTCTTTTCTACTTAAATCAGTTTTTGTAAAGAAATCACTCATTTTTACTAAATAATATCTATGTAGTTTTTTTCAACTGTTGTAATTAGCACATGTACAAACTAATCGATTTTTAATATTTTTACACAAAATAATTTATGAAAGTTTATTATAATGAGTCCTGTAGTATTTGTAGAGCTGAAATTAATCTCTATAAAAAGCAAAATATTGAAGAAATTGATTGGATAGATATTACTAATAATGTGGCTGCTAAAAATGAAACATTAAAAGATGATAAAACTCTTTTAAGAAGACTGCATGTAATAAAGGATGGAAAAATATTTGACGGTGCAGAGGCTTTTTTATTAGTTTGGAAAAAAATTCCTAAATATAAATTTTTATATAGTTTTTTCAGACTTCCAGTTATTTTTCAAATATTTTCTATTGGATATGAAGTTATTGCATTTTTCTTATATCTAAAAAACAAGAAGCAAATAAAAACTAATTTAGAATGAATATCATAAATTTACTCAACCAAGACATAAAGGAGACAAATAAAACTAAAAATATTGTGTACATAATGGTAATAAGTTTATTTCTTTTTCTTCTAAGTCTTACAAATTTTTTATCATCTAAATCAGATACATCTCTCTCGCCAATCACAGGATAATCATAACTCCATCTCCATGTGCTATTACCAAATCTAGAGTCTAGGCTATTGAAGTAAGCAATCCATGATAAAACATATTTCAAAATAAGGTAGAGAATCACCAAAAAAATTGTTCCTAGAAACATCAGTTATTATACAATTTCAAAAAATTAATTATTGTTTTTTTCTCTTTTTCTTGCAATTAACTGAGTTAAAGAATCAACCATAGTATCTGAGGCTTTAAAAATTTCATTATTTTTAAACTCATATGAAATATTTTTCTCTGAATTAGTTTTGTCTTCAATTACAATTCCTTCATCAGGAGAATTATTTTTAATATAAATTAATAATAACCATTCTTCGTCAACAGCCTCATCCCATTTTACAAAAATTTCACTTGTTTCAAATCTTCTATCTATGCAGCGTAATATAGACATGTGTCGAGTAATATGTTTTTTGTTTAGCTGAAAAACTAAACTACTTGCGCTCCGGTAAAAACTTTCAAGGGCGAATTCAATCTTTTGTCTTACAATTGTGTATTCTTTTTCTTTTTGTAATAATGTTTCTCTATCCTCATCACCTTGAATCTTAACTCCAAGAGCCTCTACTCTTTCTCTTATTTTTTGATCTCTGATTATTCGATATTTTTCTTTAAGTTTTTCTATTCTTCCTTGCAAAGCTGCATAATCTTCTCTTTTTTCTTTTAGTGATATTTTTTCTAATTTCTCTAGCTCCTTAACCTCTCTAACTCTAAATTTTTCAATTTGTTTGTCTAATTTTAATTGTTGTAAAAATTGTTTTTGTTTTTCTGCTTGCTCTATTCGAATAAGAGCCTGTTCTTTTCTTAAAAATAATTTAATTTCCTTAGTTCTTTGCTTTTCTATCTTTATCTCATCTTTAAGGGTTTGCTCTTTAAGCCTAATCTTTAAAATTGCTGTTTCTTTTTTTTGATTTTCTAATTCAATTTTTTCTTTTCTTTCTTTTTCAATTTTTTCAAGTTTCAATCTTCTTTTTTCATCTATTTTTAAAATTTTATAACTTGAAATTGTTTCGGAAATTTTATCAAAAAATCTCTGAAAATATTTCTCTAAATC
>CAJQSX010000024.1 GCA_905616465.1 uncultured Candidatus Pelagibacter sp. | reverse complement strand
AAGTAATAAAAGGCAGCTACAACGGTAGATAACAATCCTACAATTGCTAAAAAATACATTGATTGTTCTATCACTGATTTAAAGATGTAGAATTTAGCAAAAAAGCCTGCCATTGGAGGTATGCCAGCTAATGAAAATAAAATTATTAATAATGATAGAGATAACAAAGGATGATTTTTAGACAAACCTGACAAATCAGTTATATCTTCATAATAAACATTATTTCTCTTCATCATTAACAGACAAGAAAACAATCCTAAATTCATTATTATATATATAATTATGTATACAATTGAGCTTTGTATTCCTTCATTTGAAACTGAGGCAAGACCTGCTAACGCATAACCTATATGACCAATAGAGCTGTAAGCAATTAGTCTTTTTAAGTTAGTTTGACCAATAGCTGCTATTGCTCCAAGCAACATTGAGGCAATTGATAGAAAAACTATAATCATTTGCCACTGATCGATTATGTTTAAAAATGGGACATATAAAAATCTAATAAAGACTGTTAATGCGGCAATTTTTGGAACCATTGTAAAAAACAATGTTACAGTTGTCGGTGAACCTTCGTATACATCTGGGGCCCACATATGAAATGGAACAGCAGAAATCTTAAACGCCAAACCAACTAAAATAAAAACTATACCAAATGTTAAAATATATTCATTAGAATTTAATTGAGTGGCAATAATGTCAAAATTAGTAGAACCAGCAAATCCATATATCAATGAACAGCCATATAAAAGTAACCCTGAAGAAAGTGCACTTAAAACAAAATATTTTAAACCAGCCTCAGATGATTTCAGGTTATCTCGATTAAATGTTGCCAAAACATATAAAGCTAAAGATTGTAACTCAAGACCCATATAAAAAACTATTAAATCATTCGAGCTAATCATTATCATCATGCCTAGCACTGAGCTTAGAATTAAAATAGGATATTCAATTTTTAAAATATTAAAAACTTTTAAATAGTTTATCGATATACTCAAAACAATAAACGCTGCTAATAGTGTAATTATTTTCATTAAAGAAGACAAATAATCAATTACGACACTTCCTTTGAATAAAAATGTTTTTTCAACATCTATTGTTTCATTAAAAGTAATAACGGCTGTTATGAATAAAATTATTAGAGAAAAATTATGTATTAAAACTGAACTATTTTTTTTAAATACTCCTAAAATCAATAAAAACATTATTGATAATGAGATGAAGATCTCAGGTAAGATAAAGTGTAAATTTTCCATTATGGTTTATAAAGTAGGTTTAAATTATATGTTTCAATTAAATCTTTTACTGACACTTCAATTGTGTTTATAAGTGGGTCTGGATAAAATCCAAAAAATAACGTTGGTATAGCTAATGTTATTAAAATAAAGTATTCTGACCTATCTAAATCAATCATTTTTTCTAACTCTTTATTTACTAATTTTCCAAAAACAACTCTTTTATATAACCACAGCATGTAGGCGGCACCTAAAATCACTCCTAAACTTGCAATTACAGCTACTAAAAAATTATCTTTAAAAGCTCCCATTAAAATTAAAAACTCTCCAACAAAACCACTTGTCCCTGGAAGCCCTAAAGCAGCTAGCGTAAATAACATAAATAAAACTGAATATTTTGGAATAACTGTAACTATTCCTCCGTATGTACTAATTAATCTTGAGTGCATACGATCATAAACTACACCCACACAGAGAAAGAGTGCAGCAGAAACAAGTCCGTGACTTATCATCTGAATAATACTTCCCTCTATACCCTGTTGTTGGATTGTAAAAATACCAAGTGTTACAAATCCCATGTGTGCTACTGAAGAATAAGCTATTAGTTTTTTCATATCTTCCTGCATTAAGGCAATTAATGATGTAAAAACTATAGCTACAACACTTAATGTGTAGATAAAGGGGGTAAAAACTTCTGAAGCTATTGGAAACAATCCAAGAGAAAACCTAATAAAACCATATCCAGCCATTTTTAATAAGATAGCAGCAAGCAATACCGATCCTGCTGTAGGAGCTTCAACATGGGCATCGGGTAACCACGTATGAACAGGCCACATTGGTGTTTTGACCGCAAATGAACTAAAAAATGCTAACCATAATAAATTTTGATATTTGGCATCGATCCTAATTTCATATAATTGAACAACATCAGTAGTTCCTGCAATCCAATAAATTGATATAATTGCCACTAACATTAATACCGAACCAAGCAGAGTGTATAAAAAAAATTTAAATGCAGCATAAACTCTTTTTGACCCTCCCCAAATACCAATAATTAAAAACATAGGAATTAAACCAGCTTCAAAAAATAAATAAAATATAACTAAGTCTAAAGAACAAAAAACTCCGATCATGAAAGACTCCATGATTAAAATTGCTATTAAAAATTCTCTTAACTTAACTTTTATGGTGTTGTTTACAGATATAATGCAAAGAGGAGTTATAAATGTTGTAAGAATAATAAACAATATTGAAATTCCATCAACACCAACTTTGTAATTTACAAACCCTACCAACCAAGTTCTTTCTTCTATAAATTGGAATTCGGAAGTGCTTGGATCAAATAAATACCAAAGATAAATTGATAACAA
>CAJQSX010000023.1 GCA_905616465.1 uncultured Candidatus Pelagibacter sp. | reverse complement strand
TCTTCCAGGTTTAACTCTACAAGCAAAAAATTCTGGATTACCTTTACCTTTACCCATTCGAACTTCAATTGGCTTTTTTGAAACAGGAATATTTGGGAACACTCTTGTCCATACTCTTCCTTGTCTTTTCATATGTCTTGTAAGTGCCACCCTAGCTGCTTCTATCTGCTTTCCAGTTACTCTTTCAGGTGACATTGCTTTCAATGCAAATGAACCATAATTAATTTTAGACGCACGTGTAGCCACACCATGAATTCTTCCTTTGTGTGCTTTCCTCCATTTAGTTCTAACTGGCTGCAACATATTATACTTTACCTTCTTTTGGTGTCACCTTGTTAGTTTCTTGACTAAATTCTCTTGCAAATACTTCACCTTTATAAATCCACACTTTAATACCAATAATCCCATATGTAGTTAATGCTTCTGCTTCAGCATAGTCTATATCGGCTCTTAAAGTGTGTGAAGGTATACTTCCATCTCTTAACCATTCAGTTCTTGCAATTTCATTTCCACCCAATCTTCCACTGATTGAAACTTTGATACCTTTTGCGCCTAGTCTCATACATGACTGCATTGCTCTTTTCATTGCTCTTCTGTAAGAAATTCTTTTTACTAGCTGTTGAGAAATATTTTCTGCAACTAAATATGAATTTGTCTCAGGTTTTTTAACTTCCTTAATATTTAGGGTTACTTCATTTTTTGTAAATTTTGACAGATTGTTTTTAATTTTATCAATATCACTACCCTTTTTGCCAATTACAAAACCAGGTCTTGATGTATAAATAGTAACATAACATTTGTTGGAAGTTCTCTCTATCATAACTTTAGATACGCCTGAATTAACCACATTTTTTTTTATATATTCTCTAATTTTAAAATCTTCAATTAAATAATTACCAAAATCTTTTTTCTTAGCATACCAAACAGAGTCCCACCCTCTATTGACACCTAATCTAAAACCTATCGGATTAACTTTTTGTCCCATGACTCTCCATTTTTTTTGCTTCTGATAAGATTATTGTTACACTAGAATATGGTTTAAGAATTGGAGCCGCTCTTCCTTTTGCTCTTGGTCTAAATCTCTTCATAATAACTTTTTTTCCACAATAGGCCTCTTTAACTATTAAGTTATCTATATCATACTGAAAGTTATTCTCTGCATTTGCTATAGCTGAGCTAATTGTTTTTCGTATATCTTTAGTTATTCTTTTTGCAGAAAATTGTAAATCTCTAATAGCTACATCTACTTTTTTTCCTACAATTGCTTGTAAAATAGGATTAAGCTTTCTAACGCTCGATCTAATATTATTGTTTATAGATTTTACTGTATCTACTTTTTTTCTATTTTTTTTCTTTGTCTTATTCATAATTATTTTTTAGCAGCTACTGCTGGTTTTGCTTTTTTATCAGCTGGTGTATGCCCAAAAAAAGTTCTTGTTGGTGAAAACTCACCTAGTTTATGACCAACCATATCCTCAGAAACTGTAATTGGTATAAATTTTTTACCATTATAAATTAAAAAACTTACACCTACAAAATCAGGAATTATTGTTGATTTTCTTGACCATGTTTTAATTGGAATTTTTTTTGGATCAACTTTGTATTTATCAACTTTTTTCATTAAGCTTTCTTCAACAAATGGACCTTTCCATACAGCTCTAGCCATTATTTAGTGTCCTTTCTGTTATTTCTTCTCTTAACAATAAACCTATCAGTTCGTTTGTTATCTCTAGTTTTTAAACCTTTAGCTGATTGTCCTGTAGGTGAAACGGGATGTCTTCCTCCAGCAGTTTTTCCTTCACCACCTCCGTGAGGGTGATCAACTGGGTTCATCACAACTCCCCTGGTATGAGGTCTTCTTCCCAGCCATCTTGATCTTCCAGCTTTTCCAATTTTAATATTCTTTTGATCAGGATTACTTAAAACTCCAATAGTTGCTAATGATCTTGAGTCAATTTTTCTAATTTCACCTGAAGAAAGTTTAATTAAACTATAATTACCATCTAGACCACTTATAGTGACAGATGTACCAGCAGATCTTGCCATTTTACCACCACCGCCTGGTTGAATTTCTACATTATGAATATTTATACCAACGGGTATATCTTGAAGAGGCATACAATTACCCACTTTAATTTCTTTCTTTGAGCCATTTTCAACTTTATCACCTACCTTAATTTTTTGTGGTGCTAAATAATAAGCATGGGTGTTATCCTCAAATTTAACTAGCATAATATAACAAGATCTAT
Source organism: uncultured Candidatus Pelagibacter sp. (assembly GCA_905616465.1). Lineage (GTDB taxonomy): Bacteria > Pseudomonadota > Alphaproteobacteria > Pelagibacterales > Pelagibacteraceae > Pelagibacter. The sequence continues at coordinate 149,777 of CAJQSX010000023.1, read as the reverse complement.
TAGGGTCGTACTCAATTCTTTCAACTATAGCAGTCATATCAAACTTTTTTCTATAAAAGTCTACAAGTCTATACATTTTTTTGTGTCCACCACCTGACATATTTCTAGATGTGATGTGACCATTATTGTTTCTTCCACGCATTGAATTTTTAGGTTCAACTAATGCTTTAAAAGGTTTTCCTTTCCAAAGGCCAGTTCTGTCAACAAGGATAGTTCCTCTGGTAGATTTAGTGTAAGGTTTAAAAGTTTTTAATGCCATTTAGTTAAATTCCAGATGTAAGATCTATGCTCTGACCTTTTTTTAAAGTTATTATTGCTTTTTTAAAACCAGACACCTTAACTTTTTTTCCTTTAGTTATTTTGGTTCTGTTTTGTTTATTAATAATATTAATTTTAGTTACATTCACTTTAAAAATTTTTTCAATATTTGTTTTTAAATTTTTTTTATTAGCACTGGCTGGTACTTTAAAAACTACTTTATTTTGCTCAGATAAAATCGTTGTTTTTTCTGTAACTAATGGAGATAAAATTTTGTCGTACAAGTGCAATTTATCCATTATGAATATCTCTTTTCTAATTCTTTAATTGAGCTCTCTGTAAAAACTACTTTTTTAAATTTGACAATATCAAAGGCACTAAAATGATTTACATCTGTTACCTTAACATTTGGAATATTTCTTGCTGATTTTTCAATTTTGGCTTTTGAGTTTTTATCCAAGACTATTAGCGAATTTGTAATATCAAATTTTTTGATAATTAAATTCATTTCTTTAGTTTTTTTAATCTCGTTATTAAAATCACTGAAAATTAATAGATCTTTATTATTATTTTTTTCAGTAACTAATGAAGCAATACTTAATTTTTTCTCACTTTTATTTAATTTTCTCTTTTTATAAGAAAGCTCACCTTTTGGACCATGAGCTATACCACCGCCAACAAATATAGGGGCTTTTCTACTAGCATGTCTTGCTCCACCAGTTCCTTTTTGGGCGTAAATTTTAGCAGTTGCACCAGAAACCTCATTTTGTTGCTTAGTTTTTGCGTGTCTTCCTTTGTAATTAGCATTAGTTTTATATAAAACTCCACTAACTAATTTTTTGTTTACTTTAGCTGAAAAAATTTTATCTAAAACTTCAATAGGATTTTTTTTTCCATCTAAACTTAATTTATCTAATTTCATTATTTTTTCTTTTTATCTAACGTTTTCTTAGCTTCTTCAGCTGCTTTAATTTTTTCACCTATTGTTAATCTATTAATATTCTTAACTGATTTCTTAACCAAAACTTCAGAATTTTTTGAGCCTGGAATTGAGCCTTTTAAATAAAGTAATTCATTTTCAATATCCGCTTTAACTATTTCAATATTTTGCATAGTTCTAAGTTTATCACCCATATGACCAGCCATTTTTTTACCTTTAAAAACTTTACCTGGATCTTGTCTTTGCCCTGTAGAGCCGTGTGATCTGTGTGAAACCGAAACTCCATGAGTAGCTCTTAAACCCCCAAAATTATGTCTTTTCATTGCTCCAGCAAAACCCTTACCAATCGTTTTAGAAGTGGTGTCCACAAATTTAACTTCATTAAATATTTCTAAACCAAATTCATTACCTTCTTTATAATTCTCAGTATTTTCTACTCTAAATTCTTTTAATTTTTTTTTGGCTTCTGTGCTTTTTTTTGCGTACATGCCCTTCATAGCTTTTGTCAGCTTTGAACTTTTAATATTACCAAATCCTAACTGTACAGCTTTGTAGCCACGTTTTTCTTCTTCAATTACACTTATCACTCTACCTTTTTCCATTTTGATAACAGTCACAGGAACTGACTGGCCAGTTTTATAAAACTCTCTGGTCATACCAATTTTTTTTCCTATTAAAGCTATTTCATTCATAACTAAATTTTAATCTCCACATCAACACCTGATGCTAAGTCCAATTTCATTAAAGCCTCGACAGTTTGCGGGGTTGGCTCAATTATATCTATTAATCTTTTATGTGTTCTTGTTTCAAATTGTTCTCTGCTTTTTTTATCAATATGTGGACCTTTTAAAACGGTATATCTTTCAATTTTAGTAGGTAAAGGAATTGGCCCTTTAATAGTTGCACCAGTTCTTTTCACTGTATTAACAATTTCTTCAGTCGACGCATCTAAAATTTTATTATCATAAGCCCTTAGTTTAATTCTAATGTTTTGTTTATCCATATTTAACCAGCAATCTTTTTAGTTACTTCGTCTTGAACATTCTGAGGTACTTTCGAATAATGATCAAAAAACATTGAATATTGAGCTCTACCTTGAGACATCGATCTTAAACTATTTATATACCCAAACATATTGGCAAGTGGTACCATTGCTGTAATTACAGTTGCATTACCTCTTTGTTCTTGAGTGCTAATTTGACCTCTTCTGCTATTGAGATCTCCAATGACATCACCCATATAATCTTCAGGTGTTACAACTTCAACTCTCATAATTGGTTCTAATAATTTTAAAGTACCTTTGGTACAAGCTTCTTTAAAGCAAGCTCTACTAGCGAGTTCAAAAGCAAGTACACTTGAGTCAACATCATGGTGTAATCCATCTAAAATTGTTACTTTAAAATCTATCATTGGAAATCCACAAAGAATTCCGTTGTCTGAAACGGTTTCTATTCCTTTTTCAACACCTGGAATAAATTCTTTAGGAATTGAACCACCTTTAATTTTACTTTCAACAGATCTACCAGCACCTGGCTCTTGAGGTTCAACTAGTAACTTAACTTTTGCAAATTGACCAGCTCCTCCACTTTGTTTCTTATGTATGTATTCTACTTCGGAAGCATTTTCTAATGTTTCTCTGTAAGCTACTTGGGGCGCCCCAACATTTGCCTCAACATTAAATTCTCTTTTCATTCGATCAACAATAATATCTAAATGAAGCTCTCCCATTCCTTTTATAATTGTTTGACCAGATTCTTCATCAGAGGTTACTCTGAATGACGGATCTTCTTTTGCAAGTCTACCTAATGCTTCACCCATTTTTTCTTGGTCTGCTTTTGTTTTAGGCTCAACAGCAATTTCGATTACAGGATCGGGGAAATCCATGGGTTCTAATAAAATAGGTTTATCCTCATCACATAAAGTGTGACCAGTTATGGTATATTTTAAACCAGCTAAAGCCACTATATCTCCAGCATTTGCCTCTTTAATATCTTCTCTTGAATTAGCATGCATTAATAACATTCTTCCAACTCTTTCTTCTTTTTCCTTAGATGAATTATAAATTCCTGTTCCAGTTTTGATAGTACCAGAGTAAATTCTTATAAATGTTAGAGAACCTACAAAAGGATCGTTAGCTACTTTAAATGCTAATGCTGAAAAAGGCTGACTATCTTCAAATTTCATTTCCATCTCATCTTCAGAACCAGGTTTTGTTCCTTTAATAGATCCAATATCAATTGGGCTCGGTAAATAATTTATTGTAGCATCAAGTAAGGGTTGTACACCTTTGTTTTTAAAAGCAGAGCCAGTAGTAATTGGAACAAAGCTAAAATTTAATGTTCCTTTTCTTATACATCTAACAAGGTCTTCTTCTTTAATCTCATCTCCATTCAAATAAGCTTCCATTAGCTTTTCATCTTGTTCCACAGCCATTTCTACTAATTCTGTTCTATATTTTTGAGATATTTCTTTTAAATCATCAGGAATTTCTTTGTATTCCCACTCAGCACCTAATGCTTCATTCTTCCAAACTTGTGCCTTCATTTTAACCAAATCAACAACGCCTGAAAGTGAGGCTTCAATCCCAATTGGTATTTGTATTGGTAAAGGTTTGCAGCCAAGTCTATCTCTAATCATATCTACACATCTAAAAAAGTCTGCACCAGTTCTATCTAATTTATTAACAAAACAAATTCTAGGAACTTTATATTTGTCTGCTTGTCTCCAAACAGTTTCTGATTGAGGTTCGACACCAGCAACACCATCAAAAACGCATACAGCGCCATCTAAAACTTTTAGTGATCTCTCAACCTCAATTGTAAAATCTACGTGACCCGGTGTATCAATGATATTAATTCTATGATCGTTCCAGAAACAAGTGGTTGCGGCAGAAGTAATTGTAATACCTCTTTCTTGTTCCTGCTCCATCCAATCCATTGTTGCAGCGCCATCGTGGACTTCACCAATTTTATGACTTTTTCCTGTGTAATATAAAATTCTTTCTGTAGTGGTCGTTTTTCCAGCATCAATGTGAGCCATAATCCCGATATTTCTATACTTATCTAATGTATGAATTCTAGGCATAATTTTTTACCACCTAAAATGTGCAAAAGCTTTGTTAGACTCAGCCATTTTATGCACATCCTCTCTTTTTTTTACTGCAGCACCCTTTTTTTCATAAGCATCAAACAGTTCATTAAAAATTTTATCTGACATATGTTTATCTTTTCTTTTTCTTGCAGAATCTACTAGCCACCTGATTGCTAAAGCTTGAGCTCTTTTACTTTTAACCTCGATAGGCACCTGGTAAGTTGCACCGCCCACTCTTCTTGATCTAACTTCTACTGTAGGTTTGATGTTGTTGATAGCTTCATTAAAAATATTTATTGGCTCATCTTTTGATTTTGTTTTAATTTTATCAATAGCATCGTAAACTATTTTTGCAGCAACGCCCCTTTTACCATCGTACATAATGTTATTTATTAATTTAGGGATTATTGTTGAATTAAATTTAGGATCTGGAACAACATTTTTTTTTGGTTGGGTTTTTTTTCTAGACATTATTTACCTTTTTTTGTTCCATACAGAGATCTTCTTTTTTTTCTGTTCGCTACACCTTGAGTGTCTAGATTACCTCTTAAGATATGATAACGAACGCCAGGTAAATCTTTAACCCTACCACCTCTAATTAAAACTACTGAGTGTTCTTGAAGATTATGACCTTCACCAGGAATATATGCAGTAACTTCAAAACCATTTGACAATCTTACTCTTGCTACTTTTCTTAATGCTGAATTAGGTTTTTTTGGAGTAGTTGTATAAACTTTTATACACACACCTCTTTTTAAAGGTTGTTTCTCCAAAGCAGGAACTTTATTCCTTTTAGTTTGTTTAATTCTTTTATTTTTTAACAACTGGTTAATAGTTGGCATAATTTTAAATTTTATATTTAATAAGTTTTTGAAAGAAAATAACTGGCAGGTTATTTGTGGCAGCGTTTAGTGCATAAGCTTAACACTACATTCCAACCAAAAACACCGCCAAAATACTAATTAATTTGACTTTGTCAAACTAAAACTATGAAATTATAGTTAGTTTTTATTGATTTACTGGAGTTTCAGTCGATTCAATTTTTTCTCGATCTGATAAGAATTTATTGTCATCTTCGAGAGCTTTTTTATTCCATTTGTTCTTAATGTGTCCAGTTCCAGCAGGTACTAATCTACCCACTATAACATTTTCTTTAAGACCTTTTAATGGATCAACTTTGCCTTTTATTGCAGCATCTGTAAGAACTCTGGTTGTTTCCTGGAATGATGCAGCTGAGATAAACGACTCTGTTTGTAAGGATGCTTTAGTAATACCCATAAGCACTCTTTCACCTACCGCTAGTGTTTTACCTTCAGCTTTAAGATTTTCATTATTGGTATCAAATTTGATTTTATCAACAATTTCACCTGGTAAATAAGATGAATCTCCTGGAATCTTCACTTCAACTTTTTTCAGCATTTGTCTTAAAATTGTTTCTATGTGTTTATCGTTTATAATAACTCCTTGTAATCTATAAACTTCTTGAACTTGATTTACAAAATATTCCGTTAAATCTTTAACACCCATAATTCTTAAAATGTCGTGTGGCAAAGGTTGACCATCTAATAAATATTCTCCTTTTTTGATTCTTTCTCCCTGATTAAAATTTATGTGTTTACCTTTGGGAATTAAATAATTAGATGGATCAGAACCATCTTCTGGTACAATTGAAACTTTTTGTTTACCCCTTACCTCTTTACCGAAAACTACTTGCCCATCATTCTCAGCTATAATTGCACTATCTTTAGCTTTTCTTGCTTCAAATAATTCCGCAACTCTAGGTAGACCTCCCGTAATATCTTTTGTTTTAGTCGTTTCTTTTGGAAGTCTCGCAATAACGTCTCCTGCTGAAACTTTTTGTCCATCTTTTATTGATAAAATTGAATCTGGTACTAAATAGTATCTTGCCTCATTATCATCTGCTTTTTTTATTATATTTCCTTTTTCATCTCTTAAAGTAATTCTTGGTTTTAAGTCGCTACTTTTTGATTGAGATCTCCAGTCAATAACTGATTTAGATGATATACCAGTTGCATCATCAGTCGTTTCTTGAATTGTAAGACCATCTATTAGATCAACATAGCTTGCAATTCCACTTTTTTCAGCAATAACAGGTGTTGTATATGGATCCCATTCACAAATTTTTGTATTTGCTTTAATATTATCACCATTATTAAAAAATAATTTTGATCCGTACCCTACTTTGTAGACCGCTACTTGGGTTCCATTATCATCTTCAATTGATAATTGTGTGTTTCTTCCCATAACAATTAATTTTTTCTTAGAGTCTTCTAAGATATTTGAGTTTATAATTTTTAAAATTCCTGCATTTTTAGTTACAATTTGTGATTCCTGTTTAACTGATGCGGTACCACCAACATGGAATGTTCTCATTGTTAATTGGGTACCTGGTTCACCAATTGATTGAGCGGAAATCATACCTATTGCCTCACCTACATGAACTATTTTACCTCTCGATAAATCTCTTCCGTAACAAGTGGCACACACACCTTCTTTAGAACTACAGGTCATTACTGAAAATACTTTAATAGATTTAATTCCAGCCGCATCGATTTGATCACAAGCTGCCTCATCAATCATTGATAATTTTTTAATAATAATGTCCCCATTAATTGGATTTTTAGCGTCTGTGGCAGTTACTCTGCCTAAAGCTCTTTCAGATAAACTTACAACAACATTACCACCCTCTAAAATTTCTGATATTTCAATAAATCCAGGTTTTTCACATTTTGTTTTTGTAATAGTTAAATCTTGAGCAACATCACAAAGCCTTCTTGTTAAATATCCTGAGCTTGCTGTTTTTAAAGCTGTATCAGCAAGGCCTTTTCTGGCGCCGTGGGTAGAATTAAAATATTCTAGCGCAGTTAATCCTTCTTTAAAATTTGATATAATTGGACTTTCAATAATTTCTCCAGAAGGTTTTGCAATTAAACCTCTCATTCCAGCCAATTGCTTCATTTGAGCAGCCGAACCTCTTGCGCCACTATCAGCCATCATAAATACCGAATTAATTTTTAATCCTTCAGGAGTCTTTTCGGTAGCAGAGATACCCTTCATCATTTCAGCGGCAACACGGTCAGTACATTTTGACCAAGCATCGATGACTTTATTATATTTTTCACCTCTGGTAATTAAGCCCTCTGAGTATTGAGTTTCATAATCTGCAATTAATTTTTTAGTATCATCAATTAATCGAGTTTTACTCTCAGGGATAACCAGATCATCTTTACCAAATGAAATTCCAGCTTTAAAAGCATGTTTAAAACCTAAATCTTTTAATTTATCACAAAATATGACAGTAGCCTTTTGGCCACAAAATCTAAACACCATATCAATTATTTCTGAAACAACTTTTTTTGGTAACAATCTGTCTATCAAAGAAAACTTAATATCTTTATTCTTTGGTAGCAAATTGGCTAATAAAAATATGCCAGCAGTTGAAGTATATTTTTCAAATTTTTTATTTCCCGCCTCATCAACAGTCTCAAATCTTGAGATTATAGTATTGTGGACATTTATTTGACCAGAGGATAAGGCAAATTCTATTTCATCGGCATCGAGAAAATATCCAGCAGGTTTGTCAGTTAACGGCTCTAATGATAAATAATAGATTCCTAAAATCATATCCTGACTTGGAACAATGATAGGTTTTCCATTAGAAGGAGATAAAATATTATTTGTTGAAAGCATTAATATACGTGCTTCTAATTGAGCTTCTAGACTTAATGGAACATGAACTGCCATTTGATCACCGTCAAAATCAGCGTTGAATGCGGCACACGTTAATGGATGTAATTCAATAGCATCACCTTCGATTAATTTTGGTTCAAAAGCTTGAAATCCTAATCTGTGAAGAGTTGGAGCCCTATTAAGTAATACCGGATGCTCTCTAACAATTAACTCTAAAGCATCCCAAACTGCGTTAGTCTCTTTTTCCACAATTTTTTTAGCCTGTTTAATTGTTGAAGCTAAACCAAGTTTATTAAGTCTTGCATATAAAAATGGCTTGAATAACTCTAATGCCATTTTTTTTGGTAGCCCACACTGATGCAGTTTTAAATCAGGTCCCACAATAATTACGGATCTACCTGAATAATCAACACGCTTACCTAATAAGTTCTGCCTAAATCTACCTTGCTTACCTTTAAGCATCTCCGCTAAAGATTTTAATGGTCTTTTACCAGTACCAGTAATAACTCTGCCACGTCTTCCATTATCAAATAATGCATCAACCGACTCTTGAAGCATTCTTTTTTCATTTCTAACGATGATATCTGGAGCTTTTAGATCCATCAATCTTCTAAGTCGATTATTTCTATTAATTACTCTTCTATATAAATCATTTAGATCTGATGTAGCAAATCTTCCACCATCTAAAGGTACTAAAGGTCTTAGTTCGGGTGGAATAACCGGTACAACAGTTAAGATCATCCATTCAGGTTTTTGACCCGTATCAATAAATGATTCAATCAATTTTAATCTTTTAATTGATCTTTCTTCATTTACTTTAGATTTAGTTTCTTTGATAAAGTTAATTAAATTTTTTCTTTCTAGCTCTAAATCAAGATTTTTGAGCATTTCTAAAACAGCCTCTGCACCAATTCCTGCTGTAAAAGATTCATCACCAAATTCTTCTTGATATTTTGCTAGCTCCTCTTCATTAAGAAGTTGGTTTTTTTGAAGTCCTGTTAAACCTGGTTCTATGATTATAAAATTTTCAAAATATAAAACTTTTTCTATTTCTTTCAGCTTCATGTCAACCGCTAAGGCGATTCTACTTGGTAAAGATTTTAAAAACCAAATATGAGCAACTGGAGTTGCAAGATTAATGTGCCCCATTCTTTCTCTTCGTACATTAGATTTTGTAACTTCAACTCCACACTTTTCACAAATAATTCCTCTAAACTTCATACGCTTGTATTTTCCACATAAACATTCGTAGTCTTTTATTGGTCCAAATATTCTTGCACAAAATAAACCATCTTTTTCAGGTCTAAAAGTTCTGTAATTAATTGTTTCTGGCTTTTTTATTTCACCATAGGTCCAAGATTTAATTTTTTCTGGGCTTGCTAAAGAAATCTTAATACTACTAAAATTTTGTGCTTCTGAAATTTCATTATCTTTAAAAAGTTCTGTTAATTCTTTAGACATAACTAGTTAAGCTCCACGTTTAATGCTAATGACTTGATTTCTTTTACTAAAACATTGAATGACTCTGGAATACCAGACTCAAAATTTTCTTCACCCTTAACGATAGTTTCGTATACTTTAACACGACCAGCCACATCATCAGATTTAACAGTTAATATTTCTTGTAGTGTGTATGAAGCTCCATACGCCTCTAGTGCCCAAACTTCCATTTCACCAACTCTTTGACCACCTAATTGAGCCTTACCACCAAGTGGTTGTTGAGTAACTAAACTATAAGGCCCTGTTGATCTTGCATGGATTTTATCTTCTACTAGATGATGAAGTTTTAACATATAAATTATACCCACTGTCACTGGTCTATCAAATCTTTCGCCCGTTCTACCATCCCATAAATATGTTTGTCCAGATTTAGGTAAATTAGCTAGTTCTAACATTTCAGTTACATCTTTTTCTTTTGCACCATCAAAGACTGGCGTAGAAATTGCTATACCATCCTGAAGATTTTCACACAAATCTCTAAATTCTGTTTTGCTTAACTTTTCAACTTTTTCATTAAATATTTCTTCTCCATAAACTGATTTCAAAAATTTTGAAATTTTTTCTGTCTTTTCTAGCTTTTTATTATTTTCATTAACTAGTCTTTTAACTTCTTCACCAAATTCTTTACAAGCCCATCCTAAATGGGTTTCTAAGATTTGCCCTACATTCATACGGCTAGGAACACCAAGAGGATTTAATACTATATCGACAGGTCTACCATCTTCTCTATAAGGCATATCTTCCACCGGAACGATTTTACTAACTACACCTTTGTTTCCATGTCTTCCTGACATTTTATCACCAGCTCTTAATCTTCTTCTTATTGCAACAAATACTTTAACCATTTTCATTACACTTGGTAGCAGATCATCACCACTTCTAATTTTTAACACTTTATCTTCAAATCTTTCAGTAATATCATGCATTGCTTCATTGTACTGTTCTTTTAATTGATTAAGTGTTGCTTCGTCTTTCACATTGCCTACTGTGATTTTAAACACATCATTAATTGATAATTTATTAATAGTATCAAAATCAAGTTTTGATCCTGCCTCAATATCTCTGATTTTTTTAGCTAAAGAAGCTCCAGATAAAATTTGTAAAGCTCTCTGCTTAATACTTCTCTCTAATATTTCTTCTTCAACAATTTTATCTTGTTGAACTTCTTCAATTTCCGCACGTTCAATTGTTATAGATCTTTCATCTTTTTCAATACCGTGTCTGTTGAAAACTTTAACATCAACAACAGTACCACTGCTGCCTCTAGACATTTTTAGTGATGTATCAGTTACATCGATAGCTTTTTCACCAAAAATTGATCTTAGTAGTTTTTCCTCAGGTCCTGAAGCGGAGTCACCTTTGGGTGTAACTTTTCCAACTAAAATATCTCCTGCATTTACTTCAGCACCTATGTAAACTATTCCTGACTCGTCTAAATTCTTTAAAGCTTCTTCATTTACGTTGGGGATGTCTCTAGTTATTTCCTCTTCACCCAACTTAGTATCTCGTGCCATAATTTCATATTCAACTATATGAATTGATGTAAATACATCGTCAGTTACACATCTTTCAGAAATTAAGATGGAATCTTCAAAATTGTACCCTTGCCATGGCATAAATGCTACAGTTACGTTTTTTCCTAATGCTAATTCACCCAATTTTGTTGAAGGACCATCTGCAATTATGTCTCCTGATTTAACTTTATCTCCAACACGAACTAGTGGCTTTTGATTAATACATGTGTTTTGGTTTGACCTTTTAAATTTTTGCAAATTATAAATATCTACAGTCGATTTAGTAAAATCTGTTTCTTCAGTAACCTTTACTACAATTCTTTTACCGTCAATTTTATCAACAACACCGTCTCTTTTAGCAACAATTGTTACGCCTGAATCTAAAGCAACATCACTTTCTATTCCTGTGCCAACTAATGGTGCTTCTGGTTTTAAAAGAGGTACTGCTTGTCTCATCATGTTTGAGCCCATCAGAGCTCTGTTACCATCGTCATTTTCTAAAAATGGAATTAAAGAAGCTGCAACTGATACAAGTTGCTTTGGTGAAACATCAATATAATCAATAGTCTCTGGTTTTGCTAAAAGAAAATTTAAATTATGTCTGCAGGATACTAATTCTTCAGTTATTTTTCCATTCTTATCAAGTTTTGTATTTGCTTGAGCAATAGTAAATTTTGTTTCTTCTATTGCTGATAAGTATTCAATCTTATCTTGAAGAACCACTTTATCTTTGACTCTTCTGTAAGGGCTTTCAATAAAACCGTATTTATTAATTTTAGCATAAGTTGATAAACTATTAATCAAACCAATATTTGGCCCCTCTGGAGTCTCAATTGGACAAATTCTCCCATAATGAGTTGGGTGGACATCTCTAACTTCAAAACCAGCTCTCTCTCTAGTTAATCCACCCGGTCCTAAAGCAGAAACTCTTCTTTTGTGAGTAATTTCAGATAGTGGATTGGTTTGATCCATAAATTGAGATAGCTGCGAACTAGCAAAAAAATCTTTTAAAGCAACAGTTAATGGTTTTGCGTTAATTAAGTCTTGGGGCATTGCAGATTCCACATCAAGAGTGGTCATTTTCTCTTTAATGGCTCTTTCCATTCTGTAAACACCAATACGAGCCTGGTTCTCTACAAGCTCTCCAACTGATCTAACTCTTCTGTTTCCTAAATGATCAATATCATCAACATCGTCTTTACCATCTCTTAAATCTAACATTTTATGAACGATGGCTATAATATCTTCATTTCTTAAAATCGTTATTCTATCTGAGCACTCAAGATTTAATCTAGAATTCATTTTTACCCTACCAACATCTGATAAATCATATCTATCGGAGCTGAAAAAAAGATTATTAAATATTGTTGTAGCAATTTCTATTGTTGGTGGCTCACCAGGTCTCAACATTTTATAGATTTCGGTAATTGCATCCTCTTTTGTGTTATTTTTATCATTTAACATTGTGGTTAACAAATAAGGACCTTTGTTTATTGAGCTAGTTATGGATATTTCTAAAGAATTAATATTTGCATCTAAAATTTCTTGAATAACAGCATCATTTAACTCAGTACCAATTTTAAATGTACCCTCATCTTCATCATTTACTTTTATATCTCTGTGTAAAAATTTACCGTATAAAGATTCTCTAGAAACTAGAATATTTTTTAATCCATCGCTAGATAGTTTTTTTGCATTTAAATAACTAATTTTTTCACCTAGTTTGATAACAATTTTTCCAGTTTTTTCATCGATAACTTCTTCTGAGAAATTTTTAGTTTTATAGTTTTCAGAGTTAAATTTAGTTTTCCACTTTTCAGTTTTAGGGTCAAAAGTATATTGTTCTTTACCATAATATTCATCTGCGATATCAGGTTTAGTGTATCCAAGGGCTAACAACAAAGTTGAAGTTAAAATTTTTTTCTTTCTGTCAATTTTAAAATATAAAAAATCTTTAACATCGTATTCAAGGTCCAGCCAAGAACCTCTATTTGGAATAACCCTAGCATTAAATAGTAATTTACCACTTGCATGAGTTTTACCTTTATCGTGATCAAAAAATACACCTGGACTTCTGTGCATTTGATTAACAACAACTCTCTGAACACCATTTGTTATGAAGGTTCCACTTGGGGTCATCATTGGAACCTCACCCATGTAAACCTCTTGCTCTTTGGCTGACAAAATATCTTTAGTGTTGTTCTCTTGATTTATTTCATAAACAACTAGTCTTAAAGTACATTTTAAAGCTGAAGAGTAAGTTAAACCTCTAGCAATGCATTCCTCTACATCAAATTTTGGTTTATCCAATCTATAAGAAAGATATTCAAGTGTTGCCTTATCATTTAAATCTTCAATTGGAAAAATACTTTTGAAAACTCTATCAAAACCTTTTGTAAGTTCAGCATCAGGATTAAATACTGTTAACTCTTCGTAAGAATTTTTCTGCACTTCAATAAGATTCGGTATAGATAAACTTTCTTTTAGTTTACCAAAACTTTTTCTAACATTCTTTTTTTCAGTAAAAGATATTTGCATCAATTGTTTTAAAACTGATTAAAAATAATCAGTTTTTAAATTTTCCTAGTTAAGTTATTTAAGTTCTATCTTTGCGCCTGCAGCTTCTAACTTAGCTTTAATTTCTTCAGCTTCTTTTTTTGGAACACCTGACTTAACTTCTTTAGGTGCACCTTCAACTAAATCTTTTGCTTCTTTTAATCCCAATGAAGTAGCTGCTCTTACTTCTTTAATAACATTAATTTTTTTATCACCTGCAGATATTAACATAATTGTAAAATCATCTTTGTCAGCTTCCGCATCAGCTCCAGCCGCTGCCGGTGCTGCTGCTGCTATTGGAGTTACACCCCATTTTTCCTCTAGTTGTTTTGAAAGATCAGCCGCTTCTGCTACAGTTAAACTTGATAAGTCTTCTATAATTTTATTAAGATCTGGCATATTGTTTTACTCTTTAGGTTGTGTTTTTGAATTTTCATTGGGTAAAATACTCATTTTTTCTGATCGTGCAAGTAAAATACTAACTAATTTTGATGCCGATGCATTTAAAATACCTATAATATTAGCTCTTGCTTCATCTAGTGTTGGTAAGTTAGCGACTTTTTGGACACCAGCTTGGTCTAAAACCTCACTATCCATAATTCCACCGATAAGTTTTAGATTTTCATTATCTTTTGCAAATTTAGATAGGATTCTAGCTGACATAATTGCGTCCTCTCCAAATGCCACTGCTGTTGGACCTGAAAATAAATTTGATAGATCTTTGCATTTAGTTTTTGCTAAAGCTAATTTAGTAATTCTATTTTTTGTAATTTTAAATACTATTCCTTTTTCTCGCATTTTAGCTCTCAATTCATCTAATTGAGGCATAGTTAAACCTTGATAGTGAGTTACCATAATGGCTTTACTATTTTCAAACTGAGCAGTCATTTCAGTAATATAATTTATTTTCTGCTCTTTGCTCAACATGACTAGATAGACTTCCCTAATTTAACTTTATAAGAAACACCCATAGTTGATGTGGCAAAAGTATTTTTAATTAAATCACCTTTTAAAGTGTTGTTAGATTTTTCTTTTTCTAAAGTGTCTAAAATTGCATGATAATTTTTTAGTAGTTGATCATCATGAAAAGATTTTTTTCCAATGCTAACTCCAATATTTCCATCTTTATCGTTTCTAATTTCAACTTGGCCAGACTTCGCATTGGTTACAGCTTCTTTAATATTTTCTGATACAGAACCAAGTTTAGGGTTTGGCATTAATCCTTTTGGTCCTAAAACTTTTCCAAGTTTTGAAAGTTTAACCATCATGCCAGGTGTACAAATTAATTTTTCAAATTTTAGTTCACCAGCCTTAATTTTTTCTATAAATTCATCACTGCCAACTATATCGGCTCCTGCATCCTTTGCTTCTTGAGCCTTAGCGTCTTCACAAACAACCGCAACCTTTACCTTTTTCCCAGTTCCACCTGGTAAATTAACTACAGTTCTTATATTAACTTCACCTTTTTTTTGTTTGTTATTTATTCGAAAATTTAAATCTAAAGACTCATCAAATTTAGTTGTACAATTTTTTTTTAACTCAGGTAATAATTTTTCAATTAAGTCTGCATTTAAACCATTTGTTTTTACAGGTAGCTTTTTAAATCTTTTAGATGCCATTATTCTTTAACCTCAATACCCATTGATCTTGCTGATCCTGAAATTATCTTAACTGCTTGGTCTAAATCTAAAGCGTTTAAATCATTCATTTTTTGTTTAGCAATTTCTTCGGCCTGTTGTCTTGTTATTGAAGCAACTATACTTCTTCCAGGTTCTTTGGAGCCACTTTTTAATTTTGCTGCTTCTCTAATAAAAAATGATGCAGGAGGTGATTTAACTTTAAAATCAAATTTTTTATCCTTATAAACTGTAATTTCAACTGGGATTGGCTTTCCTGCCATTGATTTAGTTTTCTCATTAAAAGCTTTACAGAATTCCATGATGTTAACACCACGCTGACCTAATGCGGGCCCTACCGGTGGTGCTGGATTAGCTTGACCACCTTTAATCTGTAATTTTATAAATCCACTTATTTCTTTTTTTGCAGCCATTAACTTACTTTCTCAACTTGATTATACTCTAAATCTACTGGTGTCGGACGACCAAAAATAGAAACAGAAACCTTAAGTCTAGATTTTTCTTCATCTATATCTTCTACCATTCCACTGAATGATGCGAAAGGACCATCTACTACCTGAACTTTTTCACCAACGCTGTATTCTATAGCAGATTTTGGCTGTGCCACACCATCTTTTATTTGGCCTAGAATTTTGTCAATTTCCTTATCGGATACAGGAACAGGAATTCCTTTTGAACCTAGGAATCCACTTACTCTCTTTATATTCTTTATCATATGATAAATGTCATTGTCCATCTCACACTTTACTAAAACATATCCAGGAAAATATTTCTTTTTTCTTTGAATTCTTTTTCCTCTTTTAACCTCTGTTACATCATGAGTGGGGACAATAATTTCCTCAAATTTATCAGAAATATTAGCTTTTTCGGCCTCTTCTTTAATTAATCCAGAAACCTTGTTTTCAAAGTTTGAGTGTGACTGAACTATGAACCAATTTTTCATTATATGCTTACCTTAAGTAGTAATTCTAAGAAAAACTTTAAAACTTGATCAAGTAGCAAAAAGAATAAAGACATAACAACAGCCATAGCAAAAACCATTAATGCACCTTGTATGGTCTCTTTTCCAGTAGGCCACGAAACCTTGAAAGCTTCTTGTTTTACTTCCTGAATAAATTTAATAGGGTTTTTCATAATTTTTATTTACTCTAATTGGCAGGAGCGGAGGGACTCGAACCCTCAGCCTCCGGTTTTGGAGACCGGCGCTCTACCAATTGAGCTACACTCCTATATAGAGCTTACTCTATAATTTTTGTTACTACTCCAGCTCCAACAGTTCTTCCACCTTCACGAATAGCAAAGTTTAATTTTTCAGCCATTGCGATTGGTGTAATTAATTTAACTGTAAATTTAGCATCATCGCCAGGCATAACCATTTCTGTTCCTGCTGGTAATGTTACCTCACCTGTTACATCTGTTGTTCTAAAATAAAACTGTGGCCTGTATTTAGTAAAGAACGGAGTGTGTCTTCCACCCTCGTCTTTTTTAAGTACATATGCCTGAGCTTCAAATTTAGTATGTGGTGTAATTGAGCCAGCTTTACAAAGAACTTGTCCTCTTTCAATGTCATCTCTCTCAACACCTCTAAGCAAGATACCGACGTTATCACCAGCTTCACCTGAATCTAAAAGTTTTCTAAACATTTCAACACCAGTACAGACTGATTTTTTAGTATCTTTAATACCAACAATTTCAACTTCTTCACCAGTTTTAACAACACCAGATTCAATTCTTCCAGTTGCTACAGTTCCTCTTCCTGAAATTGAAAAAACATCCTCAACAGGCATTAGGAAAGGTTTGTCTTTATCTCTAGTAGGTTGAGGAATAAATTCATCAACTGCTTTCATTAGCTCTAAAATAGAATTTTTTCCAATTTCATCATCCCTACCCTCTACAGCAGCTAATGCTGAACCTTTAATAATCGGAGTTTTATCTCCTGGATATTTATAAGATGTTAAAAGTTCTCTAATTTCTTCTTCAACAAGTTCAATCATTTCTTTGTCATCAACTTGATCAACTTTATTTAAGTAAACAACAATTGATGGAATTCCAACTTGTCTTCCTAAAAGAATATGTTCTCTAGTTTGAGGCATTGGACCATCAGCGGCATTAACTACTAAAATAGCACCATCCATTTGTGCTGCACCAGTGATCATGTTTTTAACATAGTCAGCGTGACCAGGACAATCAACATGAGCATAATGTCTTTTTTCTGTTTCATACTCTACGTGAGCAGTTGAAATTGTAATTCCTCGTTCTTTTTCTTCAGGAGCTTTATCAATTTGATCATAAGCAACAGCTTTTGCTCCACCAGTTAATGCTAAAACATTTGTAATAGCTGCAGTCAGAGTTGTTTTACCGTGATCGACATGACCAATAGTTCCAATGTTACAGTGCGGTTTATTTCTTACGAACTTTTCTTTTGACATTTCTTTTTTACCTCAGTTTTTTTGTTTCATTAATAATTTTTTTTCTTGGAGCGGGTAAAGAGAATCGAACTCTTACATCCAGCTTGGAAGGCTAGCGTTCTACCATTGAACTACACCCGCGCAACCCCAAGAATAACACTCCAGTGTTACTTAAAGTTATATTGAATGGTGGAGGGGGAAAGATTCGAACTTTCGAAGACCGAAGTCAACGGGTTTACAGCCCGCCCCATTTGACCGCTCTGGAACCCCTCCTTTTGGGGAAGTGTCCCCTGTTCAATAAAGCCTCAAACAACACGCGTTTTATATATTTTATTGGTATAATTGCAATATGAGATTTTTAAGAAAATATGCAAAAAAACATGTAAAACACGAGGAATTTTATGAATAAATCATCTTTTTTGATTGTTGGGCAGCATGCGGTTATTGAGGCTCTTAGAAACCCTAATAGAAGGGTTTTAAAAGTTTTTTTAACGGAAGAAAGTAAAAAAAATATTCACAGAAAAAACCCAAAAAAAAATGTCCTTGCCGATGTTAAAGTTTATTTCAAATCAAAAAAAGAGTTAGATAAATATACTTCAAAAGAGCAGATGATGCATGGTGGTTACATTGCAGAAGTGGAACATCTAGATCAACCTGAATTAAAGGAATTTATTAAAGGAAAAAATAATCTAACATTTGTCTGCATTGATGAAGTAACAGACCCAAGAAATATCGGATCATTAATAAGAAGTGCAGCTTCGTTTAATATTGATGGTTTAATAGTTAAGGAAAGACAATTTCCATCTGATAGCAAGCTAATGTACAAGGCTGCAAGTGGTTCTATGGAACATTTAAATATATTTGAAGTTTCCAATATTAATTCAACACTAAAAAACTTAAGAGAAAAAAACTTTTGGGTTTATGGCTTTGATTCAAAGGGAGATAGGAATTTTACCGAAATCAAATGGAGTGGGAAAAATGTTCTTTTATTTGGTTCAGAAGGATCTGGAATGAGGGAGCATACAGGAAAGTATACGGACTTTTTAGTTAAAATTGATATTAATAAAAACGTAGAAAGTCTCAATATCTCGAATAGTGCGGCAATAGTATTTCATCATTTAAGTTATTTAAAAAAAATTCTTGATTAGTTTGTAATTTCTTAATAGAAAACAGTTATGCCCTTGTAGCTCAGCTGGTAGAGCAATTGATTTGTAATCAATAGGTCCGCGGTTCGACTCCGTGCGGGGGCACCACTTAAGATGTTTCTCTTCGTAATTGTTCTATTTTAATTTTTTTTTGAAGGCTTCTATTTTTATCGTATAAAAGATTAAATTTAATTTTTTGATTAGTTTTAACAATGATAGTTTTTGCATTTCTTACTTCAATATTATCAGCAACTGCACTGATTGGTCTTTTTTTGGAATTTAAATTTTTAATAGTTATTTTTGATTTATCACTTACTATTTTTCCTTTCCACCTACGCGGTCTAAAAGGACTTATAGGTGCGATGGATAATTTTTTTGAGTTTAAGCTTAATATAGGTCCATGTACTGATAGATTGTAAGCAGTACTTCCTGCTGGTGTAGAAACAAGCACGCCGTCAGAGACTAGTTTTTTAATAATTTGTTTTGATCCATAGTTAATTGCTAAAGAGGCGGCTTGTCTACTTTGTCTTAAAATTGAAACTTCGTTGATTGCTAAATATTTTCTAGTTTGATTTTTATTATTTTTAACAATCATCTCCAATGGAGAAATAGTAATCATATTTGCTTTCGATAGATTTTTAATCATTGTTTTTGATGAAAATTTATTCATCAAAAAACCATAATTACCTGAATTAATTCCATAAAAGAACTTTTTTGATTTCTTGTTATTTTTTAATGTTTGAAGCATAAAACCATCACCACCAATTACAATAATAATACTAAGTTTGCTTATTTTACTTTTATTTAGTTCTTTTAATAATAGAGATTTTATCCTTAGTGATTTCTGATTTTTATCTGAGATAATTTGTATTTGTTTCATTGTTTATGGTGCCCTCGGCCAGACTCGAACTGGCACTCCGCAAGCGGCAAGGATTTTAAGTCCTTTGTGTCTACCAATTTCACCACGAGGGCATTAATGCTTTTATTAAGTATTTTTTTTCAACATTGCAATCATTATATCCTTTCTTCACAATATTTAGATATCTTTCTGTTGGGTACATAAATGAAGTTTTTTTAACCATGGTATAAGTCATAACTTTTTTACCGTAATACAAGAAGCTAAATTTTTTATAAAGAATTGGAAAGTCTTCATAAATATCTAATTTTTTTTCATCTCTTTTAGAGATTTCGAATAAACCACCAGGAACTATTGATCCTTTTTTAGGCTCTATATCTGCTGCTCTGTATTTACTTCTAAATGTTAATTTAAAATTTTTTAAATTAATTTTTTTTAGAAATATACTGTCTTTACATCTTCTTTTCATTTGAAAATGATTGAGATTACTTCCGTAAGCAAAATATAACATTTATCTTTCAACTATATTGATTTTATTTTCATTAACAAATTTTAAAATTTGTGTATTACAATTATCAATTTTGGATTGGTCTTCTGATCTAATCACTATTGAGACTCCTAATTTACCTGCATGGAAAAAAGGGTAACTTCCTATTTCTACATCACTATTATCATTTTGAACTTTTGTTAATGAATTAGCTATTTCACTCTCAACCGTTCTGAGACTTATAGTGAGACTTTTAATTGGTTCTCCACCTATAATTTTATTTTTTAAACCTCCAAGCATGGATTTTAGAATTGATGGTACGCCAGGTAAGCAAAATACGTTTTCAACATTAAAACCAGGAGCTCCACTTGTTGGGTTTAAAATTAGATTGGCATTACTCGGCATCCAAGTCATTTTTTGTCTACCTTCATTAAATTCACCAGACTTATAATAAGTTTCTAAAATTTTAAATGCTTCTTTATGTATTTCATAATCTAAACCAAATGCTTTTGAGACAGACTCAGCTGTAATATCGTCATGAGTGGGTCCTATTCCACCTGTTGTAAAAACATAGTTATATTTTGATTTCAAAATTTTAAGTGTATCAATTATTGTATTTTCAATATCTGGAATTACTCTAACTTCATCTACTTTAACTCCTAACGAGTTCAACCAGATGGCCAAAGTTGAGGTATTAGTATCTTGGGTTCTGCCAGATAAAATTTCATTACCTATAATTAATATTGCGGCATTAACTTTTGTGTTTTTTTTCATTTAAAATGTATAGTTTAGTAATGGAATTTACCAAGTCTTTAATAAAAGGCAAACTAATCAAACGATATAAGCGTTTCTTTACTGATGTAGAGGTAAATAAAAAAATAGTCACAGCGCACTGCCCAAATACTGGTTCTATGAAAGGATTGTTAGATGAGGGTAACGATGTTTACATTCAACCCAATGATAACCCAAAAAGAAAACTTAAATATAGTTTAGAAATAATAAAAAGTAGAAAAAATTTAGTTGGTGTTAACACACATATGGCTAATAAAATTGTTCATCATGGATTAGAAAATAATTTAATTAAAGAACTTCAAAATAATGATTTGATAAAACCTGAAGTATTTTTTAACAAAGAAACAAGGTTTGATTTTCTTGTAAAAAAAAATAACCAAAAAACCTTTATTGAGGTTAAAAATGTTACTCTTTTTAGAGATAAAAATACGGCAGAATTTCCAGATGCGATAACTTCAAGAGGCTCAAAACATTTGCTAACACTCATTGATGCAATAAATAAAGGTTATAAAGCATATTTGTTATTTTTAGTTCAAATTCAAAATATGGAATATTTCAAAGTAGCAAAAGATATAGATCCAATATACTACAAAAATTATATACTCGCGAAAAAGGCTGGAGTAAATTTTTTGGCATATAGGGCTAATATAAGCATGGACAAAATAACTATAGAAAAAAAAATTAAAATAATTTAAATAATTTAAGTGATATAATTAATTTTTATGGAAATTAAATTCGTACAAAAAAAACCATTTTATATTTTTATTATAGAAAATTTTTTAGATGATTCAGAATATCAGTCTTTAGATGACAATTTTCCAAAAGAAGGGATAGAGGATTTAACTCCTGATATTGGAAAAAAACGTAGTGTTGATAATCGTGATGACTTTTACAAATCTCTTAATAAAGATAAAAATTTATCAATAGAAATTTTAGAAAAAAAATTTAATGACAAATTTTGTATAGATTTGTTAAATAAATTAAAAAAAGAAATAATTATTTCTCGATTAGTTGATTTAAAAAATCTAACAAATTTAAAGAATCTTTATTCACTGATCAGAAAACCAAAACTTGTGCAAAATGAAATAAAAAAAAATTTAATTCAAAAATTTTTATATTCACATTTTCAACGTCTTTTTCAATTCTCTTACATGTATAAGGGATCTTTTATCCATCCACACACTGATCAAAAATCTAAACTTCTATCTTTGATGCTATATTTTCCATCTAAAAATTTAGAAAATTTAAGTATAGGAACAACTTTTTATAATTCAAAAATGAAAAACTTTTACAACAATAAAAATGGACTTTTTGATGAAAAGAATAATTCAACTTTTAATGAAAATTTTGAAGAGACTATGACCTTCCCGTTTAAAAAAAAGAATTTATATTGCTTCATAAAATCTGATTTATCTTGGCATTCTGTAAAAAAATTAGATATTCCAGAAGACGAAGTGAGAAGATCAATTAATATAAATCTAAAAATTTGATTGATTTATTTATTTTATACATTAAATATTAACTGTACTGAATCATGATGGGGAATAATGTGAAAATCATTAACTGTTCCTGCAACGGTTAAGCTAATATAAGTTAAGCCCGAGTACCATCCAGTATAGTCCGCTGTTGAACAATGGCCAGGAAAAGTCTAGTTCTACAATTTTAATTAGCATCGGCATTAATTAACAAGTTTCATATTTTTTATGAGGCTTAACAATAGATGTGTCAAATGATGTTAAGAGTATTTATATTTTTTTATTTTATTTTAATTACAAGCTCAGTTTTTTCAAAAGAAATTCCTATAATTGTAATCTCAGCAAGCAAAAAACCACAGTCTTTATCAACTATAGGTACGTCAACAACTATTCTTGATGAAAAATTTTTTAATAATTCTACTGAATATTTTTTAGGAGACGCATTAAGCACGTCCACAACAGGTGCTAATTTCTTTCAAAGTGGTGGACACGGAACATCATCAGCAATTCAATTAAGGGGTATGCCCAAAAGATACTCTACTGTTTATATAGATGGTGTTAAAATGTCAGATCCTTCAAGTGTATCTAATGATTTTGAATTTAATAATATTTTAACTAGCCAAGTATCAAGAGTTGAAATTTTAAAAGGCAATCAAAGTTCAATTTATGGAAGTGGTGCTATAGGTGGAACTATACATATTACTACAAAAAAAGGAGAGCCTGGTTTTAAAAAAGATGTAAATTACGCCACAGGTTCTCATGGTACACATAATTTATCTACTTCTGTTTCAGGTGGAGATGAAAGTAAAAATTATTATATTGGCTTACAAAGATTTCAGACTGATGGAATTTCACAAATGGATCATAATAGTGAAAAGGATAGATATAGAAATAATGGATTAGTAGCTAGTTTTAGTGATAAATTTTCAGATACATTGGAACTACAAAGTAATGTAAGAGTTGCTGAAACATATCTACAATATGATGCAGTATGTGTATCTAGTTTATTCGGTTGTTCAGCTACTCGTACTCATAGTGAGGAAGTAGACGCTGTAGAATCAGCAACAAACGTTAGCTTGATATATAAACCAATAGAAAAGCTTACAAATAAATTTACTGTTGCAAATACCTACATCAAAAGAATTTATGCTGCTGCACCTGGTAGTAAAAATACAGCTCAAGATAATTACTATGGTGATAGATATGCCTATCTTTACCAAGGTAATTATAACTTTAATTTAGATAATAGTATTGTATTTGGACTAGAGAGAGAGGACGACCAAATGGGATATAATAAAGACGAAACTGGAAGAATAGACTCGAATGCTTATGTTACATCTCAATATTTTGATTATCAAAGTAAGTTAACAAATAATATCTATGCTACTTTTGGTGCAAGATTTGATGAACATTCACTTGCGGGTGGTGGTTCAAACGAAGATTCACATAGAGCGACACTTGCTTATGTGTTTGATGATAAAGCTACCAAGTTAAAATCTTCATATGGAACCGGTTATAGATTTCCTTCGTTATATGAAATGCTTTTTGTATGGAATTCAAGAAATAATGGAGGAAAAGATTCATTGCCTTATGTATCAGCAGAAAATAGTCAAAGTTATGATTTTGGAATTGAAAAATCTATAAGTCCAGATTTATTTATAGATTTAACTTACTTTAACGTTAAATATTTTGATGCACTTGAAGGTTGGAGTGGGAACAAAGCAGCTGGATCTGGATCAACTACACAGAACTCCCCAAGCACAACTAAATCACAAGGTTTAGAATTTATGTCTAAATATAAATTAAATGATATGTTGAATTTTGGTTTCAATTACACATACACTCAAACTTATGATGGTGCAGAACAAGACAATCCTAATAATAGCCAGATTGGCTCACAAATGGTTAGAGTTCCAAGAAATTTAGTAAATTTAATTACGAATTTAAAAGTTCCTGGTTATAACGATTTAGATGTAACCTTAAGAACTAAATGGTCTGATGAAGCAAGAGACTATGGAACTGGTAATGTTAATAGAAATGGAGCATCATTTGCAGATGCAGAACTAGAAAGTTATTTAGTAAATGATTTGTCAGTTAGATATAATTACTTAAATGTCTATAATCTTTACTTTGGTATTACCAATGTTTTTGATAAAAAATATCAAACTACTCAAGACTACAATCAAATGGATAGAAGTTATAATTTTGGTATTAAAAAAACATACTAAAGATAAAAATAAAATTGCCTTTGCACTTGCTTATTTTTTTTAAGTTCAATATAGTTTTATAGTGAATTATCTAAAAGTAAGCATAGGCATCTTTCTAGTTTTGGCAGCTAGCCGCTTTATTCCTCACCCACCAAATTTTACTAGTTTGATGGCCTTGAGTTTTTATGTTCCAGCTTTATTAGGGGTAAGATACCTACCTGCGTTAATACTAAGCTTCCTAATTACAGATCTGTTTATAGGATTTCATGCTATTACACTTTTTACTTGGGGTAGCGTTATTGTTGTAGGATTGTCTTCAAAATTTTTTCTTACAAGAAAACTATCTAGAATTGCAGGTGCTTTAATGGGTGCTGTCATTTTCTTCGTAATTACAAACTTTGGTGTCTGGTCCCTTGGATCTTATGGTTATACCCTTGAAGGGCTGATTGCATGCTATTCTCTTGCTTTACCATTTTTTGGTAACACATTAGTATCAACAATATTATTTTCAGCAATTATTGAAACTATTATTTCGAGAAAAATATTTCTAAAAAAAATTTTTAGTCGTGTAGGTCTGACGCACTAGCAAATTGTCTATAAGTATTATCAAATTCTTTTCCTAATTTATCCATCATTTTCGTACCTTCTGCACCATCACTTTCTGCAATCTTAATTTCTGGCCATCTTTCTTTGGGAAATTTTGTATATAGGCTAAAAGTTTTGGCCAATCCTTGAATTTCATTTTTTGATATAGTTGGCATTCTTAACATGCTTTCACTCGTATTTGATAAAGAGCATATTTCTTCATCATTTATATAACCTTTTCTAATAGCAAGGTCTCTTAATGGTGTGCCGTGATAAGGGGCAAAAATAAATGCTCCAGTAGCATCAATACTATCTGGAAGTTCTCTAACAAAATTTATGGTATCAAATATCAGATCCCTAGTTTCATCTGGCATTCCAATAATACTGTTTGCGCAAGATGCATAATCATGTTCTGCAGCAATCTGAAATGCTCTTATTTGAACATCATTTTTTACATTACGTTTGAGATAATTTCTTCTATAATCATAATTCCCATGTTCAATTCCAATATTCATTCTTAACATGTTCATCTCTGCTAAACCTGCAGCTCTATACTCATTAATAGTTTCTGCTCTAGTATTCATCCAAAAAGGAATTTTATAGTCTGAATAAAGTTCCTTTAATTCATCAAACTCTCTGTTGGACATTGCCAAGAAAGTATCAACAACAAAATAAATTAAATTAGGATCATATTTTTTAACTAAAAAATCTAATTCTTTTTTCATTCGCCCTATACTTTTTTTTCTATGAAACTTTCCTCCAGTCTCTGCTTTATATTCAACGTTATTAGAAGGCGAATTACAAAATGTACATGTGTAGGGACATCCTCTTTGCGTTTCAAAACCTACGGCTCTCCATATTTTTCCTTGCATGGGTCTATAGAGACTTCCGGACTCAAATAAATCCCAATCTGGTATTGGTACCGAGTCAATATCTATAGGAGGTCGCATATTATTTCTAAAAATATTTCCCTCACCCTTTACAGTACAATTTTTGATTTGATCAATTCTGCCACCAGAACTAAGTGCATTTGCCATTTCGACAACGGCACCCTCACCCTCACCTCTACAAACATAATCAACAAGATCATTTTTAATAATTTTATTCGCTGCATAAGTTGCAAAGACACCTCCAAAAAAAGTTTTATATGTTCGATCTTTTTCAGGAATTGCTTTAAGCAAATCTATTGCTAGATAATAAGTGCTTTCAAGAACTGAAACTAAAATTAAATCTGGCTTAAAGGTTGTTACTTTCTTTTTAAAGGCTTCAACAATACCATTTTTAGGCTTTACACCTCTTTCATGCCATTCTGTATTGTCATACTTATGGACATTTCTATTTTCAACTTTTTCTTCATTGGTATTTTTTCCAAGAGTTAAAGAATCAATGTCTTCGTAATAAGTGCAATCAAAGAGATCTAAAGGATAACCCTCTTGTTTGAGTAAGGCTGTAAAGATACCAACCGACTGAGGCATTAGAGCACTCATATGTAGATTTGGATAAAAAATTAATATTTTAAAATCTTTGGGATTTCTAGTTTTAAAAGGAGACTTAAGCATATGAGTTCATTATAATAGATTAAAAATTTATCAATTGATATAAATTGTCCCTTGGTAGATTAATTAAGGTTATTTATTTATTTTTTAACCTTTTTTAATTTCTTTAATTACTTCAGTTAAGTTATCTTTTGTATCAACAGAAATTGATTTATCAGACATCTTAATCATTTTTACCTCATATCCAAGCTCTAGAAATCTTAATAATTCACAATCCTCCAATTTTTCTAGTGGAGTTTTATTTCTTACTGATTTAAAGGCAGCTAATGATTTAAAAGGAAGTGAATAGATACATACTTGTCTCCAAGATTTTATAAATTTTTTGTCTTTCGTGGTTGGTATAGGGGCTCTTGATTGGTATAGTAACCTTCCATCCATTCTAAATACAACTTTGGGAATATTTCCTGAATTAAAAAGTTTTTTATCTTTAATTGCGGTGTAACCATTAATTATAGTTTTTGGATTTTTTTTTGCAGCAGTTAATAATTTTTTAATATCAGTAGGATTACATAAAGGTTCATCACCTTGTATATTTAAATAAAAATCAGCTTTAAATTTCTTTGCAACTTCAGCAACTCTATCTGTACCTGTTAGACACTTTTTTGAAGTCATAATTACATTAATTTTTTCCTTTTCACAGACTTTTTGGATTCTTTTATCATCAGTTGCTATCAAAATTTTAGATTTAGGAACAACTTTTTTACATTGATTGTATGTTCTGATTATCATTGGAATGCCACAAATATCAATCAGGGGCTTTCCTGGGAATCTTTTAGAATTATATCTTGCGGGTATTACCAGATAATATTTCATTATTATTTTTTATTTCAACAAGTTATTACAAAGCATAAACTGATAAAGATTTTACCTTATATTTTGTAGGTGTAATACTTGTTAATTCTGCCTTTTTTTTTAAAGATTGATATAAAGCAAACAGCTCATCCATCTCTCTTCTTTTTGGATCTTCAGCTTCATAACCATCAAAACCTGCTATATAAATTTTTTTTGCTTTTCCACAATTAGCAATTCCTAAAGCATATGAAATTGCTAAAGTATTTGGAATTACTGCCGAAGATTTCATAAACTTAAAAGTATTATTTTTTACTTCAACACCAAAATCTAATTTTTTTACTTTTTTAAACTTATCTTTTATTAAATTTGATAATCTTTGATAAGGCAGGATTAATTTTTGTGGCAAATGTTTAAAAGATTTATGATCAGTTAAAAGTCTCAGAGTATTACAGACTGCTCTTGTATTGATTAATTTAGAATTAATTGAGTTTTGTGTATTTAAAGCAACAACAAATGGTTTATATTTTTTAATAAAACTCTCTAAGGCCATTTTATGAGTTTTGACACCATCACCTGAGCCAAGAATTAAAACGTCTCTATTTTTAATATTTTTAATTGGCTGATATTTTCCTTTTCCTTTTCCAACAAAGTATTGTTTATGCGTATTAATAAGATCTTCACTAAATTTCTTTCCACCTTCAGTTTTTAAATTATCTATAACTGCAAGAATCTCATCTGAGCTAAATGTTTTTGCACCTAGCATTCCCTGTATAAAACTGGGATGAATTCCATAAAGGCCTGAAAGATAATAGTAAACATTAGATCCCCAGCCATACTTATTTTTCAGGGGGAAAAAATCATTTTCTACTAATTTAATTAATTCATTATAATTTACTTTTCTATTAAATCTTTTTTCTAATTCTAAAACTAAATTTTCTGTTTTTACATTTCCTGGCCCTCTACCCATTCCTAATACAGTGGAATCAATCCAATTCACACCATTGTTTAAAGCAATCATTGCATTTTCCATTGCCATATCCATGTTGTCATGAGCATGAATTCCTAAATCTCCATTCCAATTCTTTTTAAAATTTTTAACTATTTGTAAAGTTTGATCTCTATTTAAACTTCCTGTGCTATCTGCAAAATATACAGCATCCATATTGTGTTTTTTTGCAAGATCACAAAATTTTTGAATTTCATTATTTGTTCTGTCTGAAATTTGCATTAAATTAATAGCCACCTTGTATCCTAATGATTTTATTCTAGATGCTACTGGTATTACTTTATAAATCTCTGAAAAGTGACAAGCTATTCTAACCAATTTTACTTTACTAAACTTAGATTTTTTAAATAGATTATTTAGAGAAGAACTTTTCTTTTTTAAAAAATCATTTTTGATTAATTCTGCACCATTAATCATTACAGCAATATTCAAATTTTTAGGTATTTTTAAGTTATTTAAAAATTCATCTGTTGAATATGCACATGCACCTCTGAATTCTTTTTTTTCTCCAGACCTAAAGCCAATTTCAACATAATCAACTTTTATATCTGACATCACTTTTAAATATTTATTAATCAAGTCAATATTAAAATTCCAATTATTGTAATATCCACCATCTCTTAGTGTGCAATCTAATATTTTTAATTTATTTTTTTTCATTATTAGGGTATAAATAAAGTATTATTCTATCTTCAATTTTTAAAGTATTAATTAACATAATTTACTTAAAAATTAAAAATTATTTATGAACGATTATTCTGAAAAATTTGAAAAAATGAGAATTGCAGGTAAACTTGCCTCACAAACTCTGGATATGCTTACAAAAAATATCAAAGAAGGTATTTCAACAGCTCAAATTGATAAACTCAGTTATGAATTTATTAGAGACAATGGTGGTTATTCTGCCCCACAATATTATCGGGGATTTAAAAAATCTTTATGTACTTCTCTCAATCATGTTGTTTGTCATGGAGTTCCCTCTGAAGAAAGGATTTTAAAAGATGGGGATGCTTTGAATGTTGATGTTACAGCAATTATAAATGAGCACTATGGAGATACCAGTAGAATGTTTTGTATAGGAAAATCTCCTGTGAAATTAAAAAACCTTATTAATGTCACTCATGAATCAATGATGAAGGCAATTAAGATTTTAAAACCTGGAATTAAACTAGGCGATATTGGATTTGAAATTCAATCCTATGTTGAAGAAAAAGGTTTTTCGGTAGTTAGAGATTTCTGTGGACATGGTATAAGTACAATATTTCACGAACCTCCAAATATTTTACATTATGGTAAAAAAAATACTGGAATGGATTTAAGACCAGGCATGACATTTACTATAGAACCTATGATTAATGCGGGCAAATTTCCTGTTAAAATGTTAAATGATGGATGGACGGCAGTAACTAAAGATAAATCTCTATCAGCACAATTTGAACATACGCTAGGAATTACCGAAAATGGTTATGAAATCTTCACAGAATCTGCTAAAGGTTATTTTAAACCTCCATACTTATAATTAATGATAAAAAGATACTCGCGAAAAGAACTTACTGACATTTGGTCAGAAGAAAATAAATATAAAATTTGGTTAGAAGTAGAAATTGCTGCCGCACAGGCAATGGAAAAACTTGGTGAAATACCAAAAGGGGTTTCCAAAGTTGTTAAAAATAAAGCTAGAATAAACGTAAGAAGAATTCATCAAATTGAAAGTCAGGTTAAGCATGATGTTATTGCTTTTTTAACCTCTATCACTGAAAAAGCCGGGATCAAAGCTAGATATCTTCACCAAGGAATGACCTCATCAGATGTATTGGATACAAGTTTCAATATTCAATTAGTTCAATCAGGAAAAGTTATTCTTAAAGATTTAGATCAAATTCTTAAAGTCCTAAAAAAACAAGCAAAGAAATATAAATTCACTCCATGTATGGGTAGAAGCCATGGAATACATGCTGAACCAATTACTTTTGGTTTAAAGCTAGCTTCCTTCTACGAGGAATTTAAACGAAATAGAAAAAGGTTAGTAGATGCCATTGATGAGATTTCTACATGTGCAATTTCGGGTGCTGTTGGTACCTTTGCAAATGTCAATCCAAATGTTGAAAAATATGTTGCTAAAAAACTTAATTTGAAAGTTGAACCAATCTCAACTCAAGTTATTCCAAGGGACCGTCATGCTTTTTATTTTTCTGTGTTGGGAATCATAGCAGGTTCAATTGAAAGAGTTGCTACTGAAATCAGACATTTACAAAGAACAGAAGTATATGAACTGCAAGAATACTTTTCAAAAAATCAAAAAGGTTCTTCGGCAATGCCGCACAAAAAAAATCCGATTTTAAGTGAAAACCTCACAGGGCTTGCAAGAATGGTGAGAAGTGCGGTAATACCTGCGCTTGAAAATATAGCCTTATGGCATGAACGGGATATTTCACATTCAAGTGTAGAAAGAAATATAGGGCCTGATGCAAATGTGACTTTGGATTTTTCTCTTGTTAGATTAGCAAGTATTTTGGAGAATATTGTAGTCTATCCTAAAAAGATGTTAGAAAACTTAAATATGACAAAAGGATTAATATTTTCTCAAGAAATTATGCTTGAATTAACAAAATCTGGCTTAAGTAGGGAAAAATCTTACAAAATAGTTCAAGATTACGCAAAGAAATGTTTTGCTGAAAATTTAGATTTGGTTAATGTTATTAAAGCCGACAAGTTTATTATGAGCAAAATTTCATCAAAAAAATTAAAATCAATCTTTAGTTACTCTAAACATTTTAGAAATGTAAATTTAATTTTTAGACGAGTCTTTAAATAATGAAAAAAGGTAAAAAACTTTACGAGGGAAAAGCTAAGATTATTTACGCGACAACAGATAAAGATTTAGTCATTCAATATTTTAAAGATGACGCAACAGCATTTAACAATCAGAAAAAAACAATCATAGAGGGCAAAGGTGTTCTAAACAACAGAATTTCTGAACATATTCTCTCAAATTTATCGCAAATTGGGATTAAAAATCATTTAGTAAAAAGACTAAACATGCGTGAACAAATTATTAAATTAGTTGAGATAATTCCAATTGAATTTGTTGTAAGAAATGTTGCGACAGGATCAATAATAAAACGACTGGGTATTGAAGATGGAACTGTTTTAAAAGAACCGTTGATTGAATACTGTCTTAAAGATGACGAACTTGGTGATCCAATAATCTCAGAAGAACATATCTTGGCCTTTGATTGGGCTTCAAAAGAAGAAATAGATGAAGTAAAAAAAATGATTTTAAGGATTAATGACTTTATGATTGGTATGTTTAGAGGCGTTGGTATTAAGCTTATTGATTTTAAACTTGAATTTGGAAGGTACAAAGCTAACGGAAAATCTGAAGTTATTTTAGCAGATGAAATAAGCCCCGATACTTGCAGACTGTGGGACAGTATTACTGACAAAAAATTGGATAAAGACAGATTTAGAAAAGATTTAGGTGAGCTTATCCCAGCTTATACCGAAGTAGCAAAAAGACTTGGTATTCTTCATGAGCAATCAAATGTCTCAGCAGTAAATGTTACCAAACTATCCTCTGTAAAAAAAAATCGTAAATGAAAATATCAGTAATTATTACACTAAAGAAAGATGTTCTTGATCCACAAGGCAAAGTTATACATCAAACGCTTGATGGTATGGGGTTTGAGGATATCAATGAAGTTAGACAAGGAAAATATTTTGAAATTGATACCAAAGAAAATGATCAAATAAAAGCTAAAGAAAAAGTTGAAGAAATGTGCAAAAAACTTTTAACCAATCTAGTTATTGAAAATTACAAAATTATTGATGTGCAATAATTAATGAAATCATCTGTTGTTACTTTTCCTGGTTCTAATTGTGATAGAGATATGGATGTTGCTTTAAAAAAATTTGGTTTTAAAAATAAAATGGTTTGGCATGATGATGTTGAGCTACCAAAAAGCGATATAGTTGTTCTTCCAGGTGGGTTTTCTTATGGAGATTATTTGAGATGTGGAAGTGTGGCTTCAAAATCAAAAATAATGAAATCAGTAATTAATTTTGCAAATTCTGGCGGAATGGTAATGGGTATTTGTAATGGATTTCAAATTCTGGTTGAAACAGGTTTAGTCCCAGGTGTTCTATTAAGAAATAAATATTTAGAGTTTATTTGTAAAAATGTATTTGTAAAAATTAATGATAAACAAAATACTTATTTTAAAAATATTGATAATAATGTTTTAGAATTTCATATTGCCCATAATGAAGGAAATTATTTTTGTACCAATGATCAATTAAAAGAAATTGAAGATAATCAACAAATAGCAATTAACTATTGTAACATGGATGGAGTAATTGAAGATCAGTTTAATCCTAACGGCTCTACTAAAAATATAGCAGGTGTATTTAATAAAAATAAAAATGTTTTAGGAATGATGCCTCACCCAGAAAGAATGATTGATCCTTCTTTATCTGGAGAAGATGGTTCACTTTTTTTCAAAAATTTAATTAATAACATCAAATGATTGTAAACGAACAGATTGCTGTAGATCATGGTCTTAAAAAAGATGAATATGCGAAGATTTGTGAATTATTAAAAAGGATACCAAATATAACTGAATTAGGAATTTTCTCAGCAATGTGGAATGAACACTGTTCATATAAATCTTCAAGACTTCATTTAAAAAAACTACCTACCAAAGGAAAGCAAGTTATCCAAGGACCTGGAGAAAATGCAGGCATTGTTGATATTGGTGATGATGATGCAATTGTATTTAAAATCGAAAGTCATAATCACCCCTCTTTTATTGAACCATATCAGGGTGCTGCTACGGGAGTTGGTGGAATAATGAGAGATATTTTTACAATGGGTGCAAGACCGATTGCAAATTTAAATTCAATTCATTTTGGCTCACCACAGCATAAAAAAACAAAAAATTTATTAAGAGGTGTGGTCCACGGTATTGGTGGGTATGGGAATTGCATGGGGGTTCCAACTATTGCGGGTCAAACAAATTTTGATAGCTCGTATAACGGAAATATTTTGGTTAATGCCATGACTCTTGGTCATGTTAAAAAAAATAAAATTTTTTATTCCAAAGCTACAGGCTTAAATAAACCTGTGATTTACGTTGGTTCAAAAACAGGTCGTGATGGGATTCATGGTGCAAGTATGGCGTCAGCTAGTTTTGATGAAAAAATTGAGGAAAAAAAACCTACTGTTCAAGTTGGTGATCCCTTTGCAGAAAAACTATTACTTGAAGCTTGTTTAGAATTAATGGCTGGCGATTCAATTATAGCTATTCAAGATATGGGTGCTGCTGGATTAACATCTTCTAGTATTGAAATGGCTTCAAAAGGAAACCTTGGAATTGAAATTAATTTAAATAAAGTTCCGTGCAGAGAAACAAGGATGACACCTTATGAGATAATGCTTTCTGAAAGCCAAGAAAGAATGTTAATCATTCTAGAAAATGGCAAAGAGGAACAAGCTAAAAAGATATTTGATAAATGGAACTTGGATTTTGCTATAATTGGTAAAACTACTAAGTCTAAAAAAATCGAACTTTATTTTGATAATGAAAAGGTTGCTGATATTCCAGTAAATATATTAGTTGAAAATTCACCCATGTATGATCGTAAATGGAAAAAAGCAAAACTACCTAAAAAAAATAAAATTAAAAAAGAAGACCTTAATAATTTAAAAATTATTGACGTACTAAAAAAAATTTTATCTAATCCAAATGTTTGTAGTAAGGAATGGATTTGGCAACAATTTGATCATACTGTTATGGGTGATACCATTCAAAAACCTGGTGGTGACTCTGGTGTTGTAAGAGTTCATGGAACAAATAAAGCAATAGCAGCCTCGATTGACTCTTCAGCAATTTACTGTTGGGCTCATCCCTTAACTGGTGGAAAACAAGTTGTTTGCGAAAGTTTTAGAAATTTAATTTCAGTTGGCGCAAAACCTGTAGCAATTACAAATTGTTTAAATTTTGGTAGTCCTGAAAATGAAGATAATATGGGTGAATTTGTAGAGTGTGTTCAGGGCATTGGTGAAGCTAGTGAATATCTAAAATTCCCAATTGTCTCTGGAAATGTATCTTTCTATAATCAAACAAAAGAGGAAGGTATTAAGCCCACACCTGCTATTGGTGGGGTTGGTTTAATTAAAGATTATAAAAAAATGATAACAATGGACTTTAAAGAAATTGATAATATTGTTTTAGTTATTGGTAAAACTGAGGGTCACATTGATCAAAGTTTGTTTGCAAGAAATATTTTAGATGAAAAAAATGGTCCACCACCAGAAATAAATCTTTTTAATGAGAAAAATAATGGTGAAACTTTACTAGGGTTGATCGAAGAAAATTATATCAAAAGTGCTCACGATATTTCTATAGGTGGAATAATTACTGCAGTTAGCAAAATGTGCATCAAAGGAAATAAGGGCATCAATTTAAAAAAGCCAAAGTATTTGATTAACGAAATAGAGTACTATTTTGCTGAAGATCAAGGACGATACATAATTGAAATTACTAAAAAAGATTTACTAAAAGTAACTGATATACTTAATAAAAATGCAGTCCATTTTGATGAACTTGGAACAATCAGTGAAAATCAACTATATATTAACGAAAAGACAAAAGTTACAATTGACGAATTAAAAACTTGTAATACAAGTTGGTTAACTAATTATATGAGTAAATAATGGCAATGGATTTAAAAGAAATTGAGAGTTTAATAAAAGAGACTTTAACAGATGCGACTATAGAAATTCAAGATTTAGCTGGTGATGGCAATCACTACTCAGCAACTGTAACTTCAGCTCAATTTTTAGGTAAGAGCAAAATTGAACAACACAAAATGGTATATAATTCCCTTAGAGGCAAAATGGGAAATGAATTACATGCCCTAGCAATTAAAACAAAGGAGCAATAATGGACGATAATACAAAGAATTTAATTCAGAATCATATCGATACTAACGAAGTATGCCTATTTATGAAAGGTACACCTGACGCTCCTCAGTGTGGATTTTCAATGGCAGTAATTAATATGCTGAAACTTCTTGAAGTAAATTTTGGAAGTGTAAATGTTTTAGAAGATCAAAACGTTAGAGATGGAGTTAAAACTTTTAGTGACTGGCCTACTATTCCACAACTTTATATTAAAAAAGAATTTGTTGGTGGCTGTGATATCGTAAAAGAAATGTACGAAAACGGTGAACTTAAAAAAATTCTTGAAGACAAAAAGATCAATTTTAAAAAATAATTAACCTTTTTCAAAAAAAACAATATCAGAATAATCTCCGTTTCCTTTATATTGATATATTTTTGAAGAAAATAATTCATCTATAGTTTCTTTTTCGATAATTTTTGATTTAAAATATTTTTTTTTTCTAATTTTAGTAATCATTTCAGAAATCTTTAATTCTTTAACGTCATAATTTCTTTTAAAATAATTAGGAAATTTATAATCTTCAATTATATAAATTGAATTTTTCTTGAGATGTTTGAAAAAAAAATTTAAAGAAAAAAGTTGATCACTTAAATTATGTGAACCATCATCAATGATAAAATTGAAAGAGTTTCTTTTTTGATCACTCTTTTTTAAAAAATTAATCATTTGTTTTATATTAGATGAGTTAAGACCAAAATAATTTATTCTTTTTGATTTAATGCTAACATTAGTTAAATTCACATCTAAACAGTATGCGGTAGATTTTTTTAAGTATTTGGTAAAAGCTGCTGCTGATATACCTTGACCACAGCCAATTTCCAAAAAATTAATTTTTTTATCTTTAAATTTTTTTATATGTCTAATGTAATATTTAGAAAAACCATGGCCTTCACCATTGCTCCAGCCTATAACTTTTCTGTGTTTTTCAGCTTTGTCAGTTCCATAATATGAAAACAAATGTTCAAGAGATACCGACTTTTTAAAGTAATGATTGTCTATATTTTCTTTATTTTTAAAATAAAAAATTAACTTACGTTTAAACAGACTAAAAAAATTCACTGAATTTTATCTTGAATAGTATTCGATAACTAAATTTGGCTCCATTACAATTGGATATGGTACTTCTTCAAATTTTGGAACTCTGACAAATTTTAGTTTCTTATTTTTTTCATCCATTTGAATATATTCTGGAGTTTCTCTTTCTTTACTTGCTAAAGCAATGTCTATAATTGCCAATTGTTTTGATTTATCTCTAATCTCGATTGAATCTTCTTCTTTAACTGCATAGCTACTAATATTAACTTTTTTACCATTCACTTTAACATGCCCGTGGTTAATTAATTGTCTTGCAGAAAATACTGTTGTTGCAAACTTTGCTCTATAAATAATTGCATCAAGTCTTCTTTCTAGAAGACCTATTAAGTTTTCACTCGTATCACCTTTAAGCATTACCGCTTTTTTATACAGATTTCTGAATTGTCTCTCGTTAATATTACCATAATAGGCTTTTAATTTTTGTTTTGCTTGTAACTGAATTCCATAATCAGAAGGTTTTCCTTTTCTACCTTGGCCATGTTGTCCAGGTCCATAATCTCTTTTGTTAAAAGGACTTTTCGGTCTACCCCAAAGGTTAACCTTTAATCTTCTATCTACTTTGTGTTTGGAGTTTAATCTTTTTGTCATTCGAATATGGGATTTATAAACTCACTTATCAGTTTGTCAATCAACGTTTTTTACCTAAACTAGCAAATACACTTGATAAAATGCGTGTTTCTTTAGATGATAATTCCATCCTATAGAAAATATTTCTTAGATTTTCTAGCATAATTGGCTTTTTTTCTTTTGGTTTAAAGAAGTTTATTCCATCCAAATTTTGAATACAAAGATTTGTCATTAAAAGTATCTCTTTTTTAGAAGCTTTTTTTACTTTTTTTGATTTCTTAAAAATAGAAGACTTAGATTGCATTATGCTAGATACATACTGGGCAATAATAATCAGACTATGAGATAGATTAAGTGATTTAAATTCGGGATTGGTTGGTATTTGCAATGTATAATTAGCATAACTTATCTCATTATTGGATAGCCCTGATGCTTCGGGACCAAAAAGAAAAGCTACCTTTTTACTAAAATCTATTTTTTTTAGATCTTCTAATTGAATATGTTTAACATTTTTATTTCTAAATCTTGCCGATGTTGCAATTACATAATCTATATTCTTTAAAGCTGGCTCCAAACTATCAAATACCTTGCTTTTATTAATAATGTTTCTGGCACTAACTGATGTCGCTAAAATTTTATCATTTGGATAAATAGGTTTTGGATCAATAACTATTAACCTTTGAAAATTAAAATTTTTCATTCCTCTTGCGCAGGCACCTATGTTTTCTGATAATTGTGGTTTGTGTAAAATAAATGAGATATTATTAGAAGACATTGTCAATTAATCTAATCCATGTTTTTTATTATAACTAGAAATAATTGATGGTTTTATATCTTTTAAATATTTTTCATTAACAGACCATGTTGAAACTTTGAGTGGATAACACTTTGCCTCATCAGAAGAATGCCCAGAACCACAATCGCCACCAGGACAAGCTGACAATATGCCGAGTAAATCTGTTTCAGCAAAAAATTCTAAATAATCCCCTGGTCGTACGGGACTAGACTTCATAAAGTATTGTTTTGTATCATTTGTAAAACCTGTGCACATAAAAACATTAAGAACATCATGAATTATTTTTTCTGCTTCCTTAATATCCAAATTTTTTTCTTTAACTAATGCTCTTGTTAAATTTGAATGGCAACAATAGTGGTAATCTTTTCCTGTTAACAACTTTGAGGTATAAGGATCACATCTTGTACCGATAACATCGTGAACAGATCCACCATCTTCATCGTAATCATACCAGTCCAGTGTATCCCAAGTAATTGTTGCTAACGATCTAAGATAAGGAAAACTACTATACATTTTATCTCCTACAGACAAATGTGTTCCATAAAGTGCTCTTGTCTTACCTGAGTAAAATTTTTCATCTAAGTTATTACTTTGAAAAAGATTTAAATCTCCAACTTGTGGACCCTCTATACTTTCTATTCTAAAAAAATCTCCAGTTTTAACTTCAAATATCTTTGCATCTCTAGGAGCAATAGTGATCTCTTCTTTCTTGATTAAATTTTCTCTAGCTTTATGTAGAATAATTAGACTATCATCTTCAATATTGCTGTTTGGATAGCAAACAATTGGCTTAGCCCCTATTCTGCTTTCTAAATCTAAAGGTTTTTTTGAAAATTTTTTAATTTTCATCTTTAGATGCTTGCGGGAGCTTTATCTTTAAACAGTTTATAATCCAAACTATCTACCAGAGCTTTAAATGAGGCATCAATAATATTTGTTGATACGCCTATAGTAAACCAGTTTTTACCTTTAGAGTCTGTGCTCTCAATTGAAACTCTAGTAACTGCTTCAGTTCCTGTATTTAAAATTCTTACTTTATAATCAACTAATTTTAAATCCTTTAAATATTTAGAGTATTTAGCCAACCTATCAACATTTTGCCTTATAGCATTGTCAAGAGCATTGACTGGTCCATTCCCCTTTCCTTCACATATAATTTTTTCTCCATCAACTTCTAATTGAGCTTTTGCTGATGAAATTATTTTACCTGAAGAATCTTTTTTAACTGAAACGTCATATTCAGTTATTAAAATATATCTTGGGATTTGTCCTATTATTCTTCTTGCTAAAAGTTCAAATGAAGCGTCAGCTCCATCATAGCTATATCCGATAAACTCCCTATCTTTAACTTCATTTAAAAGTTTTTTAATCTTAGGATCATTTTCATCAATGTCTATATCTATAGTTTTTAATCTTGAAATGATATTTGATTTACCTGACTGATCTGAAATGACTATATTTCTATTATTTCCAACTTCTTCTGGGTTTATGTGTTCGTAAGTTTTTGGATCTTTTTGAACTGCCGAAACATGAAGTCCACCTTTATGAGAAAAGGCTGCAGCACCAACGTATGGCAAATGCATATTTGGTTTTTGATTTAAAACTTCATCTAAAAGTCTAGAACACTCTGTTAATTTTTTTATGTTTTTAGTTTTAATCCCAGTTTCAAACTTAGATGAAAAATCATTTTTTAAAAAAAGAGTTGGAATCAGTGACATTAAATTTGCATTTCCACATCTTTCCCCTAAGCCGTTAATTGTACCTTGTACTTGGCGTACACCAGACAAAACTGCCACAAGAGAATTTGCAACCGCATTTCCTGTGTCATTGTGGGCATGAATACCTAAATTTTTTCCAGGAATAATTTTTAAAACATTTGAAACTATTTTAGAAACTTCGTGTGGGAGTGTTCCTCCATTTGTGTCACATAAAACTATCCACCTTGCTCCTTGATCATAAGCAGCTTTAATACATTCAATCGCATATTTTGAATTTGCTTTATATCCATCAAAAAAGTGTTCTGCATCAAACATAAATTCTTTTTTCGCGTTGATAAAAAGTTTGGCACTTTCACTAATATTTTTTAAATTTTCTTTATTTGAGATACCCAGAGCAACATCTACATGAAAATCCCAAGATTTACCCACCAAACAAACGGCTGGTGTGTTTGAGTTTAATAAAGCTGATAAACCAATATCATTATCTGCACTGTGACCTGTTTTTTTGGTCATCCCAAAACAAGTAAGTTTAGCATTTTTAAAATTATGTTTTTTTTGAAAAAATTCTGTATCTGTAGGATTGGCCCCAGGCCATCCCCCTTCAATGTAATCAACCCCTAGATCATCTAATGCAGAAGCAATCTTCTCTTTATCCTCTATAGAAAAATCAACTCCTTGGGTCTGAGCACCATCTCTTAGCGTTGTGTCAAAGATGTATAACCGTTCTTTACTCATTTTAATTTCCAAATCGTTTTACCATCCTTATTTTCTAATACTATACCAATATCTTGCAACTCTTCTCTAATTCTATCTGACACTGCATAGTCTTTATTTTCTCTAGCTTTATCCATCAATTTAACTTTATTATTAATTTCTGTAGATTCAATTTTAGCACATTTAAACCTATAATATTCCCAATCTTCTTTTGACTCGATTAGTAAACCAATAAAATTACATGCTGAAATAAAAATTTCTTTATCATTTTCGTCCCCAATTAACATTTTATCAAATAACTTATGAAGATTAGCAATATAACCTGGAGTATTTAAATCATCATAAAGAGGTTCTAGAATTTTATCTGGGATTATAACTTTTTTATTTAAAAGTTTTTTACCAACTGGATTTGCAAATAGATAAATTTCTTTATCAATTCCATTATACCATTTTTGAATTGTGTTTTGACAATCTTGAAAAAGTTTTTGATTCCAATCTAATGGTTGTTTATAATGCGCACTCATTAAAGCTAATCTCAAAACTTGACCTGCACCTAAACTCTTTACATCTTTAATAGACAGGATGTTTCCTTGTGACTTTGCCATTTTTTCATTGGACGTAGTAATAAATCCATTATGGACCCAATAATTAGCAAATGATTTTGTATCATTGGCACATCTTGACTGAGCTATTTCGTTTTCATGATGAGGAAAAATTAAGTCTATACCTCCACCATGAATATCAAATTGATTTCCTAAATATTTTTTCGACATCGCAGAGCATTCTAAGTGCCAGCCTGGCCTACCTTTTCCCCATGGTGAGTCCCAATATGGTTCATCATTCGTTGAAGGTTTCCATAAAACAAAATCTTCAGGATTTTTTTTTTCTTCTGAAATTTCTACTCTTGAACCTGCTATTAATTCATCTAAATTTTTGTTCGACAATTTTCCATAATCTTTAAATTTTTTTACTTCAAAATAGACGTGATTATTTTTTTCATATGCAAATTTTTTTTTAGTAAGTTCAGAAATCATATTAATCATTTCATTAATATGATCAGTAGCTTTTGGTTCTTTGCTTGGCGACTCTAGATTTAAATAGTCACAATCAATTTGGAAATCTTTAATGACTTTGTTTGTTAAATCTTCAATAGAAATATTATTATCGTT
The DNA here is from genome assembly GCA_905616465.1 of uncultured Candidatus Pelagibacter sp. Lineage (GTDB taxonomy): Bacteria > Pseudomonadota > Alphaproteobacteria > Pelagibacterales > Pelagibacteraceae > Pelagibacter. Next base: position 108,238 of record CAJQSX010000023.1, on the reverse strand, counting down.
TGCTGATTTTATTATCTTGTCATCTACATCAGTAATGTTCCTTATATAATTAACGGCACTTTCACCATATTCACATTTTAAGACTTTAAATAAAATATCAAAAATAACTAAAGGTCTTGCATTACCGATGTGTGGATCATCATATACCGTTGGACCACACACATACATGCCAACTTTTTTTTCATTTATTGGAAAAAATTTTTCTTTTTTATTGGTAAGATTGTTTGTTAAAAAAATATCTTTTCTCATAGTTTTAGAAATATACTTAATTTATAGATTTGTTAATCTAATAGATTAATTAGGAATTTTGCATACTGGAATTGGCTCCATTTTATGCAAATTTTTTTTTCTTATAGTTTCGTATGTATTTCTATTAACTGATTTAGGGTTTTCCATTGCTTCCTCTATTTCTTGGTATTTTAATCCAAGTTGACCTTCGTCTGTTCTACCATCATCCCACAATCCGTCTGTAGGAGCTGCTTCAATTATCTCTTTTAGTATTCCCAATTCCCTCCCAAGTTCCCAAACTTCAGTTTTATTACAGTCACCTAGTGGTGATATATCAACTCCACCGTCGCCATATTTTGTATAAAAACCAACGCCAAAATCCTCAACTTTATTTCCAGTTCCAACGACAATTCCCTTATTTGCTGCCGCTACTTGATAAAGGGTTGTCATTCTTAGTCTTGCTTTAGAATTTGCCATACCATGCTCATTATCAAAATTTGATAAACTAGAAGAAAACTTCATGAATATTTCATTTAAGTTAATCGTATGGGCCTCAACATTATCAAATTTTTTGGTCAACCATTCTTTGTGTTTTAAACTTAAATCATGCTGATGAGATTTTTGTTTAATAGGCATTGATAAAACAATTGTCTTTAAGCCAGTCATTGCACTTAAAGTGCTCGATACAGAGGAGTCAATTCCTCCAGAAACACCTATAACTAATGACTGTGCTTTACTAGGCATATTATTTATATAATCTTTAATCCAGTTAGAAATAAAATTTACTTTGTTAGAGGCATTCATGATTACAAAATATTATCCGTTAGTATTTTTTACAATGTCTTAAGATACCGCTCTATCTGTGTTTTTAGAATACAAGCTATTCTTTTTAATTTCATCAGAAATTAAAAAGGCTAATTCTAAAGCTTGGTTTGCATTTAATCTTGGATCACAATGAGTATGATATCTGGAAGATAAGTCTTTTTCTGATATTTTTTGAGCTCCACCAATACATTCTGTAACATTTTGACCTGTCATTTCTATATGCAATCCACCAGCATAACTTCCTTCACTTTGGTGGCAAGCAAATACATTTTTAACCTCTTTTAAAACACTATTAAAAGGTCTTGTTTTAAAACCTGTTGCAGCTTTTATTGTATTACCATGACATGGATCACATGACCAAATTACATTTAAACCTTCTTTTTTAATTGCTCTTATCAACTTTGGTAAATGCTTTGAAACATTGTCAGCACCAAATCTTGAAATTAGAGTAATTTTCCCTTTTTCATTGGTTGGATTAATCTTATTACAAAGATTTATTAAATCCTCAGTTTTTAAAGTTGGACCACATTTAATCCCAATTGGATTTTCGATTCCTCTACAAAATTCAACATGTCCACCATCAAGTTGTCTAGTTCTATCTCCAATCCAAACAAAGTGAGCTGATGTGTCATGATTTTCCCCTGTGGTTGAATCTGTTCTTGTCATAGTTTCTTCAAATGGAAGATGTAATGCCTCATGAGAAGTCCAATAATTTACAGTTTTTAGTCTTCTATTGAAATCAGAATTAATTCCACAAGCATCCATAAATGCTAGAGCATCAGCAATTCTATCTTCTAATTCTTTAAATCTTTTTAATTCTGGGCTGTTTTTTATAAACCCAAGATTCCAAGTATGAACATTTTGTAAATCGGCAAAACCACCATGGCAAAAAGCTCTTATAAGATTTAATGTTGCTGCTGATTGAGAATAAGCTTTAAATAATCTTTTTGGATCCGGAACTCTTGACTTTTCACTAAATTCCATCCCATTAATATTGTCACCCAAATAGCTTGGTAGCTCTACCCCATCTTTTATTTCTACTGGTGAGCTTCTGGGTTTTGAAAACTGTCCAGCAATTCTTCCAACTTTTACAACTGGTAATGAGGCTGAGTAGGTTAAAACTAATGACATTTGTAACATTAATTTAAACGAGTCTCTTATGTTGTCAGGATTAAATTCGGCAAAACTCTCCGCACAATCTCCTCCTTGAAGTAAAAAAGCTTTACCATCAACAACATTAGCAAGTTGATCTTTTAAATGTCTTGTCTCTCCAGCAAATACTAAAGGTGGAAACGTCCCTAGTTTATCCAAAACCATATCCAATTCTTTTTTGTTAGGATACTCGGGAATGTGTTTAACTGGATACTTTCTCCAACTATTTTTTTTCCAATTTTTCATATGCAACTGGGGATTGTTTTAACAGAGTTTTAAATTTATTCAACTGTTACAGATTTTGCCAAATTTCTAGGCTTATCTATGTCGTGACCCTTTTTAAGAGCTGAATAATAAGCAAGTTTTTGGAGTGGAATAGTCAAAAGAAAAGGCAGTAAGTCATCGTTAGTATTTTCAACCTCGATTGTTTCCCAAATATTTTCAGAAATTACTTCATCTTTGCTTTTGTTAGTAATTAATAAAACTTTTGCCCCTCTCGCTATTACTTCCTGCATATTTGAAATAGTTTTTTTATAATAACTATCTCTTGGTGCCAGAACAACTACAGGCATACCTTCTTCAATTAATGCTAGTGGCCCATGTTTCATTTCACCAGCTGGGTAACCTTCTGCGTGAATATAAGATAGTTCTTTTAGTTTTAATGCACCTTCTAATGCTATCGGATATGAAAACCCTCTTCCTAAAAACATGGAACCTTTTGCATCATTGAAAGTCGAAGATATTGCTTGAATGTCATTATCTGTTAGCAATGTTTTTTCAATCAATGCCGGTAAATTTTTGAGATCTTTAATTTTTTCTTGATAATTTTCAATTTTAATCTCACTTCTTAAAGAGGATAATTTTAAAGCAAGAATGTAGAGAACGAGTATTTGGCCTAAAAATGCTTTAGTTGAAGCTACTCCAATTTCTGGGCCACAATGGATAGGTAAAACAAAGTTCGAGTCTCTTGCAATTGAACTTTCAATTACATTTATAACTGAACAAGTCTTCATTTTATTTTTATTGCATAAATCTAAGGCAGCATAAGTATCTGCTGTTTCTCCTGACTGAGAAACAAATACATATAAAGTATCACTTTTAAATCTATTTTTTCTATATCTAAATTCAGATGCAATATCAATATTAACATCTAAAGTTGTTAACTCTTCAAACCAGTATTTAGCCATTAAGCATGAATGAAAAGCTGTGCCACAACCTATTAAAGTAATTGATTTAATTTCATTAATTTTCCAAGGAAAATTATAAATATTGATGTCATTATTTATATTATCAACATATTCTTTAATGCAAGTTTTTACTGTAGCAGGCTGTTCTTCTATTTCTTTAGCCATGAAATGCTTGAAATCACCTTTATCATAATTTTCTTCATTAGAAGAAAGTTCTAATACTTTTTTATTAATTTTTAATCCTTCTTCGTTAAAAAAATTAACCTGATCTTTTTTGACTATGCAAAATTCACCATCATCTAAATAAGTAATTTTATTTGTCATTGATTTCAAAGCATAAGAATCTGACCCTAAATAGTTTTCATTTGGACCATAACCAACTGCTAAGGGTGAGCCACGTCTTGCTCCAACTATTAAATCTGATTTATCTTTAAAGATTATGCCCAATGCAAAACTTCCATGAAGCTGTTTTAAAGTTTTGGTAATGGCTTCTTGTAATTCAGATGTTTTTAAATTTTCAGTAATTAAATGAGCAATAACTTCCGTGTCTGTTTGTGACTTAAATACATGCCCCTTACTAACCAGGTGTTTTTTTAATAATGTTGAATTTTCAATTATTCCATTGTGTACAACCGATACGCTGTCAGATGAATGTGGGTGTGCATTTATACTATTTGGAACACCATGTGTTGCCCACCTAACATGTCCAATACCAATATTTCCTAATAAATTTTTTAAATCAAAATTTTTTTCTAAATTATCTACTCTACCTTTAGATTTTACTTCATTAATAATTCCAGCTGATAAGGTTGCCATACCTGCAGAGTCATACCCTCTATATTCTAATTTTTTTAAAGAATTTATAATATTGGCTGATACAGATTTATTGCTAGATATTCCTATTATTCCACACATGGTTATTTTCTTTTATAATTTTTCATTTCTGTTTGAGGTGTTCTTGTTAATGCTAAGGACTTTTTCTTTACGCTTTTGGTAATTACTGATCCAGCACCAACCACACTCTCTTTCCCTATAGTTAATGGGGCAACTAAAGATGAATTAGATCCAATAAAAACTTTATCTTTAATTTTTGTTTTATTTTTTTTAAAACCATCGTAATTACAAGTTATTGTTCCAGCGCCAATATTTACAGATTTTCCAATCTCGGCATCACCTATATAAGATAAATGATTTACTTTAGATTTTTTTCCAATAGTGCTTTTTTTGACTTCTACAAAGTTTCCAATTCTTGATCCTTCTTTTAAAATAGTGCCAGGTCTAATTCTTGCGTAAGGACCAATTTCAACTTTGTTTTCAATTTTACAAGACTCGAGATGTGAAAAAGATTTAATCACTACATTATTTCCTATTTTCACTTTTGATCCGATTACAACATAAGGTTCGATTGTTACATTTTTTCCAATTTTAGTATCATTTGAGAAAAAAATTGTTTCTGGTCCCATCATCTTAACACCTGATTTTAAAAATTTGTTTCTAAGTTTATTTTGAAATTTGTGTATATTTAATTCTTTCATTTTAAAATGCTTTATATTAAGAATATGTTTTAATTAATTCACATAATATTTCTTTAAAATACTTTTAAAATGAAGCAAAAATTTACGATTTTATTCGATTTAGATGGCACTCTTGTTGATACAGCACCAGATTTAATGGGTGCGCACAATCATGTAATGAAAAAATTCGGATACCCCACAAAATCAACTAGGCAAATAAGAAGTTTAGTTGGTCAGGGTGCTGGGGCTATGCTTGGAAGATCTATTTGGGGACAAGCAAAAAAAGAATTTGGAAAAGTCCAAGATGAAAAGGTTAAAAAAGAAATGGTCAAAGATTTTGTAGATTTTTATGGAAAAAATATTTTAAATGAAAGTACACTTATTAATGGGGTTAAAGAATTTTTAATTTGGGCTAAAGAAAAAAATATATCAATGGCCGTTTGCACAAATAAACAAGAACATTTGGCAATAGACCTTTTAAAAAAAATTGGTATCTACAATTTTTTTGAATATGTTGCTGGGCATAACACGTTTGATTACTGTAAGCCTGATCCAAGACATTTAACCTCCGTTGTTGAGATACTAGATGGAGATCTAAAAAAAACTATAATGATTGGTGACAGTGAGGCAGATGCTGATGCTGCAAAAAATGCTGGGATAACTGTAATCTTATTGGAGGATGGATATACAGAAAAAAAAGTGTCTGAAATTTACTATGATCATTTAATTAAAGATTTTATTGGTGTTGAAAAAATAGTACAGTCATATCTTTCATGAGGCACTCATACAAAGTACCAGCTTATCCTGTTCCCATTTTATCAAAAAAAAATGTCAGATTTATTGAAAAAATTATAAATGAAAAAAATATAGACTCTATCATAGAATATGGAAGTGGACTTTCTACTTTGTATTTTATAAAAAATTTAAAAAATAAAAAAATTAAATTTACATCTATAGAAAATACAAAGATTTGGTTTTACAAAAATATAAAAAACATTACAAAGACTTTTACTCCAAAAAATTGTGTTTTAAATAAAGGTTCTTGGAGTAGAAACGATTATAAAAAATTTTACAAAACAACAGTAGAGCCATTTGCAGAAGTCAGTAAAGAAAAATCAAAATATAAAAAAATAATAAAGTTATTGAAGTTAGGACCTTTTTATAAATTTGAAAAAGATGGTAATTCAAAGTATTCAGGGAAACTATTTATTCTTCTGCCTATAATAAGACCTTTGTTCATTTTCATAAATAGTTTACTCCAAAAATTGGATAAATTTAATAATGAAAAAAGTGAATGGAAATGTCAGATCGATGAGTTAGACTTTACTTATAAACTTATATGTCCAGGTTTAAAAGATCAGTTTGCTGAAAGTCCAAATAGAGATGATTTTGTTTATGCAGGTATAGAGTCTCTAAAAAATGAATCAAAGAGCAAAAATATACTAGTAATGATTGATGGGGGACCAAGACATTATATTGTTGATCAAATAATTAAAAAAAATTATCATCATAATATCCATATTTTTTTATTTGATGCACATCGACCAGAATACAAATCTATTTTTGATAAATATAAAGGTACTTTTTTTCAGGGGGAAGAAGAACTAGTTGATGGAACGAATTATTACTCAATCTTTACAGAAGAGAAGAGAACTCGGCATTTGGCTAAAGAACTTTGGTATTTCAATAATCAAAACTAAAGCTCTAATAATTTTAATTAAAGACGAATATCATAAAAATAATAACCAAAATTTACTATAATTGCCGAATTAATGACTTCACAGGTATTGAAAAACTATACTAAAATATCTTTAAGATTGATTATTTTTTTTTAACTATTAAAACAAAAATACTTTTAAGGAGTTATTTTGTTATTACACACAGTTAAAGTATATCCATCAAAAATCAAACTACCCAAGAAAAATCAACTTGCTTGGAAGATTGCAGAGGTTGCTAGTGATAATGCAAAGCTAAATAAGGAGGCTATTGAAATGGTTATCAATAGACTTATCGATAATGCTTCTGTTGCTATTGCTTCATTAAATAGAAAATCTGTAATTTCATCAAGAGAAATGGCACTAAGACACCCACGTAAAAATGGAGCAACTTTATTTGGCGTAAACCCAAAATTCAAATTTGATTGTGAATGGGCTACTTGGTCAAACGGTACTGCTGTTAGAGAATTAGATTTTCATGATACTTTTTTAGCTGCTGATTACAGTCACCCAGGTGATAATATTCCACCTCTATTAAGTGTTGCTCAACAAAATAAAAAAAGTGGATTTGATCTTTTAAGAGGAATAATTACTGCTTACGAGGTTCAGGTAAATTTAGTTAAGGGCATTTGTTTGCATAAACATAAGGTGGATCATATTGCACATCTAGGTCCAAGTGTTGCAGCAGGATTAGGTACAATGCTTAAGCTCAATACTGAGATAATCTACCAAGCAGTTCAACAAGCTTTACATACAACTATATCTACTAGGCAATCTAGAAAAGGTGAAATCTCAAGTTGGAAAGCATATGCACCAGCTCATGCAGGAAAACTTGCTGTAGAGGCTGTTGATAGAGTTATGCGTGGTGAAGGTGCCCCAAGTCCAATTTATGAAGGTGAAGATAGTGTGATTGCCAGAATTTTAGATGGGAAAAAAGCAGTGTATAAAGTTCCTTTGCCTAAAAAAAGTGAAACTAAAAAAGCAATACTTGAAACTTATACAAAAGAATACTCAGCTGAATATCAATCTCAGGCTTTGATTGACTTAGCAAAAAAACTTAAAAATAAAATACAAAATTTAAATCAAATAAAAAAAATAGATATCTACACAAGTCATCATACACATTATGTTATCGGTACCGGCGCTAATGATCCCCAAAAGATGGATCCTAATGCAAGTAGAGAAACTTTAGACCATTCTATAATGTATATTTTTGCTGTTGCCTTAGAGGATGGAGATTGGCATCATGTAAAATCATACTCAAAAACAAGAGCTAAAAGAAAAAGTACAATAAAGTTATGGAAATCAATTAAAACTTATGAAGATAAAAAGTGGACAAAAAAATATCACAACCCAAACCCTAAAAAAAAATCATTTGGTGCAAAAGTAATTGTTACTCTAAATAGTGGTAAAAAAATTACAGAACAACAAGATAGAGCTGATGCACACCCTTATGGTTCTCGTCCCTTTAAAAGACAAGATTATATTAAAAAGTTTTTAACATTGACTGAAAATATCTTGGATAAAAAAGAAAGTGATAGATTTTTAAAAACAGTTCAAAATCTTAAACAGTTAAAGCCTGGTCAGCTAGATGGATTAAATATTAAAATAAAAAAAAGTAAACTTAAAAGAAATTTAAAAAAAGGTATCTTTTAATGCACTTTGTTGAAAAAGAACCAAATCAAAAAAGAATAGATTTTGTTGACAAATTAAAATCAAATAAAATTTTGAGAGTGCCTGGTGCTTACAATCCTCTTACAGCAAAGTTGATCGAGGAAATTGGGTATGATGCCGTCTATGTCTCTGGAGGGGTAATGGCTAACGATCTAGGTTTTCCTGATATCGGGCTAACAACACTTCAGGATGTAAGTACAAGATCTTATTTAATTTCAAGAGTAACAAGCCTTCCAACCATTGTCGATATAGATACAGGTTTTAAGTCTTGCAAAGAAACAATTGAAACCTTTGAGGAGTTTGGGATTACTGCTGTTCATTTAGAAGATCAAATTGAAAGAAAAAGATGTGGGCATTTAGATAATAAAGAGTTAATTTCAACAGAGGCAATGGTAAAAAAGATTAAAGAGTGTGTAGCCACTAAAAAAGATGAAAATTTTAAAATTATTGCCAGATCTGATGCAAAAGGTGTTGAGGGAATTGATAAAATGATCGAGAGATGCAAAGCTTATATCGATGCAGGAGCTGATATAATTTTTCCAGAGGCTTTACATGATGAAAAAGATTTTGAAAAGGTAAGAAAAGAACTTTCGTGCTACTTGCTAGCGAATATGACTGAATTTGGAAAATCTAAATTATTCAACTACAAAGAGCTAGAACAATTTGGTTATAATATTGTAATTTATCCTGTTACCACACAAAGATTAGCCATGAAAAGTGTCGAAGATGGATTAAGAGACATTTATGTAGATGGCCACCAAAAAAATATTATTAATAAAATGCAAACTAGAAAAAGATTATATGAGCTTGTCGAATATGATAAATACAATAGTTTGGATGAAAAAATTTATAATTTTAATACTGAAGGACATGAGTAGTGGGTGAAGAGATAAAAAAAGGTTTGATGGGTGTTACTGTTGATGAAACAGCTGTTTCAAAAGTGATGCCTGAAATTAATTCACTAACTTATAGAGGATATGCAGCTCAAGACTTGTGTGCTGAATGTAAATTTGAAGAAGTAGCGTACCTCATCTTAAATGGGGAGCTACCTAATAAAAAGCAATTAAAAAAATTTGAGAAGCAAGAAAATAAGGAAAGAAAAATCTCCAAAATTTTGGTTGATGCTATCAAAAAAATTCCTAAAAAAGCTCATCCTATGGATGTTGCAAGAACTGTAGTGAGTATAATGGGACTGGAGGACAAAGAAACTAGAGATAACTCTCCTGAGGCAAACATGCGTAAAGTAATGAGAATTTTTGCTAAAACTCCTGTTGCTTTAGCTGCATTTTATAGATCAAGAAAAGGTAAAAAAATTATACCACCAAAAAGTAATTTATCTTTTTCTGAAAACTTTTTTCATATGTGCTTTGGTAAAGTGCCTAATAAAGACATTGTAAAAGCATTTGATGTTTCTTTAATTCTTTATGCCGAGCACAGTTTTAATGTTTCAACTTTTACAGCAAGAACTATAACAAGCAGTTTATCTGATATTCATGGAGCAATCACTGGTGCTATAGCCAGTTTAAAAGGACCCCTTCATGGAGGTGCTAATGAGGAAGTAATGCACATGATGAATAAGATTAAAAAACCAGAAAATGCACTCAAATGGATTAACAATGCATTAGATAACAAAGATGTGGTGATGGGATTTGGTCATAGGGTTTACAAGAGCGGTGACTCTAGAGTGCCAACAATGAGAGAATACTTTGGAAAAGTTGCAAAAATTAAAAAAGATAAAAAATTCGAAAAAATATATGACATAGTTGAAAAAGTTATGATTGAAAGAAAAGATATTCACCCAAACGTAGACTATCCTACTGGACCAACATATCACTTAATGGGTTTTGATACTGATTTCTTTACACCAATTTTTGTTATTTCTAGAATTACTGGTTGGTCTGCACATATTATAGAGCAACATGCTGCTAATAAACTAATCAGACCGCTTGCAGCTTATAACGGCAGTAAACACAGACAAGTTACCTCTTTAAGTAAAAGATAAACTTTTAAAAGATAAGTTCATTTTATCTTCATCACATTTTTTATATAGATAAAAAAAAGGGACAGTAAAAACTATCCCTTTTGAATTTTAATTTAATACTAACAGATTAACTAAATGCTTCTGTCCAAGTACCTTGAGTTGATGCTTTGGAGTATTCAGTTGCCCTACCTTCAAAAAAGTTCATGTGCTCTACGGCATTCAACATTGTATCTAACCAAGTTAATGGGTTTTTATCCACATCATAAATTGCCTCTAAACCTAATTGAGTAAGCCTTCTATTAGCAATAAATCTAATATATCGCTTAACTTGTTCACCAGTTAAACCTTCCATAGGTCCCATCTCGAAAGCAAGATCTATAAAAGCATCTTCATGCTCTATGATAGTTCTACAAGCAGTATAAAGTTCTTTTTTAAACTCAGGTGTCCAAATTTCAGGATTCTCATGAATAAATTCTTTAAATAATCTAATCATAGAATTGCAATGAAGGGTTTCATCTCTAACTGACCAGGTAACAATCTGACCCATACCTTTCATTTTATTATGTCTTGGGAAGTTAAGTAAGATTGCAAAACTTGCAAAAAGTTGAAGGCCTTCAGTGAAAGCACTAAATACAGCTACTGTCAAAGCAATATCTTTTTTTGAACTCATGTCAAAATTCTGCATATAATCATACTTATCTTTCATTTCTTTATACTTCATGAAAGCTGAATATTCAGATTCAGGCATTCCAATTGTATCTAAAAGATGTGAGTAAGCAGCAACATGAACTGTTTCCATTGAAGCAAAAGCAGTCATCATCATCAATACTTCAGTTGGTTTGAATACAGTTGTATAATGTCTTAAATAACAATTTTGAACTTCCACGTCGGCTTGAGTAAAAAATCTAAAAATTTGCGTTAATAGATTTTTTTCTGATTGAGTTAAGTTTTTTTGCCAATCTCTGACATCATCGCCTAGTGGTACTTCTTCTGGCAGCCAGTGAATTCTTTGCTGAGTTAACCAAGCATCATAACACCACGGATATCTAAAAGGTTTATAAACAGGATTCTCAACTAACAACCCCATTTTTTGTGGTTGAATAATTTCTTTTTTCTCGGTTTGAATTACTTCTGATTTAATTTTTTCTGCTACTGACATGATAAACACTCCTCGTATTCTGGCTGTTTGGTTGTTGTTTTTTTTGCTTTATAAACGTTAGCGGTTACATCAGTTGATGAAGCATCATTAATATTTTCGGCACGCTGAATTGATTTTGATCTACAGTAGTAAAGACTTTTTAGTCCTTTTTTCCAAGCATCAAAATGAATTTTATGTAATTCTTTTTTATGTACATCGGCTGGTAAAAATAAATTTACCGATTGAGCTTGTGATATAAATGGAGTTCTGTCACCACTTAATTCAATAATCCAACTTTGGTTTAATTCAAAAGCTGTTTTAAAAACATCTTTTTCTAATTCAGTTAAGTAGTTTAGATGTGATACTGAACCTTCGTTGGTAGTAATAGTTGACCAAGTTTCGTCATCATTTTTGCCATGTTCTTCTAATATTTCTTCTAAATATCTATTTCTAACATTGAATGATCCTGACAAGGTTTTATGAGTATAACTGTTTGCAGCAACAGGCTCAACTCCTGGTGAAGCGCCACCACAAATAATTGATATAGATGCTGTAGGAGCAATAGCAGTTTTATTAGAAAATCTTTCTTGGAAACCATAATCAGCAGCATCAGGACAGGCTCCTCTTTCTTTTGCTAAATCTTTTGATGCTTTATTTACCTGCTCGTCAATTTGTTTAAAAATTTTTTTATTCCACGATTTGGCCATTACAGACTCAAGTGGAATTCTATTTTTTTGTAAAAAAGAATGAAAACCCATTACTCCAAGTCCAACACTTCTTTCTCTTTCAGCGGCATACGTTGCATCAGAGAATTGTTCCGGCGCTCTATTAATAAAATCAGACAAAACGTTATCTAAAAATCTCATAACATCTCCAATCATATCTGGATCATTTTTCCATTCATCATACTTTTCTAAATTTAATGAAGACAAACAACAAACAGCAGTTCTGTCTCTTCCATCTTTGTCAATTCCTGTAGGTAAAGTTATTTCGCTACATAGGTTAGAAGTTTTAACTGTTAAATTTGCAAGCTTGTGATGTTGTGGAATTAACCTATTAACAGTATCTATATAAATAATATAAGGTTCACCAGTTTCAATTCTTGCTGTCAATATTCTAATCCATAAATTTCTTGCTGAAACTGTTTGCTGAACCGTACCATCAGCTGGACTTTTTAAAGCCCACTGTTCATTAGTTTCAACTGCACGCATAAACGCATCGGAAAGCAAAACCCCATGATGTAGATTTAATGCTTTTCTGTTTGGGTCACCACCTGTTGGTCTTCTCATTTCAATAAATTCCTCAATTTCAGGATGATCAACTGGAAGATAACAAGCAGCCGAACCTCTTCTTAAAGATCCTTGGCTAATTGCCATAGTTAAAGAGTCCATAACTTTTATAAAAGGGATTATTCCAGAGGTTTTTCCAACTCTACCAATTTTTTCACCGATAGATCTAAGATTGCCCCAATAACTTCCTATGCCGCCACCCTTTGCGGCCAACCAAACATTTTCACTCCACAAATCAAGTATTCCACTTAAGCTATCTGATGCTTCATTTAAAAAACAAGAAATAGGCAATCCTCTTTTTGTTCCTCCATTAGACAATACTGGTGTTGCTGGCATAAACCAAAGGTTACTAATGTAGTTATAAATTCTTTGTGCATGTAGATTGTCATCTGCATACGAACTTGCAACACGCGCAAATAAATCTTGAAAAGACTCGTTATGACCTAAATATCTATCTTTTAATGTTGCTTTTCCAAAATCTGTAAGGTTAGCATCTCTTGAGCGATCAATTTTAATAATGATGCCTTTATCGTTTTGGAATAGTTCAGTTTCATTATTAAGTGAAAAAAGATCGGGTCTTTTCTCTTTTGAAACCTCATTAACACTAGGGCTATATTCGGAGACAGCTTTCTTTAGGGCCTGTGATAGAATCTTATTCATAATATTTATTATATTTTGTTATTTGAGCGAAAACAACCATATGTTGTATGCGCTTTTAGTTAGTATACTATATAAACAACAAATCAATAGAACATTTATAGAACATGATAAAAAAAATATCAATAAAAAAATTAAAAAAAAGGTAAGTAATCAACAGTATGAGTAAAGATTTAAAAATAAACCCTTACGGATTTAGAGAATATGACGCTCGCTGGCTTTATGAAAAAGATATTAATGGCGAGGGAATCATAAATCTTGGTAAGGGATTAGGGTCACAAATAAAAATTCATACTCAAAAAAATAATCCAAGAATTATAGTTGGTCATGATTATAGATCATATAGTGAAGAGATAAAAACAGCTCTTAAAAAAGGATTAATTTCCACAGGTTGTTATGTGGAGGATGTAGGATTGTCATTATCGCCTATGGTTTATTTTGCGCAATTTAATTTAGATGCAGATGCAGTTGCGATGGTTACTGCTAGTCATAATGAAAATGGTTGGACAGGTGTAAAAATGGGTATCAAAAAAGGTTTAACTCACGCACCAGAAGAAATGAAGGAATTAAAAGACATAACCTTAAATGAAAAATTTTCAAAAGGAAAAGGAACAGAAAAAAAAATTGAAAATTTTCAACAAGTTTACAAACAAGATTTAATAAAAAAAAATAAAATTAAAAAAAAGATTAAAGCAGTGGTTGCCTGTGGAAACGGAACAGCTGGTATATTTGCGCCAGATATTTTAAGAGGAATTGGATGTGAAGTTGTTGAGCTTGATTGCAATCTTGATTGGACTTTTCCTAAATACAATCCAAATCCTGAAGACTTAGAAATGTTACATGCTATTGCTAAAGCTGTAAAAGACAATAAGGCAGATATTGGATTTGGTTTTGATGGAGATGGAGATAGAGTTGGCGTTATAGATGATAAAGGAAATGAAATATTTTCAGATAAGATAGGTTTATTAATTGCTAGAAACTTATCTAAAAATCATAAAAATTCTAAATTTATAGTAGATGTTAAATCAACAGGATTATACTCCAAAGATAAGGTTTTGTTAGAAAATAATTGTGAAACTATTTATTGGAAAACTGGTCATTCCCATATTAAAAGAAAAGTAAATACTGAAAAAGCATTAGCTGGATTTGAAAAAAGTGGTCATTTCTTTTTTAATCACCCATTAGGTTATGGTTATGATGATGGTATAAATTCGGCAATTCATGTCTGTCACTTACTAGATGGTCAAAATAAAACGATGAATGAAATTATTAACGAACTTCCCAATACATACCAAACGCCTACAATGGCTCCTTTTTGTAAAGATGAGGAAAAATATCTAGTAGTTGACGAATTAGTTAAGCGAGTAGAAAAAATTAAAAATGATAAAACTAAAATTGATGATCAAGTAATAACTGAAATTCTTACTGTAAATGGGGTTAGATTTTCTTTTGAAGATGGTTCTTGGGGTTTGATTAGAGCATCTTCCAATAAACCATCTTTAGTTGTTGTTACAGAAAGCCCAACTTCTGATGATAGAAAGAAAAAAATTTTTAATTTTATTGACAATTTACTTAAAGAAACTGGGAAAATCGGAGAGTACGATCAAAAGATATGATTTACTCTTAGACTGTATTAATTTTTCTAAAATCAAAACTCAATTCATACGTGTAATTTTTTTATAAATTATTTAAGTTTTTATTAGGAAAGAATCAGATAACTGATTAATACATTGTTATGTTTAAAAATTTTTTAATCTTATCTATATTTTTATTCCTTAATAACTGTGGTGTTCCAGGTGGAGCTTTGCTTGGACCTGCATTTACTGGGGCAACAACTAAAAGTGCAGCTAGGTCAGCAGTATCCTTTGGTTCCAACCAGATTATAAAAGGATTGGTAAAGCTACCTGAAAATAAAGAAAATAAAGATCTGATAAAATTTCACGATTAACTCATTTTTCAACTATTAAGTGTTCCCTAAATTTTAACGAATCGATTAATATAAAACTGAGGTGATGGAGGGAGACTGAAATCACCTCTTTCTATTTAAAGACTTTACCTATCTTATTAATGACTTTTTTTAAATTTAATTTTGAATAAATTTTTTCTTTAACCACCCATACAGATAGGGGCCAAGAACTATCATTTTTATATCTTGCAATAATGTGAATATGTAATTGAGGTACGATATTACCAATTTTTTCAACATTAAGTTTTGAAGTTTTAAAAATTTTTTTCATCAATTTACTACAGTAAACTATCTCCTTCATTAAAAGTATTTGATCTTTAAGGTTTAGGTCGGTGATGTCCTTAATTCCTTTTCTTTTCGGAATTAAAATAATCCAAGGAAATTTTTTATTATCAATTAATCTTACAACACACAGCTTTAAATCATATATGAAATATGATGTCTTTAAAAAATTTTTATTAACTTTTTTATACATAACTGATATTCAAGTTAAGTCTAAATCAATCAGAAAAAAATTAGTTATTTTTGTTTTCTTCTTTATCACTCTTTTTAATATTAGAATCTAAATCTTTATTAATTTCATTATCATTTTTTTTTGTAAATTCATCATTATAAAATTTACCAATTAATTCATCTTCTTTAACTTTTTGCTCCTGATCAAATTTATCTTCCCAATCTTTAATTCTTTGGTTTTCATTTTTAATTCTATCTTCTTCTTCATCCTGATGTTTTAAGGCAATATTTCTTTCTTCTAGAATTCTTTTTTTCTTATCTTCTTCTCTTCTTAATTCCTCATCTCTTTGTCTTTGTTCTTTTTCTTTTAATATTTTTTCAAGTTCAGCAGCTTTAATTTTTTCTTCTTTCAATCTAAGCTCTTCTTCATTGGCTTTTTGTTCTGCCTTTTCTTTGAGTAATTGTCCTTGAATTTCTTGCAGTCGTTCAATTTCTAGCTGTTTTAATCTATCTTCGGTTTCTCTTAATTTTGCCTCTTCATATTTTAGTTTTCTAGCAGCTTCTCTAATTTTTTGCTCTTCATCCAATCTTTTTTTTCTTTCTAATTCATTTAATTTATTTCGATCTTGTCTTGCTTTTTCTTTTTCGTCTCTAATAATTTGGGATTGTATTTCTTTAACTTTAATTGCTTCTTCTTTTGCTTTTATTATGTCCTCTCTAACTCTCTGTCTTTCAAGCATTTTTATTCTAAGCTCCTCTTCCTTAAGCTTTAAAGCATCTTCTCTTAATTTTTTAGCTACCTTGTCTTTAATTTTTTGTTTTTCAATTCTAATTCTTTTATTTTCAATTTTTTTTCTTTTTTCTTCATTTCTTTTGACTTGTTGTTCGTTGTCAGTTATTAATTTTTTTTGAGCTATAATTTTATTTTTTTCTTGTCTTATTGTTTCTAGCCTTATTTTCTGAGCTTCTTTTTTTTTATTATGTAATTTTTTTTCCTCATCTTGTTCTCTTTTTTTCTCTAATATTTTTTTTTCTTTCTCTCTCTCTTTTTTTAAATTGTTATAAAAGTTGCCAATTTTATTTTTTGCAACATCAATTACATTAATAGGATTTACTTTTAATTTATTTAGATTTAAGTTTTTTGGAAAAAGTGAATTAATATCTTTAATACTTATTAATTTTTTTATTTTTTTATTTTTCATTACAAAAATTTAACAATTTTATTATGTTTAAAATATATAAGATGTGGTTAAATTGAGTTTGATATTCCCAAAAAATATATAAAAAACAAAGTTTTTTTTATATTTCAATCTTTGCGTGTAATTGTTTTATTTTAATTTATGAAAAGTAAATTAATCATTCAATTAAATTTTTTTTTACTACAGCTTCAAATATTCAAACAAAAACTTTGTAGAAATTATTAATAAAAATATTCCTAAAAATTTACTAATTTTATTTTTATCAATTTTATGTACAGTTCTCGCTCCAATTCTGGCCATAAAGGTTGTTATTGGAATAAAAATTAAAAAAGCTGGAATATTTAAAAAACCAATACTTAAAGGTAAATTAGTTTTTAAATAACTACCAGAGATCATAAAACCAATGGCTCCAAATAGTGAAATTAAAAAACCTATTGCTGCAGCACTTCCAATAGCTTTATTAATAGAGTAACCAAAAAATTTCAATATTGGTACATTCATTACGGCACCACCTATACCCATTGGCGCTGAAATAAATCCAACTAAAAATCCTAAAATAATTTTTAAATGTAATTTGATTTTAATTACTACATCTTCTTCTTTTTCTTTTAACAACAACAAATAAATACCTAGTAAAAATATTATTATTGAAAAAAATAAAACTAATGATTTAGTTTTAAGTATTGCAGCAAAAATTGCCCCAACTAACACACCAAAGATAACAAAAATCCCATAACTTTTAACAATGTCAAAGTCTACAGCATTAAATTTATGATGAGTTAAAACAGATACAGTTGATGTTGGAATAATAATTGCAAATGATGTTCCTACTGCAAGATGCATTATATATTTTTGATCAATGCCTAATGAACTAAATATGTAATATAAAAATGGAACTGTTATTAACCCTCCTCCTATACCAAATAGACCCGCAACAAAACCTACGGGTATTGCAGTTAATGCCATTAATAAAATGAAATATGTATATTCGTTAGATAAAATTGAACTAAGCAGATTGACCTTCGCTTGTATCAACATTGTTAAATTTAATTTTATCCATAATGTGATCAATTTTTTTTACATCTGCATCTCGTACACACATGTTTTTACTTAAATATCTTTTCCAGTAACTTGCACCTGTTTGACCGTGAAACAAACCTAATGTATGTCTCATAATTTGATTTAATCTTGTGCCTTTTTTGAGCTCATCCTTTATGTAGGGTATTAATTTTTCAATAACTTCTTGTCTGCTTGGAACATTTTTATTGTTAAAAATTTCTTTTTCAATATCTGCTAATATGTAGGGTGTGTGATAAGCGACTCTTCCAATCATAACACCGTCTGTTTTTTTTAAATGAGGTTTTATTTCATCAACCGTTGAAATCCCTCCGTTAATAATTATTTCCTTATTTGGAAAATCTTCTTTTAATTTATAAACATAATCATATTTTAATGGTGGTATGTTTAAATTTTGCTTTGGAGTAAATTTACCTAACATTGCTTTTCTAGCGTGAATTATAAAAGTTTTTACCCCTGTAGATTTTAGAGTTGATATAAAATTGAATAAATTTTCATAATCCTCAACATCATCATACCCAATCCTAGTTTTAATTGTTACCGGAAGACTTGTTACTGACTGCATTTTACTCAAACAATCTGCAACTAAATTTGGTTCTTTCATCAAGCAAGCACCAAATCTATTTTTTTCTACTTTTTTACTTGGACAACCTAAATTTAGATTTATTTCATCATATCCAAAATCTTCACCAATTTTAGTTGCCTCTGACAAAAGTTTAGGAGAAGATCCTCCTAGTTGTAGTGCTACAGGTTTTTCATTAATATTAAATTCTAGTAGTTTTTTTTTATCACCTCTATTGATAGCTTCATCTACAACCATTTCAGTGTAAAGAAGTGTATTTTTTGAAATTAATCTTAAAAAAAACCTCTCATGTTTGTCTGTGCAATCCATCATAGGAGCAACAGATACTTTCCTATTCATACTTGAGCTTTATAAAATTTTATGAGTTTGAAGAG
Source organism: uncultured Candidatus Pelagibacter sp. (assembly GCA_905616465.1). GTDB lineage: Bacteria > Pseudomonadota > Alphaproteobacteria > Pelagibacterales > Pelagibacteraceae > Pelagibacter. The sequence goes on along the minus strand of CAJQSX010000023.1, from coordinate 89,226 downwards.
TCGTTATCTTCAGGGTTTAATTTTGCTTCTTGTTGCCCTTCAGCTTCAGACACCTCTTCTGAAGGCACACTTTCTTCTTCTGATACATTTTCATCACTTATTGAAGTTTCAACATCAGGTTTTTCAGTCTGAGACAGCTTAGCTAAATCATCCTTAAATACTGGAATGTTACTAGGTGCCTTTCTGGCTCTTTTAGATGGCAATATTGGTACACCACTTTTTGAAATCTCACCTTTGTATAGGCTTTCAAAATCATCACCCACCTCTTCATCGTCCACTGAACCATCGTCAATTTGTTCCACATGTTTTCTTAATTTATAAACCGCACTTTCAGTTAAATCTGAAACTTTAATATTATCTTCCGCAATCTCTCTGAGGGCAATAACGGTGTTTTTATCGTTATTTTTACTTAGCGTAGTTTCGGTCCCTGAATTTAATTGAGTTGCTCTCTCTTTAGCAACTAAAACTAATTCGTATGGACTTTCAACTTTATCAATGCAATCTTCTACAGTAACTCTTGCCATGGACGATTGTGTATACCTCAGCCTTTAATAATGCAAGTTTTTTTCTAAAGTATTAAAGGATTTAGCCTTTTTCTAATTAAAAATAACAACATTAAAGATATAGATATATACACGCCAGATACAACGGCTATATCGCTTACTGTTAAACCAATATCTATTAAAAATCCAAACAAGGCCGTACCAAAAGCGGTGGCAAAAACCATTAGGGCAGTTGTTAAAGATTTAATAGATCCAAGATGTTTAACACCATATAGCTCAGCCCAAGTGGAAGAGCCTAATATATTTGCAAATCCATTAGAAATCCCAAGCAGTCCTAAAAATATAAAAGCTGTAACTGGAGTATCAAAATAAAATAATACAATTACAGATATTAGAAGTGGGATATTCATATAAATTAAAAGTTTTCTACTTGTAAATTTATCTATCAAAAAACCAGAAATAAACAAAGTTAGTACCGAAAGAATTGAGTAAGACATAAATGATTGAGCAATTATATAAGGTCCCCAACCTTTTGAAGTTTGAATAAAAGATTGAAAAACTGCAAAGCCAGTAAAAATCCATGGCATAGCCAACATATTCAAACAAATAATATAAAATCTATAATCTTTTATTACTTCAGCTCTCTTCCATTGTTTAACTTTTACTTCTTTAATATTTGCATCCCTGGCTTCTCTTGAGTCTAAATTCAAATTCTTAATTAATAGAAAAGAAGAAAAAGGTAACACTATTAAGACTATCACTGAAAACATAATCCAAAGATTTCTCCAATCTACGATTGTAAGCAAGTAAACCATCAAAACTGGTAAAATAAATTCTGCAGACGATAAACCAAACCAACTTACACTTAATGCTTTACCTCTTGTTCTTGTAAAATATCGTGAAATTGTTGTTGACGCAGTATGAGACATCATTCCTTGACCAGAAAACCTCATTAAGAATATTGCAATAAAAAGTAATACAACTGATGAAACTTGAGAAAAGAAAAAACATGCAAAAGATAAAAGAATAATTACAAAAAAAGCAAACTTAAAAATATTTATATCATCTATTTTTTTACCAACCCAAACTAACAAAATACTACTGCATAAAGTTGCAGAAGCATAAATTGTGCCAAATTGTCCATGGGTAATAGATAGTGCTTCTCTAATACTAGAATTAAATAATCCTAAAAAATAACTCTGTCCAAAGCTAGAAAAAAATGTAAAAATAAATCCAAATAAAATTATTTTAAATTTCATGCTTTTAAACATAGGAAATAAAAATTATGACTTGTAATGTTGCTTTCATAGGTCTTGGGGTGATGGGTTACCCAATGGCCGGATATATATCAAAAGCTGGGCACAATGTAACTGTTTATAATAGAACTAAATCTAAGGCTGAAAAATGGATTGGTGAATACAAAGGTAAAATAGCTGAAACCCCTGCAGAAGCTGCTAAAGATTCTGAATATATTTTTACCTGCGTTGGAAATGATAAAGATTTAAGTGAAGTTACTTTTGGTGAGAACGGTATTTTTAAAACAATTAAAAAGGGTTCTATATACATTGACAACACTACAGCCTCTGCAACTATTGCAAGAGAGATACATGCTTATGCAAAAAAAAATGGTTTTGGTTCGCTAGATGCACCTGTATCTGGTGGTCAAGCTGGTGCAGAAAATGGCGCACTAACTGTTATGATTGGTGGAGATCAAGCTGATTTTGATAAAGCTAAAGATAAAATAGATTGTTATAGCAAAAAAATGAAATTGTTAGGTGCTGCTGGTAATGGACAGCTAGCAAAAATGGTTAACCAAATTTGTATTGCTGGATTAGTTCAAGGTTTATCTGAAGCAATTAACTTTGGAATGAAAGCTGGATTAAATATGGAAGATGTAATTGAAGTAATTTCTAAAGGAGCTGCTCAATCTTGGCAAATGGAAAATAGATATAAGACTATGATTGATGATAAGTTTGAGTTTGGTTTTGCTGTTGACTGGATGAGAAAAGATTTAAAGATTGCAATGGATGAGGCAAAAAATAATGGCTCATTATTACCTGTAACTGAACTAGTTGACAATTATTATGGTGAAGTTCAAAATATGGGTGGTAAACGTTGGGATACATCAAGCTTAATTAAAAGATTTAGAAAATAGCAAAGTATGCAACCAGCATACTATGAAGATTTAGCAGAAATTCAAACTAAGTATTGGTCTATGCTTGATGATGCTGTGACTAACAGAGGTTCGCCATTTAGAATTCCTGTTTTTATGTGTGCACATCAAGATGAAATTGATGGAAGAATAGTTGTTTTAAGAAAGTCAGATAGAGGAAATAACTTATTGCAGTTTCACACTGATTTTAGATCTCAAAAAGTAGATATTCTTAAAAAAAATAATAAAGCATCATTACTTTTCTACGACAAAGAAGAAAAGATCCAGTTAAGAGTGAAGATTGAATGTGAGGTTAATAATCAAAATTCTATAACAGAAGAATCTTGGAAAAAAACTCAGCATATTAGTAGACGTTGTTATTTGACTGATAGCCCTCCAGGAACTAGCTCAGAAAATCCAACATCTGGAATGATATCCAAATTAGAAGATTTTGATTATACAATGGAACAAAGTGAAGAGGGTTATAAAAACTTTACTGTTATTAAATGTAATATTAAATCTATTGAATGGCTATATCTTGCAGCTAAAGGACATCGAAGAGCCAAGTTTGATTTAGAAACCAATAAGAATACTTGGCTAGTACCTTAATTTAATCCCTATCGATATTTAAAAAATCGATTTAGAATATCTTTTCCAATTATCTTGATAGTGTTTTGTATTTTCAAACACTGCTTTTTTTTCTTCATCAGTAACTTCTCTAACTATCTTCCCAGGAGAACCCACAACTAATGAGTTATCAGGTATTTCTTTATTTTCAGTGATTAAAGCTTTTGCTCCTATAATACAATTTTTTCCAATCTTTGCATTATTCAAAATTACTGCACCAATTCCAATTAAACTATTATCCCCTATCGTACATCCATGAAGCATAACTAAATGTCCAACCGTAACATCTTTTCCAATTTTTAAAGGACACCCTGGATCAGTGTGCAAGACACTTCCATCTTGAATATTTGATCCTTCACCAATGTGAATATTTTCAATATCTCCACGTAACACTGCATTAAACCAAATACTTGAATTTTTCTCTAGTGTTACATCACCTATTATAGTTGCATTTGGTGCTACCCAATTTTCATCAGAGTTTTTTAGTTTTTTATCTTTTAAATCGTAGAACATAATTTATATATTATTACATTATGCCAATACAAACTCCAATATGTGATTTTGGAAAAAAAGCTCATGACTTTGAGTTAAAATCAACAGATGATAAAATATTATCTTTAAATGATGTTAAAGGTAAAAATGGAACTTTAATCATGTTTATATGTAATCATTGCCCATACGTCAAAGCTGTCACTAAAGATATTGTTGATGATTGTAATGAACTAAAAAAAATTGAAATTAATTCTATCGCTATTTGTGCTAACGATGCAGCAAATTACCCTGAAGACTCTTTTGATAATATGATTGAATTTGCGAAAAAACATCAATTTAGCTTTCCCTATTTGAATGATGGAACTCAAGAGATTGCGAAAGCTTATGATGCAGTGTGTACTCCAGATTTTTTTGGGTATAACAAGAATTTAGAGCTTCAATATAGAGGAAGGTTAAGAGAGCTAAAAAATCTAATACCTGTAAGAAGTGGTGAAAGTGATTTACTTAAAGCAATGAAACAAATAGCTGAAACTGGCAAAGGGCCTAAAAACCAAATACCTAGCGCTGGTTGCAGTATTAAGTGGAAACAATAATTAATGTATCTAATTGTTACTAGAGCTTTTCCACCAGAATTAGGTGGTATGCAAAGTCTAATGTGGGGTTTGACTAAAGAGATATCTAAAAACTTTATGATTAAAGTTTTTGCAGATTATCAAGAAGATCATAAAGAATTTGATAAAAACGAAAATTTTTCAATTGAAAGAGTTGGGGGAATTAAATTTTTAAGAAAAATTAGAAAAGCTCAATTAATTAATGAGTTTTTAAAAGATAATAAAATTCAAGGAATTATTGCTGATCACTGGAAAAGTTTAGAACTAATAAAGACAGATAAAAAAAAATATTGTTTAATTCATGGAAAAGAAATTAATCATCCCAAAGGAAGTTCTTTAAATAAAAGAGCTGTTAAAGTTCTTAACAATACAGAAAAAGTAATTGCTAATTCTGAATATACTAAAAACTTAGCAACTGATAATGGTGTTAATCAAGAAAAAGTAGTAGTTATAAATCCAGGCGTTGATAGTGCAAAAGAACTAAACAAAAGATCACTGGAAAAAGTTGAAAACCTTCTCAAAATAAAAACACCACGATTAATCACTGTTTCTAGATTAGATAAAAGAAAGAATCATGAAAAAATAATTATGGCCTTAAAAAATCTAAAACAAATATATCCCAACATAGTTTACATATGTATTGGTTATGGAGATGAAGAAGATAATATAAAAAAACTTGTTAAAGAACTGGGTCTCGAGCCTCAAGTTATGTTTTTTAAGGATATAAGTGATGATTTAAAAAATGCCCTAGTGGCTAAATCTGATATTTTTGTAATGCCTTCAATAATTCATAAAACTTCTGTTGAGGGATTTGGAATTGCTTATGTAGAGGCAGCTCAATATAGTGTCCCGTCTCTAGGTGGAAAAGATGGTGGAGCTTCGGATGCAATCGATCATGATAAGACAGGATTGATTTGTGATGGTAATAGCTTGAATGAAATATATTCATGCTTAAGTTCCATGATTGAAAATAAAAAATATTTAGAATTGGGAAAAAATGCGAAGCAGTATGTTGCTAAGTTTAATTGGATAAAAATAATTGAAGAATATAAAAAAATTCTTAATTAAGATATAGAGGCAACTAGTCTTTCAAAAACTTTTTGTGCGCTTAAATTATTTAAATCAGAAACTTGTATTGCTTTAAAATTTTCTCTTTCAATACTTACCTTGTAAGCTGTAGTGTGTTTTCCAAATAATGTTAGACCTTTAGCACCAACATGAGCTGCTATATGTGCTGGTCCAGTATCATTAGCAACAACAAAGGAACTATTCTTAATTATTGATGTTAGTTGTGAAATATTTAAAGATTTTCCTTTATCTAATAAAGTTAATGCATTAATATTTTTTGCCTCATTTATTTCCATAGGACCCGGAGCTGTAACAATCTTATATTTTTCAACAAACCTATCTGATATAAGCTTAATCAAATCGTTATAATAAGGCCATTTTTTAATACTCAGATGAGTCGAACAAAATGGAAATAATAAGATATATTTTTCTAAATCATATTTATTTTTAATTTCACTTATATCTGAAGATGCCCAACTAAAGTCAGGCTTCATGGTATTAGAGATATTTAAGCCAGAAGTTTTTAGTTGATGATTAAACCTTTCAAGAACAGAGTCTTTATCAAAATCTTCTTTATTTTTATCTATTGGTAATGTTGTTTGTGAGCTCGACCAAATTTCATGACTAACTTTTGGATAAAGAATACTTTTATAAAAAGAAGTTCTTGAAGAGTTTTGAAGATCAAAAACTTTTAGAAATTTATGTTTTTTAAGTTCTTTCATCAAAAGATATAAATAAATTAAGTTATATCTAGGTAATCTTTTGTCTAAAATCACCTCATGAATTAATGGATTTTTCTTAAATAATTCCAAATAGGGTTTTGTAGTTAAAAGATAAATTTGATCATTTTTATAATTTTCACATATATCTTGAATTGCACCACTTGCTTGGGATATATCTCCTAATGAGCCGTGTTTAATAATTAAAATATTAGACATAATTCTAACAAGATAACATAGTATTTAATTTTATGAATAAAATTATAGTCGAAGTCTCAATTGGCGAGCTTTTAGATAAAATTTCAATCTTAGAAATCAAACAAGAAAAAATTAAAGATCCTGAGAAATTAAAATTTATATTGAATGAATATTTAATCTTAAAAGATCAACTTGACAAAAATATTAAGTCAGACGATAAGATAAAAGGACTCTTTAAGTCACTTAAAGAAATAAATGCAAAGCTTTGGGTTATAGAGGATGACAAAAGATTTTGTGAAAAAGAAAAAGATTTTAGTGAAAAATTTATTAAACTCTCACGTGATGTTCACTTTTTAAATGATGATCGTGCTAAATTAAAACTAGAGATAAATAATCATACTGGATCTACGATTAAAGAAATTAAAGAATATACAACTTACTAATTTAACTAATTAGAATTTAAATTTTATCTAAAAGATTGGAGACATTTAACCATGGATCGCTGCCATTCGGCCAAATTAATTCTTTAAAGCAATTATTATCTATAACGTCATTTTTGTCGTAATTATCTAGTTCCCTAAATAATTCAATTTCATTTTTTATAATAATGTTTGATGGCGCATTTTTTTGCCATAAAAACTTTCCATCTAATAGACTTAAAAAAGACAAATATAACACTCTCTTATTTTTTATAACAGCATCAAAAATTGCTGAACTTATCCAAAAAATGACAATATCAGATTTATTTACAGCAACATCTAAGCTTGATTTGTTATCCCACACATTTTTTAAATCTTCTGGTGGTTTTATATTTACCATTCCCCGAACATGAGGAAGAACACAAAGGTTTATGTCATCTCGTTTTACAATTTTACCAAGCAGCTCTAACATTCTTTTCCAGTCTTTAGTGTGTTTATTGTTATGAGTAAGAACAAGAACGTTTTTTTTATGACCATTGTCAGGTGCTTTATTTCCACTATACTGATCAAGAATTGTTGACCATTTCTTGGAATATCTCAGGCAACCAATTATTTCTTTACGCTTTACCATACTTTTGCTATCTGCTTCCCAATGATTTCCAAGAAGTGCTGTATCCTCATAATAGGTCGATGTTTGAATAACTTTCTCTTGAATAAAATGGTACGGAGTGTGGTCTGTTGAAATTATCTCTGCCTTACCTTTCATGTGTAAGAGAAAACCATTTTGAATTTTTTTATTTGTATTCCACAAATCAATAAAAACGATAACTTTGTTTGTGTCTTTTAATAATATTGATGCAATATTTTCACCTATTAATTCACCATCAAGTCTTTGGAAAATCTTATTACAAAGTCCTTTAATCTTATTTTTAAAAAAAATTGGTATTAGATAATATTTTTCAATTTTTTTAGAAAAAATCCACAAGTTGGAAAAAACAGTTTGTAAAAATCCTTTTTTTTTAAAATGGGCAATATCAAAGGTACTGATATTTTGATCAGCAAAGATTTTAACAATGTTATTTTTTGGCTTAACCTTATGTCTATTAAAGTCTTCTCCATAAATAACTATGCATTGCATTTTTTTTTGATGACATAAATAAGCATAAGGAGCTAGATGATCAAGGGCATTATTAGAGTAAGCGTAAAATATAGCTTTTGTTTTAATATTTGGCATCTGTTATTTTTAATTTTGTTTAAACTTTCTCAGGGTAATGTAGCCGAATTTTGTCTTTTTTATAATTCAAATAATAACAATAATCAAAATGAATATTTCTTTTCAAAGAATTTTATTAAGCTATACCATGTTAAAAAAATGCAATTATCAAAAAAACAAATACTCATAACAGGTGTCTATAGGTCGGGGACCGAATACTTTAGTCATTTATTAAATCAGCATCCTGAAATTTCATCTACAATGTATAGGGTGAATGCTCTTAGATTTATTTATGAAAGATATGGGAAAAAAAAAATTAACTATAAAAAGTTAATACACGACCTTTCTGTTCGTCTCAAAAAACGATATAATATTAAATTAAATAAAAAAAAATATCTTAAAATTATTAATAATAAAAATTATGGTGAGATTTATGATATTATTATGTCAAATTTATATTTAACAGATAAGAAAAAAATTTGGGCAGAAAAAAATCAATTGGTTTGGTCTAAAACAAATAAATTTTTAAAAGATTTACCAAATCCTTATGTCATACATGTGTTAAGAGATCCGAGAAACGTACTTGCTTCATTTAAAAGGTATACCAATTCTAAATCCCCTGCCTATCTAACATCTATTTTTAATTCATACGATGCTATGAAGAATATTTTGAAAAATAAACATAAAAAAAGATTTCTTTTTGTAAAATATGAAGATTTACTTTTAAATCCACAAAGCACATTTAAAAAAGTTCAAAATTTCATAGGAGTAAAAAATGTAAGTTTAGTTTATAAAAAAAATAATTTTAAATACTTTAATAAAAAATGGATTGTTAATTCTAGCTTCCAAAAAAATATTAAAAAAAGTTCTGATTTTAAAATTGAAGATAGTTTAAATTCATTTAAGACAAATCTTAATAATCTTGAGTTAAACTTTGTCGAAAAAGTTTGTGGTAGTATGATGAAAAAATTTAATTATCAATTGAGTCAAAAAAATAAAACTTTTCCTATTAATGAAATAAATAAACTTTTAAAAAAAAATAGATTATTAAAAACAGGTTTTAATAACTGGGTTAAAAAAAAGATAGGTTTTGAAAAGTTTCCTAATGATCCTTTAAACTCTAGGAGCTGGGACTTAAGAACTTTATAATGAAAATCGTATATATAGTTCACGCAGTAGATACAGAAGGACCTCTTTATGAGTCCTTATCAGCTAAATTTAAAAGAATTAAAGACCTTTATGGTATTGATGTAAAAAAAAGAAATTACACTGAATTCAAAAAATTACTTAAAAAAAAAATAATACATAATAATAAAAAAATAAATATTTCTGATATTTTTAGTTCACATCTCAACAAATATAATGAAAATTGGAGTCAAATAAATGAGATGATTGACGAAATGATGACTGATCAATTTAGAAACAAATATAAAGATAGCTTTAATGATTGTTACAAATTTACATGGCATTGTTTAGATCACGTTGGATTCATTAACAATCCAAGAAAAAGAACATTAGGTTTCCATAAAATCTATGATTTTTATAAAAAAAAAATTACTAATAATAAGAAATATGGAGATTCAATTGAATGGCACTTTCATCCTATGTCGACATTTAAAGATGCAAATTTTTGTGCAACTTCTTATTTCAGAGATCCCATAATATATGAAATTCTTTGTAGAAAAATATTAGATAGAAATTTTTTCCCTTCTTCTTATAGAGCAGGTTTTCAAGCGGAAAGACCAGACTCTAATTGGTTTCTAGAGCAATGGATACCATTCGATATAACAAATATGTCAATTAAAAATAAAACTCACTGGGAAAAATTTAGAGATTTTAAAAATGGTAGATCTGGAAATTGGAGAAATGCACCTAGTAATTGGGAAATTTACAATCCTGATATAAGAGATTATCAAAAAAAAGGTGAGTGCAAAAGATATATTGGACGAGCTTTAAATATACTTAATAGAATTGCTACTATAACTCAAAAAGAAGTTGATAATGCTTTTAAAAGAACTGATAAACTTAAAAAACCTGTTTTGATGGGAGTATCATCTCATGATTGGAGAGATATTAGGACAGAAGTAGACTTTGTTTATAAATTAGTTAAATCTGCTTCTAAAAAATTTAAAAATGTAAAATTTAAATTTTTATCTGTTCAGGAAGCATTTCAAAAAACAATTTTTAACAATAAAGTTAAAAAGAAACTTAAAATTAAAATAATAAAAAGTTTTAAAGGAAATAAAGATCATCCAAATCTTATAATTAAAACTTCTGGGTGTGAAATTTTTGGTCCACAACCTTTTTTAGCAATTAAAACCAAAAATAACCAATATATTCATGATAATTTTGATTTCATAAAAAAAAACACTTGGGGTTATGCATTTCATGAAAACACATTAAGTTTAGATAAAGTAAAAGAAATAGCCATAGCAACAAACGATCAATTTGGATTTACATATATTAAAAAAATTTATCTCTAATGAGCATTCAATTTTAAAAAATCAGTTGGAAAATAATATAGAAACAGATGATAAATTTAATGAACTTTTTCAATCACTAAAAGAAATAAATTCTAAACTTTGGGTTATAGAGGATGACAAAAGATTTTGTGAAAAAGATAAAGATTTTGGAGACAAATTTATTAAGCTTTCAAGGGATGTTCATTTTTTAAATGATGATCGCGCCAAAATTAAATTAGAAATCAATAATCATACCGGTTCTGTGATTAAAGAAATCAAAGAATATACAACTTACTAATTTAACTAATTAGAATTTAAATTTTATCTAAAAGATTGGAGACATTTAACCATGGATCGCTGCCATTCGGCCAAATTATTTCTTTAAAGCAATTATTATCAACAACTTTATTTTTGTCATAATTATCTAATTCATTAAATAATTCAATTTCATTTTTTATAACAATGTTCGATGGTGCATTTTTTTGCCATATAAATTCTCCATTTATTTTACTTAAAAAAGACAAATACAACACTTTCTTATTCCTTAAAACTGCCTCGAAAATTGCTGAACTTACCCAAAAAATGACAATATCAGCTTTTCTAACAGCAACATCTAAAGATGATGTTTTGTCCCAAACATTCTTTAACTCCGTTGGTGGCTTCATGTTAATCATTCCCCTAACATGAGGTAGAACACAAAGGTTAACGTCCTTACGTTTTACAAGTTTATAAAGTAACTCAAGCATTCTTTTCCAATCACTGGTGTGTGTTTCGTTATGAGTAAGAACAAGAACGTTTTTTTTATGACCATTGTCAGGTACTTTATTTCCACTATACTGATCAAGAATTGTTGACCATTTTTTGGAATATCTTAGACTACCAATTATTACTTTACTCTTTACTAAACTTTTATCATCTGTTTCCTCCCAATGATTTCCTAAGAGTTTTATATCTACAAGTACAGGCGTCTTTTTAATGTCTTTCTGATAAGAGTTGTGATAAGGAGTATGGTTTGTTGAAATTATTGTTGCCTTACCCTTCATATATAAAAGAAAATTATTTTGAATTTTTTTATTGATATTCCATGTATCTATAAAAATGAGAGCTTTATCTGAGTTCTTTAATAACTTTGATGCAATATTTTTACCTAACGATTCAAGATCAATGTGTTCATAAACCCTATTGCAAAGTCCTTTAATTTTAAATTTAAAAAAATTTGGTATAAAATCATATTTGTCAATAAATTTGGAAAAATGCCACAAGTAGAAATAAATAGTTTGTAAAAATCCTTTTTTTTCAAAATTAGCTATATGATAAGTATTAATATTTTGATCTACAAAGATTTTAACAATATTACTTTTTGGCTTGACCTTATGTCTAGCGAAATCTTCCCCATATATTACAATACAGTTCATTTTTTTTTGATGACATAAAAAGACATATGGGGCCAAATGATCTAGGGCGTTATTAGAATACGCATAGAATATAGCTTTTTTTTTAATATTAATCATTTTTTCTTTTAATTTTTTTTAAACATCCTTTGTTTAGTGTAGCTTTAATTAATTTTTTTTAAAATTCAAAAAAAAAATTCAAAATGAATATTTTTTTTCAAGTAATTTTATTAAGTTATGAATACAAAAAGTCATAAATAGATAAATTCCACCTGCAACAATAAAAACCTCTATAGGCTTAAAAGTTGTTGATATAATGTATTTTGCTACACCTGTTAGATCCATTAACGTAACAGTACTTGCTAATGATGTCCCTTTCATCATTAATATTATTTCATTTCCATAAGCTGGTAGTGATTGTCTAATAGCTATAGGTATTTGGATTTTATAAAAGATTATTTTATTTGAAATGCCCAAGCTCTTACCAGCCTCTACTATCCCTGGTTTAATTGTTTGAAAAGCAGATCTTAATATTTCTGATGTGTAGGCTCCTGTATTTAGAGCAAAGGCAATTATAGCACACCAATATGGCTCTTTTAAAATTATCCATAAAAAAGTAGATCTTAAATATTCAATTTGACCTAAACCAAAATAAATAATGAATATTTGAACCAGCAAGGGTGTTCCTCTAAATACATATGAGTACCCATATGCAAATTTATTGATAAAAATATTTTTATTTAACCTTAAAATTGCAAATAAAAGACCAATAAACAAGCCAGCTATTAACGAAACTGATAAAAGTTTTAAAGTAATAACTGTTGCACCTAATAATTTTGGAAAACTATTGAACATTAATTCAAAATCCATCAGTACCCCCTACTAAATTTAATTTCTAATTTATTGATTAATTTCATACTTAGAAATGTAAGTATTAAATATAAAATAGCTGCGAAAGAATAAAAAAATAGAGGATCTCTAGTCGAGCCTGCTGCAACATAAGATTGCCTCATAATTTCAACTAAACCTGTGACCGAAATTAATGAAGTGTCTTTAAGTGTTATTTGCCAAACATTACTTAAATTTGGAATTGCTAATCTTAAAACTTGTGGAAAAATTATTTTATAAAATTGAGTAAATTTACTTAAACCTAAAACTTTTGCTGCTTCAGATTGACCTATATCAATAGATTGTACCGCCCCTCTAAATACCTCTGTAGAGTAAGCACCTGAAATAATTCCTATTGCAAACGAACCTGTAACAAATGCATTTATTTCAATATAATCGTTATACCCAAATATTGATGCAACATACATAATTGCACCACTTCCTCCAAAAAAAAACAAGTAAATTACTAATAACTCTGGCACACCCCTAATGACTGTAGTGTAAGAATTTCCAATAAAATTAAAAAATTTATTTTTAGATAGTTTTAATGGTGTAAATACTATCGCAAACAAAAAACCTATAATTATTGCTGTTATGGAAACAGCAACAGTCATAAGGGTAGCGATAAATAATTCGTCTCCCCAACCAGTATCTCCAAATGCTAGAAGTTCCATAAAGATAGGCGACTATACATTATAGTCGCCAAATCTAAAATTAATTACATAGAAGCGTCGAAACCAAACCACTTAGTAGCAATTCTACTAATGTCTCCGTTTTTTCTCGCTTTATCAATTGCTTTGTTAAATGCTTTTAAAAGTTTAGTATCATTTTGTCTAATACCAACTCCAACCCCATTACCAAAAGCTCCACCTGAAAAAGTTGGTCCAACAAGCTCAACCCTTTTTCCAGATTTTTCTGCATAATCAGTAAAAGCAACTGCAGCTGCTAGCGCTACATCACATCTTCCAGAAGTTAAATCCAAGTTTACTTCATCTTGTGTTTTGTAAACTCTTAATTTTACCACACCTACATCACCAGACTGCAAAAAGTTTTGATGGATTGTACCTACTTGAGTGCAAACAGTTTTTCCTACCAAGGCACCTTTGATGGTTTTTAAAGCTTTTTTTGCAATTGAATTAGGTTTGGTTAGATTTATTCCTGCTGCCGTTATGGCTTTTAAATCTCTTTGCAGCCCCAAATTAGAACCTCCCATTATTGCTAATGAAGCAACTTCGTCAGCATATCCTTGCGAAAATGAAATTACTTTTTTTCTTTCATCTGTTATTGACATACCGGCCATTATTGCATCAAATTTTTTTCCTTGAAGAGCAGGTATCATTCCATCCCAATCTTGCTCAATGATTGTACAGTCATGACCCATATTTTTACAAAGTACAGCTGCTAATTCTACCTCAAAACCAATTAAGCTGCCGGAAGCATTTTTAGAATTCCATGGAGGATAGGCTCCTTCAGTTCCAATTTTTATTTTGTCAGCGTAAACATTTCCGATAACTAATAAAGAAGTTAGAACTGTCAATATTATTTTTTTAAGTATATTCATTATTTTCTCCTTTAATTAGAGATAATTATTTCATAAATTTAATAATTAAAAAAGAAAAATTTAATGATTAATTGATGATGAAAAGTTCCAAGAACAATCAAAACTAGGGATGTACACTCTAGATAATTTGGTATTTCCGAAGTAATGGTTAAATACATTCAGCCATTTTTCTAATTGATCGGGTTTTTTATCTTGGCTACCAACCTGCGTTGTAATTACACCTTTTGGTTTTAGTATTCTGACTAACGAGTCCATGTTTTTTGCTGCTAAATCTATACAAAATTGATCGTCGTTAAGATCTACAAATATATGATTGTATGTATCGTCTCCTACAGATTTTATACTTTCAAAAGCATCTCCCCAAACACACTTAACAGAATTTTTTTCCGTAGCTTTATTTCCTATTTCACCTAAATGTTTTTTACAAACATCCACTACTTCAGAGTCAAGTTCAAACCAATCTACAAAATTAAAGTTTTTTGAAATACATTCTCTTGCTACACCGCCATCACCACCACCTATAATGGCAGCTCTGTCATTATTTGGATTTAAGTTTAGGCCCGCTCCTACAAATGTTGAGCTATATAAATACTCATCCTTACTAGCAACTTGAATCTCACCATCTATAAATAAAGATTTACCAAATTGTTCTAGCTCTAAAATTTCAATATGCTGACCTACTTTAGATTTAAAATCTTCAAGAACGTCTTTGACTACATAAGATTTTTGCAAACCAGAAGAGCTATAAATATCATGATATAAAGACTTGGTATCTCTGTTAAATTCTTTTTTAACAATTCTTTTATGTTTAAATTCTTTTTTAACTATAGCCAACGCGATGGAAGGACTTACTTTACCACATGTAAAAAAATCAAAACTTATAATTCCTTTTTCAGGAAAAGTGTGAAAACTAATATGACTTTCTGCCAATAAAGCTAAAATTGTAAATCCCTGCGGTTCAAATTTATATTTAGAAATATTTAAAATTGTTACATTTGCAGCTTTAGCAATATCATAGATTACTTTTTCAAATAAAGATGGTTCATATTCTTTATTTGTTCCAATAATATCTAAAGTTATGTGTTCTCCAACTTTGGTCATATTAAAATATCCCGTTACAATCTAAGTACAGAATTTTATTTAAATTTCAATTAAATATTAAACTATAACAAATTTAATTCTTTCAATTTATGCTTGAATAATTTTGCTCCTTTTTTGCAATTCTTTACCCAGTCTTTACTTGCTGCTTTATCAGCGTTATCAGAAATGAATTTAAAGCATCTAAAATTAATATTTTCTAATTTGCAAATTTTTGCTAGAGCATAAGCTTCCATATCAACAACATCTACTTTAATTTTAATTTGTTGAGTTACAAAATTATCTCCAGAACCGCAGGAAAAACCATCATTTGAATTAACTATTTCATTAATTTCATCAAATGGTGTTTGACCAATTTTTAGATTCATTAATGCAGTTGCGTCCATGTCTCTTTGATAAAATTTTGTACACTCGATTATACCTTTTAAATTATTGCTAATAGAGCCTGCTGTTCCAAAATTTACAATTTCACTTGGTTTGTATTTATCAATAATTTTCATTAAATTATAAGTTGCATTTATCTTACCAACACCTGTGTAACGAAAAAAATCTAAATCTGGTGTTTCCTCTTTTAAAGCAGCTACAAATATTCTATTCATACTAAAAATGGATTTAAAAAAATATATTAGATCAATACCAGATTACCCAAAAAAGGGAATTTTATTTAGAGATATCTCTACTTTAATTAAAGATGAGATTGCATTTGAAGAGGTGATTAATCAAATAGTCAAAAAATCCAAAAAATTCAGCTTTGATAAAGTGGCTGCAATTGAATCTAGAGGTTTTGTATTTGCTTCAGCCGTTTCATATTTATTAAAAAAACCATTTATAATGTTAAGAAAAAAAAATAAGTTACCCGCAGATGTTCATTCAGTTAATTTTAATCTGGAATATGGAACTGCAACTATTGAGGTTCATAAAGATTCTTTAAATGAAAATGAAAAAGTTTTAATAATTGATGATTTAATTGCTACAGGTGGAACAGCTGAAGCAGCTGCAAAACTAATCGAAATTTCACATGCTAAGGTTGCTGCTTTTATTTTTGTTATTAATTTATTTGATCTAAATGGTACTGAAAATTTAAAAAAAAAATATAACGTAGAAAGTTTAATAGATTTTCCTGGTCATTAATTATCTACTTTTGGTCTATAAAAAGATTTGTTTCCAATCATAGAATTTATTAAGCCATACAATCTCATTTGGTAAATTTTTCTTTTATAACTATTAAAGGTAATCAAATAATAAAAAAATTTAATTTTTGCTGATATTAAATTATTTAATATTTTTAAAGTGGCATTTAAATAACCATAATGTTTCTTGTTAAAATAAAATTTTGACCACATCCAATGCCAGTTTCTAGAAAGCTCAACTTCGTACTCATATTTAAGATCAACCGCTTCGCCTCCTAGATGACAAATTTTAGATTTTGGTATGACATATATATTTTCACCATTTGACCTTAGCCTTTTACAAAAATCATCATTTTCAAGATACAAGAAAAAATTTTCATCAAAAAAATTAAAATTATTAAGCAGTCTAAGTCTTTTTAGATTTAAAAGCATTGAATATCCGTCAACACTCTTTACTTTAAAGGGATTGATTGGATCAAATTTATGATTTTTATTTTTATCAAATTTATAATTTGGATATTGAGCATTATCACAAATTGGGGCAACAACCCCAAAAGAGTCTATCATTTTTGATGCATTAACAATTTCATCAATTGAATTTTTTTCTAAAATCACGTCTGGATTCAGAATGAAAGCAAAATCTTTATCTATATTTTTAATCCCAGCATTGTTGCCAGCTCCCATTCCAACATTTTTTGTTGATAAAATGCATCTAACATTCTCATATTTTTCTTCAATATTTTTTTTAAATTTTATGTTATTTGAATTATCTATAACTATAATTTCAATTTTTTTATCTATAGAGCTGATGCAGCGATGAATAACATGATCGCTTTTGAAGCTAACAATTATAACTGAAAGATTTTGCCTACTTATTGACATGATATATGTATATTCAGCTATACTAACAATTTTTTGTAATATAAAAATCAAATAATGAAAAAAATCATAGTTACAGGTGGATTAGGTTTTATTGGGAGCAATCTCATAGATCTTTTGTTAAAAAAAAAATTTTTTGTCATAAATATAGATAAGGCAACTTACTCATCTAATTACTATAATGTAAAAAATTTTAAAGATTCAAAAAAATATAAATTTATTAAGCTTGATATCAAAAATAAAAATATAAAAAATATATTATTCAAATATAAACCATTCGGTGTATTTAATTTAGCAGCCGAAACCCATGTTGATAGATCAATTGATAATCCTGACAGCTTTATACAAAGTAATATAGTCGGTGTTTATAATCTTTTGGAAAGTTTTAAGCACTTTTCAAAAAAATATAAATCTAAGTTAATTCATATTTCTACTGATGAAGTTTATGGTGATATTTTAACTGGAAGATCTCATGAAAAATACCCCTACCTACCTAGCTCACCCTACGCTGCAAGCAAAGCTGCGTCAGATCATTTAGTAAGTTCTTACGTAAGAACTTATGATTTACCAGCAATAGTTACTAACTGTTCAAATAATTACGGTCCAAAGCAACATCCTGAAAAATTAATTCCAAAACTTATTTATAATATTTTAAACAACAAACCTTTACCCATTTACGGCAAAGGAACAAATTCTAGAGAATGGATATATGTAGAAGATCATTGCGAAGCTTTAATTAAAGTATTGTTAAAAGGAAAAATTGGGGAATTTTACAATATTGGATCCAATAAAAATTTGAGCAATTTACAAGTTACTAGAGAACTTTTAATAAATTCAAAAAAATTAATTAAATTAGGTGATAAAGTCAAAATAAATTTTGTAAAAGATCGTCCAGGCCACGATATTAGGTATGCTTTGAATAGTAATAAAATTAAAACAAAACTTGGTTGGAGACCTAAAACAAATTTTTCAGAAGGAATAAAATTGACACTTGACTGGTATTTTGAAAATAAGTCTTATTATAAATCACTTTCAAAAAAAGATATTATGAAAAGATTGGGGAAAGCATGATCAAGAAAGGAATTATATTGGCTGGAGGCAAAGGTACTCGAATGAGTCCCTTAACTAAAGCTGTTAACAAACAACTGCTACCTATTTATGACAAACCTTTAATTTTTTATCCTTTGTCAATTTTAATGTTAGCAAAAATTAAAGATATTTTAATTATTGTAAATAAAGGTCAGTTAGAACAATACAAAAAAATACTTCCAAATGGTAAGAATTTAGGAATTAAAATTTCCTATTTAGAACAAGTCAAACCAAGGGGTTTACCTGATGCTTTTATTCTAGGTGAAAACTTTGTTGGTAAACAAAACGTGGCGATGATTTTGGGAGATAATTTCTTTTACGGTCAGAGTTTATCAAAATTACTATTATCAAGTATCAAATTAATCAAAGGTGCAAAAGTAGTCTTGCACAAAGTTTTAAAGCCAGAATTATTTGGAGTAGCGAAGATTAACATTAAAAATAAAATAATAAAAATTAAAGAAAAACCAAAAAAATTTTTTTCAGACCTTGCAATAACAGGTTTATATTTTTTTGATAATAGCGTTGTAAAATATGCAAAAAAATTAAAACCTTCCAAAAGAGGTGAATTAGAAATAGTAGATTTATTAAATTTTTATAAATCAAAAAACCAATTATCAGCTGATTTAATTGGCAGAGGTGGAGCTTGGCTAGACACAGGTTCAATGGAAGATTTTTACAAAACAAGCAACTTTGTTTCAGCTATCGAAAACCGACAGGGTCTTAAAATTGCATGCTTAGAGGAAATTGCTTTTAATAATAAATGGATAAACAAAAAAAATTTAAAAGAAGCAATTAAATTTTATGGGAACTGTGATTACTCAAAATATTTATCAAAACTTTTATAAATGAAAGTTTTAAAAACAAAATTTAAAGATTTATTAATTTTTAAATCAAAAAATTTTTATGATAAAAGAGGTTACTTTAGGGAAGTGTCTCTTGAAAAGTTAATAAAACAGAAATTAATTTTTACTGTTGTTTCTAAATCTAAAAAAAATGTTTTAAGGGGTTTGCATTTTCAAAAAAAAAACTCTCAAGGTAAATATCTCTCAGTTTTAAAAGGTGAAATATTTGATATTGCATTGGATTGCAGACCAAAATCTAAAACTTTCGGTAAACATTTTAAGATTATCTTGAGTGATAAAAATAGTAAATCTATATTTATACCTTCAGGTTTCGCACACGGTTTTGTTGGTTTAAAAAATGAAAATATTGTTATGTATAGTTGTACAAAATATAGAGATAAAAAAAGTGAATCAGGTATTTTGTGGAACGATCCCTATCTAAATATTAGATGGCCTGTTAAAAAACCAATACTTTCACCCAAGGACAAAAAAAATCACTTATTTAATTTTTATTTTAACTGAAATGAAAAATGCTAAAATTTTTTGTCTCTGTTTAGATGATAACAACTTAAACAATGTCAAAGAGCTTGGCTATGTTCCAGTTGGTTTAGGTAAAAATAATTTTTCAAAAGAGTGGTTAACTGACAGTAGTGGGAACAATATATCGAAAAAAAATCCATACTATGGTGAATATTCATTTCACTATTGGCTGTGGAAAAATGAATTAGAAAATATTCGAGATAATACCTGGATTGGTTTTTGTACATACAGAAGATTTTGGGGAAATTTAAGTTTCAAATCTACTAAATTTAACGATCAAGTTATAAAAGAAGTTCCTAAAGAATGGGGTGAATATGATGTAATCCTAGCAGATAAAATCGACCTTACTAATATAAAATGGATAAAAGTTTTAAAATATGGAAAAAAAGCATTTTTAAAAAATCCAAGTTCAATTTTCAAAAAATATAGAAACATAAAATTTCAATTTGATTTAAATCATGGTGTTGGGAACTTAGACAGGGCAATCAAATTATTAAATAAAGAAGATAGGGATGATTTTCAAAAATTTGTATTGGAAAATACATCTTTTAATCAATGTAATTTATTTATCTGTAAATCAAAAAAAATTTTAGATAGATATTATACGACTATATTTGAATGGTTAGAAAAGTGTGAAAAAGAATTCGGATTTAATCATGATGGTTATGGCAAAACAAGAATTTATGGTTTTTTAGCAGAAAGATTTATGCCCTACTGGTTTAGGAAAAATTCAAATTTTTTAGAATGGCCAATAAAATTTCAAGATTTAAATAATAAAAATTTTTAAAAAATTAGTTTGTAATTACATACAACTCTAATAAAAACAGCTTATGAAAAAAATTTTAGTCACAGGTAGTGATGGCAGATTTGCACAGGTTTTAAAAAATAGTAAATCTAAATTAAATCTTTTTTTTGCATCAAGAAAAGATTGTAATATATTAAATACTAACTCTATTCTAAAAATAATAAAAAAAATCAAACCTGATATAATCCTTCACACTGCCGCTTTATCAAGACCGATGAAAATTCATGAAAACAATATTAACAAAAGTATTGACTCAAATATTACTGGTACTGCAAACTTGGTTAAAATTTGTAATAAATTTAATATAAAGATAATTTATTTTTCAACAGGTTATGTGTATGAAGGTAAAAGTGGTAATTACAAAGAGACAGACGCTGTCAAACCTTTTAATAATTATGGTTTATCTAAACTAGGAGGAGAATGCTCTGTTTTAATGTATAAAAATTCTTTAGTTTTGAGATTAACAATGACAGAAAAACCTTTTTTACATAAAGAGGCTTATGGTAATTTAATATCAAATTATATGTTTCATGAAGATTTGGTAAAAATTTTACCAAAAATAATAAATAAAAAAGGTATAATAAATATTGGTGGAAAAACTCAATCTATTTATGATTTTGCAAAATCAAAAAAATTAAATGTGAAAAAAATTAGATTAAAAAATTCTAAGAAGTTTCCACTTAATCAAGATATGAATTTAAATAAATTAAAAAAAATTATTGGCCGCAATATTTAATTACACACTATTAAAAGCATTGCCTCATGCGTCTTCTATTACAAAATTAAAATTATCATAAATATTTTTGGTTGTTTTTGGTTTCAATTGGTAGCGGGAAGTGGGGTCGAACCACTGACCTCAGGCTTATGAGTCCTGCGCTCTAACCAACTGAGCTACCCCGCCACTTAATTATGGTTGATTTATAATAGATTTTATTTTTAGTGCAATCAGGTATTAACCTTATTTTCCTCTCTTATTGTGCCATACCTAAGTTAAGAGATGTGTCTTTCTTGTGAGTTAAAGTTATACTAGAATTTAGAAATGATAAAAAAGATTTTAAGCGCTGTAGTTCTGAGTTTGTTGTTAGGCGGGAATACTTACACTAAAACATTAAGTAATTAAATGATTAATGATTTCAAAAAATTAAATTTTTAAAATATTAAAATACCAAATATAAGAACACCTGCTGAAGCAGCAGCAGAAAATAATAATTTTTTTCTACTTTCTTTTTTTTGATATAATTTAACCCTATTTAATAAAACATTTATATTAGCACTTTTTAGTTCTTCTAGCCTATCATCATCTAATAGGTATCTAGAAACATATTTATTTTTAACTAATGAGAATGTATTTTTCACAATTCTATTTAACCACCAAAACATATAATTTACAAATAATTTATGTTGAAAGATAAATGCCTAGTGCGGAAAGGGTTGCTAAAACAAAAATAAAAATAAAAACATTTTTTCTCTTTTCTTTGTTTAGTATCTCTTGAGCCCTGGCTTTTAGAACGTTGATATCAACTTTTTTTGATTGTGCACTTTCTATTAAAGGTTTTTTAGAATTAATCTCTATATCTAGGGCCTTAACCTTAGAGCTGACACTAGAGTCTTTAAACTCTAAAATTTTACTGATCATAAAGTTATATAATCATTTTTGATTTAAGCTGACAATTTAATAAAGGTTCAAATTGGGTCATTATTTGATTGACTCGTGTCCATTTTGGGGTCAAACCAGACTTTTTCTAACTATGAGTATTGGGCAAATTGATTTCTCCAAAGTTTTAGATGATGATCAAATTTATGATCATGTAATAAATAACTATGATTTGTTAGGAAAGGACTGGATGGCACACCAGTGGAATTGGTTAAACAATGTGTATTGGCCCTTCAGGGATCATTACAAATATCTAATTTTAATTTCTTTAATTGAAAAAACTTTACAATTTTATGATCAAATGAAAGTTGTTTACTCTTATGATCAATATTATTCAAAATCATGTCTTCAAATAGATAAATTTAGTGTCTCAGAACTTTGTGAAAAACTTAACTTACCTAAAGAAACTATTAGACGAAAAGTTATAGAGCTTGAAGAGTTAGGTGTTATTAAAAGACAAAACAAAAAAATTATAATTGATCGATCTGCTTTCAATCTTGTTAAACCCGAAAATCAAGTAAAATTTACATCAAGGTATGTTTTGTTAATTTCACAAATACTAAATAAAGAAAAAATTATTTCAAGAAAGCTAGATTCGAAAAATATTGAAATTATTATTAAAAAAAATTTTACTTTATGTTGGCGTTGGTACTTTAGAATGCAAATACCAATGATCATAGGATATAATAAAATGTTTAAAGATTTAGCTACATTTCATGTTTGGGCAACTGTGTGCATGAACAAAGCTTTTAATTTTTCAAAACCTTTTGACAAAAATAATATCCATACACTTACACCAGATTATGTGCGTTTTAATAATAATTTAATACAAGCTGATAAAAAAAAAAATGGTGTAAGCGCAATGTCAATTTCAGATATGACTGGCATTCCACGTGCCACTGTAATTAGAAAATGCAAATATTTATTAGACGAAGGTTTTTTAAATTTAGATATGAAAAAACAATATGGATTAACAGGTAGTAATATTAATAAATTATCCCCCTTACAAAAAGAAGTTTTTAAAAATAAAGCTAAATTTCTTAGAAAACTATTAAATCTTTGTTTAATTTCATAAAACAATAGTCTTTTGTAATTATATATATATATAAGTAACGCACTATGACCACTGTAACTATTATTGCACCCATTGCTTTAGCGATCATTATGTTGGGGCTAGGTGCATCTCTTATAGTAAGTGATTTTTTAAGAATAATAAAAAATCCAAAAGATTTTTTCATAGGTTTTGTTTGTCAGTTATTTGTTCTTCCTTTTGTTGCTTATTTACTAATTATAGTACTAAAAATTCCAATTGAAATGGCTTTAGGAGTGATGTTGATTGCAGCAGCACCAGGTGGCGTAACCTCAAATGTTTTAACAAAATTTGCTGATGGTGATGTGGCTCTATCAATATCTCTGACAGCGGTTATGAGTTTAATTAGTATAATTACCGTTCCATTTATTGTGCTTAGTTCAATAAATTTATTTGAGATCTCATATATTGATAAGAACCTTTCGATGTTAGGAATTTCATTAAAAATGTTTTTTGTTGTTACAATACCAGTGATAATTGGAATGATCGTTAGACACTTTGCTAGTGATTTAATTGTTAAAAATTTGAAAATAATCCAAAGAATTTCTATTGTATTATTTCTATTTGTTTTCGCTACAATCTATATCGAAGAATGGAATAATATTATTAGCTTCTTAACTCGCGCAGGCATAATAGCTTTAATTTTAAATGTAACTATGATGATTATAGGTTTTTATGTTGCTAAATTTTTTGCATCTGGTGTAGCTCAACAAAGATGTATTGCTCTTGAGTGCGGCTTGCAAAATGGGACTTTGGCAGTTTTTGTTGGAACTCAAATTTTTGATAATATTGTTTATATGGTTCCTACCGCCGCCTATGCATTAATCATGATGATAACTTCAGTAATTTTTGTTCTTATTTTAAAAAGACAATCTTAATTATAAATTTTTGAAATCAGTCCGTTTTAATGGCTCTAATTGAATTGATATTGGATATTTTTTTTTTTCCACTTCAATAAATAAATTTTTTGATTGAAGCTCTTTATTTGTTAAATCGTTTTCAATATATCCAAACACTAAGTTCTTTTTAAAGTTAAATGAATAATTTCCAGATGTAGATCTACCTATAATTTTATCGCCAACATAAATGGGTTCGTCATGAAGCAATAAAGGTTTGCCTGGTTCACTTTCTTTTAAAGTAAACATCGCAAATTTAGTTTTAATTTTTTCTTTTTTGATTTTTTCAATCGCTTTCTTGCCAACAAAATCTTCAGTTTTTTTAGAACTAATTGTAAATGATAAGCCTGCTTGATATTGATTTTCTTCTGGCGACATATCGTGTCCCCAATGTAAAAACCCACTTTCCATTCTCATTATATCCATCGCATGCACGCCACAATTTGAAAGATTAAATTCTTTACCTTTTTCTATAAGTAATTCATATATATTTTTAGCATCTTTTAACTCTACATATAATTCATAACCTAATTCACCAACGTAAGATAATCTTTGTGCCCAAATTTTAACTCCTTCAATTGTAATATATTTTGCTGTTCCAAATTTGAATTTAACATTATCAAAATTTTCTTTACTGATTGTCTTAATTAAATCTCTACTTTTTGGGCCAAATAAACCAAACACACATAAATCATCTGTAACATCTTTTAATTCAATATTATTAGAAAGATGTTTTTTTATATGAAACTTATCTCTTTCTCTTGTGGCGGCAGAACTTATGATTCTGAAATAATTTTTATCGAGACATACAACTGTTAAATCAGCCTCTATTCCACCATCAGGATTTAACATGTGCGTATAAACACATTTACCAGTCTCATTTTTAATATTTGCTGTGCAAATTTTTTGTAATTCTTGATGAGCTTTATCAGACTTAATTTCAAATTTAGAAAAAGCTGTTAAGTCAAATAAACCAACATTTTTAGTAGTATTGTTGGTTTCGTATTCTGCAGATGGATACCAATTTTGATAATTATAACTATATTCATACTCTGCCTTTTCTCCGTTCAAAGCAAACCACATGGGTCTTTCATATCCACCTGAAGTACCAAAACATGCTCCAAAATTTTTTAAATTTTCATGGTAAGGTAGATTTTTAACATTTCTAGAAGTCTTGTGTTGTTTGAATGGCCAGTGCATACCATAGAGGTCACCTAAAGATTCTGTTATTCTTTTTTTTATAAACCCCAATTCAGAATGAAACTTTTGAAACCTTTTAATGTCGTAACTAAAAATATCTTCATTGATATGACCATTAATTAGCCATTCAGCAGTAACTTTGCCAACTCCCCCACCACTTCCGATTCCAATACTATTTAACCCGCAACAAACAAAGAAATTTTTTATTTCTGGCACTTCTCCTAATAAGGTATTGGTATCAGGGGTAAATGACTCGGGACCTGAAAAAAATTTTCTAATACCTGCGGTTTCTAATGCTGGAAATCTTTTTATTGCTGCGCTTAAGTAAGGCTCAAAATGTTCAAAATTTTCTTGAAATTCACCAAAAGAAAAATCTTCCGGTACAACATTTGTTTTATCCCAAGCAGGAATAGAATTACCTTCAAAAATCCCTACTAATATTTTACCAGCATCTTCTTTAATATAAGTTCGATTATCATAATCTCTTATCACTGGCATAGTTTTAGAAAGATCTTTTATTGGCTCAGTAATAATATAAAAATGCTCTGCGGGATAAAGTGGAACGCTAACTCCTGCTTTTTCCCCAATTTGTCTCGACCACATTCCTGATGCTAAAACAATATACTCACATTCAATTTCTTGACCATTAACTTTTACTCCTGAAATTTTTCCATTCTTAGTTAAAATTTTTTCGACAGGAGATTTTTCGAAAATTTTTGCCCCCTCTTGTTTGGCAGCTTTAGCTAACATATGTGTAACCCCAGATGGGTCAGCCGCACCATCTCCTGGCGTTAAAATTCCACCAATTATTTCATCTGTATTTATTATTGGATAATCTTTTTTAATTTGGTTTTTATCTAGGATTCTAACATCAACATCATAAAGTTGCGCTGTTGTTGCCTGTCTTTGGAGTTCTTGCCACCTTCCTTTATTTTGAGCAATCGAAAGTGCACCGTTTAATCTTAGTCCTGCTGAATGATCGACTTTTTTTTCAAGCTCTTTATATAAATCTAATGAATATTTTCTTATTTTAGTTATTGCAGCAGTTGGTCCCAATTGACTAACAAGCCCTGCGGCATGCCAAGTAGTACCCGATGTTAACTGATCTCTCTCCAAAAGAATTGTATCTTTCCAACCGAACTTAGCTAAGTGATAAGCAACTGAACAGCCAATTACACCACCCCCAATAACAATAACTTTTGAGCTTTTCGGGATAGTTTTTGACATATCCCTCATACTAACAACTTATATTTGATTTTTAAATTTAAATTTTTAATTTAAAATTATTTATTTTTAAGTTCAAATTCAACCATCTGCTTTAATGATTGATTTAATGAAACATTAACATTCCATTTTGGGTAATCTTTTTTAAATTTTGAATTATCTGAAATCCACCAAATATGGTCACCAATTCGATTCGATTTTAGAATTTTATACTTACTTTTTTTACCACTTATTTTTTCAATTAAACTAATTGCCTCTAAAATAGAACAACTATTATCTCTACCACCACCTATATTGTATACTTTACCTCCAGGCTTAGGTCTTTTTATAAATTCATGAAATGCACTTATCACGTCAGTGCTATGTATGTTGTCTCTGACTTGTTTTCCCTTGTAACCAAAAATTGAATAATTTTTATCATGAATAATTGATTTAACTAGAAAAGACAAAAAACCATGCAGTTGTGCGCCTGAATGATTTTCTCCAGTCAGACAACCTCCTCTAAAGGTTACTGTTTTAAGATTAAAATATCTCCCATATTCTTGAACAAGTATATCTGCTGAAACTTTTGATGAACCAAATATTGAATGTGTAGTCTGATCTAAAGACATTGTTTCATTAATACCTCTTTTGTAAAAAGTATGTTTTTTACTCAACTCATATCTTAATTTTTTTTCTTTTAAAGGAAGATAATTTGGCCTATCCCCATACACTTTATTTGTGGATGTAAAAACAAATGATGCCTCAGGACAATAAGTTCTGAATGCTTCTAAAAGATTTAATGTTCCATTTGCATTAACTTCAAAGTCTGTAAAAGGTTCTTTGGCTGCCCAGTCATGAGAGGGTTGTGCTGCTGTATGTATTATTGATTTAATTTTTTTCTTATATTTTTCAAAAATATAAAAAATTTTTTTTTTATTTCTTATATCTATCGAAAAATGTTTATAATTTTTATCTTTTTTTAATATTTTCTCTTTCCACTTGTTGCTACCATTTTTTCCAAAAAAATAACTTCTTAAATCATTGTCAATACCAACTACTGGTTGGTTTTCTTTTAAATAAAAAAAACAAGCAGCTGAACCAATTAAACCTGTAGAACCGGTGATTAAAATCATATTATAAGTTATTTGATAAATTTTAACTAATGTATATTCTAAAATATAAATTTATAAACAAAAATACTTTATGAAAATATTTATTACAGGGTCTTCGGGTTTTATTGGGTTTCATGTGGCAAAGAAATTTCTAGATAAAGGTATTAAAATTCATGGATTTGACTCAATGAACAATTATTATGATGTTGGGTTAAAAAAATCTCGTTTAAACATATTAAGAAAATATAAAAAATTTTCCTTCACTAAGGGAAATATTGAAAACCCAAAAGTTTTAAATCACTCAATATTAAAGTTCAAACCTTTAATATTGATACATTTAGCAGCTCAAGCTGGTGTTAGATACAGTATTGAAAATCCTGACGCGTATCTTAATTCGAATATATTGGGAACTTTTAATATTATAAAAATTGCCCATAAAATTAGAGTAAAGCACTTAATAATTGGTTCTAGTTCATCTGTTTATGGAGCCAATAAGAAGTTTCCTTTTCAAGAAATAGATAAAACAGACCATCAAGTTAGTTTCTACGCTGCAACAAAAAAATCTTCTGAGAGCTTGGCTCATTCATATTCAAGTTTATGGAAACTACCCATCACTATGTTAAGATTTTTTACAGTTTATGGTCCATGGGGAAGACCAGATATGGCTTATTTTAAATTTACCAAAAAAATTTTAAAAGGACAAAAAATTGATATCTACAATAAAGGTAAGATGTACAGAGATTATACTTATATTGATGATATTGTTGATGGTATTTATAAATTATTAAACAAAACACCTTCTTTAAATTCAAAAAAGAAATTTAAAAATGATAGCTTATCACCAGTTGCACCTTTTAGAATTTTAAATATTGGAAATACTAAAAAGGTATATTTATTAGATTTTATTAATACTTTAGAAAAAGAGTTAAATAAAAAAATTAAAAGAAATTATATGCCAATGCAAAAAGGTGATGTTCATTCAACTTTGTCTGATAGCTCTCTATTAAAAAGAATAACAGGTTATAATCCTAAAACTAGCTATAAGGCTGGGATTAAAAAATTTATAAATTGGTATTTAAAATATTATAATTAGAATGCTGATGTAGGGTCAACAAACTCATGACCAAAAACATCTGCAACAGCTTTATAAGTTACTTGGCCTTTATGGACGTTAAGTCCTGCTAAAAAATTTTTATCTTCACCTAAAGCTTTTTGATAACCTTTGTTCGCAAGTTTTACTAAAAAAGGTAATGTTGCGTTATTTAAAGCTATTGTTGAAGTTCTTGGAACACCACCCGGCATATTAGCTACACAGTAATGAACCACATCATCAACGATATAAGTTGGATCACCATGTGTTGTTGGCTTGCTTGTTTCAACACATCCGCCTTGATCAATCGCAACGTCAACAATTACCGAACCTCTTTTCATTAATTTTAACATATCTTTAGTTACTAATTTTGGCGCTTCAGCTCCCGGGATTAAAACCCCACCAATTAATAAATCAGCTTCAGCAACCAATTTATTTAAATCTATTTTATCACTTTGTTCTGGAATAATTTTGTCTCCAAACATTTTAACTAATTGTTTAAGTCTTGCTTCAGATTTATCTACAATGTGAACTTTCGCCTGCATTCCGGTTGCTATCACAGCTGCATTTTCACCAACAACACCGCCACCTAAAATTACAACAGTTCCACCTGTAACACCAGGTGCGCCACCTAATAATAAGCCTCTTCCTTTTTGATTTTTTTCTAAACAATGTGCTCCAGCTTGCACTGACATACGACCTGCAACTGCACTCATAGGCGCAAGTAGAGGAAGTCTGCCATTATCATCTGTTACTGTTTCATAGGCAATATTTATACTCTTAGATTTAATTAATCCCTCGGTTAATTCTTTTGCAGCGGCTAAATGAAGATAGGTGTATATAATTTGATTTTCTCTAATCATATCTACTTCAGCTTTTTGAGGCTCTTTTACCTTAACAATTATCTCTGCATCATTAAAAATATCTTCAGCTTTGTTTACAATTTTTGCACCAGCTTTAATGTATTGATCGTTTTCAAACCCAGCTTCAAATCCACCGTTATTTTCAACTAGAACTTCATGGCCTCCTGATACTAAAGTTTTTACACTTTCAGGAGTTAATCCTATTCTGTTTTCTTGTGGTTTTATTTCTTTAGGTACACCTATTTTCATAATTAACTTTATTTTCTTTGAATAATAATTTTAAAAACTAGTTCTTTTGATTTTTTTGATAGTTAGTAATGCCTGTCCTTAACTTATCAATAATCTCATCAATATGTTTTTCTTCACAAATAAACTGAGGAGCAATAATTAAACAGTCACCTGTAGCTTTAAAATTAACTCCAGCTTCATAACAAGCTTTGAAACATTCCAATCCAGCCTTACCTGGCTTTGTATTTAATTTCATGTCAATTCCACCCATCATTCCGTAGCCTCTAATATTATCAACTGAATCTAGGTCTTTAAGAGAAAATAAGCCTTTTTGGAAGTAAGGAGCTAAATTTTTTGCTCTATTAAAAATATCATCTTTTTCAAAAATATCTTGCACAGCTAAGGCCGCAGCAACTGCAACTGGAATTCCTGAATAAGTATAGCCATGAAATAATTCAACAGCTCCCGTTGGGGAGGCATCCATTACTGCATCATAAATAAAATCATTACAAGCAACAACGCCCATTGGCACAACACCATTGGTTGTAGCTTTTGCCATAGTCATAATGTCGGGTATTACTCCAAATTCATCAGCACCAAACTTAGATCCTGTCCTGCCCCAACCTGTTATCACTTCATCAAAAATTAAAAGTATTCCATGCTTGTCACAAATTTTTCTAAGTTTTTGCAGATATCCTTTTGGTGGGACTAATGTTCCAGTTGATCCAGCAATTGGTTCAACAATACAAGCAGCAATATTTTCACCACCAAAGTTTGCACAAATAGTCTCCAAATCATTTGCTAAATAATCACCTGTCTCAGGCTGACCACTGACAAACTTATGTTCTGGTAAATGAGTATGTCTAATGTGTTGGACACCTGGCATCAAAACACTTGCAAACGTTTTAATATTATTAACCATTCCACCTACTGAAATGCACCCAATGTTCATTCCATGATATCCCCGTTCACGTCCAACAAATCTGTATCTTTCTCCATGACCTTTTGCTCTATGGTAAGCGATAGCAATTTTAATTGCAGTCTCTACCGCAGTAGATCCACAAATTGTGTAAAACATTTTATTTAAATCACCTGGTGTATGTTTTGCAATTCTTGAAGCAAGTTCAAATGAACCACCAAACCCTTGTTGAAATGGTTGGGCATAATCTAATGTTTCTAATTGTTTTGTAACAGCTTCAGTAATTTCTCTTCTTCCATGACCAAGTGGATTACAAAATAAACCTGAGCTCGCATCTATTTGTGTTTTTCCATGATGAGTTTTTAAATAAACTCCTTTAGCTTCTGTAATTAACCTTGGGTTTGCTTTGAAGTCTTTATTAGATGTAAAAGGCATCCAATGTTCATTTAATGAATTGGGAACTGAAGTTCTATTTTCTGAGCTCATAAATATTTTCTCTCTATTGTTTAAATAAATATTTAAAAACTAATAGACTAAAATATTTTGTTTGCCACAACTTTTTTCTTAGTTATGTATAGCTTAAAAGTCTACAACCTAAGGGTGTATAATAAATATTTGTTTTACTTCTATCTAAAATTGAATTTTAATGTCGCTAATTTAATTAAATTAACAAGAGGATAATAATGAAAAAAATAATTAGTTTTATTCTTGGTTCGATAGTTGCTCTTAACTTATCTGTATCAGTTGCTAATGCAGCTGCTAAAGAAGTTAGAATTGCATTCTTTTTAGAGTGGGCAAGTCCAAACCAAGAAGATAAAGTAAAAGGAACGTTCGAAAAAGCTTTCGGTGTTCCTGTTAAATGGACAAACTTTGCAACAGGTGGTGAAATGACTGAAGCTATGATGTCAGGAGACATTGATATCTCTTACTCACAAGGTCTTACTCCATTTGTAAATGCTGCAAACAGTAAAAAACCAATTACTCTAGTTGACGTTTCAATTCTTTACGGAATGAAAGGAACTACTTGTGTTGTATCGAATGCTTCTGGAATCACAAAAGCAAACGCTTCTTCATTAGAGGGTAAAAAAGTTGCAGTTGCTTTAGGAACTATGGCTGATTACGTATTCAGAGAAACAATGAAAGTTGTTGGAGCAGATGCTTCAAAAATGACTATCGTTGACATGGTACCTGAAGATTCAGCAGTTGCTTTAGCTAACGGTGACGTTGCTATGTCATGTTTGTTTGGTAAAAAGTCAATCGCAACAGCTCTTAAATCAGGTAAACTAATGTTAACTGTTAAAGAAGCTTCTGATAATGGTATCGCTGGTATTGATATCACTTCAGTGACTAATAAATTTATGAAAGAGAACCCAGGTATGGTTAGAACTTTCTTAGAAATTACTCACGAAGCAAATGATAGATACAAAGCTGGTAAGTCAGACTTTAACGTAATCTCTAAAGACGCGACTATGGATGTTGCATCTACTAAAGACCAAATGGCAAGCTTCGGTTTCCCATCTGTAGATCAGCAAATGAACGACTATTTTGCTAAAAATGGAATACTTATGAAGTATTTAGCAATTATGGGTGAAATGTTTGCTACATCTGAAAATCCTATGCTTAAGGATTATTCAAAAGTAGTTAATACTAGTTTCCTACCAGGAAATTAATAGTTAAAAAAAATTAAAAGGCGTCAATTTTTAGAATTGGTGCCTTTTTTTTAATTAAAATTCTTATATAAAATTTCATTTATGAGTGAGTTAATTTCTCAAAACTTAAACATGATCTTTAAATCTCCCAAAGGAGAGACTGTTCATGCACTTAAAGATGTAAACTTCACACTTAAAAAAGGAGAGCTTTTAACTGTTCTTGGACCATCAGGTTGTGGAAAAACAACTTTATTAAATATTACAGCAGGTTTTTTAAGACCAACATCTGGAATAATTAGTTTGGGTGGTAATGAAATTAATGGACCTGGTGTTGAAAGAGGCATGGTTTTTCAACAAGGTGCATTGTTCGAATGGTTAACAGTTGCTGAAAATGTAAACTTTGGTTTGCGAATGAAAAAAGAAGATCCAATTCAAACTGCAAAAAAAGTTGAAGAATGGTTGGATATAGTTGGTTTACAAGGTTTTGGAAACACCCCTACTTATCAATTATCTGGGGGTATGCAGCAAAGAGTTGCTCTAGCAAGATGTTTAATTAATGATCCAGATTTAATTTTAATGGATGAGCCTTTGGGTGCGTTAGATGCATTAACAAGAGAAAAAATGCAATCTTTAGTTTTAAAGATTTGGAAAGAAACAGGAAAAACAATTATTCTAATTACTCACTCAGTTGAAGAAGCGCTTCTATTGGGCGAAAGAGTTTATGTAATGGCACCAAGACCAGGTCGAATACACAAAGAATATAAACTTCCCTTTGCCACAATGGGTTTAAAGCAAGATTTAAGAGAAATAAAAAATGACAAAGATTTTGTCAGCAAAAGAGAAGAAATTCTTACTATGATATGGGATATGGAAGAAGAAATAATGGGAAAAGATATTTAAAATGGCTATCGGTTTTTTAACAATTGGAATTATTATAGCTGTAATAGGAGCCATTTTATATGGAAGAAAATTAGTTAAAACCGAAAAAACTGATGCTGTTTTTGGTAATCCAGAAAGAGCAAAAGGAGGGGCGCACTGGGTTGTAGTTGGTGCAAGTTTTCTTATTCTATCATGGCTCTATTATTCATGGGATATAGCTAAAGCTTTTTATCCAAAATCTGCAAATGAACTTTGCCAAGTTGGAAAAGTCACAGATTCATTGATGTCTTTAAAATATCTTTTTCCAATTGATGAGCGTCAACACAAAAGTACTGACATTATTGATCGAGAAAATAAAAATATAACTAAATATATAAATGAAATAAAAAATCACACCGAGTTAAGTGGTCAAGATAAGACAACACTAATAAAGTTTGTTGAGAGAGCTGGGCTTACAATTCCATATTTAACTAATGAAAAATATTTAGAAAATGAGACTAAGAATAAGATTAGAGATTTAACCAACAGAATCACTCAGCTAACAGAAGATTTTCAAAAAAATTCTTATCCACCAATAAAGAGTATAGAGGAAGAAAATGAAAGATTAGAAGCTTTAAAAAAACAAAAAGGATGGGGTTTTACTGGTGAAGAAGTTCCAACATTAGCAGAAACACCTATGGGCTTAAAATTTGCTGCTTCAGCAAAAACTTTAAATCAAATAAGTGATGAATTTTTTGCATTAAGAAATCACAACGCTGCATACACAAGAGCTGTAACAGAGCTAAGAGATGAGATCAAAGCTTATAGAAAAGAATTATCAGAAGAAAAAGAGGTTGAAACACAATTAGCAAAAGAAATAGATAAGCTTGCTAGAAGAATTGAGTATGCAAGTATTTTTCCTCCTAAAACACTGGATGACATAGAGCAATCTATTATAGAATTTGATGCAGTTCAGAATGAAGCTCAAGGAAATTTAAAGTTTATTGATGCAGCATTCTTTCCAGGTGGAACAATCCTTTCAAGTGGCCCTACTTGTTCAGAAGATGGCCCGGGAAGATGGCTACCAAAACCATCAGATACTTTTAGAATTTTTAAAGATCTTTTAAGACCAAGTGTAGGATTTAAATATGTACCTATGATTTGGTATGAAATGATGGATGTTAGTAAAATAGTTGGTTTCATACTTCCAGATTGGATTGCAGATGCTATGCCCGGTAAATACCCAGTTCACAATCAAGATGGAACTGTTACTCCAAATTTTAAAAGTAAAGTTTTAAATGTTGTAACAGGTGAATTTAAACTTTTTAAAATACCTATCCCCTATGGTCATATATGGGATTCTTTTTTAAGAGTATTCATGGGTTTAACTATAGGAATTTTACTTGGTGTACCTTTGGGGCTATTTATGGGTTTAAATAGATTTGCTAAAGGATTCTTTGATCCAATAGTTGAATTATACAGACCTGTACCACCATTAGCTTGGGCTCCTCTTGTAATTACCGTATTTGGAATTGATAACGTTGGAAAAGTATTCCTGTTATTCATGGTTTCCTTTTCTATCATGATCATCTCAGCAAGAGCTGGTGCTTCAGGAACTCAACTATCTAAAATCCATGCCTCTCATTCACTTGGGGCATCAAGATGGCAAATATTAAGGCATGTTATATTTCCTAATTCACTACCGGAAATTTTAACAGGAATTAGGGTGGCAGTTGGTATGTGCTGGGGAACTTTGGTTGCAGCTGAATTCTTGGCTGGTACTACTGGTATTGGATTTGTTGAAAATGTTGCAAGAAAATATATGCAATATGAAGTGATTTGGATAACAATATTTGTTATGGGAATGCTTGGACTGCTGTTTGATGTAACAATAAGAAAAATTATAGACAAAACTATCCCATGGCGTGGCAAAGGTTAATTTAAAAATACTAAACATTAAATGAATCCAATTTTAAGATTACTCAAATCACTATTTAAGAAAATTAATTATGATTTGATTAAAAAAAAACCTTATGATGTGTCTAAAAATTTTCCTGAAATTTCAGAGTTTGAAAAAGAATTATTTGATATTTGTTCAAATTATTCGATGACAAGTTTTGATGGAATGTTTTCACTCATGAAATCACTAGATTTTATTATTCAAAATAATGTAGATGGTGATTTTGTGGAATGTGGTGTCTGGAAAGGTGGAAATCTAATAATGTTTCAAAAATATATTGAAAAATATAATCTAAATAAAAAGATTTATGCCTATGATACTTTTGAAGGAATGTCAGAACCAGCCGAAATAGATAAGACTTTCGAAGGGGAAAGTGCATCCCTACAATTGGATAAACTTGAAAAAAAAAAAGTAGATAGAAAAAAAAATATTCTTGTTGCAGATTGTTCACTAGAAGAGGTAAAAAATAATTTAGAAAAATATACAACTAGCACCAATCTAACTTCTATTAAAGGGAAGGTTGAAGATACGTTAATAAATAAAAAAAACTTACCTAATAAAATATCAATTTTAAGATTAGATACTGACTGGTACTCAAGTACTAAAAAAGAGTTAGAAATTTTATACCCTTTATTAGAAAAAAATGGGATTTTATATATTGATGATTATGGTTATTGGCAAGGAGCTAGAAAAGCTGTTGATGAATTTTTTAAAGATAAAAAAGTTACCATGTTTAAAATTGATTTTACAGCAAGAATGATTATTAATTCAAAATAAATAAAGGTTTACTTAATTGAAAAAAATTTACAGAACATTATCTAAAAAATTTGCATTAATCTTTTTTTCGTATTCATCACGACTGCTAAATTTTTTTGACTACAAGGTTATTCCTTCATATGTTGAGGCGAAATCTTCTGATTTCAAATATTCGAAAAATAGCAGAAGACTTATTTATAAACCATCACAAAAGAAAATTTCAAAATTAATTATAGACACCTCACATTACAATTCAGAGCTTTGTACGTTTGGAGCAAAATATGGAACTAATAAGTCTGCTTTAAATAGTCAAGGACATAGAAGCGGATACACACCCTACTATGATATATTATTCAGGCATATTAAAAATCAAAAAATTTTGTTAGCCGAAATTGGGATTGAGCTAAATGCATCAACTAGAATGTGGAGAAAATTTTTTTCAAAAGCTAAAATTTATGGCTTGGAGTTTGATAATCAAAAAATAATTCAAGCAAAAAAAGATGGTTTAAAAAATACTTTTTATAAGGAAATAGACGTTTCAAGTCAAAAGAGTATCAAAAAAACCTTTTTAAGAATTAACAAAAAATTTGATGTTATTATTGATGATAGTACTCATTATATAGATCATCAAATAAATATAATTAAAGAAACTCTTCCATTCCTAAAAAAAAATGGAATTTTAATAATTGAAGATATTTTTAAAAAAAGAAAGAATCATTCTGAACAAGAATATTATGATCGATTACTAAGTCTCAAGAAAAATTTTCATAAGATATATTTTGTAGAATTTCATAACTTAAGTAATTATACAGCGAGCTGGAAGTGTGAAAAGATTCTAGTTTTAATTAAAAATTAACACTAATTATTTATATATTTCAAAAAATTTTTTATATTATTTAATTCTCTTTTTTTTGAAAATTTTATTTTTAGATTAGAAATATTTTTCTTTGGTGGCTTTTTACCAGATTTAATTTCTAGTATTTTTTTGAGAATTTCTTTTACAAAAGTCTTTATTTCTCCAGAATTTATTTTTGTAAATAAAGGTTTTTTCCAATATTCGTTTCCACCCTCCCCTGTATAACCAACTACAAAATTACCCGCTAGAGCAGCTTCTGCTGGTGGTAAAGGCAGACCCTCCATATTAGAAAAAGACAAAAATATTTTTGATTCTTTTAGGTGATCATATGTTTTTTTTTCATTTAAATTATTTAAATCTCTAATTAACCAATTGTTTGGTAAGTGGGGTTTTAAATAGTTTGTAACTAAATAGCTATGTTGTGGAAGTTTTCTACTCATATAAGTAATTACATTTTTTTTTTGGTCCATTTTGAAGTTATTTAAATCTAGTGCATAAGAAATTTTGATTATTTTTGTCTTAATATTTGGAAATTTCAACTTTATACAATTTGTAATATCTTCTGAATATGAAATGATAAATTTTGCTTTTTTATAAGCTAAACTTAATTTTCTTTCATTATTTGTAGATGAGATTACATAGCCATTTTGAACGAAAATTGCATAGTCGATATCATTTTTAATGCATAAGTCTTCGGCAAGATGTGCAAAAATTTCTGGCAAAATTAAAAAATCTTTTTTTTTATCGAAAGATAATTCATTTCTAGTTTTTATTTTATGATCAAACCATTTATAATTGAATTTTTTTACCGCTTGAAGTTCATTAAGTTGCCATCCTGACTCATTATTTTTATTATTAATTCTAAATTTTTTTCTAATTGAAATTTTTATTTTGGATAATCTATTTTTTTTTAGATGAAGTACTTCAGATGAAAAATTATTCAAAGTATTAATAATTTCTGAGTGGTGGTAAATTATTTTAGCTCCTCCAGATGGTCCTTTTTCTGCATGGCTGACATAAACAATATTTTTATGCATTATTTTGCTATCCAATCTTTATATTTTTCAATATTATTTTGAATATAATCAGGTAAGAGTTCAAGATCAACTTCTTGAAGTTTAGTTTCAGTAAATTTTTGAGGAGAGTCTTTTTTTGCTTTATGATCATAGTCTATAGATCTATTTTCTATGTTATATTTGACTCTATCTATAGAAAGACCAAGCGTTTCGTACTCTGAGTGATTTTCGTCATTTAAATATTTTTTTTGCAGATCTTCAAAATTTTTTAAATTAGAAAAGTGCCAGCCACCATCATTAATTATCTCTAAACTCTGATGTTTAATGTCTGAAAAAAAAGCATCTATTCTATAAAACGGGTATTTCTTGTTTTTTGAGTTTCTTAATGAGTCAATACTTTTCAAATTTTTAATCTTACATGCTTTTGAACCAAACCAATCAGTTTTTGGGAGAATTAAGTTAAACTTGTAATAAAATATTTTTTGTTTAAAAATTATAATTTCGTTCT
Organism: uncultured Candidatus Pelagibacter sp.; assembly: GCA_905616465.1. Taxonomy (GTDB): domain Bacteria; phylum Pseudomonadota; class Alphaproteobacteria; order Pelagibacterales; family Pelagibacteraceae; genus Pelagibacter. The sequence goes on along the minus strand of CAJQSX010000023.1, from coordinate 50,678 downwards.
TATTATTTTCAAAATCAATATTTTTTAAATTAGGAATTTCATCATTATCGCTATAGATTATATAATCATTAGGATTATATTTTTCTAAAAATTTTGATACATAATTTCTTTGTTCTCTTATTCTTGAAATACTATTATGTCTTTTATCACCACTATTAAGACTTTTGTTTTTAATTATATCATCAGGCTCTTTATCAATAATTATATGATTAATTTTTTTTTCAAATTTTGGAAAATTTTTTTTATCAAAATTTATTTTTTTTTCTCTTCCGCTATGAGAAAAAATGGCTTCAGAAACAATAAATTCATCAACATGACTATCTAAAACATTAAATCTTAGATCCATCATTAAATCTTCTTCAAAATAAGTTGTTGAATCAATTATTTTCATATATTTATTTATCTTAACATTATTAAATTTTGATACACCTTCATTTAAAAAATCAATTAACATATATTAGATAAAATGATCAAAGCTTCAATTTTTATCCCTGTTTATAATGCAGAAAAAACGATTACAGAAGTGTTAGATTCCATCTACGCTCAATCAGTTCCATTTGATGAAATTATAGTTATCAATGATTGCTCTACAGATAAAACAATAAATTATCTTGAATCATTTAAAAATTTAAAGATTTTTAGCAATAGTGAAAATAAAGGACTAAGTTTTTGTAGAAATATTGGGATTAAAAATTCAAAAAATGATGTAGTTGCTTCAATTGATGCCGATGTAGTTTTAGATAAGTTTTGGCTTGAAAAAGTTTCTTTTCATCTAAAAGACAATGTAACTATGTGTGGTGGAAATTTGGAAGAAAAATACACAAATAATATCTATAATAAGTGGAGGTCAATTTATTATAAACAAAATTGGGGTAATCAAAATATAGTTAACCCAGCCTTTTTGTTTGGGTGCAATACAATCCAAAAAAAGGCAGCTTGGGAAAAGATCAAAGGTTACGATGAGAGCTTAAAATTAAATGGAGAAGATATTGATTATAGTTTTAGACTAAGAAGAGAAGGTCATGATCTTTTTTATTGTTATGAAGCAAAATGTCTTCATCTACAGAATGATGATCTAAAATCTCTTTCAACAAGAGTTTGGAGATATCACTCGTTTGGTTATAAAATAAAAAAGATAGGTTATTATAGATTTATAAAATTAATTACTAAACAATTCAAATTTTTTGCTGTAAGATCTGCTAAAGCACTATTAAATCTTAACTTTAAATTTATCTTAATTAATTTTAAAATACTTTTATATTTTATCAAATTTGAGTTAAAGAATGTCCATATAAATAAATAATTATGAATTTAGGAAAATTTAAATACTCTTATAAAAAGTATGGAGTGACAGGCTTTATTAATGTTTTTTTTGGTAAAATTGGTATAAAATACAGAATAGAAAACCATTTTACAAAAACTATTAAATATTATTCTGATGAAATTGAAAAAGTTTCTAAAAATAAAATAATATATGGAAATTATAAAGGAACAAAAATCTTCATAAATAAATCATGGAATAATTTTGATTTACCTTCTAAATACCTGGGTACTTATGAACTTGAAGTTCAAAATTTAATAATCACTTCTCAAAAAAAGAAAAAGAAAAAATATTTTATAAATTTGGGATGTGGTGAAGGGTATCATTCTATAAGTCTGCTCAAAAAAAAGATATTTAAAAAAACTGTTGGATTTGAAAGTGATAAAATCGCACAATCTTTTTTTAATAAAAATTTAGATGCAAATAACCTTAAGAATAAAGCAATTATGTTTGCTAATGCTGATATTAATTTTTTAAAAAAAGATGTTTTTAAAAAGCTAAAATTTAAAGACTGTTTTTTTTTAATTGATATTGAGGGCGGTGAATTTGATATTTTGGATGATTCTAATTTAAAACTATTAAAAGAGTCAAAATTAATAATTGAAATTCACGATTTTTATAAAAGTCCTAAAAAACTTTTAATATTGTTAAAAAAATATTTTAGAATATCAATCATTTCTACTGAACAAAGAAATCCTAGTGATTTTAAAATTTTAGATGAAATTCATGATAATGAAAAATGGATATTAATGTCTGAAGGTAGACCAAAGAAAATGCAATGGGTTTATTGTGAGCCAAAATAAAAATTAATATACATATCTAAATTTTATTTTCTTACAAATATATTCCATTTTCCAAGACTCTCAGTTAATGTATAATTTTCTATAATATATTCATATACATAATGAATTTTTACTTTTAATGGGTAATCCCAGTTATTTTTTTCGCCACCAGCAATTATAAATTTTGCCTTGGGCAACTCTTTAATAAATTGAAGTTGATTAAATTTAGAGGCCGCACTCCAGACAAAATAATATTTAGTACAACTATTTTTTCTTAAAACATAATTAAAAATTGCATCATTACTAAAAAGTTGTACACACGAAAAATCTTTTAGTTTAGGTTTTAAAAATTTAACAAGATTTTCCTCTTTATCATTTAAAAAATAATAATCAGGCAAATAAATGTAATTATTAAGTCTTTTACTAAAACTAAAAATTTTTTTAGTGTTCAGCTCAATATTGAAAATAAAAAAAATAAGTAATAAACCACTTAATATATTGCTTTTATTATTAGATAAATTTTTAAGATATTTTCTCAATATTATGTAAGAAACAAATAATGAAATTGTCATTAATGGAAATCCAAAAGAATTTTTTATGTGTCCACCATCAGATCTCCCAAGAGCATACAAGTAACTACCAGCAGAAATTAAGGATAAAAAAATTATAATTTTAGAAAAATTAATTGGATATTTTTTTTTGAAAAATAGACTAATAGAAATTAATAAATTAATTAAAATTAATATAATTGTTTTTGTTGCCCTAGTTGAATTTGGATCATCACTAAAAATTTTAGGATGGATCAATCCATGAACATAAGGCATTTCTTTGAATATTAAATATGTATTATTTAAAAAATACTGAAACTCTTCACCTAGATACAAGTAAGAAAAAAACCAACTGATACAGATAAATAAAAATAATAATAAACTTTCATTTTTCCTTTTTGATAAAAGAAGATAAAGAAAAATAATCAAAATTAAAATATTACAAATTAACCCTCTATCCACTCCCCAAAACATTGAGGCGGGGCTTAATATTGAAATTGATAAAATATACTTTGTTGTCTTTTGTTTGGATAATAACAAAGTAAACAATATCAATAAAATTATAATGGGTATTTCCCTAAAACTGATATTGTCACTTGTCGGCAAACTATAATCAATTAATGATACAAAAATAATAGAGTTAAAAATAAAAAAAATAATTTTTTTTTTTAAATCAAGCTGTAATGTTTTTGTTATTAAATATATAAATAGAATAAATAATACCTTAAAACTAAATAGGTATATAATTTCGGCAAATCTTGCCAAACCAATGCTTATATGATCAAATAAATTCCAAAATATAGATGACGACAAAGCTTCATAATAAACGCCAACAGTGATATATGAACCAGACCATAATACTCCTTCCGTAAAATATTTATAAGCAGCACTTAATTTTTGACCTTCATGGTAACTATCAACTTTATACATTGGAAATTGTACTGATAAAAATTCAAAAAACATAAAAATAAGAAATGCTAAAAAAAACACTAATAGTATTTTCTTTTCATTGGATGTATTTTTTTCTCTAAATTTTATGAAATTATTTATCTTATAAAAAAAAGAATTTTGGGTAAAATATTTGTAAATTATAAATACACTACAGGGTAATATTAAAAAAAATAAATATCTTAAAATATCATTAGTTGCATTGTAATTATTAATTGAATATTGACCAATTATATTTGGATTTCTAAATTTTAAATTTATTAAATCCCAAAAAAAATAAGCTGTTATAATTGAAATCACAAAAAAAATAGCAAAAATTAATTTTTGTCTTTGAATTTTCATTAATACTATCTTAAAGGTTGATAATGAGTTTATCAATAATAATTCCAATTTATAATGAGGTTAAACAATTAAATTATACTATCAAAAAACTTCAAACTTTAAAAAAAAAAATACATAATTATGAATTAATTTTTATTGACGACTTAAGTAATGATGGCTCTTATAAAAAATTAACAACTTTTAAAAAAAAATACTCACAAATTAAAATATATAAAAACATTAAAAAAGGATTGGGAGGTGCGATCAAACTTGGTATAGAAAAATCAAAAAAAAAGTACGTGTGTATATTTATGTGTGATTTGTCTGATGACGTAAACGATATTCAAAAATACTATAAAATTATGAAGAGTAATCAAAATCTGGATGCTGTCTTCGGATCACGGTTTGTAAAAAACTCTAAAGTTAAAAATTATCCTTATTTCAAACTTATTATAAATCGAGTTGCAAATAATATAATAAGACTTTTATTTTTCTCCAAATATAATGATTTTACAAATGCATTTAAAATTTATAAGAAAACTGTTTTGTTAAAATTATTTCCAATTGTGTCAGAAAATTTTAATGTATTTTTAGAATTACCACTAAAAATTATCACAAGAAAACTTAATTATAAAATTGTATCAATAAATTGGAATGGGAGAAAAATTGGAGTATCTAAATTTAAAATTAAAGAAGTTGGATCAAAGTATATTTTCACTTTGTTGTATTGTTTTCTTGAAAAAATTCTTTTAAATAAAAAAATATGAAAATTTTGATAACAGGTGGTTGTGGTTTTGTAGGTGCAAACTTAGCAATTTATTTGAAGAAAAAAAAATTCAGAGTATCTTCCTTAGATAATACTGTTAGATTGGGCTCTCAATATAATTTGAAGCTCTTAAAAAAAAATAAGATCAGAAATTACAAGGTTAATATTTCAGATTATAATAAAGTTTTACAACTTCCAAAATTCGATCTTATTATTGACTGTTGTGCAGAAGCGGCGGTTGAAATATCAAAAAAAAATATTGATGAAGTTATTAATACCAATCTTTTAGGAACAATAAATATTTTGAAAAAATGTAAAAATGACAATACAAAAATAGTTTTTATATCTTCTAGTAGAGTTTACCCTATTGATGAAATTAACAAAATTATAAAAAAAAATTTACTTAAAAAAGATGTTAAAATAAAAAAACTTTTTAACGAAAATTCAAAACTAATAGGTCCGAGAACAATATACGGATTAACAAAACTTTCATCTGAAATGTTTATAGAGGAATTTGCCTATGCTTTTAACGTCAAATATATAATTAATCGTTGCGGGGTACTGTCAGGACCATTACAATTTGGAAAACAAGACCAAGGTTTTGTTAGTCTGTGGATTTGGAAACATTTAACAAAACAAAAATTACAGTATATAGGCTATAATGGAACTGGAAACCAAGTTAGAGATGTGCTGCATATTGATGATTTTTGTGGACTAATTGAAATTCAAATCAATAATTTAAAAAAGATTTATAATAAAACTTTTACAGTAGGTGGCTCTAATTTTAGTTATATCTCTCTAAAAAAATTAACTAAGCTTTGCAATGAAGTTACTGGAAACAAATTGAATATTACTAAAAATAAAAAAACCTCTATATACGATATTCCTTATTTTAAAATGAATAACAATAAGGTTTCAAAAACTTATAAATGGAAACCAAAAAAGAATATTAATCAAATTGTAAATGATACTTACGAGTGGATGAAGAAAGATTATTCAAAAATTTTAAAATATTTTAAATAATTTTGCATAATGAAAAGTGGTATTTTAAAAAATAAAATAATCGAAATTTTTAAAAAATTTGGTGTAAATAAAGCTCATGCAACAATTTCAGCAAATGCCTTAATCAATGCAGAATTAGTTGGAGCTTATGGCCATGGCCTTGCAAGATTAAAAATGTACTGTGACCGAATTTCAAAAAAAGTGATTAATCCAAGACCAAAGATAAAAATTAAAAAAATTTCATCATCTATTTCACACATAGACGCCAATAATAGTATTGGATTTGTAGCGGCAGATATTGGAATTAAAACTGCAATTAAACATGCTCAAAAAACAGGTATTGGAATGGTTGCAGTTAAAAATAGTGGGCACTATGGATTATCTGGTTATTATGCGGAGCAAGCTGTTAAGAAAAATTTAATTACAATGATTTATACTAACGCTCCTCCAGCTGTTGCTCCTCATGGAGCTTTAAAAAGTTTATTTGGAACAAATCCAATTTGTTTTGGGACGCCAACAGGTTCTAAAATACCATTTATTTTAGATACCTCTATATCAATGATTAATAGAGGTAAAATAAGGGTGGCTGCTCGTAAAAATCTAAAAATTCCAAAAGGTGTTGCGTTAGATAAATATGGAAATCCAACTACTGATGCGAAAAAAGCTTTAGAGGGTGTTCAATTACCTATAGCGGGTTTCAGAGGCTCAGGTCTTGCTTGGATGGTTGATATTTTAAGTGGTGTTTTAACTGGTGGAAATCATGGTGGAAAAGTCAAAGATCCTTTTGACGATTTTTCAGGACCACAAAACATTGGACATTTATTTATCACTTTTAAAGCAAATCTATTTCAAAAAAATTACAATCAAAGAATTAAAGAAAACATCAAAACAATTAAAAAATTACCTAAAATCAAAGGAGTAAAAGAAATTATGTACCCCGGTCAAAACAAATATAAACGATTTAAAGAAAATTCTAAAAGAGACATCAATATCTCAGAAATAATTAAAAAAGATTTAGAAATTCTTAATTCTTAGACCTTTATCGATCTAAAAAAATCTAAAATATCTTTAACTAAAAGTTTTGGTTTTTCTAAAGCAGCAAAATGACCACCACCATCCATTATAGTCCAGTGTTGAACGTTAAAAATTCTGTCTACATAACTTTTAGGAGGCCATTCTGACATTTCTTTAGGAAAAACAACTATACCTGTTGGTATTTCTATTTTTTTAAAATCCCTAGGAAAAAATCTTCCCCCCTCCTCTCGTCTACCAAAATAAATCCATGTTGAGGTGCTAAAACTATCTGTACAAAGATAAAGCATGATATTGGTTAATAATTCATCTTTAGAATACACACTTTCAATATTTTGATCTTTTAAATCAGACCAACCATGTATTTTTTCTAAGATCCATGCCGCAATACCAACTGGACTGTCCATCATCGCATAACTTAATGTTTGTGGTTTTGTTGCTTGTTGAGTTCTGTATCCATCTTGTATGATTTGATCTTGGTCAAATTTTACAAGCCACTTTTTTTCTTCATCAGTTTGTGGACCATCTGGATGTCTCATAGTTAAGCAATTTATATGAATAGCTTTACAATAATCTGAATGATCATAACCAAGCCAATTAGCAATAGTTGCACCCCAATCACCTCCTTGACTAATATAGCTTTTGCAAGCTAAGTTTTTGATCATTAATTGATTTAATATTTTTGCAATCTTTCTTGGTCCATAAGGACTCTTGGGTGCACTCGAAAAACCAAACCCAGGTAGTGATGGAGCTATAACAGTTAATCCGTCTTCTTTTAATCCTCCATATTTTTCTGGGTGAGCCAGTTGATCTATAACATTAATAAATTCAAGTACTGAGCCAGGCCATCCATGCATTAATAATAGTGTTTTTGGATTCCTTCCACTTCCTATTTCTTTTATAAAATGAATATCGATATCGTCTACTTTAGTTTTGAAATTTGAAAAATTATTTAAAACAATTTCATATTTTCTCCAATCATATTCGTCAACCCAGTAATTACATAGTTGTTTTAAGTATTCTTTATTAGTTCCATGCTCCCAGTCATCTAAATTAGCTATAACATCCCAGTTGTATTCTTTAATTTTTTGATAAATGCTAAAAATTTTTTTTTCTTGAATATTTATTTTAAATTTTTTAATTAACATAATATAATTTACTATATTTAACCATAAAATGGACTATATACATTTTAAAATTTAGTTATAATTATTGTTTATGCTTTCAAACAAAGAAATTGTCTGTCCTAATAGCTTGTTAGAATATGCTCATAAAAAAAAAGGAATAAAAGCTGCAGTAGTTAATGCGGGAAAACCTCTACCAATGCTTTCAATTCAAGATGCAGTAAATGAAAATCTTATAGAGCCAATTTTTATAGGAAATAAAGTTGAGATCATTAAATGTGCTGAAGATTTAAAATGGGATATTTCTAATTTTGTAATTATTCATGAGCCAATAGAAAATAATACAGCAGCAGTAGCAGCCAAACTAGCTTCGGAAGGCAAAATAAGAATTATTGTTAAAGGTCATATTCATACAGATGTTTTGATGAAAGAAGTTTTAAAAAGACAATATGATTTACTTGGAAAAACAAGATTAAGTCATATTTGGCACATGACTATCAGCAAAAATGACAAACCTTTAATTATAACTGATGGTGCTTTAAATGTTTTGCCGAATGTAAAAACTAAAATGCACATTTTAAAAAATGTAATTAATTTTGCAAAAAGAATTAAAATTAAAAGACCAAAAGTTGCTTTGTTATCGGCTACCGAGGAAATTTTAGATAGTGTTCCTAGTTCAAAAGATGCTGCTGAAATTACAAAACTAGTTAAAGATGAAAATATAGATGCAGAAGTTTTTGGTCCTTTGGCTTTCGACAATTGTATTTCGAAAAAATCGTCTGCTATAAAAGGAATAAAAAATGAAGTTGCTGGTATTGCTGATATATTGTTAGTTCCAAATGTTGAAACAGGAAACAGTTTAGTTAAAATGATGATTTATTTTTGTGGAGCATGTGCTGCGGGAGTTGTTATAGGAGGAAAAGTTCCAGTTGTTATAACTAGCCGTTCTGATGAGGCTCAAGCAAGATTAGCTTCGATAGCTGCAGCTGTTGTCGCTCTAGATTAAAATTCATGAAACCAATTGATTATATAAGTCTCTATTTATTTGTAACTATACTGTGTCTTGTAAGTGTTAATGCTTTATACAGAATATACTTTTAATTATTCGTTGAAAAATTTAAGCTTTTAATCTATTAAAACTTATCAAAAAATTTATTAGCAATTATAATGTCAATCACTTATTTAAAAAAATCACCAAAGACTTCATCTACAGATGACACCAAAACAACTGGTATTGTTCAAGATTTATTAAATGAAATAGAAAATTCAAAAGAACAAGGCTGTATCAATTTAACAAAAAAATTTGATAAATATGATGGTGAGATTATTATTTCAAAAGAAAGAATTGAAGAAATTAAAAAAACTTTAGATCAAAAAACAAAAGATGATGTTCAATTTTCTCATGAAAGGGTAAAAAAATTTGCTGAAGCACAACTTAAAAACTATGGTCAAGATTTTGAAGTAGAGCTATCTAAAGGATTATTTGCAGGACAAAAATTAGTGCCCATAAACACCGCTGGTTGTTATATACCTGGTGGAAGATACGCCCATATAGCCTCAGCTGTTATGAGCGTTACTACTGCAAAAGTTGCCGGTGTTAAAAACATTATTGCTTGTAGTCCTCCAAAAGAAGGTATGGGTGCGCATCCAACAATTGTTTACACTGCCGATTTGTGTGGTGCTGATGTAATATTAAATTTAGGTGGTGTACCAGCTATCGCATCTATGACTAATGGTTTATTTAAAAATCCTCCTGCAGATATTATTGTAGGCCCTGGCAATCAGTTTGTTGCTGAAGCTAAAAGAATTTTATTTGGCAAAGTTGGCATTGATTTATTTGCTGGTCCAACAGAAATTGGAATTATTGCAGATGCCAAAGCAGATCCTGAAATAGTTGCTGTTGACCTGGTAGGTCAAGCAGAACATGGTTACAATTCACCTTGTTGGCTTTATACAACCAGTAAAGAGCTTGCAGAAAAAGTAATAAAAAGAGTTCCAGAATTAATTGCTAAACTACCAGAGGTTCCAAGGACTAATGCTGATGCTGCATGGAGAGATTACGGTGAGGTAATTCTTTGTGATACTGATGAGGAAATGGTTAAAATTAGTGACGAGTTCGCTCCAGAACACTTAGAAGTTCAAACTGAAAATTTAAAGTGGTTCCATGAAAGACTTACTAATTATGGTTCTTTATTTATTGGTGAAGAAACAACTGTTGCTTATGGTGACAAGTGTTCTGGAACAAATCACATCTTACCGACTAAAGGTGCTGGAAGATATACAGGTGGTTTATTTGTTGGAAAATTTATAAAAACATTAAGTTTTCAAAGAATGACTAAAGAAGCTACTGAGCTTGTTGGTGCAGCTGCTGCTAGAATTTCACGATATGAAGGTATGGAAGCACATGCGAGGACTGGGGATGTAAGGCTTGTTAAGTATGGATACCAATCAAAAAAATGATAGTATTAAATTAAATGTTAAACGATTTATTGCAAACTCAGAATGAAGTGTTTTCCCTATCATCATTTTTTATAAATTTTTTTTGTGGAATGGTTTTATCTTTACTAATTAGATACCATTATACAAAATTTGGCTCAACAATTACTAATAGAAATGATTTTGCAAATATTTTTCCATTTATAACCCTAACCACTATTTTGATTATCTCGGTGGTCAAATCTTCATTAGCTTTATCACTTGGTTTAGTGGGGGCATTATCTATAGTCAGATTCCGAACTCCTATTAAAGAGCCTGAAGAGCTAGCATACTTATTTCTTTGTATAGCTACAGGTTTAGGTCTTGGTGCCAATCAAACTGTCGTTACAATTCTTGCTGTTATCTTAATACTGGCGTTTTTATCAATATTAAAAAAAAGAATGATAGTAAAAAATAATAAAAATATGTTTCTAAATATTGAATTTGAGAACATTAAAGATTTAAAAAAAGACCAAATACATAACTTTATTATCAATACAGTTACAAAAGAATTTGAAGGAAGTGACTTAAGGCAAGTAACAACAAGGGGTAACTATTATCATGCCTCTTTTATTATTCACTTTGATGAAATTGAAAAATTACAAAGTATTATAAGTGTATTAGAGGCAAAATATCCAAGTATTTCAGTGTCGTATATTGACCAACGACAGGTACCAAGCTTATAGTCTATGCTTTATGGAATCTGAAAAGCTAAGACAAGAAATAAAATTTAATACCTACTCAATTTATGAAAATAATATTTTAAATTGGCTTGCTTTAAACAATTTTCACGAGACTTTTAAAAAAAGACATATTAATAATATATATTTTGATGACCTTAATTTACAATGCTTAATGGCAAATCTTCATGGAGATAGTAATAGATTTAAAATAAGATTAAGATGGTATGATGATAATTTTGATAAACTATTTTTTGAGATTAAAATTAAAAAAAATATTTTTGGATACAAAAAAATTTACAAAATAAACGATTTACCTGTTTATCATGGCATATCAAAAAATCATTTAATTAGTTTAATTGAGAAAAAGCTGCCAAGAGATATTAGTATTAGGTTTGATAGATTTAAATTTATACAACTAGTGAATAGTTATGATAGGAGATATTATTTAAGTTCTGATAAAAAATTTAGAATTACAATTGATAAAAATATACAAACTTTTGATCAAAAAAAAAGTGGTTCTTTAAATTTAACGCATAAATTTTTCTCACAAGATAAGATGGTTGTAGAAATAAAATGTAAAAAACTTGATCATAAACAGGTTATAAATTTGTTTAATGATTTCCCCTTAAGGGCCAGTAAAAATTCTAAATATGTAGATGGCCAAAGATTATCACTAGGCTTTTAATGATTGTACAAAATAAAAAAAAAATAAAAAAAAAATTTAATTTAAGGTCATTCTTTTTTTTATTTTTTATATTGATCTTTTTTGTTTTAGGAACCTGGGTAGAAAGATACGATTTTAGAGGGAAATTTGAATTCTTTATTTCTGAATCTATACAAAATACGTCTAATTTAATTTTTTCTAATTTTTATAAAGTTGAAACAATTAATCTTGATATTAAGCAAAAATATTTGGATTCTATGAAAAACTCTAGAAAAAAAGCAATTGAATATGGAAGACTTAAAGATGATTTTGTTAAATGGGTTCCAGCAAAATTAAATGATGAAAATAAAACCTATAAAGTAAAAATTAAATTAAAAGGCACTCATAGTGATCATTGGGAAGATCAAAAAAAGTGGTCATTTAATATTAAAGTAAGGGGTGACAAAAATATTTTTAACTTGAAATATTTTGCACTACAACATCCAAAAACACTATCTTATCTTTATGAGTGGCTTTTTATGAAATTTTTAGAAAACGAGGAATTAATTTCATACAAAATGAAATTTGTTAATTTAAAGGTTAATGGAGATAGTTTTGGTGTTTACTCGTTAATTGAACAACCAAGTAAAATTTTAGTTGAAAGAAACAAAAGAAAAGAAGGTGTAATAATTGGCTTTGATAAAAATGTTTGGATTGAAGAAATACAAAATCAATTCGATCTTGGTGCAAATCAAATACATCAAAATTTTTGGAGAACGCCTATAAAACCTGTGCGTTTTAAAACCGAATATAAAGGTACTAAATATAAAAAATATTTAGATGAGGCTGTTACAAAAATTAATTTATTTAGGAATAAAGAATTATCCATAAAAGAAACATTTGATGATAATCAACTAGCAAAGCTTTTAGCTATAAAAACTGTTTTTGCTACTTCAGAGTTTGACTGGAAAGATTTAAAATTTTACTACAATCCGGTTACAAAATTACTAGAGCCAATATCACGTGAAGTCCACGCGTATTACGGTGACTCTGCACCTGTAAGCTCCTGGGCTTTTGACACAAGTAAAATAAATTTGGTATGGCAAAGAGAATTTTTAAACATTTTATTTGAGGACTTAAATTTTTATGAAAAATACCTGGAAGAATTAAAGAAGATTTCTTCTGATGATTATTGGGATAAAATAATTCAAAATAATAATGAAGAATTTAAAAAATATAAAATTCTTTTAAAAAAAAGTTATCCTAATGTTGAAATTTATTCAAAAAAACATTTTTTAGTTAATAGGAAGTATATTAATGATACACTTAATCCAATCATCACCATAAGTGCAAATTTATTAGAGATTAAAAATGAAAGTATAATTGTCAATATTTTAAATAAACAAATTTTACCAGTTAAGGTAATTGGATTAAAAATTAAAAATAAAAGGGTTCTACTTGAAAATTTTAAAATTTTACCCGGAAAAAAACAAAATAAACCAAGCACCCCTGAAGTATTAAAATTTGACTGCCAGATGGTTTGTGAAAAAAATAATTTAGATCAAATTAAATTAATTTATAGAATTTTTGGTGATAAAAAAGATAGATATATTTCTATAAGGTTTTGGAAAAATTCTGCACTCAAAATAAATAATAAAAAAATTGATTATTTTAAAAGAATTACTGATAACAATAATTTTTTAATAAAAGAGAATGATATTTTCATCAACACAAATGAAATGCTCATAAAGGAAAAGATAGTAATTCCAAAAGGTTTTCGATTAATAATTAATCCAGGAACAAAATTAATTTTTGAGAAAAACTCAAGTCTCATATCTTATTCTCCAATAATTTCCGTTGGCTCAGAGGAAAAACCTATAATAATTAAAACAAATTTTCAAAAATCTTTAAATGATTTCAGGAAAAAAAGTGTTTATTCGGATGAATATGGTGAAGGAATTTTGGTGTTAAATAGTGATGAAAAATCTTTATTTATTAATACTATTTTTAGAAATTTATCGTCTCCAAACGCAGAGTCTTCTAGTGGCCTCTCTGGTGCATTAAATTTTTATAATACTAAAGTAGAAATATCCAATTCTAAATTTTTTGATAACATTTATGGTGACGACTATGTCAATATAATAAAATCTAATTTTACTATTGAAGATAGTTATTTTGAAAACACTAATGCCGATGCTCTTGATGTTGACTTTAGTAATGGAAAAATTGTCAATACCACTTTCAATAATTCACTTAATGACTCTATTGATCTTTCTGGCTCCGATGTTTTGTTAAATAATATTAAAATATTTTATGCTGGTGACAAAGCTATAAGTGTTGGGGAAGAGAGTAAAATAAAAATAAATAATTCCTATATTCAAAAAAGTCATTTTGGTATAGTTGCAAAAGATAAATCATTAGTAGAAGGTAGTAATATTACTATTATAGACAATGATATTGGTATAGCTGCTTATATCAAAAAAAGTGAATACGGACCTGCAAAGATTAAATTAACTAATTCAAAATTAGAAAAAAACAAAATTAATATTTTTAATCAGGAGCTTTCAAAAGTAAATATCAATAATAAAGAAATAGATAATATAAGTTGTGCAAATAAAGAAAAAATTTGTAGCTATGTTCTTGAAGAATAAAATTTTAAATATCTATTTGAAATAAATTAAAGACTGGTTCACAACTGAAAATATCAATATGACCATAAAAGTAACTATTAATAAATTAATTACTTTCCAAACTTTTTGATTTTTAGCAAATTTTGAAAAATACTTAGACAGGTATCCAATTAAAAAAAAGAATAAAAAAGAGGCCATTGATGCACCTACTCCAAAATAAATCTTTTCATTAAAAAAAAAATTTTTTGAAAAATTACCAAGAAAAAAAACTGTATCTGAATAGACGTGAGGATTCAAATAAGTAAATGCAAGTGTCTTTAAAAAGATATTAACTTTTGAAATATATATAACTTCACTATTAAAATTAATTTTTATATTAAGTATTTTTATTTTAGAATAAATAAAATGAAGTAGAAAAATTATTAAAAGAATATTAAGTATTAATACTATTGTAGGGTTAAAATATTCATCATAATAATGAAATAAGAAAATACCAAAAAAAATAAGTAAAAAATCGGATAATGAACAAAGTAAGCAAATTAGAAATATATGTTGTTTTTTCAAACCTTGCTCAATGACAAAAATATTTTGTGCTCCAATAGCTAAAATAAGACTAAGACCTGTAAAAAAACCTAAAAATAGGTAGCTCATAATTTGTTAATAAAGAATTATTATTTCTACTTTAATTCTAAAGATTTAGCATTTTTTAATCAGAAGGGTATTTTACTTTGTTCTTTTTCATTCAATATACTTGCAAAATTACGAATGGCTGATCCAAATAGTTTTTGTTTGAAGAAAAGAATTTAAAGCTTCAGTACCCTGGTCTCTTGAAAGGGATCCCGATTGTTTGTAACCACCAAATGGAGTTTTTATATCCCCTTCTGAAAAAGTATTAACTGACACTGTTCCGCAAGGTAGGCTTTTTGCTAAGTGAAATGCTTTATCAATATCTTGAGTAAACACACTGGCATGCAATCCATATTTAGAATTACTTCCAACTTTTAGAGCTTCCTCGTCATCTTTAACAGTTAACACACCAAGAACTGGACCAAAAATTTCATCTTGCGCAATTGTCATTTTTTCTTTTAATCCATCAAACAGAGTTGGCCTTGCATAAAAACCTTTTTGTTTATTATCTGAAACACCTCCTAATAGTAATTTGGCTCCTTCATCAATTCCTTTTTGGATAAATCCATCAACTGTTTTTAAGTGTCCTTTTGAAATCATTGATCCCATATTAGATTTTAGATCTAAGGGATCTCCTACTTTTAATTTTTCTACTCTTTTAATTACCTTATCTAAAAATTCATCTTTAACATTTTTATGAACTATCTGTCTCATATTTGCAGAGCAGTTTTGTCCGCCATTCCAAAATGCAGAATTTATTGCGTTATCAATTAAATCATCGTTAATCTTAGCATCTTCTAAGACTATGAAAGGACTTTTTCCACCCATTTCAAGAGCAACAGTTTTTAAATTACTTTCGCCTGAATACCTCATAAAGTATCCACCAACTTCAGTGGATCCTGTAAAAGAAATTGCATCAACATCTTTGTGTCTACCCAATGCTTCACCAACATCTCCATAACCTGGTAAAACATTTAAAACTCCATCTGGAATACCAGCTTCTTTTCCAATTTGAGCAACTCTAATTGCTGTAAGTGGTGTGTCCTCTGCTGGTTTGATAATCACTGAACATCCTGCAGCAAGAGATGGTGCCATTTTCCAAACTGCCATCATTAAAGGAAAGTTCCAAGGAACAATTCCTGCAACAACGCCTATTGGCTCTTTAACTATTAGACTTGTAATCGAAGGTTCTGTTGGTCCTACTTTACCAAAAACTTTATCAATTAATTCTCCATACCATTGAAAGTGCATTGGAGCATCATTGGCAACTTCATTAATGCAATCAGTTATAAGCTTACCAGTATCCACGCATTCAAGAACTGAATTTACATCACCATGCTTTCTAAGTAGTTCAGCAAATTTTAATAAAACTTCTTTTCTGTGTTCTGGAGAACTTCTAGACCAAACCCCGCTATTAAAAGCTTTTCTTGAAGCCTTAACTGCTAAATCAACATCTTTATGATTACATTTAGCAACCATACAAAGTTTATCACCCGTTGCAGGATTTATAGTTTCAAACTTCTTACCATCAATGGCATTAACATATTTACCATTAATAAAGGCTCTACCTTCAAATTTTAAATCTTTAGCAATAACTTTATAATTAATTGCCATCAATTACTCTGAATTAGCAGTTAATGTTTTAATTTCTAAAACATTTTCATTAGGATCTTTTACAAAAAAAGTTTCTTGCTCATATTTGGTTCCCTTAAATCTTAAATAAGGTTCATCATAATATTTAGTACCATTGCCCTTTAATCTTTTTTTTAGTGAATCAAAATCTTTTCTTGAAAGATGAACTCCAAAATGAGGAACTGAAACATTCCCCATATCAACGTCGTGTCTTTCATTATCCATTTTGTGTTCACTTGCATGAAGGGTTAATTCATTTCCCCAAAAATCAACATCTGCCCATTCTTGTGCTGAATTATCCAATCTACACCCTAAAGATTCACTATAAAATTTTTTTGCTATTTCTAAATCTCCACATGGCACAGCCAAATGAAAACAGTTTGTGTTTTTGTACATAATACTCCTTTAAATACTTGATTTAATGACTATATAAACTTTGAATTTATAATCAAGCTAGCAAAATAACATGAATAACTTTTTACAATCTATAATTGACCGAGACCCTGCTGCTAAATCTAAGTTAAGCTTAATATTAACTTACCCAGGTGTTAAGGCTGTTTTTTTTCATAAAATCGCTAACTTTTTTTATCAAGCAAAATTTGATCTTGTTGCAAGATTTATTTCTCAATTATCAAGATTTTTAACAGGTATAGAAATTCATCCAGGTGCAAAAATTGGTAAAAATTTATTTATCGATCATGGTATGGGTGTTGTAATTGGTGAAACTTCTGAAATTGGAGATAATGTAACCATATATCATATGGCAACACTAGGTGGAATAGCTCCAAGCATTAACTCAAACCAACAAAGAATGGTTAAAAGACACCCAACATTAAATGACTGTGTTGTAGTTGGCTCTGGTGCTCAAATCTTAGGACCAGTAGTAATTGGTGCTAACGCTAAAGTTGGAGCTAATGCTGTGGTTACTAAAGACGTTCCTGAAAATGCGGTAATGGTTGGAATACCTGCGAAAAATGTTGGAACAGCCACAAAGGAATTTAAACCTTATGCCGTTGAAGAAGTGGATAAAAACACTTCTAATTAATGAAAAATTTTCATGATAATTTTATTTCAGGCATTGGTAATACACCACTCATCAAATTAAAAGCTGCTTCAGAAATTACTGGTTGCAATATTTATGGTAAAGCTGAGTTTATGAATCCAGGTGGTTCTGTTAAAGATAGAGCTGCACTTGCTTTAATTAAAGATGCTGAAAGTAAAAAACTAATTTCAAAAGGTGGAACAATTGTTGAAGGAACAGCTGGAAATACTGGTATTGGCTTATGTCTACTTGGTAATTCGCTTGGTTATAAAACAATAATTGTAATGAATGACAACCAAACCCAAGAAAAAAAAGACTTACTTAGAAATATGGGTGCTGATTTAAGATTAGTTCCAGCAAAACCATATAAGGATGATGCAAACTTTGTAAAAGTTGCAGCAAAGCTTGCTGATGAACTAAGACCATCAAATAATTATGGAGTTGTTTGGGCTAATCAATTTGATAATGTTGCAAATGCTAAGGGTCATTACGATGGAACTGGACAAGAAATTTGGGAACAAACTGAAGGTAAGGTAGATGGTTTTGTTTGCTCATCTGGAACTGGTGGAACAATTTCAGGTGTGAGTAATGCTCTTAAAGAAAAGAATAAAGATATTAAAATATTTCTATCAGATCCAAAAGGTTCTGCTCTTTATAATTATATAAAGAATGGTGAATTAAAATCTGAAGGTGGATCAATTACAGAAGGCATAGGTTCAAGTAGAGTTACAAAAAACTTTGGTGATGCCAAAATTGATGACGCCTACTCTATTGATGATCAAGAAGCACTTCCAATACTGTATGATTTAATTGAAAATGAAGGTTTAAGCCTTGGTACTAGCTGTGGAATTAATATTGCTGGAGCCATTAAAATGGGCAAAGAACTTGGGCCTGGTAAAACTATCGTCACAATCCTTTGTGATAGAAGCGATAAATACTCAACTAAAATGTTTAATAAGAAATTTTTACAAGAAAAAGGGCTACCCTTTCCTCATTGGATTTAAGGGTATATTTTATCTGCTAATCCATAACAAAGGATTGCACTAAGCAAAGTTAATATCCCTGGAGCTATAATACCTTCTACAGAAGTCTTTTCATTATTACCAAGTTTACTTATTTTAATACTATAAAATCCAACCAAGAAAGCTGATAAATTTTGTAAGAAGATTAAGTTAAAAAATGCCCAAGTATTCTCTAAGCCAATATCATCATGAATCATTGGTCTTATAAAAATAATATATAATGCCATTATCACTGAACCTAAAAACATAGCTCCAAAAAATCTAGTCATTGTAGCTGCTGAGTGATCAACACCATATTGATCTAGGAAAGATTTAGTAGAAACAATGCATCTGTATCCATAGACTGCGTAAGCTAGAAAATGCATAGTAAAAATAATTAGATAAATAATTCCATTAAAGTGTTCAATCATAAATTTGGTATTTTAAAATACTTTTATAATACCGCACTTTTATTAAATCTCGTAAGCTTAAAGCGCGCAGCAAAAAGTTAAAGTATTCAGTAATTTATATAAGAAAGAGCCTCAATAACTAAAACTTCAAACGCGACAAAAATAATATTTTATAAAATTAGAACATCATTTAGGTTAGAATAATAATCTTATATGAAAGAATACGACTTAATTGTTATTGGTGCTGGATCTGGTGGCGTAAGAGCTGCAAGAATAGCAGCCAATCATGGAGCTACAGTTTTAATTGCAGAAGGTTTAAATTATGGAGGCACTTGTGTTAATAGAGGGTGTGTTCCAAAAAAACTTTTCACTTACGCAGCTCAATTTAATAGTGACTTTGATACTGCTAAATCTTATGGTTGGGAAGTTCCAGATCAAATTTCTTTTAACTGGCAAACATTAATTAAAAACAAAGATCAAGAAATTGAACGATTAAATAATATTTACAAGTCTATTTTAGAAAAAAATAAAGTTGATCGAATAGATGGCTACGCATCATTTAAAGATTCTGAAATAATACAGATAAACGATGAGGTGTTTAAAGGAAAAAAAATTCTAATAGCATCAGGTGGAGTTTGTAACAAGCCTGCTTATACTGCAAAAGATAAAGTTTTGACATCAGATGATATTTTTCATATCAAGAAACTACCTAAGGATATTTGTATTCTAGGTGCTGGTTATATTGCAGTTGAATTTGCATGCATAATGAATGGTTTAGGAGTTAAAACAACTTTAATTTACCGTGGTGAAAGAATTTTAAAAAGTTTTGATCAAGACTTAACTAACTTACTACAGGATGAAATGACCAAAAAAGGAATTGATATTAAATTTAATACAAATATTGAAGATATTGTTGATATAAATAAAGGATTAGAAATCAAAATTAAACAAGGACCTAGTATAAAAGTAGCCTGTGTTTTATCAGCCCTAGGAAGATCCCCAAATGTTAATCAACTCAATCTTGATAAGATTGGTATTCTGCAGAAAAAAAATGGGGCTATTGTTGTTGATGATTTTTCAAAAACAAATATTGATCATATTTATGCAATAGGTGACGTAACTGATAGGATCAACTTAACTCCTGTTGCAATTAGAGAAGGTCATGCGTTTGCAGATACTGAATTTGGTAACAATAAAAGATCTGCTTCACATAAAAATATACCCTCCACTGTTTTCACAGACCCACCATTGTCTACAGTTGGTATAACTAGTGAAGAAGCTTTAAAGCTAGGAATTAAAGTTAAAACATTTAAAACTCAATTTTCGCCGATGAAATATACCTTTGCTGATAAAAAACCTAAAATTTTAATGAAGCTATTAGTTGATGAGAAAACTGACAAAGTTTTAGGAATTCATATGTTAGGGCAAGACAGTCCTGAAATTATTCAAAGTTTAGCTGTTGCTTTAACTGCTGGGGTTACTAAAAAAGACTTTGACAACACAACAGCCATACATCCAACATCTTCTGAGGAATTTGTTACCTTAAACTAGATAACTATCTATAAATTTACTTGAGACATTTTGCACATATTAAGTGACAATAATGATTATGTTAAAAGTATTAGAAATTCATATTGTCTTATTTACTTTAATTACAAAACAAAGGAAACATATGAAAAAAATAGTAATAACATTATTCTTAGTACTTTTCACAAGTTCTGTTTATGCAGGTTCTTGCCCAATGATGGCAAAAAGCTTAGATGATAAAATTGTAGAAGCTCAAACACTAAGAGATCAAGGTATGGCAGCTCATGATGCTGGTGACCATGCTAAATCAGAAGAGCTATTAGGTAAAGCTATGGAGCTTTTTAAAAGTTAATAAATAATTACAAGATTTAAAGCCGAGGTAATATTTATCTCGGCTTTTTTAGTTTAGAAAGAAATTTATGTATTTAGCAATGAACAGATTTAAAATTGTATTAGGTAGAGAAGATGATTTTGAAACTGTATGGAAAAGTCGAGAAACCCACCTTGAAGGTGTAAAAGGCTTTAAAAAATTTAATCTTATTAAAGGTGCAACAAATGAAGAATTTTCTCTTTATGTTTCTCACAGTAAATGGAGTTCTGAAAAAGATTTTTGGGATTGGACTAAGTCAGAGTCGTTTAGATTAGCCCATAAAGACGCTGCTTCTCATAGAGATTTATACCTAGGACCCCCTGATTATGAGGGTTTTGAAGTAATTATATAATTTAAAATAATATTCATTTAATATAGTTACATGAATATGACAACTTCATACTTATTTTTAGCTTTAGCTGTTTTCTTAGGTGTTACCTCAAATAGTTTTGCAAAAAGTGCTGAGGGTTTTACTCTTTTTGTTCCAAGTATTATAACAGCAATAACAATTGTATTATGTATGTATGCTTTATCGATGGTTATGAAAAATATCCCAATGGGTATTACTTATGCTTCTTTTGCAGGATTAACTATACTTGCAACAGTCGCTGTTGGTGTTATTAGATTTAAACAAATACCAAACCTTTATTCAGTGATTGGATTAATTTTTATTATTACTGGTGTGTTAATGGTAAACTTGCTTAGTAATAAATAAGATCATGTTTCCTAAAAAATTTTCTCAACCAATGTTTCTCATTATAATGTCTTTTGGTATGAGTATAATTATGAGTTGTGTTGTTACCTTAGTTAATACAGGTTTTAATGATGGATTTTTTGATAGGTATTTTAATGCATTCACTTTTGCTTTTCCTGTAGCAATAGTTGCAGCTTTCATTATGGGGCCAATTGCTAAGTTAATTGTTAATAGAATTGCAACTAAGGATTAATTATGAAACCTTTATTTGGATATTTGTTTTTAGCTGTTGGTATTTTTGCTGGAATAGCTGCTAATAGTTTTGCAAAAATATCTGAAGGTTTCACAAAGAC
Source organism: uncultured Candidatus Pelagibacter sp. (assembly GCA_905616465.1). Classification (GTDB taxonomy): domain Bacteria; phylum Pseudomonadota; class Alphaproteobacteria; order Pelagibacterales; family Pelagibacteraceae; genus Pelagibacter. Next base: position 28,747 of record CAJQSX010000023.1, on the reverse strand, counting down.
TTTGCCAATAATTTGCATGTATCTATTAATGATGGTTTGCTTGTTTTGCATTGCAAAAGCTATGCATGCACTTCCAGTAGGATTCGCTTATTCTACTTACAGCGGATTAACCGTTGTGGGTGTCGTAGCATTTGCTATGATTAAATATAATCAAATTCCAAATCTATATGGAATTATAGGAATTTTATTAATTATAATTGGGGTAATTATGGTTAACTATTTAGGTAAGCTTACTTAAAAAGAGTTTTAAAAATTTTACGGAAAAAAATGTTGTAAGATGAGTTTCTTAAATTATCGAGACTCTATAATTGCACTAGGTTGTATTCAATAAGTTTATTTAACATAAAGTGAAATAAATGTTTTGAATACAATTTTTAGAAATGATATTATCAAAATACCAATAAAGGAGGTTGATTATGAACTTATCACCACCTGACACATAACTGGTGTGATTTAATAATCAAAGACTTAATAAGACCATAGAAAATAAAAAATCTATTATTATAGATTTTAGCGTAAACCGCTGACTTATAGGGGAACTCTTTTGGAGTTTACCGAAAGGGTGACCCCCTTAAAGATTAGTTAAAAAATAGCTGGCAAAACATGATTGCCTTCATCATCTAAAATAACATCAAATTCATCGACTACATTAGAAGTGTCTAATGGTGAGTATAGATGTGGAAACATAGTTCCATCTGATGCCTGCTCCCAAACTAAATGATCTAGGTTTAAAGTATCAACTTTTAATAGAATTAAATTTTTTTGATTTGTAAAAAACTTTTTAAGTGTTCCCTTTACTTGTTCTAGATCTGAAAAATGAATATATCCATCTTTTGTATCTTTTGAAGAGCCTGGATAAGAGCCTTTATCTTTAGCTTGTTCCCACTCAATTTTATCAATGATTTTATAAATATGCTTAAAATTCACAGCTACCAAGATGAGTTAGGTCCATTGAGAAATAAAATCTCTTCTTCTGTAGACTCTCTTCCTAAAACTTTATTTCTATGGGGATATCTGTGAAATTGTCTAATTGCTTTTGTGTGGTCTTTCCAAAATTTTTTTATTTTTACATATCCCTCATGCTCTCTAAGATATTTATTAAGTAAATAATATGCCATATCATGATCTGTAATCTCTTCACTATGAATAAGGGGTAAGATCATGAAAAATCTTTGACTTTCATTCATCGCCTCAAGGTAGCCAGCATAAACAGAATCGTTTACGATTAATCTAGCTTTATGATCTTGGGCAAAAGCTTTTTTATCATTTCTAAACATGTTTCTAGAAAATTGATCAAAAAGAATAACTAAAGCTAAAGCACTCATTGGTTGATCTTGCCAATCATCGTATTCATTTTGACTTGCAAGCTCATGATCTTTTAAAAATTTCTCTTGTATTTTTTTATCTAAAGCATCATCTTTTTTGAATCTTTTTTCTTCAGGAGTTTCTTTTAACCAAAAATCTAAAATTTCTTGTGCTTTATCTGGAATCATTTTGAAACAGGTTTTAAAATTTTTAAAATTTTATTGTGAATAGTTTTATTTGCCGAACAAACTATATTTCCAGCTTTAATGGGGTTTTGGTTTCCCCATGTACTTGCTACTCCCCCCGCAGCATTAATAATTGGAATTAGAGGATGAATATCCCAAATTTTATTTGAACATTGTAAAACAACATCTACTTTACCTTCTGCAAAATGAGAATAACTAAGGGCATCCGCACAAGGAAACTGCATTAATTTTAAAATTTTAGGTATTTTTTTTTGTTGGTTAAGGGTTAATCCACCATGGAATGCTGCTGACATTTTCATATTAGAAAATTTTGCATTGATATTTACTTTAATTTTTCTTTTTTTTCCATTTTCAACTACATGTGCGGCTTTATTAGATGAATTAAAATAATACTTCTTAAGTATTGGAAAATTAGCCAAACCAACAACTGGGGCACCTTTGTAATTAAGTGAAATCAAATTACTCCATGTTGGATTTCCTATAACAAATGATCTTGTTCCATCAATTGGGTCTATTACCCAGGTAAAGTCACTTTTTGATTTCTGGTGGCCAAATTCTTCACCTATTATCTGATGACTCGGAAACTTAGAGTTTACTTCTTTTCTAATAAATTTTTCAAATGCCTTGTCAGCAGAAGTTACTGGGTCGTAGCCTTTTCCTTTTAACTTATTAGATGTTTTGAACTTTTTATTTAACTTTAAATAATAATGACGTGTTAATTTTTTTGCTAAGTTTTCAATAAACTTAGAGTAAACTTTGTAATCTGATAATCTCAGTGTAGTCACATAGAACTAATACTATTTTATTACTATTGATTAAAGGAAAAATTTAACTTCTATAGATTTTTTCAATTTGTGCTTCGGCACCTTTAATTGATTTTTCGTAATCTAGTGCCATTTGATCGGCACTAACAACTTCTACTTTTTCAATACCAAAAAAATTCAAAATAAATTTAAGCCATGGTGTTAAAAAGTCCTCACTACTATTAAGTTTTGTGCCACCAGAAGTAATTACAAGATAGGCACTTTTATTTTTTAATAAACCTTCTCTTCTGCCGTTTGGTTTAAATCTAAAAGTCTCACCAACTCTAGCCGCAAGATCTGCCCATGCTTTTAAAGTTGCTGGTGGACCATAATTATAAATGGGAGCAGAAATAATAATAATATCACTCTCTTTTAATTCATTTACAAGTGTATCTGATAATTCAAACATTTTTTTATGATGTTCTGATCTATCCTTTTCTTCAATTTTCATTCCGGATTCAGTGAGACCTGAAACAAAAACCATTTCATCATCTAAATCTCTATAAATAATTTCGTCCTCTAGCTTTTTAATTTTGTCTAAAAGTTTTTTTGCTAATAATCTTGATGTTGATCCTTCTTTTCTAGCACTAGAATCTATTTGATATATCTTCATTAAGTTAACTTAACCTATATTCTGTAAAAAAGGCAAAAAATTAAGTATATAAAATCCTAGAATTTGTAGTTGGTTTGTTAATATCAATACACCAGTAATTAACAAAATTATTCCACCAATTTTAGATATTAGATTTATATTTTTTTTAAAATTTTTAGAAAATATTAAAAACTTTTGAACAAGAAGCCCCGATAAAACAAATGGTACAGCCAAACCTATTGAGTATAAAGATAATAGAATTATAGCCTTACTTAACGTTTCCTCTATAGCAGCTAAAGTTAAAATTGATCCTAAGATTGGACCAATACAAGGTGTCCAACCAAAACCAAAAGCAAGCCCAATTAAATAAGGAAAATAAATATTGTTTGTTTTTTTTGCTTCAAATCTTTTTTCATAATTTAAAAAACTAAAGTTAAATATTCCAATTAATTGAAGTGAAAAAATAATAATAATAACTCCCGCAATTATTCTTAAAATATTTGAGTTTTGTAAAAAAACTTGTCCTATTACTGATGCTGTTGCACCAAAAATAATAAAGACAGTTGAAAAACCTAAGCAAAATAAAATAAGTGGCAACAGGTTGTTTTTTTTTTGATTTATAATCTCTTGTAATGATTGACCTGATACAAAAGAAACGTAGCCTGGAATAAGTGGTAAAACACAAGGTGATAAAAAACTTATTAGACCTGCTCCGATAGCGATAAAGTATTCTAACATTTTGATAATTTATATCTTAAGAGTTTTAACCTTTAATACCTAAATGTGTATATTTAACATTTAAGTAATCTTTAATTGCATTAGACCCACCTTCTCTTCCATATCCGCTTTGTTTAATTCCACCAAATGGTGCTTCAGCGATTGCAACAACTCCTGTATTAACTGCTACAGAACCTGTTTCTAATTGCTCTGAAGCTAGATGTGCAATTTCCATAGAATTTGTACAAACATAACTACATAATCCAAGCTCGTGGTTATTCGCTCTTTCAATAACTTCATCAAAAGATTTAAATGATAACATTGGTGCTAAAGGTCCAAAAGGTTCTTGCTTCATTATTGTGTAATCGTCTTTAACATTATCAAAAATAGTTGGTTCATAGAAAAATCCTTTATTAAAACCTGCTGGTCTTTTTCCACCTAATAAGACTTTGGCTCCTTCTTGTTTGGTTTTTTCAACTAATTCTTCAATTTCATCCAATCTTTTTTGAGTTGTTAATGGACCTAATTGAGTATCAGGATCCATTCCATTACCAATTTTTAATTTTTTAGTTTTTTCGATAAATAAGTTTATGAATTCTTCTTTTTTTGATTCATGAATATAAAATCTATTAGGAGAGATGCAAACTTGGCCATTATTTCTAAACTTTGCGGTGATTGCCATATCAGCTGCTTTTTTTATATCGGCATCATCAAAAACAATAAAAGGTGAATGACCTGAAAGCTCCATTGTTACTCTTTGAACTTTGTCAGCAGCTTGTTTTAAAATTAATTTTCCTACTCTTGAAGATCCTGTAATTGAAATTTTTTTAACTATATCAGAGGCTATTAATTGTTGGGCTATGCTTGGTGGGTCTCCTGATAAAAGATTTACTACACCAGCGGGTACACCACATTCTCTACAAATATCGACCATCTCCATCACAACACCAGGTGTAATTACATCAGGTTTAATTATTACAGAGCATCCAGCAGCTAAAGCTGTTGAAATTTTTCTTGCAGATAATACAGCTGGAAAATTCCATGGTGACAAAGCAGCTACAACACCAACTGGTTGATAATAAACATGCACTCTTGTGTCTTCAAATCTACTTTCAATAGTTTGTCCATAAATTCTTTTTGTTTCCTCAGCATTCCATTCGAAAATATCAGCAGCTCCAGCAATCTCACCTTTAGCCTCAGATAAGGGTTTTCCAACTTCAAGTGTCATCCACTTTGCGAGCACATCTTGCTTCTCTCTTATTTTGTCTGCAATTTTTCTTATTATGTAAGATCTTTGCCAAGGTGGAGTTTTTTTCCAAACTTGTAATCCTTTTTCTGCTGACTTTAATGCTTTATCAACATCTTGTGAAGTTGCTTTAGAAGCTTGACCAATAACTTCTTCTGTCGCTGGATTGATAACATCATAAGTTCCTTTGTCTGAAGATTGCTGCCACTTACCATCAATAAATTGACCAAGTTTTTCGTACATTTTTTTAATTTAACATTACTTTAGGTTGTGTCTACTATGTAATTTTTACATTTTAACTATTGTAATATAATATAATAATAATCAGATGAAAACACTTACCGATACATTTGGAAGAAAATTCCCATATATAAGATTATCTATTACAGACGTTTGTAACTATAGGTGCACTTATTGCTTGCCTCAAGGTTACAAAAAAAAACCTGGGGATATGAGAAGTTTTATGTCAGGCGAAGAAATATCAAGACTGGCAAAAGCTTTAACTGAACTTGGTGTTTGTAAAATAAGGTTAACTGGTGGAGAGCCAACAGTTAGAAAAGATTTTTTTGATATCCTTAAAGATATGAAGCAAAACTCAAATATTCCTAAAGTTACAATGACTACTAATGGATATCGTCTAAACAAAATTGCCCAACAGTTACATGATTCAGGTTTAGATGGAATTAACATAAGTATAGATAGCTTAAATAGAGAAACATTTAAAAAACTGACTGGACACGATAGGCTTTTAGAAATTTTAGAAGGGATTAAAATTTTACAAAGTTTAAATTTTAAAAACATAAAAGTTAATGCTGTTTTGCTAAAAGGTATCAATGATACTTATGAAGATTTTGAAAAATTTGGAAATTTTATAAAAAATAATAAAATTGATTTTAGATTTATTGAGTTAATGCAAACAGGTGATAATTTAGATTATTTTAATGAAAACCATGTTTCTTCAAAAATATTTAGAGATTACTTGGAAGAAAATAATTGGATATATCAAACACATGGTAAGGACGCTGGTCCATCATTAAACTATATTCATCCTGAATATGAGGGTAAATTTGGATTAATTGCTCCCTACTCAAAAGATTTTTGTAAAACATGTAACAGATTAAGAATTACTTCTAGAGGTGATTTAAGGTTATGCTTATTTGGAAACACAGGAATTAGTATCAGACATTTACTACAAAATGATAATCAAAAGGAAGAGCTTGTAGATCTTATAATTAATCAACTACACCTTAAAAAAGAGTCTCATTATTTAGAGCTTGGTCAAACTGGATTAACAAAAAACTTATCCACAACAGGAGGATAAATGAGAAAGATAATTTTAATATTAATTACAATTTTTTTCACAACAAATATATACGCACATTCTACTAAGGGTCATACTCCTAACTTGGATATCAACGCACAATGTACAAAAAAAAGATCAGTGTTAAATTTTATTTCAAAGCACAGATTGTTTAGGGGTAAAGGTGAAATAGTTAAATTTAATTCATACACTGGATTTGGCCAAAGATCTGTTCTTACAGACGGTATTAAAAAAAATCCAATTGAAGTAACAGGATATCTTTCTTTACCAGAAGGAAATGGTAAGGTGCCAATTGTAATTTGGACACACAGCAGTGGAGGACCGGCAATTTATATCTGGAATGATTTTACATACCATGGCTATAATAATCTCTTAGATGCTGGAATAGGTGTAATGTTTGTAGATAATTTTTGTCATCGCGGAGCAAAAGAAACTTGGAGAGATCAATCTAGAGTTCCTTTAATTAATGGTGCTATTGATGCAATGATGGCTTTAGAATTATTAAAATCGCACCCAAGGTCTAATGGTAAATTTGGAACCACTGGACATTCAAGAGGTGGTACTAACGGTCTTTTCTTAGCAGATGTTAAATTTACATCTAAATTTGTTGAAGGAACCAAAGGGTTTGATGCAATTCTTTCAGAAGCACCAGAATGTAGGATGTCAGGCTTATTTGAAGAACCAGAATTAACATCTAATACAAAATTACTATTAGTCCATGGTGAATTAGATGATTACACTTTGGCAAAACAATGTGTTGAGTATGTAAAAAAAATTAAAGCAAAACCGGACCAGGTAAAATTTGATGTTAAGAAAGGTTGGTATCATGAATGGCATTCAGGTAGTAAACCTAATAGAATTGGAGGTGCACAGACTTTTCATGGATGCCCAGCAATAACTGTTGATAGTGAGGGAAATACTATTGGTGAAATGGCTGATCTAGTATTGAATAAATATAAACTTTGGCCATCTATGGAGGCCGTTAATCAATCTATGCGGGACGAACCAAGAAAATCATTTAAAACAATGTTTAAAGTCTTTAAGGGAGAAAAGTGTATTAAAAAAGGAGTAACAATTGGGGGTAAAAATATGGATGAATACATGCCCCAATTTATAAACTTCTTTAAGGAAAATTTATTATAATGAAAAGTTTAAAGGTCGTTAATCAAAAAGAATTGAAGGATTGGGCTAAAGAAATCTTTAAGAAAAACTCTTTTAATATGGTTGATGTATCGTCAAAAAAAGAAACTTTTAGAAGAGCTTTAGCATCAGGTAAAATTTTTGTTGGAAAAGAAGTTTTTAATCTAATTAAAAATAAAAAAATGCCTAAAGGAGATCCAATTACTTTAGCTGAGGTGTCAGCTGTTTTGGGTGTAAAAAAAACGAGTGAATTGATTCCTTTGTGTCACCCACTTCCAATTGATCATACAGCAACAAAAATAATAATGGATGAAGCTGATAATTCTTTAGAAGTCTTTTGTGTCGTGTCAGCTGTTGCTAAAACTGGAGTTGAGATGGAAGCAATAATGGGTGTTAATGCTGCACTAATTACAATTTATGATTTAAGCAAAATTGTAAATCCACACCTTAAAATAGATAATATTAAATTATTAATTAAAGAAGGTGGTAAAAGTGGATTATGGACTAACCCGGACGGGCTTCCAGAGTTTTTAAAAAACATATTTTAAATAATGTCAGTAAATCTAAGTTCTCAAAAAATTATAAAAGATTGGATCGATTACAACGGTCATATGAATGTTGCTTATTATCTTTTAATATTTGACAAATTTGGTGCCGACAATCTTAATACTATTTTTAATATGGGTGAACATTCTGCAAAAACTACAGGTATGAGCACAATGATGGTTGAAACAAATATTACATATAACAATGAACTTAAACTTGATGAAGAAGTAGATATAAACCTGATATATTTTGATCATGATAAAAAACGTCTACAGTATAAATTTGAAATGGTTCACAAAGATAAAAAATATTTAGCATCTACTTTTGAAGCTTTAGCTCTTTATGTAGATTTAAACAGTCGTAAAGTAAAAGAGTTTGAAGAAGAAAAAGTTAAGATCATGGATGATTTTATTATAAAAAATAAGTCAGACTTTAGTGCTGAAGACTTAAAGTTCACTTCAAAATTAAAAAAATGAAGATAATTTTAGAATTATTTGGCGCTAGTAGAGATTTTAGTAAGAATGATTATCTGGAGTTTGAAATAAATGGTCAAACTTCTATTAAAGAATTCAGAGAAATATTATTAACATTTGTTGATAAAAAATTTAAAGGAAATACAGATTTTAAGAAAATTATAGAATCTTCTGCATTTTGTTCTGAAAAAAATGAAATTATAAGCGACAATTATAAAATCCAAAAAGAACAAAAAATTGGTATTATACCTCCTATTGGGGGAGGTTAATGCTTTATACAAAAGTAATCGACGTAAAAGAAAAGAGGCTTTCGATCGCAGAGGCTGAAGATTTTATCTCATCATCTGTTTTTGGAGCATCAATTTTTTTTTCTGGGACAGTAAGAAATCAAAATGATAATAAAAGTGTAATTGGAATAACCTATGATAGCCATGACGCACTTGTTATAAAAAGTTTTAAGGAAATCTATAATGAAGCTGATCAAAAGTTAAATATTAAAGATAAAGCAGTGTTTGTTGAACATGCAAAAGGTTACTTAAATCTTGGAGAAATTAGTATTATCATTGCTGTAGCTTGTAAACATCGTGATGAAGCGTACATCTTATCAAGATATATAATTGAGGAAATTAAGAAGAGGTCTCCAATTTGGAAAAAAGAACATTATTCAAATAATGAAAGCAATTGGTTAAAAGGTAATCCTATAGTTCATGAAAAAAATTAGATATTCAGAAATTACACCAGAAAAAATTTATATTAATAGAAGATCTTTTATTAAATCGATTGGTATAGGTGCTGGTTCTATTGCAGTGACTTCACTTCCTTTTACAAATAGTGCTTTATCGAAAGAAGACGATAAACATACGAGTTTTAAAGATATTACTACTTATAATAACTATTATGAGTTTGGCACTTCTAAAAGTGATCCATATATAAAATCCCAAAATTTTAAAACGAACCCTTGGAATATAAGTATCGAAGGTGAGGTTGACAATCCTATAAAAATATCGATGGAAGAAATTTCAGAAACGCTTGTATCAGAAGAAAGAGTGTTACGTTTAAGATGTGTTGAAGGATGGTCGATGGTAATTCCTTGGATGGGTTTTTCTTTAAGTAAATTGCTATCTAAAGTTACTCTCACATCAAAAGCAAAATTTGTTAAATTTGAAAGTGTTTATGATCCTGACCAAATGAAAGGTCAAAGATATCCTGTTTTAAATTGGCCTTATAAGGAAGGGCTAAGAATTGATGAGGCAATGCATCCATTAACAACAGTGGTAACTGGCTTGTATAATAAAAAACTACCTAACCAAAATGGTGCTCCTCTTAGAATTTTTGTTCCATGGAAGTATGGTTTTAAAAGTGCAAAAGCTATTGTAAAAATAGAATTAGTAGAAAAAATGCCAACCTCTTCATGGATGTGGGCGTCACCAAGAGAATATGGTTTTTACTCGAATGTTAATCCAAATGTTAATCATCCGAGATGGTCTCAAGCTACAGAAAGAGTTATAGGAAACAATATTTTTGCACCAAGAGTAAAAACATTAATGTTTAATGGGTACGGAGAAGAAGTAGCTAATTTATATGCTGGTATGGATTTAAAAAAGTTTTTTTAATGAAAAAATATTTAAAACCTTGTGTTTTTATTTTAAGCTTAATTCCTTTTTTAATAATTTTTTATAAAATTTTATTTAACCAATTGGGTCCCGAACCTGTTAAAGAAATTACACATCATACAGGTGAATGGACATTAATTTTTATCTGCTTAACCCTAGCAATGAGTCCACTTAAAAGATTAACTAATTTTTTTATTTGGATATCATTTAGACGAATGTTGGGTTTGTTTATTTTTTTTTATGCAACACTTCATATGTTAACTTATGTGATCATTGATTACCGCCTTGATTTTGAAAGCATCTCAAAAGATATTTTAACAAAAAAATTTATTTTTGTAGGATTTGCTGCTTGGTTATTATTAGTACCACTAGCACTTACTTCCTCAAAAAAAGCAATGATTTTTTTAAAAGATAAATGGAAAAAGCTACATAGACTAATTTATATAATTGCAATACTTGGTGTCTTACATTTTATCTGGTTAGTAAAAAAAGATTTAACAGAACCACTAATTTATGCTGTAATTGTTATAGCACTTATGTTGTTTAGATTTAAATTTAAGAAAATATAAAAATTAATTAATACTAGTAGCCTTGGGTGTGCAAACTTCAGACCTTGTTAGAAATCTTCTTCCGGTCCCGTTATCTAGCGAAAACATTCCTCCCATACCTTTAATGCAATCAATGATTAAATCTGTATTTTTCCATGCTTCATGTTGGGTTTCGCTTATATAAAAAGGAATACCACCAATTTTTCCAACTAAAACATCATCATCACTTACCAGAAATTCTTTAACTGGATAGCACATAGGAGCACTACCATCACAACATCCACCAGATTGATGAAATAGTAAATCTTTACCATGATCTTTTTTAAGATCTTCGATTAATTCTAATGCTAAGGGTGTTGCTGTAACTTTCATAGTTATATGGCCTGTAGTTTAATACAGGCCACTATAATATATCTGTTAAAAGAAGCCTAATTTTTTCTCGCTGTATGACACGTGTAAGTTTTTCACCTGTCTATAATGATCAAGCATCATTTTATGTGTTTCTCTACCAATTCCAGATTGTTTATAACCTCCAAAAGCAGCATGAGCTGGGTAAGCATGGTAACAGTTAGTCCAAACTCTTCCTGCTTGGATTCCTCTTCCCATTCTATAAGCAATATTTCCATTTCTAGTCCAAACACCTGCTCCTAAACCATAAAGAGTATCATTTGCAATTTCTAATGCATGCGCTTCATCTTTAAATTTAGTAACAGAAACTACTGGACCAAAAATTTCCTCTTGGAAAACTCTCATAGAGTTATCACCTTCAAAAATAGTAGGTTGGATATAATTACCTTTTTCCAAACCACTGTTTAAGTTAGCAACTTCACCTCCACATAAAATTTTAGCACCCTCTTTCTTGCCTAAATCTAGGTAAGATTTTATTTTTTCCATTTGCTCTAATGATACTTGAGCACCAATCATGGTTTCCATTTTTAAAGGATTGTCTTGTGTTACAGCTTTTGTTCTAGCAATTGCTCTTTCCATAAATTTATCATAGATAGATTCTTGGATTAATGCTCTACTAGGACAAGTACAAACTTCTCCCTGATTAAGAGCAAACATTGTAAAACCCTCAAGACATTTGTCAAAGAAGTCATCATCTTGATCCATGACATCTTCAAAGAAAACATTTGGAGATTTTCCACCTAATTCTAAAGTTATTGGAATTAAGTTTTGAGCAGCATACTGCATAATCAAACGCCCAGTGGTTGTCTCGCCCGTAAAAGCAATCTTTCTAATTCTTTTAGATGACGCCAAAGGTTTTCCTGCTTCCAATCCAAAACCACTTACAACATTAAGAACTCCTGGAGGTAATAGATCTCCAATAAGTTCCATTAAAAGTAATATTGATGCCGGTGTTTGTTCGGCTGGCTTTAAAACTACACAGTTTCCTGCGGCTAATGCTGGTGCAAGTTTCCATGTTGCCATTAATAATGGGAAGTTCCAGGGTATAATCTGTGCAACTACACCAAGTGGTTCGGGTATATGATAAGAATACTCACTGTTACTTATCTCTGAAACAGAACCTTCTTCTGCTCTTATTGCTCCAGCAAAATATCTCCAGTGATCGACAACTAGCGGTAAGTCAGCTGCCATACATTCTCTGATTGGCTTTCCATTATCTAGACATTCAGCAGTAGCTAATAGTTCTAGATTTTTTTCAATAACATCAGCTATTTTTAGCAGAATGTTTGACCTTTCAGTTATAGATGTAACTCCCCAAGTAGGAAAAGCAGCATGTGCAGCATCTAATGCAGCATCAACATCTTTTGCGTCTGATCTTGGAATAGAACATATAACTTCATTGTTAATTGGGCTTACGTTATCAAAATATTTTCCTGATTTTGGTTTAACGAATTTTCCACCTATAAAATTTCCATATTGTTCTTTAAATGGAAATTTCACTTTTAAGTGAGACGTATCCAGTAGTGGGGATCGTCCACCCTTTATGCTTTCAGTACTCATTTTTACCCTTTCTTTTTTGTTGCTATTCTTAAGTTTATTTTTTTTTGTTGATTTTCTTGGCTTTTTTTTAATTACACTTCTTTTCTTTTTAGTCTTTTTAATGATTTTATTTTTTTTAGAAGATCGTTTGACCAATTTATTCTTAATTTTTTTTTTGGTCTTACGCTTTGACTTTTTGGCTTGTTTTCTCTTTTTAATAGCCATGATTAAGTTGACCAAAGAACACTGGAAAGATCTACAGATATAACAATTTTATTTCTACTAATGATTGAATTTAACCTACATCTTGTGCTTAATTGAAATCTGTTTAATATTTTATTTATGAATGAAGATAAAAAAAAAGAAATACAATCAGCTACTCTTGAAAGATTACTAAAACATTTAGATGAAAGAAAAGATGTTCAAAACATTGATCTTATGAACTTAGCTGGTTTTTGCAGAAACTGCTTATCAAGATGGTATAGGGAAGAGGCTGAAAAAAAAGGTATCTCTATTGCAGATCCTGAGGCAAGAGAACATGTTTACGGTATGCCTTACTTAAAATGGAAGGAAAAATATCAAAAATAATTATTTTTCTTTAAGCCTTGGAAATAATTCTACAAAATTGCATGGCTTATGATTAATATCCAATTGATGTTTTAAAATACCTTCCCAAGCATCAGTAACTCCCCCTGATGATCCAGGTAAAGCAAAAACATATTTACCATTTGCTAAAACCGCACAAGCTCTAGATTGTATTGCTGAAGTTCCCACTGTTTTAAGACTTAAGTTTCTAAAAACCTCTCCAAAGCCAGGTATTTGTTTATCAGCAATTTCATCAATTGCTTCTGGAGTTATGTCTCTTCCAGTTAAACCAGTCCCACCAGTGGTTATCACAACATCAATATCATTTTTATTAATCCACTCTTTTAGGATTAGTACAATATCTTCTTTGTTATCTTTGCAAATTTTTCTATCAATTAAATTATGATTAGCTTCTTTAATTTTTTCAACGAGAATTGCACCAGATTTATCGTTATCAAAAGTTCTAGTATCTGTTACAGTTAATAAAGCTATGTTTACAATCATAATAATTTTTAAATGATTATATTATCAGCATTTTTTTTTATAACAGCAATATTATATTCTAGCGTTGGCTTTGGTGGAGGGTCTACCTATCTTGCATTAATGTTGATTTGGGATATTCCGTATTATATTTTTCCAATAATAGCTTTATTTTGTAACATCATCGTTGTATCTGGAAACTCAATAAACTATATTAGATCTGGCAATCTTAATATTAAGTTGCTCACACCATATCTCGTTGGATCTATACCTTTTGCTTTTTTAGGAGCTTCAATTTCAATCGAAAAAGAAATCTTTGAAATATTATTATTCTTTATCCTGGTTATTGCGGGAATATTTTTATTAATTGGAAGTAAATCATTCAATAAAGATCAAATCAAAATAAAACAAATACCAAAAATTTTATCTATTTCTATAGGTTCAGTAATTGGATTTATTTCAGGTATTGTTGGAATTGGGGGTGGAATATTCTTAAGCCCATTATTATTTTTAATGAAAGCAGGATACCCAAAACATATTGCAACCACAGCTTCTCTTTTTATTTTAATAAATTCAATTTTTGGTGTAGCAGGACAGCTAACAAAAAATATTGTATTTAATGAGTTTTTAAATTATTGGCCTCTTTTTTTGGTTGTACTTACTGGCGGGCAAGTTGGAAATTTCTTAAATATAAAATTTTTAACTAACAAAATATTGGCATTAATAACTTCTTTATTGGTCATATTTGTTGCTGCAAGAATGGGTTTTAGGATTTTACCATAATGTTGATTTAATTAACTTTTACTATATCTAATATTATAATGAAAAATATTAAACCCTTTGGACCTTCGATTGGTAAAACCAAAATATCAAATAAATTTTTTGATAAATTAAATAAGGAGTTTGATGTTAAATCTATATCAAAAAAAATTGATTACAGTTCAAAATTAGCTAGTCAAATTAGAAAAGAACTAAAAATTTCAGATAAGTTCATAAGGCATAATTTAGAGAGAGAATTAAAAATTAACATTAAAAAATTTTTATCTAACGAAAATATTAGAAATATTAAAGAAATTAAAATCTTAAATCTTTGGGTAGTTCGACAGTTTAAAGGAGAGTATAATCCTATACATTATCACGAAGGAGATTTATCTGGGGTTGGTTATTTGAAGCTACCAAAAGGTATGACCAAAAATAAAATGGTAAAAAATAAGAAACTAGAAACTAATGGAACTATAGATTTTATAAATGGTCAAAGAGGATTTCTAAGTAAAAGTATTTATAATGTAGTACCAAAGATTAAAGACTTATTGATTTTTCCAAATTATTTGATGCACACCGCATATCCATTTAATATAGAGGGAGAAAGAAGATCCTTCTCTTTTAATGTAAAAATTATACTTAAATAATAGTTTACAATCTAATCTGATAGTTATAATCTTATCTCAGCTGATTTGATCCATATTGCACTCTAAAGCTGCTAAAAAGGAAATCATTAAATAAATTAGTAAAGGGTAGTTGAACTATATTGTGCACCTAGCATTAAGCAAAAGCACTAAAAAAGTTAGGAATATAATGAATTTAAATTTTTTCAAACAAACGAGAATTTTGGATGGTGGTATGGGACAAGAACTTCTAGCAAGAGGTATGAAGCCCAATGGAACATTATGGAGTGCCAATGCATTGTTGGATGAAAATTATCATCAACTAGTATTGGATACGCATAGAGATTTTGTAAAAGCTGGGGCAGAAGTAATTGTTACAACAACTTTTACAACTAGACGCAAAAGATTAAGAGACAATAATGTTGAGGATAAGTTTGAATATTTGAATAAAAAAGCAGGTCAAATAGCTTTTGCTGTTAAAAAAGAATTTCCGAATATTTTTGTGGCAGGCGGTTTACCTCCCCAAAATTTAACATACGAGGCAGATGACAGAAGCGAAGAAGAGATCATTAAAAATATAAAAGAACAAGCTAAGCTATTAAATCCTTATGTGGATTTTTTTTATTTTGATGTGTGGAGCAGCATTAAAGAATTTAAATGTGGGATCAAAGCAATTAAAGAGTTTGGCAAGCCTTATTTAGTTGGCATTCATATATCTGAAGGCACAAAATTACCTAGTGGAGAAAACATTTCAGATATTAAGAATATAATTGATGAAAAGTTGATTGGTATTATACTTTCGTGTGTTTCACCTGAAAATTACGAAATTAATCTTAACGAATTAAAAAGTTTAAAAGTACCATTTGGATTCAAGATAAATGGATTTATTACCACTAAACCAAGAAATGGCTACTCTTCAACTTTTACAAAATTAAATGGTAATCCAAATGAATTTTTAGGGCATAGAGAGGATCTAACACCTAAGAAAATCGGTAAAATTGTGAAAAGATTCAAAGAAAGTGGAGCAACAATACTAGGTGGTTGTTGTGAAACAAGACCTTCACATATTAGTGCGATGGCAACTGTTAAATAATCTTTTTATTATCAGCCTTCTTTACAAAATAAATACCGATACAAACGGCAATTAAAGATATTAAAACTTTAATTGTTATTAGCTCTTTTAAAAATACGTAACCTAAAATAGTTCCAAATATTGGTATTAAGTAAGAAACTTGAGATTGAAAAATTAAGCCATTGTTTTTTAAAATTCTAAATCTTAATAACCAAGCAATTCCAGTTGGAACAATTCCAAGGTAAATAACTGAAATTAATGAGTCGGTTCGTGGAATAGATTTCCAAGGCTGCTCAATAAAACTTACTAATGGCAATAAAATTATAATTGCCCATATGAGTATTGAGCCTGTTACATTTTCATTTTTTTTCTTACTAATTTTTAAAGTTAGAACTCCTCCAACTACATAACAGGTAGAGCCCAGTAATATTAATAAAGCTGAGGTAAAATTATTTTCATTAATTAATATATTATCAGAAAATAAAAATACAATTCCTGAAAAACCAATTAAAATTCCAAATGTTTTAATTAAATTAAATTTTTCATTTTTTGTATAAAAATGACCTAATACTGTTGAGCTCAATGGTGTAGTGGACATTAAAATAGCTGCTAAATTACTTTGAACAGATTTAACTCCATAAGCAATTAAAAAGAAAGGTGCCACTAAGTTAATAAATCCTATCATTGCAAACCAGTGCCAGTCTTTTGAAAAAGCTTCAATTTTTATATTTTTGTAATAGCAAAGCAATAATACTGGGATTGCTCCAAAGAATACTCTCAAAAAAGCAATTGTCACAGGTCCAAAAGAATATGTAGCTATTTTAATATTAAAAAAAGCAGAAGCCCAAATTAGAGCTAATACAGTTAACAAAATATAATCAACTAACTTTGGTTGTCTCATTCTGTTATTTCTTTAATTTTACCAGATGTTAGATTGGTTAATTGTTTAATTGATTTTTTAACTCTTTTAACTGGCTCTTTATTTGGCATTGGGTTCACAAATTTAAAATAGTTGTTTAATAATATTGCATAAATACAACACTTATGTGAAAATTGCATAGGTGTTATTTATTAAATAAGCAATATTTATTAGAATTATTTTGATAAGTACCACTTATAAAAAAATTATATAGGAGACAAAATGAGCGCAGCAAAAGTTTTAGAATTTATCAAAGAAAAAGAGGCTGAATTTGTAGATCTAAGATTTACTGACCCAAGAGGTAAACTTCAACATTTAACAATGGATCACTCTGTTGTTGATGAAGAAATGCTTAACGAAGGTGTTTTTTTTGATGGCTCATCAATCGCTGGCTGGAAAGCTATTAATGAATCAGACATGATTTTGAAACCTGACACTTCAAGAATGATAATAGATCCTTTTACGTCTCATAATACAGTTATTTTATTTTGTGATATTTTAGATGCTGTAAAGAAAACACCCTATGAAAGAGATCCTAGAGGTGTTGCAAAAAAAGCTGAGGAATATTTAAAATCTTCAGGTGTTGGTGATAAAGCTTTCTTTGGTCCTGAACCAGAATTTTTTGTTTTTGATGATGTCAGAATTAGCAATGATCCAAACAACACTGGGTTTGTCCTTGATAGTAAAGAAGGTCCTTACAACTCTGGCAAAGTTTATGAAAATGGAAACATGGGTCACAGACCTCCTGTAAAAGGTGGGTATTTTCCAGTTCCCCCAGTTGATAGTGAACAAGATATGAGAGGCGAATATTTAAAAAATCTAAAAGAAGTGGGTGTAAAAGTTGAAAAACATCATCATGAAGTTGCACCAAGTCAACATGAGCTAGGTATGGTTTTTGGAACTTTGGTTGAGACAGCGGATAATGTTCAATTATATAAATATGTTGTTCAAATGGTTACACATTCATTTGGTAAGACAGCAACGTTCATGCCAAAACCTGTGGCAGGTGACAACGGCTCAGGTATGCACATTCACCAATCTATCTGGAAGGGCAAGACTCCAGTATTTTCTGGTGATGCTTACGCCGGATTGTCAGAAACAGCACTTCATTATATTGGGGGAATTCTAAAGCACGCTAAAGCAATTAATGCTTTTGCTAACTCAACTACTAATAGTTATAAAAGATTAATTCCAGGTTTTGAGGCACCAGTTCTTCTTGCTTATTCTGCAAGAAACAGATCAGCTTCATGTCGTATACCAATTACATTAAGTAAAAATGGTGCAAGATGTGAAATAAGATTTCCAGATGCATCTGGAAATCCGTATCTAACTTTTGCTGCAATGCTTATGGCTGGGCTTGATGGAATTAAAAATAAAATTCATCCAGGTGAATCTTTTGATAAGGATTTATATGAATTACCACCAGAAGAAGTTAGTGAAATCCCAACTGTTTGTGGTTCTCTTAGAGAAGCTATGGAAAGTTTAGATAAAGACAGGGAGTTTTTAACTCAAGGTGATGTATTTACAGATGATCAAATTGATGCTTACATTGCACTTAAGTTTGAAGAAATTCATAAATTTGAACACGCACCTCATCCAGTTGAGTTTGAGATGTATTATAGTAGTTAGTAATTAATTACTGTTTAGTTGTTGCAATTGTATCTTTGTTAATACCTTTTTTAACAACGTAGTCCTGCGTGCCGTTAGCACCAGTCTCTACTTCCTTACGTAAGGTTTTAAAAAAAGTTCTTTGTTTTAAAGAATTTTTTAGGTTTTTAACAAGATTTTTAAATTCAAACGTATTCATAATTATTTTATATACTAGATATGCATAAAACGCAATGCTGATATGCAAATAATAAGTTAATCCGGCCTACTCTACTTTGAAAGACTCTCCACAACCACAACGCTCAGTTTCATTAGGGTTGTTAAAGACAAATGAGGAAGATAACTCCTCTTTTTTATAGTCCATCTCAGTTCCAAGAAGATACATTACAGCTGCAGAGTCAACAAACACCTTTACACCTTTGTCTTCTATTACTTCATCATTTGGATTAACTTCCTTAGTATACTCCATAACATATGACATTCCGGCACAACCACCTGTTTTTACTGATACCCTTACACCTTGTGAATCTTTTTCAGCACCAGACATAATTTCTTTAATTCTCAATGCAGCATTATTACTTAATTTAATTACAGGATTCATTATAAGTTCAATTCCAATTTCGCTGCTTCTGACATCATGTCTTTATTCCAAGGTGGCTCAAAAACTAAATCTAGATCCACTTCCTCGATACCTTCTACTTGCATTGCAGTATCTTTAACTTCTTGTGGTAAACTTTCAGCTACAGGGCAGTTGGGTGTAGTTAGTGTCATTATTATTTTGGCTTTATTTTCTTCTACCTTAACATCGTAAATTAAACCCAATTCATAAATATTGACTGGAATTTCTGGATCATAAATTTTTCTAATTTCAGCTATTACCTGTTCTCTTAAATCCATAATTTAACCTTTAGCTTCAGTATTTATTTCTTCTTGAGTGTTGTCAATTGCAGAAATTAAAGTATGCCATGACAGAGTGGCACATTTAACTCTCATTGGGTATTGTTTTACACCTGATAAGCACATTAATTTAGTTTTTTCATCCTCTTCTAAATTTTTAGATTTTAACTCAGGGTTTTCCTTAATCATCCCTAAAAAATCATTCACAATTTCTTTAACTTCAACTTCAGCTTTTCCTTTCATTAAATCAGTCATAATTGATGCTGACGCCATTGAAATTGCACAACCACTACCTTCAAATGAAACATCCTGTACATTTTTATCTTCATCTAGTTTTAAAAAAATATGAACATTATCACCACACAATGGGTTATTACCTTTTGCATCTTTATTAAAATTTTGTGTCTTTCTTAAATTACGAGGATTTTTTCCGTGCTCTAAGATGATTTCTTGATAAAGTTCCTTAATATTCATTATAAATTAAAAATTTTTTTACAGTTATTTATTGAGCTATTAAGCTGATCTAAATCTTCTTTTGTATTATAAATTCCAACTGATGCTCTTGCACTAGCGGGTATATTTAATTTATCATGAAGAATTTGGCAACAATGATGTCCTGCTCTTATGGCAACGCCATCTTCATCTAATATAGTTGCTATATCATGTGGGTGAATGCCCTCAATAGTGAAAGATAGAACACCACCTTTGTTTTTAGGGTTGCCAATTAATTTAACTGAATTATTTTTTTGCAATAGTTCTTGACCATATTCAACTAAATCAGCCTCATGTTTCATAATATTATCTATCCCTACGCTTTCTATGAATTTAATAGATTGATCAAAAGCTATGACTTGTGCAGTAGCCATTGTTCCAGCTTCATATTTATTAGGTAGGCTGCCATATGAAATTCTATCTTTTTTAACTTCATTAATCATTCCTCCACCACCTTGATATGGTGGCAATTCTTCTAACCATTTTTTTTTTCCATATAAAATTCCTAATCCAGTTGGACCGTACATTTTATGACATGAAATAGCATAAAAATCGCAATCTAAATCTTGCATATCCAACCTTAAATGAGGTGCCCCCTGACAACCATCAACTACAACAATTATGCCCTTTGAATGAGCTAACTCTGTTATTTCTTTAACAGGCAATATGGCTCCGGTAACATTAGATAAATGAGTAATTGAAATAATTCTTGTTTTAGATGTTATTTTTTTTTCAATCTCTTCTAACGAAATTTCACCATCATCGTTAACTTCTGCAAAATTAATTTTTATATTTTTTGATTTTCTTAAAAAATGCCATGGTACATAATTAGAATGATGTTCTAGCTCTGTTATAAGTATCTCATCACCTTCCTGTAAATAATCTTGACCTAAGGTATTGGCAACTAGGTTAAGTGCTTCTGTCGCCCCTTTAGTAAAAACAATTTCATTTTTATCTTTAGCGTTGATATATCTTTGAACTGATGTTCTTGTATTTTCATATAAATTGGTGGCTGCTACCGCAAGATAGTGAACACTTCTTCCTACATTAGAAAATTGTTTGGTATAAAATTCATTAATTCTATCAATTACAACTTTTGGTTTTTGTGAAGAGTTTGCACTATCTAGATAAACTAAATCATTATTTTGAATTTTTTCATCAAAAATAGGAAATTCTTTTTTAATTTTGTCTACATTCATTCTTTAATTCCAATCATATTTTTAATTAAATTCTTTATTTCTGAATCTGTTATTTTTTCAACCACTTCAAGCAAAAATCCATTGATAAGTAGTTCTCTTGATTGCTGATAATTTAAACCTCTTGACATTAAATAAAATATTGATTCTTCATTTAAACTACCTGACGAAGAGCCGTGTGAACATTTCACATCATCTGCATAAATTTCTAATTCTGGTTTTGCGTTAAATTCTGAAGCCTCATTCAATAAAATTGCCTTGCTTAATTGATAACCATCAGTTTTCTGTGCTTCTGAATTAACAAATATTTTTCCTTGATATACAGCTTTAGAACCGCCGTTTAAAACACTTTTGATTAATTGATAACTTTTAGTTTTTTCTGTTAAGTGATTTATAGTTGTTCTGATTTCATGATGCCTGTCCTCAGAAAGTGAAAAAATACCATTAATAAATGCTGATGAATGTTTCCCTTTTAAATTACAATTAATTTCATTTTTAGAAAAATATGATCCAGAAGATAAAATAAACGTTTCTGAAAAACTATTAGTCTCTTGTTCAATATTATTTAAACAATATTTGATATTCCTATTTTCTACTTTATCAACTTTATAATTTTTTAAAATCGCATCTTGATTTAATTCAAAATTATAAACAATATTTAAAAAATTTTTTTCTGATTTATCATTAAATAAATCTACCAATCTTAATGAGCTATTTTTTTCTAACTGAAAATCTAGGCTTAAATTAATGTTTTTGGACTCAATCTTGTTATTTGTCGTATGATAAATTATTAATGGTTTTTCTAATTTATAATCTTTTTTAACTAAAATTTTGTAACTTTTATTTGTGAATGCCCTATTTAAATCAATTAAAGAGTTGAAATTATTTGATTTATCGATTGTTTCTGACCCTTCAATTATTTCTACTTTCTCTTTTTTTTCATAACTAAAATCGATTTTTTCAATCCTACCGTTTATAAATACAATCTTATTATGCTCTAACCCATTGATATAGACAGATGTATCAATTTTATTAGTAAACGAATAATCGTTATAAAAACTAAGTTCTCCAATATTTTTTTTAATAATTTGGTTTAAGTCTGAAAATTTCCAGTTTTCTTGTCTTCTACTTGGGAATCCTATTTTTATAAAATCGTTTAAGCAGTTTTGTTTTTGCTTAATATCTTTTTGTGAAAAACTTGATGTTTTTACAATATTATCAAAATCTATTTGTAGTTGTTCTTTCATCTAATTAAAATTTTTCATAACCTTTTTTTTCTAACTCTAAAGCTAATTCTGGTCCACCAGATTTGATTATTTTTCCATCAATTAACACATGGACAAAGTCAGGTTTAATATAATCAAGTAATCTTTGATAATGAGTAATTATTAAAAAAGAATTTTTATTATCTCTTAAAGTGTTAACTCCATCAGCAACAATCTTTAAAGCATCAATATCCAGACCTGAATCTGTTTCGTCTAAAATTGATAATTTAGGGGCTAACATTGACATTTGTAGAATTTCATTTTTCTTTTTTTCTCCACCAGAAAAGCCAACATTTAATTGTCTATTTAATTTTTCTTCATCGAATTTTAATTCTTTTGACTTTTTTTTTACTAATTTCAAAAATTCTATAGCATCAAGCTCTTTTTCACCTCGTGCTTTTCTCACTGCATTTAATGAAGTTTTCAAAAATATATTTGTGTTAACCCCTGGGATTTCAAGGGGATATTGAAAGGCTAAAAAAATACCTTCATGTGCTCTTTCTTCTATTTCAAGATCAAATAAATTTTTTCCTTCAAAAAAAACTTCTCCTGAAATCTCATATCCTTTTTTACCTGATAAAATATTTGATAATGTACTTTTCCCAGATCCATTTGGACCCATTATAGCATGTACCTCACCAGGATTTATATTGAGAGAGAGCCCTTTTAAAATTTCCTTGTTTTCTATCTTTGCATACAATTTATTAATTCTTAACATTAACCAACACTTCCTTCCAAGCTAATACCAACAAGTTTTTGGGCTTCTACTGCAAATTCCATTGGCAATTGCTGTAGCACTTCTTTACAAAATCCATTTACAATTAATCCAACAGCCTCCTCTTGACTCAAACCTCTTTGTTGACAATAATGTAATTGCTCTTCACTTATTTTTGAAGTTGTTGCTTCATGAGCAATATTTGACTCGGAGTTTTTATTTTTGATATATGGAACGGTATGTGCCCCACACTTATTACCCATTAATAATGAATCGCATTGAGTGTAATTGTTTGAATTTGAGGCCCTAGCTGAGATATCTACCAGGCCTCTATAAGTCATGTCTGAAAATCCTGCACTTATTCCTTTAGAAATAATTTTACTCTTAGTGTTTTTACCTAAATGAATCATTTTTGTTCCCGTGTCTGCTTTTTGATGGTTATTTGTTATTGCAATCGAGTAAAATTCTCCAACAGAATTATCTCCTTTTAGGATGCAACTCGGGTATTTCCATGTGATAGCAGATCCTGTTTCTACTTGCGTCCATGAAATTTTGGAATTCTTGCCTTTACATAAACCACGCTTGGTAACAAAATTATATATTCCACCTTTTCCATTTTTGTCACCTGGATACCAGTTTTGTACAGTTGAATATTTTATTTCAGCATCATCCAGTGCTATCAATTCTACATTGGCAGCATGTAATTGGTTTTCATCTCTCATTGGGGCAGTGCAACCTTCTAAATAACTTACATAACTTCCTTTATCAGCAATAATTAAAGTTCTTTCAAACTGACCGGTGTTAGAAGCATTTATTCTGAAGTAAGTTGATAGTTCCATTGGACATCTTACACCTTCTGGTATGTAAGCAAACGAACCATCAGTAAAAACTGCAGAATTGAGCGTTGCAAAAAAATGATCTGTTGTTGGTATTACAGATCCTAAATATTTCTTAACTAGTTCAGGGTGTTTTCGAATAGCTTCTGATATAGGGCAAAAAATAATTCCATGTTTAGCTAATTCTTCTCTAAAAGTAGTTGCAACTGAAACTGAGTCAAACACTGCATCAACTGCAATACCATTTAATCTTGCCTGTTCTTGAAGAGGAATGCCGAGTTTCTTGTAAGTTTCTAAAAGTTTTGGATCTAATTCATCTAAACTTTTAGGTTTGTCATCCATGCTTTTAGGAGCAGAATAGTAATATAAATCTTGGTAATCTATTTTTGGATATTTTGGTTTTTGCCAATCTGGTTCTTTTAATTGTTTAAATCTTTCAAAAGCTTTTAATCTAAAATCAAGCATCCACTGAGGTTCTTTTTTAATATTAGAAATAAATTTTATAACATCCTCATTTAATCCTTTTGGAGCTGTAGTACTTTCAATATCAGTTGAAAAACCATATTTATAATCTTTTAAATTATCAATTTCTTTTTGCCTGTTATCCATTTTATACTCTTCGTTCATTGTTGCTTTTTAATAAATCTTCTAAGCTTTTTTTTTCAAAAAAACTATTAATGTGAGTTTCTAATTCATCCCAGAGGTTGTGAGTAACACATTTGGTTGCTTTTCCATTGCAACTTTTTTTAGATTCTTTTTTACATTGCACAGTTTTAACTTTCTCATCCACAGCATGGAAAATGTTTGTAAGTTTAATTTCATTTGGCTTCTTTGATAAAATGTATCCTCCATTAGTTCCCCTAATACTTTTAACAATTTCGTTTTTTTTTAATTTAGAAAAAATTTGCTCTAAATAGTCTAGTGAAATTCCTTGTCTTAGAGATATATCTCTAAGAGATACGGGATTGATGCTGTCAAACCTCGCTAAATCTACTAATGCCATTACAGCATATCTGCCTTTAGATGTTAATTTCATATTACCCTTTGATTTCAATGCTTTTTATACATACCTGACTAAATTGGTCAAGTATAGATTGTAATAAAAAAAATCACATATTGTCGCTGACTTATGATAAGTGTAATTTTTTTTTGAGAATAATAATCAATAGCACTTATGGATAATAAAATTTTAGAGATTTTCATACCTGGTCCTGCCGGAAGGCTTGAAACAAAATATTATAAAAGTAAAAAAAATACATCACCTATTGCCTTAGTGTTACAGCCACACCCTCAGTACGGTGGAACGATGAATAATAAGGTCGTTGTTGAAACTTTTAAAACGTTTATGGAAAATGATTTTTCTGTATGCAGGGTTAATTTTAGAGGTGTTGGTAAAAGTGATGGAGAATTTGACAATGGTCAAGGTGAATTGGCAGATGCTGCTGCTGCTTTAGATTGGTTAGAAAGAGAAAATTTTGATAATTCTCAATGTTGGGTGTCTGGATTTTCTTTTGGTTCGTTAATTGCAATGCAGTTGTTAATGCGTAGACCTGAAATTAATAGATTTATAGCTATATCTCCACAACCCAATGCATATGACTTTTCTTTTCTATCCCCATGTCCCACTTCTGGATTAATGATTTATGGGAAAAAAGATGAATTAGTTCCTTTAGAGTATATTTCAGAAATGGATAAAAGATTAAGTGCACAAAAAGGTATTAATGTAGAGTTTCAATCTGTACCAGATGCAAATCATTTCTTTTCGAGAAGTGAAGATAAATTAATTGAACACTTAGATAAATATATAAAAAAAGAAACTGCTCTTTATTAAAAATTTTTAATAATTACTCCACCCACACTTGGTTTTTTACACCTGGTGGTGTTTGGAAAAGAAATTGGTAAATTCAAAAAAGATCTTATTGCAAGATAAGCAAATGCTTGAGACTCAACAAAATCTCCATTTATTTGATACTCATCAATATTGTCTAAAATCATTTCTTCTTTACCCATAAATTGATTGATATCTTTGATTAAGGTTTTGTTTTTTCTTCCGCCTCCACATACAATATAATTTTTTGTTTCCAAGTTATTGGCTTGATCAATCTTTTTTAAACCCTGTGAAATTAAATAAGCTGTAAACTTAGTCAAAGTTGCACATCCATTCTCCAAAGTTAAACCTTTTACAAATGATAAATCAAAATTTTTTACATCTAACGACTCTTTAATTGAATTTATTTCAAAATTTTCTACTGCTTGATTAAAAATAAACTTATCAACTTTCCCTGAATTTGCTATTTCTCCATTTTTGTCATACTTTTTATTACTATTTTTTCTTAACCATTCATCAATTAAACAGTTTCCCGGTGCCACATCAAATGCAAAAACATTTTGCTCCACATCTCCGTCCTTAATGACCTGCGATACATTTGTGATTCCACCTATATTTATAATATTCATTGGGTAATTTAGATTGAAACTTTTATTTAACTTTTTTGTAATTAAATTATGAAATATTGGGGTCAGAGGTGCTCCTTGCCCATTATTGTCTAAATCGTTTTGTCTAAAGTTGTTTACAACTAAACATTTTGAAAGTTGAGACAAAAGATTTCCATCTCCTAATTGTTCTGAAATTTTTTTTTTAGCTAAATGTAAAATTGTCTGTCCATGAAACCCTATTAGATCTACTTTAAGACCAGTTTGATTGGCAGCTTCATTAACAATTTTACTATTAAATAATGTAAATTTTTTCTCAATATCTTTAATTTTTTTAGAATACTTCTTTAAATCTTCAGATGTATTTAAATTCTCTCTTAAATTGATCAATTCATCTTGCAAATTGTCCTCAAATTCATAGTATTTGTCGTGCAATTGCTCAACTTCACTAAATCCATCAGATTTAATTATAGATAAATCCACTCCATCCATCGATGTTCCACTCATCAAGCCTAAAGATGTAAAAATCTTTTTTTTCATATTTATTTTTTTTAAAAAAAATTTGTATATTGTAGAACTATAAACTTATGAATAAATTTTTAAAAGAATTTAAAGATAGAGGTTTCTTCTATCAATGTACTAATGAAAATGAATTATCTGAATTATTAGATAAAAAAAAGATAAAAGCATATATTGGGTTTGATTGTACCGCTGAAAGCTTACATGTTGGAAGCTTACTTCAAATAATGTGTCTTAGATTATTACAAAAACATGGTCACCAACCAATTGTACTTCTGGGTGGCGGAACCACTAGAATTGGAGATCCTTCAGGAAAAGATAAAACTAGAAAAATATTGACAGAAGATGAAATTGAAAAAAATACTAAAAATATCAAAAATATCTTAAAAAATTATTTACACTCTAAAAATGAGAAAACTAAACCAATATTTGTAAATAATTTTACTTGGTTAAAAAACTTGAACTATATTTCATTTTTAAGAAATATTGGAAAACATTTTACAATTAACAAAATGTTAACATTTGATAGTGTTAAAACACGATTAGATAGAGAGCAATCTTTAAGCTACATGGAGTTCAACTATATGATTTTACAAGCCTATGATTTTTTAGAATTAAACCAAAAAGAAAATTGTATGCTTCAAATCGGTGGATCCGATCAATGGGGAAACATTGTTAATGGTGTTGATTTGATTAAAAGATATTCAAATAATCAAACTTATGGATTAACAACTCCATTAATTACTCTTGCATCTGGCACAAAAATGGGAAAAACAGAAAACGGTGCTGTATGGTTAGATAAAAAGTTTTTATCTGCTTATGACTATTGGCAATTTTGGAGAAATACAGATGATCGTGATGTAATAAAATTCATAAATATATTTACTGACCTAAATATTGAAGAAATAGAAAACATTAAAGATAAAGATATTAATGAACTAAAAATTTTATTAGCTAATAAAGCTACATCCATGCTTCATGGTGATGAAGATGCTCAAAATTCGGAAAGTACTGCAAAAGAGGCATTTACTGAAAACTCAAGTGGCTCGAATTTACCATCTGTCAAAATTAAACAAGATAATATTAAAGAAGAAATTAATATTTTAGATCTAATAATCCTATCTAAACTGGAGAGCTCAAAGAGTGAGGTTCGAAGACTAATAAAAGGTAAAGCTATTAAAATAAACAATGAGATAATTTCAAATGAAAAACAAAAAATTTCTAAGGATTTTTTTAAAAATAATTTCTTAAAATTATCTTTAGGAAAAAAAAGACATATCAAAATTGAACTTATTTAATTCCTTTTAATCTTTTCTAAAGTTCTTGTAATAAACCTGGGTGTTAAAGTTTTAATTGGATTTACAGTAGTTTCTAAATCTTTAGGTGATCCCTTAATCTTAAAGCTAACACCAAAAACTCCCTCGCCAATTTTTTTTCCTACCAATATATCTCCAATTATTGGTATTGATGAAATTGTTCTATTCACAGTGGTTGCTGGAACTAATGTACCTCTTAAACTAATCAAATTATTGCTCTCAATATAACCATCCATCAAAATTGATATTGCAGGGCCAATTGCATACATTTCTTCTATGGTCATTAACTTATCTTTAGTTGAAAATTTCATTTCAAAATCTGTAAACCTTATCCCCTCTCCTGTTAATAGATCAGCAATTCCCTGAAGTGATGCCAGGGTTAATAGTTTCGCTAATACTGGGATTTCTTGAATCTTAAAATTATCAATCTTTAAAGTGGAATTAGTAATACCATTTTTTTTTACTGAATAAAAATCAAGATCACCCTCTTCGAAACCTTTTATAAATTTATATCTATCTACAAGAGGTTTAGCTTCATGTGAAAAAAGTACTATAATTTTTTCTTTACCATT
>CAJQSX010000022.1 GCA_905616465.1 uncultured Candidatus Pelagibacter sp. | reverse complement strand
TACAGATGAATATGAAAAATTAAGAAGTTAATTTTTCAATATGTTTTCTAATAAATTCTGGATCGTAGTCTTTGGAATCGTTATTAATTTCTGCATTCACTAAATTCTTGATTCTAGAATAACACTTATCTAAGTTGTCGTTTATAACAACGTAATCATAATTAATCCAATGCAGCACATCTCTTTCAAATTGCTCCATTCTTTCTTTTACAATCAGCTTATCCTTCATATCTCGATTGGATAATCTTTCAAATAAGATTTCTTTACTGGGTGGTAAGATAAAAAATGAAATTAATTTATAATCTAAATCCTTATTTTTAATTTGATCAGCTCCCTGCCAATCAATATCAAATAATACATTTTTTCCTTTATTCAGTTTATCAATAACAGGTGTTCTTGATGTGCCATAATAATTATTAAAGACTTTCGCATATTCTAAAAATTCTTGATTATTAATTAATCTATTAAACTCATCATTGTTTATAAAATAATAGTCTTTATTAGGAATTTCGTTAGGACGAGACTTTCTTGTGGTATGAGATATAGAAATCTCAAAATTATTTTGTTTTGATAAAAGATTTATTAAAGTTGTTTTACCTGCTCCAGAGGGAGAAGATAATATAACCATTATCCCATCATTTTCAGTGGGCATTTAATTTAATTAGCTACTTTTGCCTTCAATAAATTTAACCGCATCACCTACTGTTAAAATTTTTTCAGCTTCGCTATCAGAAATTTCTGAACCAAATTCTTCTTCAAAAGCCATTACTAATTCTACAGTATCTAAGCTATCCGCACCTAAATCGTCTATAAAACTTGATTCTTCTAATACTTTCGCCTCATCAATCCCTAAATGATCTGCTACTATTTTTTTTACTTTGCTTGAAACATCTTCTGACATATTGATCCTTTTTGTTTTAAAATCGTTATTAGTTTAATTACCTAGATTGTCAAGCCATATACATGCCTCCATTAACATGTAAAGTTTCACCATTAATATAGTCTGATTGTTTTGAGGTTAAAAAAAGAACTGCATTAGCAATATCTTCTGGCTCTCCTAATCTAGCGGATGGGATTTTGGATATAATAACTTCTTTAAATTTATCATCTATTACATCAGTCATTGCAGTTTTAATGAATCCTGGAGAAATACAGTTAACATTGATGTTTTTTTTAGCATATTCTATTGCAAGACTTTTAGACATTGCAACAATTCCAGCTTTTGAGGCTGAATAGTTAGCCTGCCCTACATTACCTGTGTGACCAACTACAGAAGTAATATTGATAATTTTTCCTTTTTTGTTTTTAAGCATTTTTTTAATTGCAAACTTACTCATTAGGAAAGTGGAGGTTAAATTAATATCAATTACTTTTTTCCATTCCTCAATACTCATTCTAATTGCTAAATTATCTTGAGTTATACCGGCATTATTAACAATACAATCTAAACCTCCAAGTTCTTTTGAGGCGTTTTCTATAAAATCTTCAATTTTATCACTTTGAGAAATATCAAACTTTAATATTTTAATATTACTAAATTTATTTTTTAACTCCTCAAGTTTTTCAATTTTTGTTCCAGTAGCTAAAATATTAGCACCACACTCATTTAATTTTTCGACTATAGAGTTTCCTATTCCACCTGAAGCACCTGTTACAATAATATTTTTATTTTTTAAATCATTCATATCTTAATATTTTTTATATCCTCTTCGTTATTAATTGAATTCACCGTAACTTTTTTGTCAATTCTTTTAACCAATCTTGATAAAACATTTCCAGGTCCAATTTCAATAAATTGGTTAATTTCTTTTTTAATCATGTTAATAACACTCTCTCTCCAACGAACTCTATTTTCAATTTGTTTAACCAATAAATCTTTTAATTCATCTGCATTAAAAATTTCATCAGCAGTTATGTTTGATATTAAAACATTACTTCCTTTTTTAAATTTAAGTTTACCAAGCTCGTTTTTCATTATATCAGTTGCTTTGCTCATTAGACTACAATGAAATGGTGCACTTACTGGAAGTTTAATATTTTTAATTTTATTTACTTTTAAAATTGAACTAAATTTTTCTAAATCATGAGTTTTTCCACTTAACACAATTTGACCTTCGGAATTATCGTTTGCAATCTCCACTAAAAAATTATTTTTATTTTTCTCCAAAATGTTTTCAATATTTTCAACGGTTACGCCTAATACTGCAACCATCCCACCCTTGCCTTTTGGAACAGAATTTTGCATTGCATCTCCTCTTATTTTTAATATTTTTATAGTTTCTTGAAAATCTAAATATCCTGCGCAAGCAATCGCCGAATATTCGCCTAATGAGTGACCTGCAAAATATTTAGCTTTATGAAGATTGATATCAAATTCTTTTTTAATGACTTGAAAAATAGAATAACTAATTAAAAAAATTGCAGGCTGAGTATTTACTGTTAGATCTAACTCTTCTTTAGGGCCCTCTAAAATAATCTTTGATAATGAGGTATCAAGTGCATCGTCGGCCTCTTTAAATAATTTTTTAACAAGATCATATTTTTCGTAAAACTCTTTTCCCATCCCTATGATCTGTGAACCTTGGCCTGGAAAAATTACTGAAAACATATAAAAACTATTTAATTATTTTCCTTTTTACTGTTGTAATTGAAGACTTATAATAGTATATCCTCACGTTTTATTAAAGAATTTAAATGAATTTATACGAACATACCATAATAGCGAGACAAGACACTTCTCCAAGTGAGCTTAAGCTATTGACCGAAAAGTACTCTAAAATTGTTGAAAAAAATGAAGGTGAAGTTGTTAAGACTGAAAACTGGGGCCTTTTAAATTTAGCCTACGTTATTAAAAAAAATAAAAAAGGTAGCTACATCCACTTCAAAATCAAAGGTAAAGGGAAAGTTGTTGAAGAATTAGAAAAAAA
>CAJQSX010000021.1 GCA_905616465.1 uncultured Candidatus Pelagibacter sp. | reverse complement strand
ATATAATCTTTTTTAACTAGAGTACTATTAAAAGCTATTCCTGAAAAAAAAATTTTATGGTATTTTTTATCTAATTTTTTTATGAAGTTTCCCAGGTACATTATTAGTAAACTTCATTATATTTTGTGGCTAAAATGGGCCCAATTTTTTTAATAATTTGTCCTACAACTTCAACTGTAGTCCAACCGGCGGTATTAAAAGGTGTGCCTTTATGTATTATACCAGAACCATCTAGATAATTATAAACATATTCACTATTAGTTTTAGGTTCATCTAACATAACAACAAATACAAATTTTGGATTTGATATTGGAAATACTGATGCAAAAGTATTAATCTTATTTTTGGAATATCCTCCAAGCATACTTTTCTGAGCAGTTCCTGTTTTTCCTCCAACTTCATAACCTTCAATATTTGCTAATGATGCTGTTCCTTCTTTATTAGTCACAATTTTTCTTAAAATAGGATTAATTTTATTTGAAACATCATTTTTAAGAATTTTTTCTTGTTTTAAATTTTTTTCTTTCTTTATCAATGTGGGGCTAACTTTATACCCACCATTTACAATTATTGAATAAGCATTTGCTAATTGGAGGATGGTAGTTGTTATTCCATGCCCATAAGAAGCTGTTGCTAGTTTACACTTCCCCCATTCAAAAGATATTGGTATTCCAACTTCTTCTATATCAAATTCAATAGAATTTATTAAACTTAATTTATTCATAAATTTTTTAAATTTTTCCAATCCAACAGCCTGACCAATTCTAACAGAACCTATATTACCTGATCTTATGAGTATTTGTTCAACTGTTAAATCAGATGGGATTTTTTTATCATATTCGCTGATGGTATTTTTTTCACATTGAATACTTTTTTCTAAATTTTTAAACTTTGTTTCTGGTTCTATAACACCCTCGTGGATGCCGGCTGCTACCGTGAAAGTCTTAAAAACTGACCCAAGTTCATACACACCTTTTGTAGCTCTATTTATGTAGTTTGTATCAGTTATATTTGTTCTTTCGTTGGGATCAAAATCAGGTAGTGAAATTAGTGATATAATTTCTCCATTATTTACATCCATCAATATTGCGGCACTACCCTTTGCTCTAAAAACTTTGTTATATTTTATTAGTTCTTCTCGAATTAAAAATTGAATATTTTTATCCACAGTTAATTGAGTTGAGCTTTTATTATTTTTTAATTTTTTATCTTGGGATTTTTCAAGTCCTGAGATACCAATATTATCATCATCAATTTGTCCAATAATATGGCTGAATAAATTTTTTTGTGGATAAATTCTTGTGAGTTTTTCCTCTGCTTGAATAGATTTATCACCAAGCATCATTATTTTTTCATAATTCTCGTCTGAGATCTTTTTTTCAAACCAAAAAAATTTATTTCTTTTTAGTCGGGTTTTAATTAATTCGTAATTTTTATTTGGGAAAATATAACCCAAATTTAGTAATAATTTTTTTTGATCAATTATTTCAACTGGATTAATTCCAATATCGATAGAACTAACTGTTTTTGCTAAAAAATATCCATTTCTATCGACAATATCTGCGCGGTGAAGTTTGTTAATTATTTTTAGTTGATTGTTATTTGATAAATCAGATTTTCTAGAACCAAGATGAATTAAATGAATCATATAAACTATCGAAATAATAAAAAAAACAAAGAATATAAAGGCTATACGATTAAATTTTACATTAATATCTGGCCCACTTTTATTATACTTAAATTCATCATTACTCTCTTGGAGGACAAATCTATTCGAATTTTTACTCATTTTTACCCAATATTGTTAATTCACGAATGATTATTTCATTATTTTTTATCTCGAATATGTTTAGTTCTTTGAGTGATTTTTTTTGTAATGAACTTTCAAAATACAACTCCTGATATTCTAATAGTTTTTCAGATGAACTTAGATAATCAAATTCTAATTTTGAATCTTTAAATCTATTTTCTAGAAATAATAAATTTTCTTTAGCTGAATAAATTTCATCCTCTAGATCTTTAGTTGAATTTTTGATTAATGAAGTGCTTACGACCAAAGATAATATTAAAAAAAAAGCTATAAATTTTGTCATAACTTAAAACCCAGGTTTTCTATGTCTAATAAATAGTTAAATTTTTCTAAAATATCACTCTCTATTTCATAGGCGTCTTCTTGTTTAATTAAATATCTTAATTTTGCAGATCTTGATGGGGGATTTTCTTTTACTTCTTTTTCTGATGGAACAATTGGTTTTTTTAAAGGCATCTTAAATAAAATTTTTTTTTGTTCTATTTTGGGTTCATATCTAGAAACACTTTTGTTTTCAGATAAATTTTTAAAAAAATATTTTACTATTCGATCTTCTAATGAATGGAATGTTACAACTGCTAAAATTCCATCTTTCTCTAAAATTTTGACAGAATTAATCAAACCGTAAATTAATTCACTAATTTCTTTATTAACAAATATTCTTAACGCTTGAAAAGTTTTTGTTGCAACATGAACTTTATAATTCCTCTTTCTTTTAGATTTTTCAATAATTTTTACCAGATCTTGTGTATCTATCTTTTTTGATAATCTTTCTTTGACTATATTTCTTGAAATTTTTTTTGCATCATTTTCACCACCAAAATATTTTAATATTTTTTCTAGCTCTTTATCTTCTAATTTATTAACCACTTCACTTGCAGAAAAATCATTGAAACCCATCATCATGTTGAGTTCCCCTTCTGAGTTAAATGATAATCCTTTTTTTGGGTCTTTTATTTGAGTAAGAGAATAACCTAAATCAAATACAATACCTGTAATGTTTTCATTTTTTATATTTAGATTGTTTAATTTACTAAATTTTAAATTTTTAAATAAAAAACGATCAGGAAATTTTTCTTGTATTTTTTTTCCAATAATCTCAGTTTTAATATCCCTATCTAAACCAATTACTTTAGTGTTTTTATACTTAAGGATTTCATTTGTGTATCCTCCCTGTCCAAGAGTACAATCAATAAATGTGCCACCATGCTGAGGG
>CAJQSX010000020.1 GCA_905616465.1 uncultured Candidatus Pelagibacter sp. | reverse complement strand
TTCAATTAAAGTTCTCAAAGGTCTTGAAGCGGTCAGAAAAAGACCGGGAATGTATATTGGTGATACCGATGATGGCACTGGTTTACATCATATGGTTTATGAGGTTATTGATAATTCAATTGATGAAGCTTTAGCAGGTCATTGTAAAAATATTTTTGTTAAAATAAATTCTAATGGAACGGTTACAGTAAAAGATGATGGTCGAGGAATACCTGTCGATATGCATAAAGGAGAAAAAAAATCAGCAGCGGAAGTAATTATGACTCAGTTGCATGCTGGTGGAAAATTTGATCACGACTCTTATAAGGTTTCTGGAGGATTACATGGGGTAGGAGTGTCTGTTGTAAATGCTTTATCTGAAAAGTTAGAGTTAGAAATTAATAGAGATGGGAAAAAATATTTTATTGAATTTAACAATGGTGAAGCAAAAAAACCTCTAAAGGAAATAGGAAAATCGAAAGAAACAGGTACGCAAATTACTTTTCTTCCATCAAAGGAGATTTTTTCTACTATAAAATTTAGCGCAAATATTGTTGTTAAAAGAATGCGGGAATTGGCATTCTTAAACAAAGGGATAAAGATAACATTTATAGATGGATCTCAAAAAAAAGAAAAAGTTCAAGAATTTAAATTTGATGGTGGTGTTATAGAGTTTGTAGAATTTTTAGATGAAAAAAGAGAAAAATTACAAAATAAAAATGGTAATATTCTTTTTAAAAAACCAATCTATATTGAAGGGAAGAAGGACAACATTGAAGTTGAATGTTCTCTAAAATGGAACGCTGGTTACTCTGAGGATGTTCTTCCTTATACAAATAATATTTATCAAAAAGATGGAGGGACACACTTATTGGGCTTTAGAAGCGCATTAACAAGAACTATTAACAAGTATGCTAATGAACATAATCTTTTAAAAAAAAACAAATTAGCTATATCGGGGGATGACATTAAAGAAGGCTTAGTTTGTGTGCTATCTACCAAAATTCCAGATCCGAAATTTTCATCACAAACTAAAGACAAATTAGTTTCATCAGAGATAAGAATAATTGTTGAAACAATAGTAAATGAAAAATTATCTATTTGGTTTGATCAAAATCCATCAACATCAAAAATTATATTAGCGAAGGTTATTCAAGCGGCAATGGCAAGGGATGTTGCAAGAAAAGCAAGAGAAAATGTTAGAAGAAAAGGTGCCCTAGAATTAAGTGGTTTACCTGGAAAATTAGCCGACTGTCAAATAGGAAAACAAGAAGGAACAGAGCTATTTATTGTAGAGGGAGACTCTGCTGGAGGTTCTGCAAAACAAGGAAGAAATAGATCCAATCAAGCAGTTCTTCCTTTAAGAGGTAAAATTTTAAATACTTATGTTGAGGATGTTCATAATAAAAAAAA
Source organism: uncultured Candidatus Pelagibacter sp. (assembly GCA_905616465.1). Taxonomy (GTDB): domain Bacteria; phylum Pseudomonadota; class Alphaproteobacteria; order Pelagibacterales; family Pelagibacteraceae; genus Pelagibacter. The sequence continues at coordinate 5,255 of CAJQSX010000020.1, read as the reverse complement.
TGGAAATAAAGATGGTTCAGAACAAAGAACAAAAGCCTTATCGAAAATGATTTCTTCAAATGAAATTGTGACTTTAATAAATGCTTTAGGCTTAGATCCAAAAACTGAGGAATTAGAATTAAAAGACTTAAGATACGGAAAGATTATCATTATGACTGATGCCGATGTTGATGGATCACATATAAGAGCTTTATTGTTAACATTTTTTAACAACAAACCATTTAATAAATTAATTGAGCATGGACATATTTATTTAGCCCAACCCCCTCTATTCAAAATTAACAAAGGCTCTAAAGGAATTTATATTAAAGATGAAAAGGAATTAGAGGATTATATAATAAACAATAATAAAGATTTAAAAAAATTAAAGAAAGGGTCTAAAGAGTTTATTAGTAAAATTGATTTTGAAAAATCTCAAATGAATATCCAAAGATTTAAGGGTTTAGGTGAAATGAACCCAGAAGAGTTATGGAGTACAACTCTCGATCCAGAAACTCGAAATTTACTTCAAGTTCAGTACTCCAAAGATCTTAAAAAAGATCAAAGTTTAATTCATACATTGATGGGTAATGATGTTGCGTTACGAAAAGATTTTATTATCTCTAATGCAATAAATGTACAGAATCTTGATATCTAAAAATGAAGTTTTTTGAAACTTCAAAACATCATTCTTTTAAAAAATCTACTTATCTAAGTTTAAGATGGATAGGTATAGCTGGACAGCTAACTGCAGTTAATTTTGTATATTTTTTTTTAAATTTTAAATTTAACTTTATAGCTTCAAACTTAATTATAGCCTTAGGTATTTTAAGTAATTTGTACTTAATTTTTATTTACAAAAAAACTCAATTATCGGATAGGTCAGCATTTATTTTTTTAGTTATTGATATACTTCAATTAGGTGTTTTGCTTTTTCTAACAGGAGGAGTTGCAAATCCTTTTGTAATTTTTTTATTAATACCAAGTGTTTTTTCATCATCTAATTTAAGTTTTGTAACCAATTTTTTACTAGTATTTTTAACTATATTTGTAATAATTTTTCTTACGTTTAATTCTGTGGGCTTGCCCATCCCTCTCAGTGATCATTTTCATGTTAGCCCATATTATTATTATTCCATTCCTGTTGCATTAATAATTGCTTTAGTTTTTTTAAATTATTTTGCAATGACATTTGGAACTCAATCTCGATTAAGAAAAGAAGCATTGGCAAAAATGGAAGAGGTTATGGCAGCGGAACATGAGCTTTTATCTTTAGGTGGTCAAGCCGCTGCAGCCGCACACTCACTTGGAACACCTCTTTCAACAATCAAAATTATTACACAAGATCTTGTAAAACAATTTAAAGGACAAAAAGAAGTTGAAAAAGATATTGAGCTGTTGTCAAGTCAAGTAGCAAGATGTAATGAAATTTTAAAACGTCTAAGTTTAAATCCTGCTGAAGAGGACAATTTTATTGACGAAGATTTAACAATGAGGGATTATTTGTCTCAAATTATTTCTTCATTTAAAGAGATAAGTAAAAAAAACTTCATCTTTAATTTAGATCAATATTCAAATGTAAAAAAAATTACAAAATCTATAGAAATTGTTTATGGTTTAAGAAACTTTATTGGTAATGCTAATAAATTTTCTAGAGATAAGATTTATATAAATCTCAAGAGTGATAGTGAAATAACAGAAGTCGTTATTGAGGATGATGGAAATGGTTATTCAAGAGATGTTTTATCGAAAATTGGAGAACCATATTTAAGACCTAGTAACCCTCAAGACAAATCAAAAACAGGTTTGGGTCTTGGGCTGTTTATAGGAAAAATTTTATTAGAAAAAAACTTTGCGTCGGTTAATTGTAGAAACTCTAAAACTAGAAGTGGAGCAGAAGTAATTATCAGATGGAAAAATAAAGATCTTTATAATATTTAATGTACTCTTTTTTTATTATCAAATAACGAACTTAGTTGTGAAATCATCACATCGCCAAGTTCATTTACATCAGTTATTTTAATTGCACGATCGTAATACCTTGATACGTCATGCCCAATCCCAATTGCTAAAATTTCAATTTCAGTTTTTTCTTCTATAAATTTAACCATTTTCTTAAGGTGTTTTTCCAAAAAATCACCTGAATTTACAGATAAAGTCGAGTCATCTACTGGAGCTCCATCAGAAATTACCATTAATATTTTTCTCTCTTCTTTTCTCTTTTTTAATCTGGAAAAAGCCCAATTAATTGCTTCTCCATCTATATTTTCTTTAAGTAAACCTTCTTTTAACATTAAGCCAAGATTATTTTTTGTCTGTCTCCAGTGAGCATCAGCACCTTTATAAATAATATGCCTTAAATCATTTAATCTTCCAGGCGTTTTGGGCTTACTTTTTTTATTCCAAAACTCTCTACATTGGCCACCTTTCCAATTTTTAGTTGTAAAACCTAAAATTTCCACTTTTACTGAGCAACGTTCTAATGTTCTTGATAAAATATCAGCACAAATTGCTGCAATTGTTATGGGTCTTCCTCTCATTGAACCAGAATTATCAATTAATAGAGTTACAATTGTATCTTTAAAATCTAAGTCCTTTTCTTTTTTAAATGATAATGAGTTATAAGGGTCCATAATTATTCTAGGTAATTTTGAGCTATCAAGTAAACCTTCCTCTAAGTCAAATTCCCACGCTCTATTTTGTTTTGCCAATAATTGTCTTTGTAATTTATTTGCTAGTTTTGTTACCACATCTTGAAATCCAATTAATTGTTGGTCTAAAGTTTTTCTAAGTTTTTTTGCTTCATCTACATTTTCTAAGTTTTCAGCCTTTGTTATTTCATCAAATTGAGATGTGTATATTTTATAATCAAGATTTAAGTTATTAATTTTTTTTTTGGAAATTACTTGTTCTGAACTCTGTTTATCTGAGTCTGTATCTATGTTTTCTTTATCTAGTTTATATTTATCAATACTATAGTCAGCATCTAGGCTAGCTGCTGCTTCTTGATCTTTGTTTTGGTCTTTCCCCCCCTCTGTATCACGTTCTTGATCATCATTCGATGAATTATCCAGACTATCTTCATGATTTTCATTTTTTGATTCTTCGTTATCTTCTGTTTGAAAAATTTCCATTTCTTGCAGGATTTCTGAAAATTTTGAACTATAAATATTTTGGTCTTCAAAATTATCTTTTAAAAAATTGATATGCTTATCAATTAATTGATTAAAATCTTTTTCCCAAAAATTTAACATTTTAGAAGTTAATGAGGTTAATTTTATATTGTGAAAATTTTTAAGCATATAAAGCTCAAAGGCTTCAGCAACAGGTACGTCTTTTTTAGTTTTAAGCTGATCTTTCGTTTTAAAGCTGATCACTTGATTGTAATTATCCTTAAAGTTTTTTTTTATTCCTTTAAACATTTTACCACCCAATGTTTCATATCTTACTTTCTCGGCTATAGCATATAAGGATTTACAACTTGAATTATTAGGTAAGTTTTTTTTGTATATTTTATTATTAGAAAATTTTTTTTTTAATGCAGCAGAATCTGCTTCTGCTCTTGCTCTAATAAAATCATTTTTATTATTAAGATTACCTAATACAGCAAAATCAAATTTGTTTGAATTTTCATCCTTTTCTGATTTCTTTAAGATTTGTAAATCATCAGAAATTACTCTTATTGTCGATGTTAAGGCCTGTATTAATTTTTCTTTAATATTTGTTTCTTTGTCACTCATTAGATTTGAATATTTAACAAAGACTCTGGTAGATCCTCACCAAAACATCTCTGATAATATTCTGCGATTATATTTTTTTCCATTTCGTCGCATTTATTTAAAAAAGTTACCCTGAATGCGTAACCTGTATCCTTAAATATTTCAGCATTATCTGCCCAATGCAAAACTGTTCTGGGACTCATAAGAGTTGATATATCCCCAGCAATGAAGCCTTTTCTCGTAAGAGATGCAACTTTAATCATATTGGCTATTTTTTCTTTACCTTTTGGATTATTCAAAGATTTGTTTTTAGCCAAAACGACTTCCATTTCTTTTTCAAAGCTTAGGTAATTAAGAGTTGTGACTATATTCCATCTATCCATTTGACCTTGGTTTATTTGTTGAGTTCCATGATAAAGTCCAGTGGTATCCCCTAAACCAACCGTGTTAGACGTTGCAAATAATCTAAAAGATTTGTTTTGTTTAATTACTTTATTTTTATCAAGTAATGTAAAATTGCCTTCAGCTTCCAAAACTCTTTGAATCACAAACATAACGTCGGGTCTACCAGCATCATATTCATCAAAGACTAGAGCAATTGGATTTTGAATTGACCACGGTAAAATACCTTCATTAAATTGAGTTACTTGTTTTCCATCTTTCAAAACAATTGCGTCTTTACCAATTAAATCAATTCGACTCACATGACTGTCCAAATTAACTCTTACACAAGGCCAGTTTAATCTTGCTGCTATTTGTTCGATATGAGTAGATTTTCCTGTGCCGTGGTATCCTTGCACTAATACTCTTTTATTAAAAGCAAACCCAGAAATAATTGCCAGCGTAGTATCTCTATCAAATTTGTATGTTTTATCAATTTCGGGAACATATTCACTTTTCTTTGAAAATGCATTTACCACCATGTCAGAGTCAACACCAAAGGTTTGTTTTACAGAAATTTTTATATCAGGTTGTGAGTTTAAATTAGGTGTCAATTTTTTCTCTATATGTTTTTTTAAGTTGAGTATAAGCTAAAGTAATTTGTTTTAATTTTTCTTCGTGTTTTTTATTTCCAGCATTTATATCGGGGTGAAATTTTTTGACAAGAAATTTAAATTTTTCCTGAATTTTCTGCCATTTTAAGCCGACAGAAACTCCTAAAATTCCAAATGCTTTAATGTCCATGTGATTAAATCTGAACTGGCTCATGTGATTATATTCACTTTTTAATTTATCTCTATCCAATTCGTCTCTAAGGGTGTTGTTCCACAAAACTTTAAAAAAATTATCAGAAGAACTAAAACTTTGAGTTGGTTTATGCCAAATTACATCTGATTTTAAAAAATCCATAACTTGGTCATCATTCATACCTGAAAAATAATTCCAGTTCTTGTTAAATTCTTTTACATGTTTTAAACATAACATACGGTATTTTTTACTATTATCCTTTTCAACAGGTGCTTTATATTCACCAATTTCTTTACAATTATTCCAGTCACAAATATTTTTCATGGTATAGTAAATATTATTTATGATTATAAATGATTTAATTGCAAT
>CAJQSX010000019.1 GCA_905616465.1 uncultured Candidatus Pelagibacter sp. | reverse complement strand
AAGGAGACGAGATTATTCTTACAGGATGGAGAGTGGGAGAGATTTACTTTGGTGGTTATTCTCAAATGGCTAGAGTTAATGGTGATTATTTAGTTAAAAAACCAAAAAATATTTCATCTAAGCAAGCTATGATTTTAGGGACTGCGGGACTTACTGCATTACTGTGTTCTTTTGCTATTAAAGCGAGAGAAGAAATTTTATTAGGTGATAAAGTAAAAGATGTGTTGGTTACTGGAGCATCTGGAGGTGTTGGAAGTATTGCCGTAATGATCTTACATAAATTTGGTTACAATGTAACTGCTGTTACAGGTAAAACTGAAAATGTAGAATATTTAAAATCACTAGGAGCTAAAAATATTATAAATAAAGCAGATCTAGATAAAGATGCCAGACCGTTAGATAAAGGTCTATGGGATGGTGTGGTTGATACTGTAGGTGGAAAAATTCTTGCTAATGCCCTTGCACAAACTAGAGATAATGGCATTGTTGCAGCATGTGGAAATGCTTCTGATTACAAATTAAATACAACAGTAATGCCCTTCATTATCAGGGGTGTTAAGCTTTGGGGAATTAACTCTGTAACTGCATCGAATAAGAGAAGAGAATTTGTTTGGAACGAAGTTAAAAATCTTATTGATTTTGAAAAATTAGAACAATCAATTAAAACAATTAGCCTAGAAGATTTAACAGATGTATTTCCAAAGATGCTAAAGGGTGAAACGTCAGGAAGATATATTGTTGATCTTAATAAGTAGATGGATTGGGATAAATTAAAAATTTTTCATGCTGTAGCTGAAGCAGGAAGCTTTACCAACGCAACAATTAACTTAAATTTAAGCCAATCAGCAATAAGTAGACAGATACAATCTTTAGAACAAGATTTGAAAGTTCAACTTTTTGAAAGACATGCAAGAGGATTAACTCTTACAGAAAATGGCGAGTATGTATTTAAAACTGCTCATGAAGTAATTAGTAAACTTAAAGAAGTTGAAACATCTTTAGGTGATCAAAAAAATAAACCAACTGGTAAATTAACAATCACAACGGTTAGAAGTTTTGGTACTCATTGGCTGACACCTAGAATTCAAGAGTTTATGAGACTTAATCCTGAAATTGAAATCGAGCTAATATTTGATGACAAAGAATTAGATTTAAGTACACGTCAAGCAGACATTGGTATTTTTATGAGAAGACCAAAACAACTAAACTATATCCAAAAAAAGTTAGTTGATATTAAATATTATATCTATGGATCAATTAAATATCTTGAAAAATTTGGAATGCCAAAAACAATTGCTGATTTAAATAAACATAAATTCATTTCTTTTGGAAAGGGAGCTCCATCTCCAGTTTATAATCCTGATTGGGCACTAAAACTTGGAATGCATGATGGGAAAAAAAGAAAAACAATGATGAAGGTAAATAGTGTGATGGGATTACTTTTAGCTGTAGAAACAGGAGTAGGTTTAGCAGCTTTACCTGAGTATTTAGTTTCAAATTCTAGTAACGTTATTAAAGTTCTACCTAAATCAGAGGGCCCGATTACAGAAGCTCACTTTGTTTACCCACAATCATTAAAAAATACTGCTAGAGTTCAGGTATTTAGAAATTTCCTATTTAGTAAAATTGGTGACTGGAAATAAGAATTTATAATTATCTAGACCACACTCTTTGAATAATTAAGGTTTAAACTACCTATAAGTGCGACATCAGTGCGATTGATAATCATTCGCAATGCAACTAATAAGCATTCTAATTTAATTAAATTAACTCAAAGGATGATAATAATGAAAAAAATCACAATTATTGGATTTTTCATGGCTTTATTTGCAAACATAACGTTCGCAGCTGAAGTTAATGTGTTTAGTGCAAGACATTACGATTCTGATATTCAGCTTTACGAAAAATTTACAGCTAAAACTGGAATTAAAGTAAATATTATATCTGGTAAAGATAAAGCTCTTCAAAAAAGAATAACTGAAGAAGGTGCTGATTCAAAAGCTGACCTTTATATTACTGCTGATGCAGGAAGATTAGGTGCATTTGCTAAAAAAGGAATGTTCCAAAATTCTATGTCTCCAGCAATTAAAGCTGCGGTTCCAAAAAACTTTAGAACATCTAAATGGACTGGAATAGCTAAGAGAGCAAGAATTATGTATTATTCACCTGAAAGAGTTAGTGCAAATGAACTTAAAGGTATGACTTATGAAGGTCTTGCTGATCCAAAATGGAAAGGTAGAGTTGTTATAAGACAATCTAACAATATCTATAACCAGTCTCTTGTTGCTTCCTTAGTTAAAAATAATGGAAAAAAAGCAACTGCAGAATGGGCTAAAGGAATAGTAGCTAACATGGCTAGAGATTCTAAAGGAAACGATAGAGCTCAAATTTTAGCTGTAGCAGCAGGTGAAGCTGATATAGCTGTAGCTAATACTTACTACTTAGCTTTGATGTTATCTGGAAAAAAAGGTCCAGAACAACAAGCGGCAGCTAAAAAAGTTTTACCATTCTT
>CAJQSX010000018.1 GCA_905616465.1 uncultured Candidatus Pelagibacter sp. | reverse complement strand
GGTTATACAAATAATCCTAAATTTTTTGGCACAAAATCAAATGATGCAGCTGCAGATTTAGATAAAAAAAAGCCCTCATTTGGTGGCAAAAAAAAATTTAAAAATAGAAAAAGAGCTAAAAACTTCTCATTTAATAAATTTAAAAAGAAAAGTTAATTAACTAGATACTTTTTGAATTAACGAGGCTGTATTGTTTGTTGGTTTATTGACATCTTTAGAAACTTCATAAAATATAAGATCAGGTTTATTACATTTTTTTAAAAAGGCAGAACCTTGTAACTCTAAATTCAAATATCGATTAATGTCTGTCTGATTAATAATCACAGGTTGTCGGTGATGAACTTCACTTATATTTCTATTGGCCACTTCTGTAATTAAGCAAAATTGATCCTCCTCGTAAATACCAGCAAAAAATATTGGATTACCATCTTTTCTTAAAAAATAATAAGGAGTTTTTTCTTTCTCTTCTCTCTTCCACTCATAAAAACCATCAGCAACTGCAACACATCTGTTATTCTTAATTAGTTTTTTGAATGAAACTTTTTCATCAATAGTTTCTAATCTTGCATTAATTAAAGCTTTAAAATCTTTATCTTTAGCCCAACTTGGAATTAAGCCCCACTTAAGACTTTCTAATGTATTTCCATTTTTATATTTTTTTATAACTGGAAGTTTTTGATAAGGGTGTGCGTTATAATTTTCAGTATCGTCAACTTGAATAGCAGATTTAACTAATTTATTAGTTTTGGTAACTGGATTTTTTACTATGTATCTTCCACACATTATTTATTTTAGCAAATGCAAATGATTAAGTCGATATGATCATTTTTAGGCATATTGGCCCGCTACATAACCTGAGGACCAGGCCCATTGGAAATTATATCCACCTAAGTGCCCTGTTACATCAACTACCTCTCCAATAAAAAATAAACCTTTATGTTTGTTTGACATCATTGTTTGTGATGATAATTCTTTGGTATTAACACCTCCCAAAGTAACTTCGGCAGTCCGGTATCCTTCGGAACCAGTAGGATTAATTGTCCATGTATTAATAGCGTGACTTAATTGTTTTAAGATTTTATTAGATAATTCAGAAATATTACCCGTCACTTTATTTTCATGACAAATAATATGAGCTAATCTTTTAGGCAAAATGTCACCGATAATATTTGTAATTTCTTCTTTTGGATTTAAATTTTTTTTATTCTCTAGAAGTTTAAATACATTTTCTTTTGGAGAGAGATTGATCTTAATGTTATCTCCTAATTTCCAATATGAAGAAATTTGTAAAATAGAAGGACCACTCAAACCTCTGTGAGTAAATAGCATTCCCTCTTGAAATAAAACTTTATTAAACGAAACAATAGCTTCGACAGATAAACCTGTTAACTCTTTACACATTTTTAGTAACTGTTCATCAAAAGTAAGGGGAACTAATGCTGGCAAAGTTTCCAAAACATCTAAATCAAATTTTTTAGCTATTTCATATCCAAATGGGGTTGCTCCAATTTTTGGAACCGATAAACCTCCTGTTGCTATAATTAATGACTGAGCAGAATATATCTCATCAGTTGTTGAAACTATATATTGATCTTTATCTTTATCAATATCTGCTACTTTAAATTCTTTTTTAAAAGTAACATTAGCTAATTCACATTCTTTAATTAACATTTCTACTATTTGTTGAGCACTGTGATCACAGAATAACTGACCTAATTTTTTTTCATGAAATTTTATTTCATATTTTTTAATTAGATTAATAAAATCATTTTGCGTGTATTGACTTAAGGCTGATTTTACAAATTTTGGGTTTTGTGAGAGAAATTTACTAGCATGAGTATTAAGGTTAGTAAAGTTACACCTGCCACCTCCTGAAATTCTAATCTTTTCTCCAATTTTTTTTGAATGATCAACCAAGAGTACCTTGCGCCCTCTTTTTCCAGCTTCAATGGCACACATCATACCCGCCGCACCTGCACCAATTATAATTGCATCATATTCTGTAATCATGGAAATTTTATATTTTTTTTATTTAGCTTTTTATAAAGTCTAACCAATTCTTTACTTCGCAAGTTCTATCTTTAAAATCTAGATTTTTGTCTTCTTCTTCAATTAATGAAATATGTTTTAAATAATCTTTTTCATTATTGAAAATTTTATTATTTAACAGCCTTTCTTTTCGAGCATCAATTAAACAAATCATTTGTCTATACTCATAATCTGGATGGTATTGAAGTCCCCATATTTCTGAATTACCTGCTTTAAAATAAATTCCCATTACCCTGTTAACTTCATCACTAGCAAGTAAAATTGCTCCATCTGGAATTACAGTCACTTCATCGAAATTAAATGCAGGTGTTGTAAAAATATTTTTTTTATCTTTATAAATTAAATCATTTTGTCCATCATTATTTATCTTAACATCAGATGCAATTCCAATATGCGCCCCTTTATTAGCCGGGGAAACTTTTCCACCTGCTGCAGTTGAGCAAACTTGTAATCCCCAACAAATAGCTAGAATTTTTTTGTTATGTTTAAAACAATTTAAGGCAAAATTAATATGTTTTTTAATTTCATCAGTCATATCATTTATTCTCATTGCTCCACCAGTAAAAATTATTCCATTAAATTTATCTATATTTTTTAGCGCGTCTTTAGTTTCCTCATCATTTGTAGGGTTAATTGTTTCTATACTTGATTCAGGATTTAATTTTAAAACAAGGTTTTTTAAATTATCAGCAGCAGTTGCACCTGCAGCTTTTATAAAAACATCTGAATCTTTTCTATTATTTCCCTCAACGACTAATAAACTTAAATTTGCCATTAAAACAATTTTCCAGACATGCTATGTTCATACATAATTTTCATATCAGCCTCAGTTAATATTTTTGGATTACCTCCTGTAGAAGGATCTGCTAATGCCATTTTAGACAATCGATCTAAGTGAAAATCATCTTTTTTGATAACTTCAGATAATCTATGTGGTATATCTAATTTTTTTCTTAAATCTAAAACCCAATTAATAAATCCATCAAAAGATCTGTCTTTTAATTCCAGATAATCACAAATTCTAATTATTTTTTTTTCAATAACATCTTTATTAAAAGTTAAAACATATGGCATAAATATTGCATTTGATAGACCATGATGAATATTATTTAGAGCATTTACAGGGTGACTTAGAGAATGAATTGCACCAAGGCCTTTTTGGAAAGCAGTTGACCCCATACTGGCAGCAGTTAACATATTCATTCTAGCCTCTAAATTTTTTCCATTTTTAAAAGCTTCAAGCAACCATTTATTGATTAGTCGCATTCCCTCAAGAGCAATTCCATCTGCCATTGGATGAAAACCTGGTGCACAATATGCCTCCAGGTTATGAGCTAGCGCATCCATGCCAGTTGTAGCAGTAATTTTTGCTGGAAGTCCTAAAGTTAATGTTGGATCTAAAATTACAATAGAAGGTAAAAGTTTAGGATGAAAAATAATATTTTTAACTCCTGTTTTTTCATTTAAAATTACAGATGCTCTTCCAGTTTCTGATCCAGTTCCAGCAGTTGTTGGCACGGCAATGATAGAAGAGATTTTTTCAGAATTAGCTTTTATCCAATTATCTCCCACATCTTCAAAATCCCAAAGTGGTAAACTTTGTCCAGACATGAAGGCAATTGCCTTCCCCACATCCAGTGCACTTCCTCCTCCAAAAGCAATTACTCCGTTACAATTGTTTTTTTTATAATAGTCTACACCTTCGTTAACATTGGCTCCTGTTGGGTTTCCTACAACGTTTGAAAATAATCCTACTGAAAGATTATTATCTTTTAAAATTTTTAGTGCATTTAAAACAATATCAGATTTTGACAGCCCACTATCGGTTACAAACAATGGTTTTGAAATACTCAGCGATTTACAAGCTATAGCAAGGTCTTTAAATCTATTTTCGCCAACCCACATTGTAGTTGGGTAATTCCAGTTATATTTTTGCATTTTATTATAAAGATTATTTATTTATCATAGCATCAACAATTTAGAATTTAAATTAATTGTTGTTTAATCAATCCCTCAATTTGCTTTATCATTATGTCTGGTGATTGCATAGCAGGATAAATTTCTTTAGCTTTTTCATAACTTTCAATTGCCTTTTCATAATTTTCCAATTTGATGTTCACCAACCCTTGTCCAGCTAGTGCTCCAAAATGCCTTTCCTCAAGCTCTAGTACTTTGTCAATATCATCTTGAGAGCCTTGATAGTCACCTAACATATATAACGCTGTTGCTCTTTTATTCCATGCCTCTGACCATTTAGGGTCAAGGTTGATTACTTCTGTAAAAATATTAATAGCTTTTGATAATTTCTTATTTCTCACCAACTTAGAACCTTCTGCTAATCTTTCCGTTAGTTTTTGATCATTAGGATGGGTGCTCCAGATTTTCCAAATTTTTTGCTCTGCTTCATATGTTAAAGCTACATTATTCATTTTAAGCTCATTAAATAATTTGTTTAATTGAACATCTCTATCTTGAGCTTTTAGTGAAGTAATTGATGATAAAATAAATAATAAAATTGCTAACTTTACTGATTTCATAATAAGATTTTAGATTATCATTTAAAAGCTCATTTTAAACACCATAATCTCTAGGGTTTTCAGTGTTTTTAACTAATAATGACTTTAGTTTGTTTACATATCTATGATTTTTCAATACGATTTTCAAAATTGAATCAATATAGGGAGATAAAATGAGTAAATCAAAATCGCTCTACAATGCGGATCTAGCACCAACTCCAACAAATAAAAAAACTTGGGGATGGTTTGAGATTTTCAATGTATGGGCAAATGATGTACAAAGTTTATTCGGATATACTTTAGCTGCATCATTATTTTTAGCATCAGGACTGAATGGTTGGGCTGTATTTGCTGCATTAATTCTAGCAGGATTTTTTATAATGTGGCTAGTTAATCTTTCAGGTAAACCAAGTGTAAAACATGGAATTCCATATCCAGTCTTTGCTCGTGTAAGCATGGGTGTATTTGGAGCAAACTTTCCAGCAATGGCCAGAGGCCTTGTTGCAATGTTTTGGTATGGTGCGCAAACTTACGCTGCATCAACTGCAATAGCACTTTTAATTACCGCTATAACTGGCAACCAAGGTGAAGTAATGTTCTTAGGAATGACAGGTGTAATGTGGATTTCATTTATATTTGTATCAGCTTTCCAAGTCTATCTATTTTGGCAGGGAATTGATCTTATAAAAAAGTTCTTAAACTTTGCAGGACCTGCTGTTTATGCAGTAATGATTTTGTTAATGATCGTTATTTGGTTTAAAGCTGGTGGAGGACTTTTTTCAGAAGTGGGAACTATATTTTCTGGAGGAGTGCGAACTGGTGGTTTTGAAGGATTAGGTTCATTTGGAGCCTTCATAGCTGTATTTTCTATTATGGTTGGGTATTTTGCTGCAGTAGTAATTAATTTTGGTGACTTTGCTAGATTTGTTAAGAATGAAAATGAAATGAGAAAAGGAAACCTATGGGGACTAGTAGGGAATGTAATCTTATTCTCTTTTATTACATTAATGATAACTGGTGGAACAATCTCAATTTTTGGTGAATACGTTGCAAGTCCGACAGAGATGGTGGCTAAAGTAGACAATTTGGGATTAACAATTATTGCTGCATTCGCATTTTTTGCAGCTACAGTTGGTATCAATATGGTTGCAAACTTTATACCTCCCGCTTATGACTTAGCAAACTTAATGCCAAGTAAAATCAATTTTAAAACTGGTGGACTAATAACTGCTGGTTTTGGTTTTATAATTGGAGGAATGTGGGTTGCTGTTATTACTCAAATGGGATTATTTCCATTTGTTAATACTTTAGGCGCAATTTTAGCACCAGTATTTGGTATTATGATTACTGACTATTACATTATCAAAAAAGAAAAGATTGATATTGATGATTTATTTAGTGACTCCCCTAATGGCAAATATCATTACAATGGTGGTTTCAATGGAAAAGGAATGATAGCTTGGATTGTTTCAGGTTACATTGCTATTGGAACAGTTTGGCCAAATATCTTATTTCTTGGTTTAGATGATTTCTTCGCTAATCTTGGAGGAGGCGGTGGATACGCATGGATTATTGGTGCTTCTCTTGGTGCCATTATTCATCTGGCTATATCTAAAAGATAGTTAAAATTTAGAAAAAAAGCCCACCGCTTTTTTGGTGGGCTTTTTTTTATAATAGAAATTCCAAAGTAATATTTTCTTTATTTAAATCATGAAGAACCAAGTTGTCACCATTACCTTTTCGATCAACAACTAAGAAATTCATATCTTCAGTTGATATTAAAGGGAAATGCCAAACACCAGAGTTATAATTTACACCAATTCCTTTGGGAATAATAAAGGACTCTACTTTACTTAAATCAGGCTCTTCTCCCTCAGGCGCAACAAAAGCTAAAAAAGTTGTTTCTTTCATTGGAATAAATGCTTGGCTGCCAAGTGGATGCTTTTCCATCATATCCACTTTCATTGGGAAAGATCTTTTTAAAGCTGAAAAAATACTAATAATAGACTCACCATTATCTTTTTTAGTGTCTAAATTTGCAACCCCATCAAACCGTTTTGCATAACCTTCGTTTATTTCTAAAGGTTTTATGTCATCTGTTGTGATCATGTCACCAAACTTTTTAAAGTTTTTTTTAGTAATTAGTTTGGGCTTAATAACTAAATTATTCATACATTTTTACCATAAACTCTAAATCTAGATATTCCACCATCTGGAAAAATATTAATTTTAATAAAATTAATCTTATCTTTTTTCATTAAATCATTTTTAAACATGTGAACTTTGTTGGCTGATAGTTTGGCATCTTTTAATAAATATTTCCACTTTGTTGAAGAGTTTACAATTTTTTTAGAATTTTTTGATTTTGGTAAATATGCTGCTTGCAAAGAACAATGACTTGGAAAATTACCTTTAAAATGATGAGTTGATATCTCAATTTTATCAATTTCTTTTCCATCTAAAGAATTTAATATTAACCAATCAAATCCTTTTTCCCTTCTTCTTCTGGTTTCCCAACCATCGCCCATATTTTTAGCTTTTCCTGGGGCTAAAATATTTTCTGCTTTACCAAAATGTTCATTATTGCAAGCTATCACAGCAGCACCATCTAATAATGAAGCAATATTTATTATTTTATTTTTTAATTTATTTGATTTAGCGATTGAGCCATAAAGTCTTAATCTTGCAACACCACCATCTGGAAAAATATTAAATTTAATATGTGAAAATACATTTTTACTTTTAACTGTAAAATAGTGGTGATTATTGGCTTTTGTTTTTTTTTTAGAGAGTAGTGGTTGCCACTTAAATTGATTGATCTTACTCGAATTTGAATTTGCTCCTTCAATTGAAATCATTGCTGGCTGGTTTCCATTAAAATGTGAGGTGTCTACATCAACTTTATTAATACTGCCAGGCTTTCCAAGTTTAAGGATTATATAATCGTGCCCTGCAGTTCTTTTTCTCCTAGACTCCCAGCCATCCATCCATTTTCCATGTTTATCAAATACTCCTACTTTAAAAACTGGATCTAAAGGACTAATAATTCTATTTGCTGATGCAAAAAAATCATCTGTTTTAAACACAACTTTTGTACCCAATCTTGGCTGAGCAAGATCAATTAACCCATGTGTAAAAATAATTTTTTCTTTCATCTATGAGTAATTTTTTATCCAGTGATTTGCAATATCTACTCTCTTACATATCCAAATATCATCAAATTTCAAAACATAATCTAAAAAATTTTTTAAGGACTGAATTCTTCCAGGCCTACCTATTATTCTACAGTGTAATCCTACTGACATCATTTTAGGGTTTTTTTTACCCTCTTCGTATAGGGCGTCAAAACTATCTTTAAGATAATTAAAAAAATGATCTCCAGTATTAAAACCCTGATTAGTTACAAACTTCATATCATTATTATCCAAAGTATAAGGAATAATTAGTTGTTTTTTTTTACCTCTATACTCCCAATACGGCAGGTCGTCACTATAACTGTCACTATCATATAAAAACCCGCCCTCATCAAAAACTAAATCTCTTGTGTTTGGGCTACATCGACCCGTGTACCACCCATGTGGTCTAGAACCAAAAATATCTTTTATGGTTTTAATTGCATCCAACATATGTTTTTTTTCAACAGATTTATTAACATTTTGATAATCAATCCATCTATAACCATGTGCTGCAATTTCATAATCACCTTTTTTAATTGCTTCACAAACTTCAGTATTTTGTTTCAACGCAAGCCCTACTCCAAAAATTGTGACTGGAATTTTTTTTTCTTTAAATAGTTTATCTAGTCTCCAAAAACCTACTCTTGAACCATATTCATAAATACTTTCCATACTAACATGTCTTCCCTTAATGGGTTTGGCTCCTATGATTTCAGATAAAAAGGTTTCAGAATACTTGTCTCCATTTAAAACACAGTTTTCTCCACCCTCTTCATAATTGAGAACAATTTGAAGAGCTAACTTTGCATTGTTTGGCCATGATATTTTTTTACCATTAGCTCCGTAGCCGATCATATTTCTTAAATTCTTTTTTGACATTAATAAGAATTATATTTTTTAAATTGTTTTAAAACAATTAGTTAATTATCTTTTTTATTGGAGATATTTGACCAATCTTAAAAATCAATGCATCTTCTTTTTTAAAACCACATTTTTGGCGTTATTTTTAAATCTAACTGGAGATCCTTCTGGATTTCTAAATGTGCCATCTGGCAGATGATAATAAGATTTGTTTTCATAGATATTGATGAACTATTATAATTTTAGATATTTACTTTATAACTTTATACTCAAAATTTTGAGTGTTTTGATTTACTTTTATAAGGTTAGCTCCATTACCACTATGAAATTTTGTCGCCATTTCAGTTAATGGTGATAAGGTGATTAACCTATTTAAATGATTGGTTTTTTTAATTTTTTTAAAGACTTCTTTTACAATTAATTTTCCACCACCTTTTTTTTTTGACCAAACTGTGTAAGCAATCGCAATTTGCCCAATATTTTGATCTCTTTGCGCACTTTGCAGGTATGCATCGTGACTAAATTTATCCAGCTCGTCAACATTTCTTGGGATTTGATTGGTGTATGCAAAACACATGACAGCATGTATTTCTCCCATATATTTTACACCATAAATCTTTCTTCCATAGCTTCTTCTAAATACATTGTTTAATTCTGGTCTTACTGGATCTTCTGAAGTGTTACATTCTTTAAGTTCAATAAGCTCAGCTCCTTTTATCCAATCAAAAAAATTGTCAATTTTTTTACTCATAATTTGGCGATTTTTTCTAATTCTAGCTTTGATCCTTGGATTAAATTTTTTTTTAGAATCTGCGTCCATTTAGTAAGGTTGTAATATTTTTAAAGTTGTAATAATCGATATTTGTCTAATCTAATATACTGAATGTGCATAGTTTTAATAACTTTCTTTTTTTCAATAAAAGCTTTATATAATAATTATGGAAAATTTTAAAGACTGGATGAAAGAAAGTGCTAACATCCTTTTTGATGATAGTAAAAATGATTTAAGAGCCCTCCCCAGATCTGTGAGACTACAAATTCTTTTAGTATTAAGTTTTATTTGGACAACAGTTTTTAGTCTTTACATTTTTTCATACACAACATTCGCCTTTGGGTGGGCAGGTCTTTATATAGCTCATATAGGTATGATTTTTGCAGTCTACATGACATTTAAACAGTTCCATAGAGCTGAAGAAAGATCGGCGAGTGTTTTCAGAACTAAAAATTTTGATCCCTTTAAGATTATGTCAATTTTTTTTGTAGTTGTATTTATGTTTGTTTTTTCTAAGGGAATAGAGATTTTAAATTCGAATAATTCGTATAATATAAAATATGATGGCCCAGATAAAACACCTGCTGAAAAATGGTTACCATTTACTAAAAAGAAAAAATAGAAATGAAAGATTTAATTAAAAATTTACAACTTGGTTTATTAATTATAATTTTAATTAGCACTATTATTGCGGTGCTCATGGAAATAATCAATATGTACCTATCGAAGTCTGTCACTTTAGCTGATCTGTTATTAATGTTTTTGTACCTAGAGGTAATGGCAATGGTGAGGGTTTTTTGGGAGGAGCAATCAATTAGAATTACCCTACCTCTACTGATAGCTATTACGGCTTTATCTAGGTTTATTATTCTTCAGGGTAAAGAAATGGATCCAACTGCACTTGTTTATGAGTCGGTTGCAATTTTACTAATAGCAATTGCAATTGTAGTAATGAGACTTAGGCATAGTAAAAAACTAGGTATTGAGACTAAAGGTAAAAAAAATCAACTTTAATTCCATTCTTCTATAGATTTTAACAATTTTGAACCAAGTGGGCTAATTGGTTTTTGAAAAACAATTTTCTTTTGTGTTTTTTTTCTGACTAATTTTAAAAGATTTATTGCTATTTTTTTTTTTCTAAAAAATGGATTTACAAAAATATATTCGACTTCTCCAATATTGTTAAATCTTACAAATCCCAGCGTGGTATTTTTATTTCTAAAGATAAAAACACCATCGGCTTCATCTAGTACACCTTCAGGTAATCCAACTAAGTCCATGAAGCTAATTTTTAACTAATAGAAGGATTATTACAATTATGAATAATGTAGCAACACTTAATAAATAATTAATTTTAATATCAAAATTTTTATAAATTGCCTCACTAATTTTATTCCAGAATAAAATAATCAAAAAAATGATAATAGCTGGGATAATAAATTTAATCATTTAACTTTGGAATTATGAACTTTTATCGCCAACATAAACTGAAACTCCTCTAGAGTTAATATCAACGTCAAACTTTTTGTGTAAAGGAGGAAAGGCTCTTTGAGAGCAATCTAATCTATCACAAGTTCTGCAAGATACACCTATAGGTATTTCTGTAGATTTGTCATTGATGTTAATATTTTCTGTATATACGAAATCTTTTGCATATTTAGCTTCGCACCCCAATCCTATAGATAGAATGCTTTTTGATTGTCCAAATCTTCCAATACCTTTTTCGACAGTCCTTGCAATACACACATATTTTTCTCCATTGGTCATTTTACTTACTGCCGCTTGAATAACACCTGGTCTTGTTAGAGCTGAATAAACATTCCAGCGTGGACAAGCGCCACCATATCTTGGAATTTCAATTCCAGATAATGAAAATCGTTTTGAAATATTTCCTGCCATATCAACTCTTAAAAAATGAAATGGGATTCCAGGTAATTTTGGATCTTGTAAACAAGTAACTCTATGAGCAACTTGTTCAAATGAAGTTGCAAAAGTATTTTGTAATAATTCTAAATCATATTTTAGTTTTTTACATTCATATTGAAAAAGCTTGTAGGGCATTAATATTGCTGCTCCACAATAATTCAATAAAGCTACTTTTGTTAATTTTTTTGACTCATCTGATGGAAATGTAAAATTAGATAAATAAACTTCTATTTCCTTAATAGCTCCCTCTTGAGCTATTTGGGCCGCTGCATGAAGTTTTTTTGTTTCTAATGAATTATAGTCACTAAGTAATAATTCTTTTTTACTTTTATGATAAATTTTTGAAAATGGTTTGTCTTCTTCAGGAATTATATCTTTAACAGTTATTTCATATTCTGATTTTAAATAATCACATAAAGCAATATATCTTGTTCTATTATTTTTATGAACTTTTTCAAAAACTTTGTTTGCAAATTCCTCTAGTTTAGGAAAGTAATTTTTATTTTCTTGAAGGAAATCTGCAATAACCTCTCCTGGAAATGAATTTTTTTTATTTCCAACAATTTTTCCTGATATTGTTTCAATTTTATTAATCATCTCGTGATCTTTTTTTTTCAAAATATCACCCAGTCTTACTATCGCTTTACCTATTTTTGGATTCGTTTCGACAAGATCTTTTACTTCTGGACCTAAAATGTCCAAATCTTCAAATAATTTGTCATCTAAAATTTCTGATAGAGTGTTTTCTAAATTAATATCTGTTTTGGATGTTAGATGGGATAGTTCAATATTAAGTTTTTCACATACTTTTAAAAGAAGGTTTCCGTCAATTTTTCTTTTTCCACTTTCAATTAAATTTAGGTAACTTGGAGATATGCCCAGTTCTTCAGCTAACTTGTTAGCCTGAAGACCAAGCTGCCTTCTAAAAGCTTTAATTTTAGGACCTATTTTTAAATTTATTTGACTCATGTTTACTATTTGTAAATTTTGTAAATTTGTTTTTACAATAATTTTCCTTAATTTACAAGATTTTTTGGTTTTTTTATAGA
Source organism: uncultured Candidatus Pelagibacter sp. (assembly GCA_905616465.1). GTDB lineage: Bacteria > Pseudomonadota > Alphaproteobacteria > Pelagibacterales > Pelagibacteraceae > Pelagibacter. The sequence goes on along the minus strand of CAJQSX010000018.1, from coordinate 7,459 downwards.
TTTTGTAAATATTGTAAATTATAAAATTTACATGGATATATTATTAAAAAAAAATGAAAGTGATGCTCAAATCATAAGTCACGAGGATATTGTTAATCATAATAGTAGAGGTATCTATTTAAGAGATGATCATTGCGATTGGGGATCAAGTGGAATGAAAGAGCTTACTGAAACTCTTAGCGATAACAAATAATTCATTCAACTAAATTCAATTTTCTTAAAAATTTCTCTAACAATATAGGATATCACAAATGGGTGCTGAAAAAATCTCATATGATTTAAAAAGATTTACTGGAATAAAAAGGGATTACACAACAGAAAATGTTGAAAGATTAAGGGGTTCAGTAAAAATTGAATATTCAATGTGTAAATTACAGTCTCAGAAACTCTGGAATTTATTAAATTCAGAAACCTATGTTAACACCCTAGGTTCTTTATCTGGTAACCATGCGGTACAACATGCAAAGGCAGGTTTAAAGGCTATTTATTTAAGTGGCTGGCAAGTAGCAGCAGATGCAAATACCGCAGGTGAAATGTACCCAGACCAATCATTATATCCTTATGATAGTGCACCAAAATTAGTTGAATCAATGAACAATGCTTTAATTAGAGCTGATCAAATTCAACATATGGAATTAAAAGATGGTGATATGAAAGACAATAAAAAAGTTGATTACATGTTGCCAATTATTGCTGATGGAGAGGCAGGTTTTGGTGGGCCTTTAAATGTATTCGAACTTTCAAAAAAATTTATTAAAGCAGGTGCTGCTGGTGTTCACTTTGAAGACCAATTAGCAAGTGAAAAAAAATGTGGTCACATGGGTGGTAAAGTATTGGTCCCAACCGGTACAATGATTAAAAATTTAAAAGCTGCAAGATTAGCTGCTGATATAGCGGATGTACCTCTAATTATTTTAGCTAGAACAGATGCAAATGCTGCAAAACTAATTACAAATGATCATGATGAAAATGATAAACAATTTTTAACTGGAGAAAGATCTCCAGAAGGTTTTTATTATGTTGATGCCGGAATTGATCAGGCTATATCTAGGGGATTAGCTTACGCACCATACTCAGATTTAATTTGGTGTGAAACAGCAACACCTAATCTTGAAGAGGCGAAAAAATTTGCAGATGCAATTCACAAAAAATTTCCTGGAAAACTTTTGGCTTACAATTGTTCACCGTCATTTAATTGGAAAAAACATCTGTCAGATGATGAGATTGCTTCATTTCAAAAAGAAATTGGTAAAATGGGATACAAATTCCAGTTTATAACTCTTGCAGGCTTTCATACGCAGAATATTGCAATATTTGAATTAGCAGAAAAATATAAAAAAGAAGGTATGACCGCTTATTCAAAAATTCAAGAAAAAGAATTTGCTCGTGAAAAAGACGGTTACACTAGTGTAAAACATCAAAGAGAAGTTGGTACTTCATATTTTGATGCTGTATCTAATACTATTAGTAGTGGAAAAAGTTCAACTACAGCAATGGAAGGCTCGACTGAATCAGAGCAATTTTAAATATAATGTCCTTAAGATTTAATATTATAACCCTTTTTTAATAATATTGAGACAGAGATCACACAGATCATTAGAAATAACACCATGGATCCTACACTTATCCAAATATTAAAATCTGATATTCCATAGAATGAAAATCTTAGTCCATCAATTAGATAAACTACCGGGTTAAAGTAACTTACGGTTTGCCAGATAGGAGGCAGCATATCTAAAGAATATAAACTTCCACCCAAAAATACCATTGGTGTAATAACTAGAGATGGAACGATAGACATCTGCTCAAAGTTTGAACTAAGAACGCCTATCAAAAATCCAAACAAAGCAAACGTAAATGAAACTAATATTAATAAAAAAATCATTAACAGTGGATATTCAATAGTCACATCAACAAAAAAAGAGGCAGTTAAGTAGATTACAGCTCCTACAATTAATGTTTTAGTTGCTCCCGCCCCAACAAAAGCGAGCACAATTTCAAGTGATGAAATAGGTGCTGCCAAAATTTCATTAATGGTCCCATTAAATTTAGGGAAAAATATTCCAAAAGACGTATTGCTTATTGATTGAGTTAATAAAGTAAGCATCAATAATCCTGGTACAATGTACGAGCCATAACTTACACCATCTATTTTTTGTATATAACTTCCAATGACAGAGCCAAAGACTACAAAATATAATGACGTAGATATTACAGGTGAAAGAAGAGACTGACCTAATGTCCTTCTAAACCTATTCATTTCATGAATATATATAGCTTTAAATCCATAATAATTAATTTTCATTATTCTCCTTAACTAAATCAACAAAAATTTTTTCTAATGAACTCTGTTCTGTTATCAGGTCTTTTAATCTTAAGCCCGCATCCTTTAAACTCTTTAATAAATCAGTAATACCAGTTTTTTCAGCTTGAACATTATAAGTATATACTAGAGACATATTATTTTTACCTATATCTAGATTATATTTATATAATACTTCTGGAATTTCTATAATCTTTTCCTGTAGTTCTACTGTTAGTTTCTTATGACCCATTTTCTTAATTAATTCTTTTTTATCTTCGACTACAATAATTTCACCCTGGTTGATCACCGCTACACGGTCAGCAATAGCTTCTGCTTCCTCAATATAGTGGGTAGTTAAAATAATAGTAACTCCTGTTTTTCTCAGCTCTTCAACTACTAACCACATATCTTTTCTAAGCTCAACATCCACACCTGCTGTTGGTTCATCTAAAAATAATATTTTTGGTTCATGAGATAAGGCTTTAGCAATTAAAACTCTTCTCTTCATCCCACCAGACAATTGTCTTAATCTTTGATCTTTTTTATCCCACAAGCTTAGGTCTTTTAAGATTTTTTCGATATGTTTTGGTTTTGGAGATTTGCCATATAAACCTCTTGAATAGGATACGGTATCAAAAACTGTTTCAAAAGATTCTAGATTCAACTCTTGAGGAACCATTCCTATTCTAGACCTTGTTTCACGGTAATCTTCGATAATGTCAAATCCATCAATGGTGACGGTTCCGGATGAGGGGGTAACGATCCCACAAATTATACTAATTAAAGTTGTCTTGCCTGCTCCATTTGGTCCAAGCATTGCAAGAATTTCACCTTGTTTAACTTTAAGACTAACTTTTTTGAGCGCACTAAAACTATTGTCATATACTTTTGATAGGTCACTAATAACTATTTGATTTTCTGACATTGTTGGCATTAGTTATATAAATACTATTTGCTTAATTACAATAAATTATAAAAAGTTATACTTCTGATTAAACTTAATATAAAATAAAAATATGAAAAAAATTTTTATCTTTATATTCATTATTTTCAACTTTAATACATTTGCTTTTGGGAAAACCACTACTTTTACAAATGAAATTTTTCAAAAAGCACAATCTGCTGGTAAAACTGTAGTAATTAATTCATGGAATGAAACTTGTTCAACATGTGCCAAACAAGTAAAAATATTAAAACAAGCTAAAAAGGATTTTAGTGACATTTTGTTTTTAAGTTTCGAGCAAACTAAAGATAAAGATATTGCTAAATCTCTAGGCATTAATTATTGGACAACTATTGTTGTTTATAAGAACAATAGCGAAATATCACGAAGCATGGGTCAAACTAATAAAGAAAAAATTTATTCTCAAATTAAATCTTTAAAATAAGATCTAGGCCTTATTTATTTTTAAAATTATCGCGGGTAAAAAAGTGGCCACAACAAAAGATAAAAACAATAATGATTGTACAACAAAAGGTGCAAACATTTCTTTTGGTATCAAAATTCCAATCAGCAAACTCTTTGAAAAATCAGGAAATGGAAACATTAAAATCCCTCCGAATAACCCTATCAGTATAGATATATAGGCAGTTTTTTCATTAATGCCTTTGTTATAAAAGCTATAAAAAACAGTTAAAACAAATGCACAGCAAAATAAATCAGCTAATAAAAATAAATATAGAATATCAAACCCTCTTGATGCAATAATGAAGACAATTAATGATAAGAAAATAATAAAATATTTAGATAATATTAAATAATCTGTTTTTTTATCTAAATTGAATGTTGCTTTTCCATCGACAACAAAAAGGCTTGAAATAGCATTTACCAAGGTATCAACAGTTGAAATTGTTAAAGCTAATCCAAGTGTAATTATTAATAGTGATAACATTTCTGTTTGTTCCTTAAGTAGTAATGTAAAAAACCCTAGATCTGGTCTGTTACTTGGATCTATTGAAAACGAAACCATCCCAACAAAACCCATGAAAAAAACAATAGGTACAATAATGAAAAAAGAAATAATTAAACTTTTTTTTAGAGTTTGATAGTCTTTTGCAGCATATACTCTTTGCCAATTTCCCTGATGAAACAAGTTAGTAGCAGCAACAGCAATAAAAAAAGTTAATCCTGCTGTATAACTTGGAATATATGAGGCACTCAATAACTGTGGATTTTTTTGTCTTACAAAAGCAAAAGAGAATTCATTACCTGTAAAAGAAGTTATATAGAATAAAGAAATTAATATGAGAACACTGATAACAATCATTTGTATATTGTCTGTGAATATAGAGGCTCTTAAACCTCCATATAAAGTATAAGACAAAGTTGCTAAAAGTACAATTAACGCTGTAATCCATAATTCAGTTCCAGATATGTAATTTATCAAAACAGCTACAGCAGTAACTTCTGCACATAGAAAGATAAACATATAGAATATTGTCATTAATAAAATTAGTTTGAACAAACTCTTTCCAAACTTTTTTCTCATAAATTCAATTAACGATGATCCTTTTGGAAATTCATTTCTAATTTTTTTTCCTAAATAAATTAAAAAGATCATTGGAAAAGCTGTACCTAACGCATAACCAATTACAGCACCAATACCTCCCCAAGTAGATGCGGCTGCTGGACCAAATAAAATCCAAGCACCTAATGCTGAGGCTACAAGGCTCGTTGTAAGTGAAAACAAACCAATATTTCTATTTGCCGTTAAATAATTATTGATGCCTTGAAACTTCCTAGAGTGATAAAGACCTAAGACAGTAAATATTAAACTAATTATAATTACTAAAGATAATGAGGTCGATTGACTTATAAAGTATGATTTATCCATTGTTCTCCCTTTCTGAATTACCGGACAGGTTATGAGGGTATATTCTCAGTCTATTAAGACACCCCTATAAATAAATTTTACATTATTTTAAAAAAAATGAAAGTAAATTTATTGAGTTTTATTATCCAATATTTCTATCATGCACTGAGTGGCATACTCCCTCCACTCTGAAACGTTTTTCTTTTTTAAGCTATTTAAATGATTGCGATTTTTTTTAATATCTTCGTTATGTTTTAATTTGTCTGCTTCTTCTAAATTAGTTTCCATATTATTAAGATTGGTTTCCATGGCATTAATCCAGTTTTTGCCCAACTCTACACACTTTTGGTCGTCTTTTTCATCACAAATTTGTTTAAAAAAATTAAAAATTACATCATCTGTTTTAATCGAACTGCTCATTTTTTTTGTTGAATTGTTCTACTTCTTTATTAATGAAAAGTTTATTTTTTTTGACAATTATTAACCAATATTGCAATTAAAATCCAAATTATAAAAATTTCTCCGTGAGTAAATATATAATCTGCTCCCGCAAAACCTGCAATTATATTAATAGCATAAAAAATAATAGTTGAAGTAACTAGACTGATAAATAAATTTTTTAATACACATAAGTACTTCATGAATAAACCTTATACATATTCATTAAATATGCAAACTTGAATAAAAATAAAATTATTTTTTATAGATTTCTTTTAATTTAAATAAAATTTTAAAGCCAAAGAGGTAATATAAGGGTTTCATTTACCAGGGGTCCAAAAGAGTGACTTCTTCCTCAATTTATCTAATTAGTAGATATTAAAATTTTTAAAGGTAAAGGTGCTTCGGGATATTTTTTAACGCACAGCTCTTCATACTTTTTGCAAAAACCAATCAATATTTCATAAACTTCATTATTTTTAAGGTTTAGTTTTTTAACTATTTGGTCTCGTTCTTGTTCTAATTCTCTTATTTGTTTACCATCTAAAAAATTACCTGTTTCGATTTCCCAATAAGTATCTTTTAGTTCTTCTTTATTTAATTCATTTAATTTTTTTTGGAGTCCTATTATTATCTCATCATCTGTTTGTTTATCTCTCATAGGTGAATTAATTAATTTACTTAAACATTTATCTCTCAAACCATCAATAAAATGATCGTAAGGTTTGCCATCTGAAAAATCTTTAAAGTGATTTGAACTTAAATATTTATTAATTGCCGATTTGATTGTTTTTTTTTCTTTACCCATGATTATTGAAATTTGTACATATACTTCTTGATGAATATATTCATCGAGATGTTCTTTTACTTTTTCAGGTATCATAAATCTAATTTTAAACTTTTAATGCGCAGCGCGATATTTGTTATGACAAGCTTTGCAATTACCCCACATAAGCTTCCCCAGTGTATCTTTAACATCATCTGATGATTCAATAATAGAAGCTAATTCAATCATATCATTGGATGATTTGATCATTAAATTATTAAACTCATCCTTATTCTCCCAAATTGCTGGCAAAGCTTCTGTTTTGAAACCCTCTTTTGTATTTTCAGGAAAATATTCTAATAAACTTTTGTAATTTTTGCTCATTTCAAGTATTAAACTTTTTGTTTTTTCAAAGTCTCCTTTGGATGCATAAGTTTGAACTTTTTTTGCAGTACTATAATTCTTACTAAATAATGCTTTTCTCCCTTTAATTATTTCTTCCACCGACAATTCTGAGTTAGCTGGAAATGAAAAAGTAATTAGGACTAAAATAAAGAAAATATATTTAAGTTTAATTATGTTATATTTTACCATTATATGAGATTAACTAATAATCTAACAGAGTATGGATTTATTTCCAAAATATTTCACTGGTTAAGTGCCGCAGTTTTACTTATACAAATACCATTAGGATTTTATCTAGTTGATCTTGATTTTAGTGAAAAAAGATTAAATTTCGAAAGTATTCATGTAATCTTAGGTTTAAGCTTATTCTACCTAACCGTTCTAAGATTAGCTTACAAACTTATTAACCCTACTCCATTATTAAGAAATAATATTTTTCCAGGGCAAAAATTAATAGCAAAATTAAATCATATTTTTTTATACATATCAGTTCTGACAATCACGATCTCAGGTGCTTTGAAAAAATTATTTAATGGCGAAATACTTGATGTTTTTTTCTTTGATCTCGAAATTAAAGATAGTTTTGAATTAGCAGAACTATTTTATAATATTCATATTTTTGGGAATTATACCTTAATTACTTTAATTTCATTGCATATTTTAGCAATTATTGTGCACAAAATTATATTTAAAGAAAATTTACTTAAACGAATTTTATAGAATTAGACAAGT
>CAJQSX010000017.1 GCA_905616465.1 uncultured Candidatus Pelagibacter sp. | reverse complement strand
TCTAACGATATTTCTCGAACTAATGTTAGAAAATATTTTAAAAGTTCTTATAAATATTTCTCCAAAATTGAAAAAATACTTTTCTGCAGTGTTGTACCCAGCTCATTTAATTTAATAAAAAAATTTTTAAAAACAAAAACTAAAGTTAAATGTTATGAAGTTAAAGAATTAAATTTAACCTCATTGATTAAAATTAAAGTTAATTATAATCAAGTAGGATCTGATAGAGTTACTAACGCTATAAGTTTAATCGATAATAAAAAAAACTTTATAATAGTAGACTTAGGTACAGCTACTACTTTTGATGTTTTAATTAAAAATGATTATATGGGAGGTGTAATTGCACCTGGTATTAAAATATCTCTAAATACTCTGTCTGATAGAGCCACCTTAATACCTAAAATTGATTTAAAAAAAATTGACAAAGTAATAGGTAGTGACACGATAACAGCTGTTAGATCGGGTTTTTTTTGGGGTTATGCAGGTTTGATTGACAATATTATTAAATTAATTAAAAAAGAAACTAGAAAGTCTTTTAAAGTCATTATTACGGGAGGATTTTCAAGTTTACTCAAAAACCCAATTAAAACGAAAGTTATTGAAGACGAAGATATTACACTAAAAGGTCTAATGAAAATTTTAGAATTAATCAAATGAAAGATGAATTATTGTTTTGTCCACTAGGTGGATCTGGAGAAATAGGTATGAACATGAACTTGTTTGCTTATGGGAAGCCAGGTGAGCATAAGTGGATTATGGTAGATATAGGTGTAACTTTTGCTGATGACACTCTTCCCGGTATTGATTTAATTTATCCAGATCCAGGTTTTATAGTAGATAAAAAAGATGACCTATTAGGAATTGTTTTGACCCATGCACATGAAGATCATATTGGGGCTATTGCACATCTTTGGCCTCAACTAGAATGTAAAATATTTGCCACACCATTTACAGCTGTTTTGATTAAAGAAAAATTTAAAGAAAAGAATATAGATGTAACAAAATTTCTTAAAATAGTTCAACTAAATGGAACTGTAGATTTAAATCCATTTAAAATAGAATATATAACTTTAACTCACTCAATCTTAGAACCGAATGGTCTTAGAATTGAGACACCTGCTGGTGTAATCCTACATACAGGTGACTGGAAAATAGATCCTGATCCATTGATTGGTGAAAAAATTAATACTAATCGACTTAAAGAAATTGGAAACGAAGGTGTTTTAGCAATGATCTGTGATTCTACTAATGTTTTTAGCATGGGTAAAGCTGGTTCTGAAGCTGATGTGAGAAAAAGTATGCTAAATATTATGAGTACTTTAAAAAAAAGAATTATCATTGCTTCTTTTGCATCTAATGTAGCTCGTTTAGCAACAGCTTTTTATTGTGCTAAAAAAACGGGTCGACAAATATCTTTAGTAGGGAGGTCCATGCACAGAATATTTAAAGCTGCAAGGCAATGTGGATATTTAAAGGATGTTATCGAACCAATAGATGCACGCGAAGCAAAAAATATTTCAAGAGAAAAAATTGTTTATCTTTGCACAGGTAGCCAAGGAGAGCCAATGGCTGCACTAATGAGAATTGCCAAATATACTCACCCAGATGTTTTTATTGAAAAAGATGATACAGTTATATTTTCCTCTAAAATTATTCCCGGTAATGAAAAAAAATTATATAATTTACAAAATCAATTAGTGAAAGATGGCATAGAAGTTATATCTGAAGAAAGTGAATTTGTTCATGTTTCGGGACATCCTAATAGAGATGATCTTAGAGAAATGTATGAGTGGGTAAAACCACAGTGCGCCATACCAGTTCATGGTGAGCACCGTCATATGATAGAACACATGAAGTTCGCTAAAGAAATGAATGTTCCAAATCCTGTTCAAGTAGAAAATGGTGATATTGTTAAATTATATCCTGGCAAACCATATGTTTATGATAAAGCTCCAAGTGGCAGACTTTACCTTGATGGAAATATCAGCGTAGCAGAGGACGCTCCATCTATTAAAGATAGAAAGAATTTGAGTGCTAACGGCTATATTGAGGCCACCATTTTAATTACGGCCAAAGGTAATATTCATAAAAGACCCGTGTTAACCTTCAGAGGCATTCCTGTTGTTGATGTAGATGAGTTTGTTTATGGATTAGAAGATGTAATCGCTAAAGTTACAAGATCCTTTAAATTAGGAAGTAAAAAACAAGAATATAATTTAATTGATGCTCTTAAAATAGCTTGTAGAAAATTTTCAAAAGAGCAAACTGGAAAAAAACCTTTTACTAATATTAATCTAGTAAAAATTTAATGAGCATTACTGGTTTAGCAATAATATTTATTATCATATGGTGGACTGTTTTTTTTGCCATTCTACCAATAGATGTAAATAGAGCGAAAATTGTTAAAATAGAAGGTGAGGATTCTGGTTCTCCAGAAAACCCAAAAATGTTAAAAAAATTCCTTTATTGTACAGGTATAACTACAGTTATTTTCACAATAATTTTTTTATTAATTAAATTTGAATATTTAAATTTAAGAAATATTATCAATTAAGATGTATTTATCTAAATTATTTATTCCGATTTTAAAAAATAATCCTTCAGAGGCTAAAATAAAGTCTCATCAACTAATGTTAAGAGTTGGTATGATAAAGCAAGCTTCAGCTGGTATTTATTCATGGTTACCTCTCGGATTTAAAGTAATGAAAAAAATTGAAAAAATAGTTCGCCAGGAACAAAATAAAATTGGTGCACAAGAAGTTTTAATGCCCACAATTCAATCAAGCGAAATATGGAAAGAAAGCGGGCGATACGATGACTATGGAGAAGAAATGCTTAGAATTAAAGATCGTCAAAATAGAGAAATGCTCTACGGTCCTACAAATGAAGAGCAGATCACTGAGATTTTTAGAACTTCAATCAAATCTTATAAATCCTTACCTCAACTTCTGTATCATATACAGTGGAAGTTTAGAGATGAGGTAAGACCTCGATATGGAATTATGAGAGGTAGAGAGTTTTATATGAAAGATGCATATTCATTTGACATTACAGATGAAGACGCCTTATTTTCTTATAATAAGTTTTTTTTATCCTACTTGAGAACTTTTAAAAGATTATCATTAACCGCTATCCCGATGGCTGCTGATGCAGGGCCTATTGGGGGTAATTTATCTCATGAATTTATAATTTTGGCTGATACAGGAGAAAGTAAAATTTTTACAGATAAAAGAATTTTTGACTTAACAAGTGATGGCACTGAATTAGAAAAATCATCATTAGAAAAAAT
>CAJQSX010000016.1 GCA_905616465.1 uncultured Candidatus Pelagibacter sp. | reverse complement strand
TTAGTTTAGCTTCTAGACTAAATTTTAGTGCCGTCATAATACCAAGTATTACTGCCTCACCATGATTTAGTTTTTTAGAGTAGCCAAGTGTAGCCTCATAAGCGTGAGCAAAGGTGTGTCCAAAATTTAATATTTTTCTAATCCCTTTTTCTTTTTCATCTTTTTCAACAACCATCTTCTTAATTTTACAACTTTCAAAAATTGCTTTTTCAATAAATGGAGTTTTTAAATCTAAAATTTTTGAAACATTATTGTTTAGATAATTATAAAAAGTTTTATTTAATATTAATGAATGTTTGAAAATTTCTCCATATCCACAGATAATTTCTCTTTTTGGTAGCGATTTTAAAAATTCAGTATCACTAATAACAATTTTAGGTTGATAAAAACTTCCTATAAGATTTTTCCCTTCTTTTTTGTTAATACCTGTCTTGCCACCGATAGAAGAATCTACTTGAGATAACAAAGTCGTTGGTAAATTAATAAATTGCAAACCCCTTTTATATAAACTTGCTGCAAATCCGCTAACATCACCAGTAATTCCGCCACCAATAGATATTATGCAATCTTGTCTTGAGAAGTTTTTATAAAGCAAAATTTGCAAAATTTTATTTATACTTATTTGACTCTTATTTTTTTCACTAGCATCAAAGAAAAATTTAAAAATTTTTTTTCTTTTTAAAGATTTGGTAATTTTAAAAACCATTCTATTTGGAACTTTGCTATCAACAATTAAAAGGCATTGATTAAATGTAATAGAATTTCTATTAAAATATTTAGATAAATCTTTAATTATATTTTGACCAATTATTATTGGGTATATTTCAGATTTAGTTTTAACTGTAAGTTTAATGGGCTTCATAAATTTTTAATATATTTTTAACAATCTCATTTTTTGTAAGATTTTCACAATCAATTTTATACATAGCCTTTGAATAAACAATAGAACGTTTTTGTATTAGTTCTACCAGCTCAATTTTTGATGCATTAAAAGCAACAGGTCTTTTTTGACTATCTTTAATTCTATCAACTAGAGTTTTGATGTCCCAATTTAACCAAAATGAGATATGATTTTTTAATATTTCATTTTTAATTTTATCATTCAAGAAAGCTCCTCCACCAAGAGAAATTACTGTTTTATTTTTCTTTAATATTTTAAGAGTGCTAGCTTCCTCAATTTCCCTGAAATACATTTCACCCTTATTTTCAAATATTTTTGAAATTTTCATTCCCATTTTTTTTTCAATTTCTTGATCGACATCTATAAAATCAATATTTAATTTTTTTGATATAATTAAGCCAATAGAGGACTTGCCTGAACCCATCATGCCCAAAAAAACTAAATTTTCTTTTGATTTCATAAATTACTGTATTGAAAAAACACAAATATGTCTTAATTTGATTTTAACCAACGTTATATGCAATTTAGTAAAAATACAAGTTCTGGCAAAAGTGCTTTAGGGTTAGTTGTAAAACTAAGTTTAGTTATCGCTCTAGTTTTTGTGGCAATTTTTCTACTCAACAGAATAGATTTTCCAGCACCAAAAAAAGAAATAGAAAAAAGTATCCCCAATGAAAATTTTAAAATTGTTAAATAGAAAATATTTATCAATTATATTTATCATTTTTTTGATTGGCTTTAATACTCATGCTGAGGATAAACCAATTGATATTTGGAATATAGATGAAAAAAAAATTGAGGAGAACGCTACAAAAAATACCTCAATTATCGAGGGAAATATTATTAAGCAGGCAGAGCAATCTAGTATCTACGAAATGCAATCACAAAAAAAAATTGATACTATACGAGTAGACTCATCGGTAAATTCTATAGAACAAAAAATAATAGGACTTTATGACCCAGAAGATTATGATCTTAAAATCGATATGTGGTCAAACTCAAATGGTGATCAACTTAAAAATATTTTTTCAAAATTAGCCAAGATAAATTTATCTGATGATGGGTCTGATTTAATGAATATAACAATGTTAACCAATGCCTATTACCCAAATATTAACATAACAGAAGAAGAATTTTTAGAAATAAAATCCGATTGGCTTGTTAAAAATAAAAATCGAGATTTAATTGAAGAATATTTAATCAAAAATCAAATATTAAATTTACATCCCTTGCTAAGCCGGTATTTAATTGATCAACACTTATCAGAATCAAACGTAATAAAGTCTTGTGAGATATTTTCAAATAATACAGAGGTAGTCAATGATGAGTACTTATCAAAATTTAATTTATATTGTTTAATTAATGATGGAAAACATGAAGAGGCTCAATTAATTTTGGATTTAAAAAAAGAACTTGGATTTAAGGATGAGTACTTTGAAAATAAATTAAACTATTTATTTGGATATACTGATAAGTCAGATTTGACTATTTCAGAAAATACTATTTTAGATTTTCATCTAGCCCACAGAACTAATTCCAAATTTGTGTTTGAGCCAAACAAAAATACCAACAAATTAATATGGAAATATTTATCCACATCTAATTTATTATATAATATCGAAGAAATTGACATTGCTGAAATTGATAAAGTTTCACTCATAGAAAAAGCAACAAATGAAAAAAATTATCCAGAAGAAGATTTATTTCTGCTTTATAAGAAATTCCAATTCAACTTTAATCAACTTTTAAATGCCCCTGATGCTCGTAAGACGCTAACAAATGTTGAGGCTCGTGCATTAGCATATCAGAGAATCCTTTTGGAATCAGACGTTAATAAAAAACTAGAATTAATCAAAATTTTAAAAGATTTGTTTATTAAAGATAATTACTCAAATGCATTTGATAGTGAATTAAAAAAATTTTTGAGAAATATAGATCCAGAGGAAGTACCTTCGAACTTTACATCATTCTATCTTAACTCGTTAAAAGATGAGATGGAGATGACAAAAAATATTAAATTCAATAAAGATATCTTACATCAATCTAAATTAGTTAATTATTTTAATGGAGATTTTGCAAAGTCTAAAATTGAAAAAGATTTGAATAATTTTTTAAAGAAAATTAAGAAAGATAAAAAATATTTTCTTTCTAAAAAAGATATTATCTTAATTGAGTCTATAAAATCTGATGGTATTAAGATTTCAAAAAAATATGATAATCTTTATAAAATTAACGATTTTGAAATGCCGTCTGATATCCAAGTAATGATTAATAATAACGAAATTGGCTCAGTGCTGCTAAGAATAATAGAGGTTATTGGCCAAGATGAATTGGAGTTATTAGATGAAGATACATTGTATTTTATTGTTAGTGCCCTTAATCAATTAAATATCGACTATATTAGAAATAAGATTTTATTAAAAGTTCTACCTTTAAAAGTTTAGAAATTATAATAAAATAAACTCATTAATGACTGTTAAAACCATCATAACTGAACCTAATAAAATGCTTAGACAGATTTCCAAAACTGTTGATCGGGTTGGTAAACAAGAACAAAATATAATGAACGATATGATGGATACCATGTACGAGGCAAACGGGATAGGGCTCGCTGCAATACAGATCGGTGTTCCAAAAAGAATTATAGTAATAGATATTAGTAAAGAAGAGGGAAAAAAAAACCCTATGTATTTTGTAAATCCAGTTATTAAGAATAAAGATTCATTAAAAGCTACCTATGAAGAAGGCTGTTTGTCTGTACCAGATCAATTTGCAGAAATAGATAGACCAAGAAAATGTGAAGTAGAATATTTAGATTATAATGGAGATAAACAACTATTAAAAGCTGATGGGTTGTTTGCAACATGCATACAGCATGAAATGGACCACTTAGAAGGAATATTATTCATTGACTACCTTTCAAAATTAAAAAGATCAATGATCATTAAAAAATTATCTAAATTAAAATCTAATACAGCAATTCTTTAAATAATGTTTAAAAAGATTGTTTTTATGGGTACGCCAATGTTTGCGGTTCCAATTTTAAAATCTTTATACCAAAATGGATATGCTATCTCGGCTGTATACACACAGCCTCCTAAAAAATCTCAAAGGGGACAGAAGATAAATAAATCACCAGTTCAAAGTATGGCTGAGACTTTAAATTTAGAATTTAGAACACCAAAATTTTTAAAAGAAAATAAGGAGGAATATGAATTTTTTAAGTCGATAGATGCTGATCTTGCAATAGTAGTAGCTTACGGTCAAATAATTCCAAAAGAATTTTTAGATTTAACTAAAAAAGGGTTTATAAATATTCATGCATCTATACTACCCAAGTGGAGAGGGGCAGCACCAATACAAAGATCCATCATGAACCTTGATGAAGAAACTGGTGTAAGTATTATGAAAATAGGAGAACAATTAGATACTGGGCCAGTGTCTAATATTTACAAAATTGATTTAGAAAACAATTTAAATGCTAGCGACGTAGCTGAGAAATTATCACTAATAGCTGCAAATAAAATATTAGAAAATATTGATGATATATTAGACGACAAGGCAAAATTTATTGAACAAGACCATTCAAAAGCAACATATGCGTCCAAAATTCAAAAAGCAGAAGGTGAAATTAATTGGAGTGATAATGCTAAAAATATCAATGGAAAAATAAATGGTTTGTATCCAGTGCCTGGAGCTTTTTTTATACATAAAGGGGAAAGATACAAAATTTTAAAAGCAGAAATTGGCAACAGTATTGGAAATCCTGGTGAGGTTGTTTCAGATTATTTAGAAGTTGCCTGTGGGAATAAGCAGTCAATTAAAATTAAAGAAATTCAAAGACAAGGGAAAAGGCCGCAAAATATAGGAGAATTTATGCCTGGTTCCCAAATAAAAAAAGGTGTGCTTATTTAAATGATTAGATATCAGTTACTTATTGAATATGTGGGTACAAATTTTAGGGGGTGGCAAATTCAAAAAAAAGGCCCAACCATTCAGGGACTTATTCAAAAAAAACTCAAAAAACTTTTGAAAGAAAAAATAATTTTAAATGGTTCAGGCAGAACAGATACAGGTGTTCATGCGATTGAGCAATCTGCCCACTTTGATTGTCAAAATGAAATTATAGATTTAACAAAATTTTTAAAATCAATTAATCATTTTTTAAACGACCAAGGTATTGCAATTAAAAAAATTAAGAAAAGAAATAATAAATTTCATTCAAGATTTTCGGCAAAGCAACGAATTTATAAATACGTAATATTTAATCAAATAAGTACCCCTATAATTGAAAAAAAAAGAGGCTGGCATGTTAGAAAGCCTTTAGATTTAGATTTAATAAAAAAAGGTGCAAAGAAATTAATTGGGACTAATGACTATTCTACCTTTCGATCTTCAAGCTGTCATGCCAAAAGTCCAATTAAAACAATCAAATCAATAAAAATTAGATCATCAAAAAAAAAAATAGAAATAGAATTTAATTCAAAATCTTATTTACAACAACAGGTGAGGTCTATGGTTGGTTGTCTTAAATATTTAGGTGAAAAAAAATGGGATTTGAAAATATTTGATAAAGTGTTCAAATCAAAAAAAAGAATACTTTGTGCACCACCTGCTCCTCCTGAGGGACTCTTTTTAAAGAGAATTATTTATTAATTTATTTTTATTACTCATTGCAAATTTTTTATTAATTCGCCATCTAGATTCAGATCTTATTATATAACCACAACAATTTTTCGACCTACACTTACAGGGGAAATCTTTGTAATTTTCATCATATCCAAAACCATAATCACAAGTAAGCTCTTCACCTTTTTTAATATCTTTAATTGCCTTGACCCACAATTTTAATCCTTTACCATCATAGTCAGAATTATTGTTGCATGAATGATTAATTAATCTTGCTGTATTCCATGAAAAATCTCCATCCATGTCGTATTTTTTGTTTACAGTAAATAAATAAATAGGTTTACTATTATCATACTTGTCAGACTCTTCTGTTTGTTTTTTGGTGATTAATTTTCCCAAATAATCAATTATCTTTGTGCCTTCTTTGATGTTTTTTATAGCATAAAGACCCCTACCTTTTTTATCAATGTTGGACTTTTTAATTCTATATGATTTCATAACGATTTTTTAGAGCTTATGTAAGAATTATCAATTAAATTCTATTAAAGCATCAACATGCCTTCGAGTACTATCTTGAAGAGCTTTGAGGTCATAACCACCTTCAAGTATTGAAACAACATTTCCGTTACAAAATGATTTTGAAAGCTCCAAAGTTCTTCTAGTGATTTTATAAAAATCCTCTGATTCTAATTTTAATTGTGCTAAAGGATCGTCAATATGTGCATCAAAACCCGCTGAAAATAACAAAAATTCTGGCTTAAATTCTTTAATTTTATCTAACACATGCTCATAAGCATTTAAATATTCTTCCGCTGTTGTGCCCGCATCAAGCGGAATATTGAAAATATTGTTGAATTTACCTTTTTCTTTTTCTGAACCTGTGCCTGGATAGTAGGGATATTGATGGGTTGAAATATATAAAACTTTTTTATTATTATAAAAGATATCCTGAGTCCCATTTCCATGATGGACATCAAAATCAATAATAGCAATTTTATTGTATTTATATTTTTTAATTAAGTAGTTAGCTCCGACAGCCACATTGTTATATATACAAAATCCCATTGCCTTTTCTTTCTCAGCATGATGACCGGGTGGCCTGACAGCACAGAATGCATTTTTGAATTCTTTACTTTGAACACCATCAATCGCAGCTATAATTGATCCAACAGCATCTTTTGTTGCATCCTTGCTTCCTGGTGAAACAACGGTATCACCGTCAAGAAAAGCTAAGCCATTTTCTGGAAATGACTGACTAACTTGATTTATGTATTCAGAAGAATGAGTATTAATTAAAAGAGATTTATCAAATTTTACTGGCTTTTTCCAAATTAGATTCTTGTTATCTAATTTTTTAAAATTATCAATAACCGCAGTAACCCTATCAACTTTTTCTGGATGCCCATCTCCTGTAATATGATTTTGATAAGTATCAGAGGTAATTAAGCCAGTTTTCATTTAAGATTAATATTTTTAATAAATAGTTTCTCGATCAGTTTTATTTATTCCTTTAGTTAATTCTACAAATTCATTTCTCTGATCTCTATTTTTGAAAATATAAAAACAGACTGAATCTATAGAATGATAGATAGCTTTTAATTCATCATCAATATAATTTAATTCTTTTGGAATATTTGCTTTAATGTAAATCATTAAAAATAATTTTTAAGAATTTCAGTGTATATTTTGGTCAGTTTTTTTAAGTCAGTCAATGAAACAGCCTCATCTACTTTATGCATAGTTTTGCCAACTAAACCAAATTCTAAACATGGGGCTATTTTTCTAATAAATCTTGCATCAGAAGTTCCACCAGTTGTTGACAGTTGAGGTTTAATTTTTGTAATTTTTTTGATGATATCCTGAATCATAAAAGTTGTACTATTTGGCTTTGTAAGAAACGCCTCTCCAGAAACACTATAATCAATCTTGTATTTTGACTTATTTCTTTTACTTATTTTTTTTATAATTTTATCAATTTTCTTTTTTATAGAACTTGAAGAATGCTTGTTATTAAATCTTATATTAAATGAAGCATTTGCTAATTTTGGTATTACATTATCAGCAAAATTATTAATATCGATCCTAGTAATTTCAAGATTTGTTGGTTGAAAATCCTTTGTACCTTTGTCAAATCTAATTTCTTTTAATTCTTTTAGAATCTGCACAAGTGCTGTAGATGGATTGTTAGCTCTTTGCGGGTACGCCACATGACCTTGAATACCTATAATTGAAAGTCTGCCTGTGATGCTTCCTCTTCGGCCAATTTTAATCATTTGACCTAATTTATTAGGGTTAGTGGGCTCTCCAACTAAGCAAAAATCTATCTTTTCTTTTTTCTTTTTTAAATAATCAACTACTTTTTTGGTTCCATTAATTGCAACTCCTTCTTCATCTCCTGTAATCAAAAGGCTAATAGATCCACTAAACTTTTTTTTATTTTTTAAAAAATCACTTACCGCAGAAACAAATGCAGCTATTGAGCTTTTCATATCATTAGCACCTCTTCCAATTAAATATCCTTTTTTAACAGAGGGTTTAAATGGGTTTACAGTCCAGTCTTTTAAATTTCCTGCTGGTACGACATCTAGGTGACCTGCATAACAAAAATTTGGACCCTTTTTTCCAAGCCTTGCGTACAGATTTTTTACTGGTTCACTGTCTTTTTCTCTAAATTCTAGAACTTTCGTTTTAAAGCCAAGAGTTTTAAGTTTTTTTTCTAAAAACCTCATTACTCCAGCATCAACAGGTGTTACAGTTGGAAATTTAATTAGCTCCTTAGCTAATTGAAGTTCATTAATAGTTGCCATTATAAATCTATTCTCTTAATAGGTCGTTAACAGAAGTTTTTGATCTTGTTTTTTCATCAACCTGTTTGATTATTACTGCACAATAAAGAGATGGAGCAGAAGAATTATTTTTATCAGGCAATGAACCGGGCACAACTACAGAATAAGGAGGAATTTTTCCATAAGTAATTTCTCCAGTTTTTCTATTTACTATCTTAGTAGATTGTCCAATGTACATTCCCATACTTAAAACAGAGCCTTCTCCAACAATAATGCCTTCAACAACTTCCGACATAGCTCCAACAAATACGTTGTCTTCAATAATTGTAGGTAATGCTTGAGCAGGTTCAAGAACGCCCCCAATTCCACTACCTGCAGAAATATGACAATTTTTTCCTATCTGGCAGCAACTACCAGCACGACTAAAAGTATCCATCATAGTTCCCTCATCGATGTAGGCTCCAATATTTACGTAGCATGGCATAAGCACTGCGTTTTTTCCAACAAAGGATCCTTTTCTTACAGGAGAGTTAGGCACCATTCTAAACCCAGCTTTTTCATGATCTTCTTTAGTCCAATCAGCTGTCTTGCCCTTTAACAAATGTGCCTTGTCATACCAGCTACTGTATGGTCCAATTAAATTTTCCATTGGATATATTCTAAAGCTTAGCATGATAGCTTTTTTAATATGTTGATGAGTTACCCATTCACCATTTATTTTTTCTGCAACTCTTACTTTACCACTATCTAAATCAGCAATCATTTGATTGATGGTATCTTTTAAACTTTGATTAGAATCTTGGTTTACACCATCTCTATTTTCCCATGCCTCATTTATAATTTTTTCTATATTACTCATATTTTTTTATTTTAGATGGTTAATTTAATCACCCTTTAATATATTAATTTCTTGAAGAAAAGAAGGCAAGTTCTTAATCTTATAGTCTATGTAAGGCTTGTCAGAGTCTTTTTTTGCAAATGCTTCTTCATTTTCTAACCAGCAAGTTTTCATTCCTAAATTTTTAGCTTGTTCTAAGTTGTGCGCAATATCTTCAATTAAAATTGATTCATTTGGATTTAGATCAAATTTTTTAATTAGTTTTTGATATGGATCTAAGTGTGGTTTTGGAACGTAATTTGCATCTGTTATATCAAAGGCGCCATCAAATAAACCATCAATACCAAGTTGTTTAGTAACATTTTCAACATGAGCATGTGAACCGTTGGTAAAAATAATCTTCTTTTCTTTTATTTTTATAAGCTCTTCTCTTAGAATTTTATCTTTTGGCAACCAACTAATATCAATATCGTGAACAAATTCTAAAAATTCCTGGGGATCTATATTGTCATGATTCATTAACCCTGAGAGAGTTGTCCCATATTCATAAAAATATTTTTTTTGAATTTCTTTAGCTTTTACAAGATCGACATTAAATTTTTTAGAGATGAAAGAGGACATTTTCTTATCTACTTCAGAAAAAACTTGAGTTTGACCACTATAAAGAGTGTTATCAAGATCAAATATCCAATATTTTATATTAATTAAATCTTTCATTGTCTAATCAATGTTCCTGAGCCTTTGTCGGATAATAGTTCAAAAAGAATAGAATGGTTTTTTCGACCATCTATAATAACAACCCCTTTCACTCCATTGCTTGCAACATCTAAACAATTATTAATTTTGGGTATCATACCGCCTGATATAATGTTTTGATCAATTAATTCTTTAGCTTTTTGAGAGTTAATTTCAGTTATTAGTTTTTTTTCATTATCAAGTACGCCCTCTACATCACTAATAATCATTAATCTTCTAGCCTTTAATTCTTTGGCTATTGATCCAGCAACAGTGTCTGCATTGATATTAAAAGTTTGATTATTTTTATCCAATCCTAGTGGAGCCACAACAGGCACTTCATTAGCTTTAATAATTTCTTTTAAAGCACTAGTTTTAATACTTGTGGGAGTTCCTACAAAACCCAATTCATCACTTTCTGGTTTTACAATTATTATATTGAATTCTTTTGAGGTTATTCTTCTCGTGTTACAAGATTGAATTTTTAAAGCGTCAACAATTTCTTTATTAAATTCAATTAATACATCTTCAACTATATTGATAGTATTTTTATCTGTAACCCTTAGGCCGTTAATAAAATTACTTTTTATATTAAATTCTAAAAGTTTACTGTTAATTCTTTTTCCACCACCGTGAATAATTATAGGATTAAAACCTAGCTTATTTAATACAGCAACATCTTTTATAAAAATATTGAATAAATTTTGATCAACTAAAACGCTTCCACCACATTTAATGACAATATATTCATTGTTATATTTTTCTAAATATCTTTTTACCTCATCAATTGAAGGACCATCAGGCGGTAGGATTTTTTTTAACTCCACTTCTTTGATATTCAACATTAAGCTGTTGTCTTGATGGTAGTTCGTTTCATTATGAATACTTGTTGTGCCATAGTTAAAATATTATTGACCGTCCAATAGACCACTAATCCAGCGGGGAATGGAGCTAAAATTACTGTTAGGAAAAGAGGGAAGAACATAAATATTTTTGCTTGCATGGGGTCTGTGGGAGCAGGATTTAATTTCTGCTGAATAAACATAGAAACTCCCATAGCAATTGGCCATGCACCAATCATTAAAAATGAAGGTACATCGTATGGCAATAATCCAAATAAATTAAATAGTGATGTAGGGTCTCTTTCTGACAAATCTTGTATCCAACCAAAGAAAGGCATTTGTCTCATTTCAATAGTTACAAATAAAACTTTATATAATGCAAAGAATACAGGAATCTGAACCAAAATAGGTAAACAACCAGACATAGGATTTACTTTTTCTTTTTTATAAAGAGACATCATTTCTTGCTGTAATTTCATTTTATCGTCTTTATGAAGATCCTTAAGTCTTACCATCTCAGGCTGTAACTGCTTCATCTTCGCCATACTTTTGAATGAGAAGTTTGCAAGTGGAAAGAATGCAAGTCTAATACAAAATGTAATTGCAATAATTGCAAGACCGTAGTTTCCAAATAGTTTAAAGAAATAGTCTATACCGTGGAATAATGGTTTGGTTATAAAGTATAGAAACCCCCAGTCAATTGCCAAATCAAACTTATCTATTTTTAAGGACTCAGCATAACCATCAATTATATCAACTCTTTTAGCAGCTACTATAATTTGCATTTTATCCTCAATGCTTGAGCTTCCCTTTAGCTCTAGAGGTTCTGTCCCAACAAAATTTGCACGAAATTTATCTTTATAGTCAAATGTAGTTTTAAATTCTTTGCCACTCGGTGGGATTAATGAAGTTATCCAAAATTTATCTGAAATTCCAAGCCATCCTTTCTGAGACGTTTTTGAAAACTTTTTTTCTTGAATATCATCATAATCTTCTTCAATCAGCTCGTCATCTAATGTTGCAAGAAGACCCTCATGAAGAATATAAAAGTTTGATATTTCAGGAATTTTATTTCTTATAATTTGTCCATATGAATAAAAATCATATGTTTTATCTGTTGAGTTAATAACTCTTTGTTTAATAGTAAATAAAAATCTATCATCTAGAGCTATTTCTTTTTCAAAAGTAATCCCTTGATCATTAGTCCATGATAATTTTATTGAAGACTGATCAGTTAATTTATTATTTCCTGATATCGACCAGATAGAGTTTGAATTTGGAATATCAATATTTTTATCAGTAGTTATAAAGCCACTTTCAATTAAATATCCATCATTAGTATTTCTCGGGGCTAAAAGTGTAACTTTCTCATCACTATTTAAACTCACATTATATTCTTTAAAAGTTAAGTCATCAATTGCAGCACCTTTTAAAGAGATTGATCCAACTATACTTTGATTTTCAAATTGAATTCTTTTGCTTTGACTTAGAGCCTCTTCTCTTGAAATTACAGTTATGTTTTTTTTTTGATCTAGGCTTGGTGTGTCAGTATTTTTTTCAGTCTTAACTTTCTCAATTAAATTTTCTTTCGTAACTGGTGGTGGAGCAAAGAATAAGCTGTATAAGATTATAACAGCCGCTGAAAGGGAAATTGCTGCTATTACGTTTCGTGTTTCCATTATTTCTTAATTCTTATTTTTTTTCTTACTGGATCAAATCCTTCACCACCACCTAAAAATTTAATAGGATGACATGATAAAATTCTTTTAATACTGATATAAAAACCTTTAAAAAAACCAAAAATTTTTAGAGTTTCTATACTGTATTCGGAGCAAGTAGGCAAGTAACGACATGAATGGCCCAGTAAAGGACTTATAAAAAATCTATATCCTTTAATTAAATTTATTAGGATTAGCGTGAAGAAATTCATTAACGTATTCTTTCTAAATCTCGAAACAGAGTTTCTTTTATAATTATATATTCGTTGTTTAACATAGTTGGCTTAGCAATAACAAGATATGAATAATTAAATCTTAAAGATATATTTTTTACCGCATCATTAGCTATATTTCTTAAACGTCTTTTAATCTTGTTTCTTTTTACAGCGTTACCAATTTTTTTCTTTGTTACAAAGCTTATGTTCAATTTATTCTGATCTTTATTATTTAAATGACCATAAAAAATTGTCACATACTTATTGGAAATCTTTTTTTGTTTAAGGAGATTTTTGAATTCCTCATTTTTTGAAAGAGCAAGTATTTTGCTTTTCATTAAATCTGATTATTTTTTTTTAACAGTAGATGAAACTGTTAAATCTTTTCTTCCTCTAGCCCTTCTTCTTTTAAGAAGTTTTCGACCACCTTTGGTTTTCATTTTAGATCTAAACCCGTGTTTTTTTAATCTTTTACCTTTTTTGGGTTGATATGTTCTTTTCATATAATGCGGTTAAATTTTTTATTAAATTTCGATCTTTATAGTAATTAAATATATAAATAGCAAATAGAAGATTTTATTATTAACATTCAAATTTATGGAAAAATCTAAAAAAATTAAATTATTTATTGGTCTATTCTACGTATCAGCTATTAGTTTGTTTTTATATTTTTTCTTTTCAAAATTTAGTCTTCAAGAGATTACCAGTTATGAGTTTATAAAAAATAATAGGGATTATTTTTTTGAACTTAGAAAATCAAATTTATTATTATCATCTTTCTTGTTTATCTTGTTTACAGCTATTTGGGTTTTTGCTGCTGGATTTGGGTCCCCAATTGCTCTACTTGCTGGGTTTATTTTTGGAAAATGGTTAGGATTAATATTTCTGATTTTTGGAATGACTGTTGGTGCAACAGGACTTTATATTTTTGCAAATTATTTTTTTAAAAAAATGATTAGGGATAAATTTTTAAATAAATTCAAAAATCTTGAAGAGAAATTTAAGAAATCTGAATTTATTTATTTATTAGTTTATAGATTTGTTGGTGGTATTCCTTTTGCTTTATCAAATGTTTTACCTTGTATTTTTAATGTAAAAATTTCCAATTTTTTTTTTGCAACTTTAATTGGAATGATACCTCAGCTTTTCTTGGTAGTATCTATCGGAAGTGGGTTAGAAAAAATAATTGATCAGAATTTAGAGGCACCAAGAATAATAGATTTAGTTACTGCGCCAGAAATTTATATTCCCTTGATTGCCTTTGCCGCTTTATTAGTAATTACAATTTTTATTAGAAATTTATTTTATAAATAATAAGCTATTCAATATATTTTTTATGCCATATTGATATTGGGGCATCTTGTAAGATTCTAAAACTGCCAAATCCGAATATTATTTTACTAGCATTATAAGGAATTTTCCACAGAGGATTTGTAGCGATATCGCCTGTAATAACTGTCTTTGGATTCCATCCAAAACAAAAAACAACAAAAACAAAAATATAAATTATTTTTTTATCAAGAATTTTGTAAATTGTTAAATTGTAAATTGTTTTATTAAGTATAATTAAATTTTGTTTAAACAAATAAATATACAGCACAATCACAAAAACATAACTAATATTTACCCACCTTCCCCAATCGAAGCCCATAGCAAATAATAGTATTACAGGTATGCACATTAAAGAAATAGGTGGTAACAAATTATTAAAATATTTAAAATAAAATAATTTTGTATTTTTTAATTTAGAGTGTTTCAACAGTAAGACTAAAGGGGAGAATCCAATAGCAATTATTAAAAAGTATCTAAAAAAAACCTCAAAAGAATAAAGTTTAAAATTACCTTCAAATTGAGAATATAAACTTGATTTAGATTTTAGAAAAGTACAGGCTATATAGCAATTTTCGTTAAAATTTTTTTTTAAATAATCTACCATTGTGTCATGTCCCTCAGTGCTGATCGGATTAAACGCTATATAAAAAGCAATAAGAATAGCTGGCGCATAATAAAGTAAGTTAAGGAAAAATTTTTTATTAACTTTTTCTATATTGTTTTTAATTATATCTGTTGCTAAAAAAAATAAAAAATAAAATATCACAGGTTCCCAAATCAGAACAGTGATTGGTAGAAAAAATAACTTATAGAAGTTTTGAAAAATTACAGTGTTTAGAAACATGTAAAATATGAAAATACAGAATATAAAGACTTCTTTTCTAGCAAGAACTTCAATTTCGGCAATAGGATAAAGTAAAAATATTGGCGTATATAAAGAAAAAATTATTATTTTATTTGTTTTTAAATTTAAAGTTAATTTATAAATTAAGAACAAATAAATCCCAACCAATGAAACCTGAAAAATAAGAACTACGTCTCTTAAATTGCTTTCAAAATAATTAGCTACAAATATAGATATTTGCCCTATCAAGCCTCTTTTGGTAAAACCGCCTGTATAATTAATTAACCATTCTGAAATAGTAGAGTCGTTGCCAACATCATGTTTGCTACTTAAATAAATATAACTAAAAAAAAATAGTGAACTTAAATAAAATTTAAAATATTTGTTAAATCTATTTTCCATTAATATACAATTTTTTATTATTTAATTAAAAGCATATAAGTTTTGATAATGAGATATTAATATATTATATATTAGATTGTTTTGTTATAATTTAATTATACCATATAATTAATGCAAAAAAAAATTTTAAATAAAAAAATATTAGTTTTTACAGCCACTTATAATGAGATTGATAATGTTAATAAACTTTTATTTAAGATAAAAAAATTTAATCCCAATGTTGATATATTAGTTATTGATGATAACTCACCAGACGGTACCGCTGAAAAAGTTATAGAATTAAAAAAAAAAATTAAGAATCTTAATTTAATTTTAAGAAGTAAAAAACTAGGTTTAGATAGTGCACATAAAATGGCTTATACATTTGCATTGAGAAATAAATATGACTATTTAATCACAATGGATGCAGACATGTCTCATGATCCTTACGAAATAAAAAATTTCGTTAAATATTTAGATAAATATTCATTTGTGATAGGTTCGAGATATCTACCTAAAGGCAAATGTTTGATGCAAGGTAGGAGATTATTTTTAAGCAAATATGGAAACATAATCATAAAAAAAGTTTTAGGAATTAAATTGACTGAATTTACAACTTCATACAGAGGGTTTAATCTAAAAAAATTAAAAAAATTTGATTTAAACCAAGTTAAAGCTAAAGGTTATAGTTTTATGATGTGTGTGGTTTTTGAAATATATATAAGGAATTTTGATATTAAGGAAATTCCAATTATTTTTAAAGATAGACTTGAAGGACTTTCAAAAATTCCTAGAATTGAAACACTTAGAACTTTAAAAAATCTTTTTTTTCTTTATTTAAGGAAAGTTTTTAATGGTGCCCCCACCAAGAATCGAACTTAAAATTTGTCCTTACCATGGACATGTTATACCACTTAACTATGAGGGCTTTTGAAACAATTTAATTTAATTGTTGATAATAAAGCATTTTTTTCAAATTATTGCCTTAATTTTTTTATTAATTTGCACTATATACATGTGAGGATTTTTTATGGGCATTCATTATAATTTTAAATCTACTAAAAGTAGTAAGCTTATGGAAAAGCAAGCTAAAAGAGAAAAAAAACTTGCTGAAAAAAAAGCAAAGAGATTAGCTAAAGATGGGCCAAAAGAAGAAGATCCTAAAGCACCAGCTTTAGACACTTCAAAACCAATTACATTAGACTTTTTAACTAATCCAGATAAAGAATGAACACTAAAGTAAAAAATGAGCGTTTAAGTTTAGCTCTTAGAAAAAATTTAAAAAAGAGAAAGCTTTTCCAAAAAAAAAAAAAAAAAATGAATAATGTCAGTACTTTCAGATAAATGGATTAGAAAAATGTCTAAAGAAGAAGGTATGATTACTCCTTTTGAAGAAAAACAAGTAAGAGGAGGTAACATTTCTTATGGACTTTCTTCTTTTGGATATGATGCAAGAGTTTCAGATGAGTTCAAAATTTTTACCAATGTAAATTCTGAAATTGTTGATCCAAAAAATTTTAAATCAACTAACTTTGTTACTAAAAATATTTCTGAGTGTATTGTTCCACCAAATTCATTTGTATTAGCTAGAACTGTTGAAAAATTTAAAATTCCTGATGATGTGCTGGTTATATGCTTGGGAAAATCAACATATGCAAGGTGTGGAATTATAGTAAATGTAACTCCACTAGAACCTGGCTGGGAGGGGTATGTCACTTTAGAGTTTTCAAACACAACACCTCTACCTGCTAAAATTTATGCAAATGAAGGTGTGGCTCAGTTTATTTTTTTAAAAGGAAATGAAAAACCAGAAGTAACTTATGCTGACCGAAAAGGCAAATATATGGGCCAAACTGGAGTAACACTACCCAAAGTCTAATCATGCAAAAATTAGAGGTCTTTGGAGGAAACAAGCTCAAGGGACAAATTAAAATATCTGGTTCTAAGAACGCCTCTTTACCAATTCTTGCAGCAACATTACTATCTAATAATAGAATTATTCTTAAAAATCTACCTAAGGTTGGAGATATTGAGACGATGCTTACTTTATTACAATCACTAGGCTCTAAAATAAAAATTAATAAAGAACAAATAATTATAGATAACACAAAACAACAAAAAAATTTTGCATCTTATAATTTGGTAAAAACTATGCGGGCAGGGATTTTAGTTTTGGGACCTTTGCTGGCAAAATTTGGTTTTGCTAAAGTATCTTTACCAGGTGGATGTGCAATAGGTACTCGCCCAGTTGATATTCATTTAAAAGCAATATCAAAATTAGGTGTAAAATATAAAATTCATCAAGGATATGTAATTGCTAATGCACCAAAAGGTTTAAAGGGAAATAATATTCATTTTTCAAAAATATCAGTCGGTGCAACTGAAAATTTAATTATTGCAGCAAGTTTAGCAGAAGGAACTACCATATTATCAAATTGTGCGATTGAACCCGAAATTAAAGATTTAGTGAATTTCTTAAATAAAATTGGATGCAAAATAAAATGGAAATCTAAAAGAACAATTAAAATTATTGGAGTTAGCAAACTAAAAGAAATTAGTTATTCAGTAATGTTCGATCGTATTGAAGCAGGCACATATTTGATTGCAGCTGCTGTTACCGAAGGTAATTTAAAAATACAAAATATTATTCCAAAAATAATTAAAACAGAAATAGATATTCTTAAAAAAATAGGCTCTAAAATAATAGTAAAGAAAAATGAAGTTCAAATTATTGGAAATAAAAAAATAAAAAGTATGAAAATTAAAACTGCTCCTTACCCAGGTTTTCCAACTGATTTGCAGGCTCAAATAATGGTGTTATTGTGTAGAGCCAATAAAAGTTCAATTATTCAAGAAAATATTTTTGAAAACAGGTTTATGCACGTTGCTGAATTAAATCGAATGGGTGCAAAAATTTTAACTAATGGCAATAAAGCATTAGTTAAAGGTAATATTAATTTTGCACCAGCAGAACTAATGGCAACTGACTTAAGAGCATCAGTTTCACTAATTTTAGCAGCATTAACATCTAAAGGAAAATCGGTTATTAATAGAATTTATCATCTTGATAGAGGATATGAAAATATTGAAAAAAAATTAAAAAAAGTAGGCGCCAAAATAAGACGAGTTAATTAATGAATAAAAAATATTTAGCAAAAATTATAGCAACAGATAATGAAGGACTTCAAATGATATCAGCTTGCTGTGAGGGGGCTAAAGTAAAAATCTCAGATATTAAATTTTTAAAATCCAATAAAATATTTTTAATTTCAATTGAAAGAATCAGAGTTGAGTCTGGTCAAAAGGATAAAAAAATTAATAGTATTTGTAAATTTGATTTTGTAGATTTTGTGAAATCAAAGAATATTGATCAAAAAAAAAAAGAGTTAGTTTTAGAACTTGTTGGAATTGATTATCTAAAAAATGAAAATGATTTTGAGATTAGTTTAATGTTTAATGATAATGCCCATATTTCTTTGAAGACTGAAACAATTGAAATAAGCCTAGAAGATCAAAACGAAATTAAATGATTAATGAAAACATTAAATAGCAATAGCAAAACTTTTGATCGTAATTTAGACCAGTTGCTCTCAAAAAGAAAAAATAAATTTCAATCAAGTTTTATTTCAGTTACCAATATTATTAAGGATGTAAAAAAAAATGGCGATAAGGCTTTATTAAAATATGAAAAAAGATTTAATAAAAATTCAAAAATAGTTACAAGCTCAAAATTAATCTCAAAATCTGTAGCAAGTTTAGATAAAAAAGTAAAACAAGCAATTAATATTGCTTATGACCGAATTCATAAATTTCACTCTTTACAGAAATCTGAAGATATTTCGTATACTGATAAATTTAAAAACAAACTTGAGTATAAATATTTACCAATAGAATCTGTTGCAATATATGTGCCAGGCTCATCTGTTTCTTATCCATCAAGTGTTTTAATGAATGCTATTCCAGCCCTTATTGCGGGTGTTAAAAGAATAGTAATGATTAATCCTGGTTATAAAGGAAAACAAAGTCCTGCTGTTTTGTATGCTGCTAGAAAATGTAAGATAAAAGAAATTTATTCAATAGGTGGTCCGTCTGCAATAGCTGCTGTCGCGTACGGGACAAAAAAAATTAAAAAAGTGAATAAGATTGTTGGTCCAGGAAATATTTACGTAGCAGCTGCTAAAAAAGAGGTATTTGGTGACGTTGGAATTGAGGGAATGACTGCTGGCCCTTCAGAGGTAACAATAGTGTGTGATAAATTTTCAAATCCGGCTTGGGTTGCAAGTGATTTAATAGGTCAAGCAGAACATGACCCGTTAGCTCAATGTATTTTAATTTCAAAAGATAAAAGGTTAGTTGATAAAGTTAAACTAGAAATTTTTAATCAATTGAAAGAAATTTCAAGATTTTCAATTGCAAAAAAAAGTATTATGGATAATGGAATTTTAATTCATATTAGTTCAGATAAAAAGATAGCTGAAGTAGTGAATAAAATTGCACCCGAGCACTTAGAGTTAAACGTAAAAAACTATAAATCATTTGTTTCTAAGATTAATAATGCTGGATCAATTTGTTTAGGAAAGTACGCGGTAATGGCAATGAGTGATTACAATGTTGGATCAAACCATATTTTACCAACTAATGGATCTGCAAAATATTCTTCAGGCATAAGTGTAAATGAATTTTATAAAAGAATTTCTTATATAAACTTAACAAAAAAGGGTATTGAAAGTCTTGGACCATCCGTTATAACTCTTGCAAATTATGAGGGGCTAACAGGACATGCTCGTTCAGTAAAAAAAAGAATTAGGAGAAAATAATATTGTCAAAGCAAGACGTACTCAGTTTTAAAGGTCAAGTGATTGAAATTCTAAAGAATGCACAATTTAGAGTGAAGCTTGAAAACGGGCATATAATTACAGCACATACAGCTGGCAAATTAAGAAAAAATCGTATTAGAATTTTAAGCTCTGACAACGTTACAGTAGAAGTTACCCCTTATGATTTAACTAAGGGGCGAATAGTTTTTAGAGGTTAATATGGGGCCCTGTAGCTCAGTTGGTAGAGCATCGGATTGAAAATCCGTGTGTCACTGGTTCGAGTCCAGTTGGGGCCACCACCACCTTCTTTCAAATAAAATTAATACTCTTTTGTATTTAGATATTGAATATTATTTAGAATTGTCTAAAAAACTGTCTATGATTATAAATATTACATACATAGAGACTTCAAGAAGTGCTCATAGAGTTTGTTTCCATAGCCTGTAGGCTATTTATTTATAATATAATTTTAATCCATATAAAAATAATATAAAAACAAGTAATGCCTGCGTAGTATAACGGTTAGTACGATAGTTTGTGGAACTATAGGATTTGGTTCGATTCCAAGCGCGGGTACCAAAAAAATGAATAAAGAAAATAAATTAATCCCTGGGTTACCCTCAGGGTTTGAAGATAGATGGAATAAAAAATTAATTCTCAAGAAGAAGTTAATTAATATTATTGAGAATAATTTTGTAAAGTTTGGCTTTGAACCACTTGAAACTCCATCATTTGAAATTTCAGAGAATATTGGATCATTTCTTGCAGATGATGATAATAATCCTATGTCTGGTGTATTCTCATTTAAAGATGGTGAAAAAGATATTACTCTTCGATATGATTTATCAAGTCCGTTAGCTAGATTTGTCGCACAAAACAATCAAGAATTACCTTTGCCTTATAAAAGATATGCAATTCAAAATGTATTTAGAAATGAAAAAGCCGGTAATGCTAGATATCGAGAATTTACTCAAGCAGATTGTGACATTGTAGGTAACGTCAATCCAGCACAAGCAAATGCAGAATTATGTAATTTAATTGTAAGTACACTTCTTGCATGTGGATTAAAAAAAGACCAGTTTGTAGTAAACATTAGCAATAGAAAGATTGTTCAAGGGTTAATTGAAGATCTAAATATATCTGAAGACAAAAAGATAAAGGTTATGAGAGCAATAGATAAATTGGATAAGCCTAACTTTGGATTAAAAGGCGTTGAGGATTTGTTGAAAAAAGAAAGAATAGATGGCAGTGGAGCAATTACAAAAGGAGCTGATTTAACTGATGGTGAGGCTTCTCAAA
Source organism: uncultured Candidatus Pelagibacter sp. (assembly GCA_905616465.1). GTDB lineage: Bacteria > Pseudomonadota > Alphaproteobacteria > Pelagibacterales > Pelagibacteraceae > Pelagibacter. The sequence goes on along the minus strand of CAJQSX010000016.1, from coordinate 10,648 downwards.
TTATTAATTTCTTAAAAGTAAAAGATTTAAAAGAACTAAAAGAAAATTTAAAAAATCCTTTATCTCAAGAAGGAATCAAAGAGTTAGAAAATTTATTAAAAGTTGCAAGTTATGGTGACTATTTTGACCAAATCAAAACTAATTTTACTATTGTTAGGGGTCTTGCTTATTATGATGGATTTTGTGTTGAAACAAACTTAAATTTCAAAGCAACAAACAGCAAAGGTAAAGAAGTTGATATCGGAAGTATCTGTTCGGGTGGGCAATACAATAAACTAATCTCAAGATTTAAGGGAGCTGATATTCCTGGAACTGGAATGAGTATTGGAGTTGACCGATTGCTATTTGCAATGATGCAACTTGATCAAATTGAGGTTGATGTAAAAAAATTAGTCATTATTTGTGTAATGGATGAAAAATATTTAAAAAATTACTATGAAATTTTAAAAATTTTAAGGGACAATAATATTAACTCTGAAATATTTTTAGATAGTAAAAAAAATCTTGGTAAACAATTAACTTATGCTAATAAAAAACAGTGTTCCATTGCAGTTATATGTGGTGAAAATGAATTTAATAATAATACGATTACTTTAAAAAACCTTTTAGGTGTTAAAGGTGAAAACAATCAAGTAACGTTCCCAAAAGAAAGCCTAATTGATAAAATCAAAAAATTTATCTGAAAAAATTCTTAGATCGGTTAAATCTAAAGGATTTAAATATATTGATTTACCTTCAGTAATTGAAGCTGATCATATTGTACAAAGATCAGGAGAGAGTTTTAGAAAATTTATTTTTTCATTTATTGATCAAAATGGTAGTGAACTTTGTCTAAGACCAGATCTTACAATAGCATCTTGTTTAAGGTATTTAGAAAACAATCTAATGGGTAAGGAAAAAATATTCTATAGCGGTCAAGCTTATAGAAAATCAAACAATAAAAAAGATTCTATCATAAGAGATCAAATAGGTTTTGAAATAATTGGCTCTAAAGATGAAAAAAATGATGACAAAGAAATTATCAATACTGCTTTAAAATCTTTATCAAATTTAAGTTATACAAAAGGAACTCTAAAGATTGGCAATGTTGAGATTTTTAATTTATTAATTTCTAAGTTAGATATTCCAAAACGATGGAAACTAAGACTTTCAAGACATTTTTGGAGAGAAGATTATTTTAATGATTTATTAAAAAGATTAGAGACTAATTCTGATGTTGATCCAACAATTGTTGAAGTTGATAAAAAAAGATATCAAAAAATGTTGAAAGATAAGCAACAAACAGTAGTTGCTGGACGTTCTATTGAGGAAATTTTAAAGAGATTTGATAATAAAATTAAAGATCCAAGAAGAACAAGTAGAGGTAAAAATGTATCAAAAATTATTAAAGGGTTTTTAAAAATTAATTGTCCTATAAACAAAGCTGCAGAAAAACTTAATACTTTCTTTAAAAAAAATAAGATTAACTTAGTTGTAGACCAAAAATATTTTCCAACCTCATTAAATAAAACCCAAAAACTAAATGTAGAGTTTTCAACATCTTTTGGGCGTCAATTGGAATATTATACAGGCATGGTTTTTAAAATTGATATTAAATCTAAATCTAAAAATATCAATATTTGTAACGGTGGAAGATTTGATAAATTAATTTCAGACCTTGGATCAAAAAAACAAGTCCCAGCAGTAGGAGCTGCTTTAAATTTAAACTATTAATATGGAAAATATAATTAATATTGGCATTCCTAGTAAAGGCAGACTTAGAAAAGATATCTTAAAGGTCTTTAAAAAAAATAAATTAAACTTAATATCTGAAAGAGGGGAAAGAGATCTATTAGGATCCATTAAACACTTATCTAATGTTAAGATATTATATTTGCACGCAAGAGAGATAGTTGAAAGACTTGGAGATGGATCATTGGATCTTGGTTTTTCTGGTTTTGATCTATTAAAAGAAAGTGAAATCAATATTCAAAATAAAATTAATGTAGTTAAGAAATATGGATTTGGTAAAGCGATATTAGTTGTGGCTATTCCCGATCCCTGGATTGATGTTCAAACGGTTGCAGATCTTGAGGAAATTGCTTTTGAATTTAAAGACAAAAAGAAGAAAAGATTAAGAGTTGCAACAAAATATCCAAATTTAACAAGAAAGTTTTTATTCTCTAAGGGTGTTACTCAATTTAAGCTTGTTAGCAGTCTTGGTGCAACTGAAGCATACCCTTTTACTGGTTCCTCCGAGATTGTAACTGATATTACATCTACTGGAGAAACTTTAAGAGCGAACAATCTTCGAATACTTAAGGACGGTGAAATATTAAGATCAGAAGCCTGTATGATGATTTCTAAATCAACTTCAAAGAGTAATGCTCTTAAAAAATTACTTAAATTATTTTCTAAGAATTAAGTCTTTAAAATAAACCAAGATAATCTTAATAATATCTAGGTTTCTCAATACAGCATAAAGAGCAATTAGAGCCCCAACTATGAAGAGTATTTTTAATATTAAGAACAATTCCATAGAAGCACTTGTAAATAATTAAATATATTAATCAAATTTTTACTATAAAATAGTATGATAGAATCATGGATAATATCTTATTAATTTTATTATTTTTATTGCTTGGAGCAACTTTAGGCATTCTGTATCTAAACTTAAGATCTAAGCCTAGAGATGATAATGAAAATAAAGGAACTGAAGAAATAGCTAATTTAAAAACAGAAATTACTTCATTAAAAGATACTTTAAATACTACTATTAATACTTCACTAGGTTCTATGTCCACTTCATTTAATAACCTATCAACTGGAGTTACTAAAGACATGACGGAGGCCCTAACAAAGGTTGATGAAAAAGTAGGAAGCTTCAATAGTCAGGTCGAATTATTAAATAAAAGCCAAGAAGGTATAACTAAAATTTTAGCAGGTGTTAAAAAATATGGAACGCTTGCGGAGTTTTCATTAGATGCTTTAATCAAAGACCTATTACCAGCTTCACAATTTCAGACCAACGTTAAGATGAAAGAAGATACAGGTGAAAATGTAGAATTTGCGATCAAACTTCAAGGCGATGTAATGGTGCCCGTAGACTCACATTTTCCAGTAGAAAAATTTAAAGCAATTACCGATGGCTATGACGCCGATGATAAAAAAGCTGTTGCAGATGCAAGAGCAAAATTAGCTGCTGCATTTAAAGCTAAAGCTAAAAGTGTTAATGAAAAATATATTGTTCCACCAAAAACTACAGATTTTGCCATAGTTTATGCACCAACTGAAAGCTTATACAAAGAACTAACTGAGTACCAAGATCCAACTACCAAAGAATTATTAACCCAAGAACTAATGAAAAAATATAAAATTGTAATCTGTGGCCCAAATACCCTTTCAGCGTATTTGCAATCATTACACATGGGCTTTCAATCTCTAAAAGTTCAAAAAGGTGCAACAGAAATCTACGATCATTTAAAGACAATTAGCTCAAGATTTGGAAAACACTTTGATAATATAATTTCTCTTAGAAAAAAATTAGAAGAAGCAATGATAGTTGTTGATAAGTTTGGAACAGACGCAAGATCCATCACTAGAACACTTGAAAATATCAAAGATCCTGAACAACTTGAAAAAGCTGTCCAAACCGAAAATGTAGAAAAATTTGTTGATCACTCGAAACAAGCAAAAAATTAATTTCTTTTTTTCTCCTATAGCGAATATAAGAAATTACATGCAGTGGAATAATAAATATATCTATCCAAAATCTACCAGATCAATTATTGATGGCTCTAGGCATTATTCTGTTAATGAAGAAAGATTACCTTCGGTGACTACAATTTTAAAAGCAACTGAGTCTGAGGAAAAAAAAGCTTCATTACAAGCCTGGAAGCAAAGAGTCGGTCAAAAGCAAGCAGCTAATATTACACGAGAGGCTAGCAGCAGAGGTAGTTCGATGCATGACTATTTAGAAAAATTTTTACTAGGTAAATTAAATTTAGATTTATTAGGAGATAATACTAAAGAGCGAATGATGGCAGATCAAATCATTGAAAATGGATTAAGAGATAAACTAAATGAAATCTGGGGATGTGAATCAGTAATATATTATCCAAACAAATATGCGGGAGCTACTGATTGCGTTGGTGTTTATGAAAATAAAGAGACAATTATCGATTTTAAACAAAGCAATAAGCCTAAAAAAGATGAATGGATTGAAGATTATTATTTGCAATGTGCGGCATATGCTTTAGCTCACAACATAGTACATGGATCTAATATTACCCAAGCGGTCATATTGCTTTGCACGAAGGATAATATGTTTCAAAGGTTTTTGATTGATGGTGAAAGATTAAAAGATTACCAAAATAAGTTTTTAAAAAAAGTTGAACAATTTTATGCACAAAGGAGAGCAAATTGAATTACGTAGTATGGGATATTGAGACAGACTCAGCACAAACAGATTGGGCAACTATCATTGAAATTGGAGGAATTTTACTAGATGAAAATTTCAAAGAATTAGAACGTTTTTCAGCAAGATGTAGATTGCCTCAAGACAGAGTGCCAAGTGCCACTGCACTTTGTATTAATAAATCAAATGTAGATTTGTTAACAAAAGGTAATCTGAGCCACTATGAAATGTTAAGCCAGGTTGAAAAAAAATTTAGAGAATGGTCACCTGCTACATTTTTAGGATATTCAAGTATTAACTTTGATGACGAGGTAATCAGAAAAGAATTTTTTAAATCTTTAAGAAAACCATATTTAACTAATACTGAGGGAAATGTTCGTCATGATGCTTTAAATATAGTTAGAGCTGCATTTGCAATAGATGACAATGTTATAAAGACAGAGTTAAATCCCAAAGGAAATAAATCAATGAAATTAGAGTCGTTGGCTAGACTAAATGGTTTCGAGTCATCTGGTGCACACTCTGCATTATTTGATACTGAGCTTACAGTTAAAGTTTTAGATTTGATAAAACAAAAACAGCCAATTCTTTGGCAAGAATATTTTAAAACAAGTAGTAAGATTATTGTTGAGAATATGGTTAAGCAAGAAAAGATTTTTACTTTAAATGAATATTTTTTTGGAAACAGTCGCTTATATTTATGTGCTCCATTACATCCAAATGCTTGTATGCATCCCGTTTATAAATGGGGACAATCTGTAGACTTAAGGTTTGATGTAGAGATGATCCAGAAATTAAGTTATGAAGATTTAAAAAAAGAGATGAAAAAATCTCCTAAGTTTTTGAGAACCATAAGATCTAATAAAGCTCCAATTATTCTAGATAAAAGTTATGGTATGAAAGTTCAACCTTATGACAATTTAGATCCTAACTTAATTAATAAAAGAGCTGAACTAGTTAAAACTAATGAGAAGTTTGCAATAGATATTTGTAATATTTTAAGAGAGACAGCAGAAGAAAAAATGGAGACTTCTTCTCAAGAGGATATTGAACCAGAAGAATCTATTTATTCAGGAGGCTTTACATCAGCTAAGGATCAGGCTTTATTTCCTAAATTTCACGCTGGAGATTGGAAAGAGAAATTTGCTTTGTTAGATAAACTTGAAGATGAAAGGTTAGTTACTTTTGGACATGGATTAATATTTAATGAGGCTCCTGACATTTTACCAAAGGATATATATAAAAGAATAAAAAGACGAATAGCGTCCAGGGTTTTAAGTACAAACAAAGAAAAATGGTGGACAGTTTCAGCTTTTTACTCTGAGTGTGATGAAATTCGAGAAAATGAGAATAAGATGTTTTCATTTAAAACAGTAGATGAAAAGCTAAAATTTCTTGATGGAATTAATGATTATGTGATGAATTTAGATCAAAAATATTCAGATGCATAATTTAATAAAAAGAAAAAAGTTCTTTTTGGCCATTGAAAAATAGACTGAATCAATTATATCCATAATATGCTTATAGATTTTAAAGATGAAGATTTTGAAAATAAAATCAAAAACGAAGATATATCAGTAATTCAATTTTCTGCTGCATGGTGTGGACCATGTAAAACTTTAAAACCTGTCATGGATAAACTAGCAGTTGAGTTTAAAGGCAAAGCTGGTTTTTATTATGCAGATATTGAAGATGGTGGAATTAACACCGGAAGTGCTGCAGGTGTAAGAGGTGTGCCAACTGTAATTGTTTACAAAAAAGGAATAGAAATTGACCGGAAGGTTGGTGGTGTTCCTGAAAGTAACATGAAAGAATTTTTAGATAAAAATATCTAATTTAAATTTAATACTTCTCCAGCAAGATACAAAGAGCCAGTAATCAAAATCATATCGTTTTTCTCGATCGGAATTGACTTAATTGCATCAATGATACCTTCTTTGTATGTAACATTCTTAAAGTTATTTAGCTTATTTCTTAGCTCATTTCCTTTGATTGAATTAGGTTGATTGGGAATATCTATTGTAGTCAAAGAAGAAATATCTTTAAAGTAACTCATATATTCATTATGATTTTTATTTGCCATCATTCCAAGGATAATATGTTTCTTGCAATCTAAACTTTCCAAGTACTCATTTAAAACTTTAGCTCCTAAAGGATTGTGTGATCCATCAACCAACAATCTATTATTTTTAACTAAATATTTAAGTTTTCCTTCAGTTATCTCTTGTAGTCTTGCGATACTATGAATTTTAGTAATTCCTACTTTTATATTTTCCCCACTAACATTTAACTGCTCTATAGATCTTAGAGTAGCAATTGCAGTTGAGATATTCTCAAGTTGAAATTGACCGTTAACATTAGGACTTGGAAGTTTCAAACCACCAATTTTATCTTCATAATAAAAAAAATTATTTTCACATAATGAATAACTATAATTTTCGTTAAAGAATATTTTTTGAAATGTATTTCTTGATATTGTTTTTTTTATTTCACTAATAATTTCAATAGAGCCTTGTTTAGCAACAATAATGTTAGAATTTAAAAGAGTAGAAGTTTTTTCAAATATTATTTTCTTTACTGTTTGTTCATCTTTAGGAAGCCAATCTAGATGATCTAACCCAATAGATGTTACTACGCTTGCTAAGTTTTTTTTTAATATATTTGTTGCATCAAAACGGTGAAATAAACCAGTTTCAATAAGGTTAATGTTGTTAGGATATTCAGCGGCTTTATAAAAATATGCTGCAGTTAATATTTCAAAAAAAGTAATAGAATTATTATCATTAGCTTTTTCAACATTTTCAAGGAGATTTGAAAGCTCTTCATCACTTAATTCTTGGTTATTAAATACAAAACGTTCGTTAATCTTTTTTATATGAGGACTTGTATAAATATTACATTTAAAATTGGCTTCTTTTAAAATTGCAAACATAGCCTGGATAGTCGAATATTTGCCATTAGTTCCAATAATTGAAATAGCCTTAATTCTGTCTTGAGGGTTACCTAATTTTTTACAAAGATTAATAATTCGATCTAAGCTTAGATCAATTTCTTTAGGATGCAGCTTTTGTAAGCGACTGATTATCTTCTGAAGTTTCATTTTCTTCAGAGTTTATAACAGAATTTTTCTTCAACAATATTGATAATAAAGTTCCAATTTTTTCTACTAAATCTTTTCTTTCTACAATTAAATCTATAAAACCAGTTTTTTGTACATATTCACTAGTTTGAAAGTTTTCAGGTAATTCTTCTTTTACAGTTCCTTGGATTACACGTTTTCCAGCAAATGCAATTAATGAGCCGGGTTCAGCTATATGAATATCGCCTAGCATAGCATAAGAAGCAGTAATCCCACCTGCGGTTGGGTCTGTGATTAAAACTAAATAGGGAAGGTTATTACTCTTTAATTCATTAATAGCCAAGGTTGTTCTAGTCATTTGGGATAATGAAATTAATGATTCTTGCATTTTCATTCCTCCACCTGACGAGACAACCATGAGAGGCTGTTTATTTTCAATAGCATGTTGAACTGCGTACAAAAAGGCTTCCCCCTCAGCAGCGCCAATGCTAGCACCCATAAAGTCAAAGTCCGAAGCAATAGCTGTGAGTTTTATACTATTCATGGAGCCGGATGCCACAACCATACTACAATTTAATCCAGTTTTTTTTCGGGCACTTTTTAATCTATCTTTATAAGATTTTGAATCAGTCCAATTTAAAGGATCATCATTTGGAATTGGTGTTTTGAATATTTCATAATTATTTTTTCCAAATAAAATATCAAATCTTTGATTAGGGTTAATTCTATGATGCTTCGTACAATCAGGACAAACAAATAAATTATTTTCTAAATCTTTTTTTAATATTGGACCCTTGCAACATGAGGTCCAATCACTTTTAGCAATATCATCTTTTGAAGCTCTTTTATGAATAGCAGTTTTAATTTTTTCACCTGCTTTAATAATTTTAGTAATCCAATTCATTTAATTTTATTTTTTAATTTTCTAACAATATTAGTAACATTTGTGACAACATTTTGTCTCCTATTAATCGACTTAGTTATTTCCCTACAAATGGCACTTCCAACAACTAAACCATCCGCTTTTTTAAGTGATTTTATTGTTTTTTCAGTAATACCAAAACCAATTACTATATTTTTAGTTTTATCTAATAATTTAATTTTATTATATTCTTTAAGAATTTTTCTAGGAGCAACTTTTAGCTTGCCACCCGTTGTTGAAAGCATCGAGATATAATAAATCATATCATGACTATCTTTAATAATGTGCTTTAATCTTTCTTTAGAGGTAGTAGGGGATACCAATTGAATAAAATTAATTTTTTTTTTTTTACATTTTAAGGCAAATTTTTTATTTTCAGGATGTGGTAAATCAACAACAATTAACCCATCAACTTTTGATTTTTTACACTTATTAATAAACTTATTTTCATTGTATTGATAAATTATATTATAATAACCCATTAAAATTATTGGCTTATCTTTTTTAAATTTTTTAAATTGACTGACTATTGAAAAAACATCACTGATCTTAATACCATTTTTAATAGCCCTATGAGCGCTTGTTTGAATTTGACCACCATCCGCAATTGGAGTGTTGTGTGGAAAACCCAATTCACAAATATCAGCATAATTTGAAATTGATTTTAAAATTTCTAATGATTTCTTTTTAGTGTTATCTCCAGCAACTGTGTATGTAAGGAGTGCTGGTCTATTTTCATTTTTAGTTTTACTGAAAGTTTGACTAATTAGAGACTTATTCATTATTTTTTGCCCAACCTCTCTCTTAAAATATCCCTATCTTTTTTTGCATCTCCACATGAGTTTACAATGATAATTGTATCTTTACTTAATTTAGGGGCAATTTTTATTGCCTCTGCAAAAGCATGACTAGGCTCGAGACTAGGATTTAATTTCTCAAATTTCGTAACCATTTGATATGCATTTAAGGCATCCTCATCTGTTGCATATGTATATCTGGCTCTTTTAGTATCTTTTAAAAAACAATGAATTGGAGAAACCGATGGGTAGTCAAGTCCTGCAGAAATGGACTCGGTTTCTTTTATTTGCCCCTCGTTATCTTGGCAACAATAGGCAGCAGCCCCATGAAGTATTCCTAATTTTGCACCTTTACTTAAAGGTGCTGCGTGAAGTTTAGAATTTTTAGGACCACCAGCCTCAACACCTATTAATTCAATTTGCTTTTTATTATAATCAATAAACTCACTCCAAAAACCATAGGCAGAACTTCCACCACCCACACAATTTATTAATTTGACTTTATTAGGAATTTTTTTAAATTTTGATTTTAATTGTACTTTTAACTCTTTAGAAATTTGTGCGGTACTCCATCCACAAATTTTTACAAATATATTTGGACCAACTGTACTGCCAACAGCCATGTGAGTGTTATCACAGTTTGAAACCCAATATCTCATACACTCACTGACAGCATCAACCAATGTTTGGCTTCCAGAATAAACTGGAATAATTTCAGCACCATATTTTCGTATTGCCTCACAATTAGGTTTTTGTCTTTTCATATCTTTAGCCCCCATGAAAATTTTGCACTTAAGACCAAATTTTTTTGCAGCCATACTTAACATTTTTCCTGCATACCCGGCTCCAGTGTCACCTACTATATATTTTTTACCCATAGCTTTACAAATTAATGCATGAACAGTTGCATTATAAATTTTATGTGCACCACCATTAGCTTCAGATACAACTTTAGCCCAAATTTGTCCCCCACCCAAATGATTAGATAGATTTTCTAATTTTACAAATGAAGTAGGAGATCCAATATAATTTTTAAAATAATAATCTTTTTGTTTTAAGAATTTTTTATTTTTTCTTAGTTTTTGAAATTTTTTAGTTAGATCTTCAACTGGTTTTTTTAATGTTTCTGGAATAAAACTACCACCAAATTTTCCACCCCAAAACCCTTGATTGTCATGTTGATCAATTAATGGAATATTTTTTTTAAGTTTCATCATTTATCAGTTTAATTTTTTTTAAGAAAATTTCTATTTTGGAAATATCTTTTAATCCAGAAGTTTCTACACCACCAGATATGTCTATAATATCAGCTATTTTTTTATAATTTTCAAGGTCATCGTTAATCTGAATATTTCCTGCTAGCATCACTTGTTTACTGAAATTTAAATTTTCTAATAATGAGTGATTAAAAGACATACTTTTTTCATAACCTTTGCTATCAAACAAATAGATAT
>CAJQSX010000015.1 GCA_905616465.1 uncultured Candidatus Pelagibacter sp. | reverse complement strand
CTGCTCGTCCTGTTCTACCAATTCTATGAACATAATCTTCAGGCACTTGTGGTAAATCGTAATTAATTACATGTTGAATTAATGGAATATCTAATCCTCGTGCGGCAACATCAGTTGCAATTAAAATTCTAGTATTTCCATTTCTAAATCCGGTAATAACCCTATCTCTTTTACTTTGTCTCAAGTTTCCATGAATTGCATCAGCTTTGTGTCCATCATCTTTTAATCGTTTAACAATTTTATCAGCACCATGTTTTGTTTTAACAAAAACTAAAATAGATCCACTTCTTTCAACTAATTGATTTATTAATTCACTATATTTTTTATCCTGAGTAACTTCAAAAGTTTCTTGTTTAATTTTTTCAATTGGACTTGATAATGATCCAACAGATATTCTTTCAGGGTTGTTTAAATATTTTTGAGATATTCTTAAAATATTATCTGGTAATGTTGCTGAAAATAATAAAGTTTGATGATCTTTTGGAATAAACTTTAAGATTAATTCTATTTGAGGTGTAAAACCCATATCTAGCATTCGATCTGTTTCATCAAGCACTAAATAGTTTACTTTTGATAGATTTAAGCTTTTTCTTTGTAAGTGATCATTAATTCTTCCGGGAGTACCAACTATAATTCTTGCTCGATTATTTAATTTTCTTAATTGTTTTTGCATGCTTTCTCCACCTATAAGAAGGGCATTTCCAATTCCGATTTCTCTAACATTCAACTTTAAAACAGCTTGCATTACTTGAGTTGCAAGCTCTCTTGTGGGACACACAATTAAAGCCATTGCTTGTTTATCTTTAATTAGCTTATTAATCATTGGAATAGTAAAAGCTAAAGTTTTACCCGTTCCTGTTTGAGCTGTTCCTAAAATATCTCTACCACTCAGACTTACTGGTATTGATTGACTTTGAATTGGCGTCGGTGTTTTAAATTCTGCAAATTGAATTGATTTTTTAAGCTTTTTTTCAATTAAAAGATCATCAAAGGTATTCATTTTGGATTTATATCTAGAATTTGAGAGATCGATATAGGTTTTTTCAACAAATACAACCAATGTTTATATTAAGATATTGAGTGTATATTTAAAATCAGATAAAATATGTGAATAATGCTTTCGTATATAGTACCTTTTATAGTTCTAATCTTAGTAGTCGTTTTTATCCATGAATATGGCCACTATTACTTTGCAAAACGTTATGGCGTTGGAGTTACTGACTTTTCCATTGGTTTTGGTAAAGAAATTTTTGGTTGGAATGATAAATCAGGAACACGTTGGAAAATTTGCCTCATACCTCTTGGAGGGTATGTAAAATTTTTTGGTGATAGAAACGTATATTCGCAGGCAGATCATAAAGAAATATTAGAAAAATATAGCAAAGAAGAACAAAAAAAACTGTTTACACTAAAACCATTGTATCAAAGAGCATTAATTGTCTTTGGTGGCCCTTTAGCTAACTTTTTGTTAGCATTGGTTATATTCTTTTCAATTTACACATTTATTGGAAAAGATTTTACTCCAGCCGTTATTAATGAAGTTCAAAAAGATAGCCCTGCAATGGTTGGTGGCCTTAAACAAGGTGATATCATTTTAGAAATTGACGGAAATGAAGTTAAAAGTATTATGGAAGTCTCTAAGTTTATCACAATGTCTACTGATAAAATTATAGACTTTAAAGTTAAGCGTTCTTATGATGAAATTCTACTAAAGATTAAACCAAATATTGTATTAAGTGAGGATAATTTGGGAAATCAAGTTAATAAAAGAATGGTAGGAATCAAGCTTGGCGCCTATAACAATGAAATAAACCACGTAAAATTGGGTCCAGCCCAGTCATTAATGCATGCTGCTAATGAGGTTTATTATGTAAGTATATCAAGTCTTAAATATATTGGTGCAATGATTGCAGGAAAAGCTGATACCTCACAATTAGGTGGCCCCATAAGAATAGCTAAAATTTCAGGTCAAGTTGCTGATGTAGGCTTGCTAGCCTTTATTAGTATGATGGCTTACATTTCTATAAGCCTTGGATTAATTAATTTATTTCCAATTCCAATGTTAGACGGTGGTCACTTGATGTTTTATGCATTAGAGAAAGTTTTAGGCCGACCCTTATCTCAAAAAACTCAGGAAGGTTTTTTTCGAATCGGGATGTTTTTATTGATATCTTTAATGTTTTTTACCACTTTTAATGACATAAAAGACCTTGGTTTATTTAAATAGTTAAAATTAATTAAAATTTAAAAAACCCTTTAAAATCAACGTTAATTTAATATTACACAACATATTGTGTGATTATTTTATTTACCTACTAAAAAAAAGCTTGATTTACAAAGGTTTTTTTGAAAGATAGCAGATAACCTAATAAACTGGAGCTAAAATGAACAAAAAACAATTAATTGTTAAACTTTCAGGGTCTTTAAACTTAAGTAAAGCTGATGCTGAAAGAACTTTTGACACTATTACCAACACTATATTAGATGCTTTAAAAGAGGATGATTCAGTAAAGATTGCTGGATTCGGAACATATAAAGTAGCCAAGAGAAAAGCTAGAGTTGGACGAAATCCTAGAACTGGTGAGCAAATTCAAATTGCTGCATCACAAAAGGTTAAATTCTTACCAGCAAAAGCCTTGAAAGAAGTATTTAATAAATAGCATTTTTTTAACAGCCTTAATGTTTTTTAAAATAAGTATTAAGGCTGTTTTTATATATGAATGAAGCCTGACAACTGGAGTTTATTTTAATATTCGTTTTCTTCCCAAATTTTTTTGTAGTCAATAAACGGTGATAAACCATAGCTAGAGTTTACATTTGTAAGATGTAATGAAAGACTTTTTAATGGTGATATACAAAATTCTTTTGTATAGATTTCGTTAAGATGTTTTTCGAATGGATCATTTCTATCTAAACAAGTATTATAAAAATTATCCCAATATTTATCTAACAATGACTTTGTAGTCATTAAAGTACATAAAGTTTGATTAATTGTTCTCCAATGTCTTTTGTTTCCAATTAAAATATTAGTTTTTTCATTGCTCATGTAAAGGTAAGGGTAATCAGCGGGACACATAAAGATATCCTTATTTACCTGAGAAGCTATTCTCTCATATGATGCAATCATCTCCTCCATCATTGGCTCAAAATGCAAGTAATCATCTTCTACAAAAAAAACTAAATCTTTACCATGTTCTTTTCCTAATTCAAAAGATTGAAGTAAACTTGCTAAATTTGAAAAAGTTTGGTCATTTTTTTGCTGTTTGATTTTATCTTTATATTTGGCATGTTTTAAATGAGTAATAGTTATATCTAAATCGCTATCGTTTATTAGTTTTTTAATCTTATTTAAATTTTCCTCTTTAGATTTGTCATCAACAATTATTGTCTTGAATTTAATACTTGGATATTTATTTTTAGAAAAATTAATTGATTTAATAAGTGAATTTAAAGATCTTAATGAATACTCAATTTTTTGTTTTTCAAATAATCTTTTTTTGTTTTGATCCCATATCTTTATATCAGTATTAGTTCTTAATATAATTAGTACAGAATTAACTTTTTTAGTAACTTTTACCTCACCTAATGGCAAAACAATTGATTTTTTATTTATGAATGAAAGATCTTCATTTAATTCTTTATCTAAAGTAGGCGAAAAAAAATTATTTTGATCAATAATTTCATAACCAAGTAATCTTGCTATTTTTATAAAGAATTTTTTCATTTTAATTATTCATTTAGTTTAGAGTTTCATCAATTGCATATCCCAAACGATCTTGACCCCAAAAAATTTTATTATTTACAACAAATGTAGGGGCTCCAAAAATTTCTTTACCAAAAGCCTCATTAGTTAATCGTTTGAGTTCATCTTTAGTTTTTTCATTTTTAATTCCATCTAAAAAAAAATTTCTATCAATTTTTAACTGATCTAAAATAGAATCAATATTTTCTTGTTTTGTTAAATCTTTGTTATCAACCCAGTAAGCATTAAAAATTTTATTTATATAGTCATACTTTAAATCTTTTTTTATTAACAAGTAACCTCTCATAATATTAAGAGAATTAATTGGAAAATTATCATTCCATTGAAATTTTATATCATTTTTTTTTGATACTAAATCACAATCGTTTTTCATGTTAATTATTTTAAATTTATTAAAAGCTGGAGCGGTAATACCAGCTAGATTGTGCAGACCACCTAGCAAAATAGGCATATATTTAAATATAATTTTTTTATCTGTATGAATCTTTTTAATTCTGTTATGGGCAATAAATGCATATGGACTCATTACATCAAAATAAAAATCTATTGATTTACTCATAGAGACTTATTCTTTTTGCATAGAACAATCTTATTACCCAATATATAAATATTCCAATTGGACCTATTAAATAAGTAACTATGAGTGGCAACGATACAAGTAATTTGTTCATACGAAACATTTGAGAGTCTTTAACAATCCAGCCGCCGCAAAATAAATTTATTGCTAAAAAATGAACCCAAAACAGGATTAGAAATGATTGGTTTTCAACCAGACTTAGAATTTTTTCAAATCCTAAATAAAGTTTAAAATTTTGTAAAAAATCATAGCCACCTAAATATGCAACATAAAGTAAATAAATATATGCCATACTTAAAATGAACATAGGGAAAATTGAAGTAATAAAAACTCTACTAATGTGTGATTGTGGAAAAACAATTAACATAAACCAAAATGGTAAAATGCCTAGATTTAACCAGAGGTAAATCATTTCCAAAGTAAAGAATGTATAAATTTGCTCGATCATTTATCAATATATTATATTACAAGTTATCATGATTCCTATGAGAAATAGAAAAAAAACTTTAGAAGTTACAATAGAAGAAATGCGAAATTTTTCATTTACCTACATTGAAAAGTACGCACCTTCAAAACAACAATTAAAAACCTATCTTTTAAAGAAATATCTCAAAGTAAAAGTTCCAGATGTTAAAAAAAAGGATATTACAGACTTAATTGACGTTGTTTTGGTTGATTTAGAAAAGACTAAGTTCATTAGTGATAAATTTTATTCAGAAAGCAAATCTAGAAGCTTAATCCAGAAAGGAAGTTCAATAAATAAAATCAGAAGCTATCTTTTCAATAAAGGTATTAACGATAACTATATAAAAGAAACAATAGATAAAATTAAAGAGGATAATTCTGATCAAGATTTTTTTTCAGGTATTAAAGTATGTAAAAAAAAAAGAATAGGACCTGCAAGAGCAGAGGACAACCGATCACTTTTTTATAAGAAGGACATTTCTTTACTTGCAAGAAATGGATTTAATTTTGAAACTT
>CAJQSX010000014.1 GCA_905616465.1 uncultured Candidatus Pelagibacter sp. | reverse complement strand
ATAACTCAAGATTTAATTAAATTATTTAATGAAAACTTTAAAACATTAAATTAAAATAAATGAGACTTAATAAAAAAGAAATTTCTGAATTACTTCCTCATAGGGAACCAATGTTGTTAATCGATGAATTAATTGATATAAAAAAACTTCATTCAGCTACTGCCATAATGAACGTCACAAAAAACTCTTTTTTTGTGGATGGTCATTTTCCTGATAATCCAGTAATGCCCGGTGTTTTAATTGTCGAAGCATTTGGTCAAGCAGCAGCAGCATTAACAGCATGTGGTATAGACAAAAAAGAATATGACAACAAGCTAGTTTTTTTAATGGGTATAGAAAAGGCAAGATTTAGGAGTCCAGTTATTCCAGATTGTAAATTAGTGTTAAAAATTGTGGCAATTCGTTCTCATGGTAGAGTTTGGAAGTATAAAGGTGAAGCTTTTGTTGAAGGTAAGCGTATGGCTGATGCCAAGTGGTCAGCTACAATCGTTGATAAAAAATAATTAGAAATATTAGTTGATAATTATAATATCAAAAATTTGATATTAAGGTTTTGTGAAAAATCCTTTTTTTAAAAATTACGGTCCTTTCAAAATTGAAGATATTTTAAAAAGCTTGGATCTACCAAATATACAAAATTATAGAGATGATTTAATTAACAACGTGAACGATTTAAGTTCAGCAAAAAAAAATGAAATAACCTTCTTTAATTCAAAACGATATTCGTCTATAGCCTCCAAAACAGAAGCAACTTATTGTGTTACTGAAAAAAGATTAGGTGAATATTTACCCAAAAATTGTAAAAAAATATATGTAGATAATGTTTTGTTAGAAATGTCTCAAATTACATCTAAATTTTATCCAGAGTCAATTAATGATAATTTTGATAAGTCAGTTAAAAATATAAGTGAATTAGATTTTGAAAATAAGATTGAATATGGTGAAAATGTTTTAATTGGTGATAATGTAAAATTAGGAGTAAATTGTTCTATTGGGCACAATGCAATTATAGAAAAAAATGTTGTTATTGGATCAAATTGTTCAATAGGATCTAATACAATTATTAGAAATACAATTATCGAAGATAATGTGAATATTTTAGACGGGTGTGTTATTGGTAAAAAAGGTTTTGGTTTTTTTCCAAATAATAAAAAAAACTTAAAATATCCTCACATCGGAATTGTTTTTATTGGTAAAAATTCAGAAATTGGTTGTGGTTCAACAATTGATAGAGGGTCTATGTCTAATACTATTATTGGTAAAAATACTTTTTTAGACAATCAAATACATGTGGCGCACAATAACAAAATAGGTGACAATTGCATTATAGCTGGTCAAGTTGGTTTTGCTGGTAGCTCAACTTTAGGTAATAATGTTGTGATTGGTGGTCAAGCAGGTATTTCGGGTCATCTTAAAATTGGTAACAATGTTCAAATAGGCGGTGGTAGTGGCGTAATTAAAGATATTCCAGATAATAGTAAAGTAATGGGCTATCCTTCTAAAAACTTAAGACTTTTTTTAAAAAATAAATAATGAAACATAAATTAAGCATTATAGATTCAAAAGCTAAAATTGGGAACAATGTAAAGATAGGCCCTTATTGTGTTATAGGACCAAACGTAGAAATCCATGATAACACAATCATTCAATCACATGTGAGCATTTCTGGAAAAACAATAATAGGAAAAGGAAACAAAATTTACCCCTTTTCCTCTATTGGTAATCACCCACAAGATTTAAAGTATAACAATGAAGAAACAGATCTAATTATTGGTGATGACAACACCATTAGGGAATATGTTACTATTAATCCAGGAACTGTTGGAGGTGGGGGAAAAACCATAATTGGAAACAAATGTCTTTTTATGATCTCTTCTCATGTTGCTCACGATTGTGTTGTTGGTAATAATGTAATAATAGCAAACAATGTTCCTTTAGGTGGACATGCTATAATTGAAGATAACGTGGTAATTGGGGGAAATTCTGCAGTTCAACAATTTACAAGAATAGGAAAAATGGCAATGATTGGCGGTATGACAGGAGTTTTACATGACGTAATCCCCTACGGATTATCAACAGGTAATAGAAATTCATTACATGGATTAAACTTGATAGGACTAAGAAGAGCTAAATTTGAGAATAAAGATATTTTAGGTTTAAGTAAAGCTTACAAAGAAATTTTTGCAACAAAAAACATCACCGAAAATATTAACAAATTAAATGGATCATCTCAGACAAATCCATTAGTTAAAAATGTAATAGAATTTATAACAAAAGACAAAAAAAGATCTATTTGCACACCATTTTCATAAGATGATAGGATTAATTTTTGGTGATACAGATTTTCCTAGTGAAATTCTCAAAAGAGTAAAAAAAATAAAACATGACTATCTGATAATTGACTTATCAAAATCCAAAAAATTTAAGAAAGACAAAAAATCTTATTCAGTTTCCATAGGTCAATTTGGCAAAATAATTAATATTTTAAAAGAAAATAATTGTAAAAAAGTATTATTTGCAGGAAAAGTTAACAAACCTATTTTTACTAAATTAAAATTAGACTTTAGGGGGATCTATTATATACCAAGAGTAATTAAAGCATCAAAACTAGGTGACGCCGCTATTCTAAAAGAAATTATAAAAATTTTGAAACAAAACAAAATTAAAACTGAGAATTCATTAAAATTTAATCCTGAATTAACTCTTAAAAAAGGAAACTATTCAAAGATAAAACCTAATAATCAGGACAAGGTAGATATACAAAAAGCGATAAAAACTCTAAATAATTTGGGACAGTATAATTTTAGTCAAGGCGTTGTTGTGAGAAATAAGAAGGTAATCTCGATTGAGGGGGAAGGTGGAACTGAAAAAATGCTTAAAAATAGTAAAAGTAAAAAGTTTAAAAATCATGGAGTGCTAGTTAAGTTTCCCAAAAAAAAGCAAGATCTTAGGGTTGATTTGCCTACTATTGGGCTAAAAACTTTAAAACAGAGTAAAACAGCTGGATTAAAAGGCATAGTTGTAAAGAGTAAACAAAATGTTTTTTTAGATAAAAACAAATGTATTAGTTTTGCAAATAAAAATAAGATGTTCATTACCGTTAAATGAAAAAAATATTTATTCTAACAGGTGAGCCTTCTGGTGATAAACTTGCTTCAAAAGTGATCTCCAAACTTAAGAATAATAATCCCAATATTGAATATTTATGTGTCGGGGGAACATATTTAAACTCATTAGGTATTAAATCAATTTTTGATCTAAAAGAAATAACCTACATTGGTTTTACGAGTGTTTTGTTTAATATTTTCAAAATTAAAAGTAAAATAAACAAAGCAGTTTATGAAATAGTAAAATTTAAACCAAATATCTTGTTAAGTGTTGATAGTCCTGACTTTACTTTAAGAGTTGCAGAAAGAGTAAAAAAAATAAACAATAATATAAAAATTATTCACTATGTAGCGCCTCAAGTATGGGTGTGGAGAAAGGGCAGAGTAAAAAAATTTAAAAAGTTTTTAGACCATATTTTATTATTATTTGAATTTGAAAAAAAATATTTCGATAAAGAAAATATTCCTAATACATTTGTTGGACACCCGTTACTTGAAACAAAAATTGATAATAAAATTGATTTATCTAGAGTATTGCAAAGTGATAAAAAAATTATCTCTCTTTTTGCTGGTAGTAGAAACTCTGAAACTAATATCCTCTTACCAATTTTATTTGAGTTTATAAAAATGATGAATAAAAAATTTAAAGATCATATTTTTATTTTCCATGCAACTGATAAAAATAAAGATTTAATTATAAATTTGATTAAAGATAAAGATTTAGACAATACTCAAGTTATATCTGATGATAAAATTAAATCACAAGTTTTATTTAATTCTTTATTTGCTGTCGCTAAATCTGGAACAGTTTCCCTTGAAATTTGTAATGCTAACGTACCTTCAATTATAATTTATAAGGTTAATTTTATTAATTTTTTAATTATGAAACTTTTAATTAAAGTTCGTTATGCAAACATTATTAATATTATTAATAATAGAGAAGTAATACCTGAACTATTACAAGGAGAGTGTAACGCAAAAGAAATATTCAATTCTGTAGTATATTTTAAAAATAATCCAGATTTAGCTAAGTTACAATTAGAAACTATCAATAAAACTCTTAAAAATATTAAATCACAAACATCCTCTTCAGAGAATGCTGCAGAAATTTTATCACAATATCTCTAGTTTCTGATCATAATATTTTTTTTAAAACTGTTACTGGATTTAATTTTAAATCAGTTAGTGGATGAAACTACAGACTAAATATCCAAAGATTATTTCGTATTAATAAAAACTTTGTAAACTCTTTAAGCTTAGGTATATCGAAAATTTTTTAACTTATTTTATTAAGTCTTTTTAAAGTTTGATCTTTTCCTAATGAAACAATAATATCATAAATACCAGGTCCAAACTTAGAACCAGTCAAAGCTATTCTTAATGGCTGCCCAACACCCTTAAAATTTGTATTGTTTGATTTTATAAGCTCATTTACAAAGGGTTCTAATATTTCTTTGCTTAGTTTATCCACCTTCTCAATTTGTTTCATGAAATCAGAAATAACTTTTTTTGCCTTAACATCAATTAATTTTATATCTTCTTTGTTATAAGTCACCTCATCCATAATAATGTATTGTCCATTATTAAATATATCCTCTAAAGTTTTTGCTTTATTCTTTAAAAAATTTATAGATTTTTTAATCTTGTCTTTTTTGGAGGAACTAACCTCATTTTTGAATAACTTACAGTATTCAATAAATTGATTAAAAAGATCACTTTCTTCAATATTTTTAATATAATGTTCATTAATTGATAATATTCTACTCATATCTAACTTTGATGGAGATTTACCAATACCCTCAAGATTAAAAAGATCAATACTTTCATCTAATGTAAAAATTTCCTTTTCTTTGTAGGACCAGCCCAGTCTAAGAAGATAATTTCTAAGAGCATCTGGCATAATACCAATCTTTGAGTAGTCATCTAAAGTAGAAGCGTTATCTCTTTTAGAAAGTTTTTTTCCTTCCATCGTGTGAATTAGAGGAATATGAGCAAAAGATGGTAATTCCCATTTCATAGCTTCGTATATCTGAATTTGTTTAAATGTATTTATTTTGTGATCATCACCCCTAATAATATGTGTCATATTCATTTGATGATCATCAACAGTCGCAGATAAATTATAAGTAGGTGTGCTGTCTTTTCTTAAAATAACAAAGTCTTCAATAGTAATATTTTCTATTTCCACTTCACCTTGAACCAAATCTTTTAAAATTGAAGATCCTTCTATTTTGCTTTTAAATCTTAAAACTGGCTTTATATCTTTTGGAGAATTTGTTTCACCAATTTCTCTACACTTTCTACCATAAGTGTAAGGAATTTTTTTTTGTTTTGCTCTTTTTTTTTGCTCTTCTATTTCCTCAGGGGTACAATAACATCTATAAGCATGACCTTTTTTTAATAATTCATTTGCAACGGCAATATGATTGTCAATATTTTTTGACTGTATATATTCTTCACCATCGTGCTCGATTCCGATCCATTTAAGTGATTGAATTATTTGTTTTTTATAATCATCTTTTGATCTTTCTTTATCAGTATCCTCAATTCTTAGATAAAAATTCCCCTTTTGGTTTTTTGAATATAACCAATTAAATAATGCAGTTCTTACCCCACCTATATGCAGAGGACCAGTTGGTGACGGAGCAAATCTAGTTGCTACTTTTTTCATTGAGATTATTTAGACTATTTTGTTAAAAGTTTCTATATAAAGATACTAGCACACCTTGAACTTTTACTCTATCTGGGCCAAATATTTTTGTTTCGTAGTTTTTATTTGCACTTTCTAGTGCAATAACTTTACCTTTTTTTCTAATTCTTTTAAGCATTGCCTCATGTTCATCTATTAACGCAACAACAATTTTACCATTATCTGCTGTATCAGTCCTTTTGATAATTACTGTATCTCCCTCATTAATACCAGCTTCGATCATTGAGTCTCCTTGAACTTTTAGTCCAAAATAATCCCCACTTTTCTCTAAGTTGGAGGGTAACGGAATTCTTGAAACTTCATTTTGAATTGCTTCAACAGGTGTTCCAGCAGCAATTTTTCCTAAAACAGGTACGCTAGTTTCGTTTGAAGTAATGTTTTGTTCATCCAAACCACCTTTTATAACGCTAGGTGAAAAACTATTATAAATATCGTTAGCAGATGCGGTCTCTGGTAGCTTAATAACCTCCAAAGCTCTAGCTTTATGAGCTAATCTTTTGATAAAGCCCCTTTCTTCTAAAGCACTAATCAATCTATGAATTCCTGATTTAGACTTTAAATTAAGTGAATCTTTCATTTCTTCATAAGAAGGCGACACACCAGAGCTTCTTAACTTCTTGTTGATAAATAAAAGCAGGTTTTTTTGTTTTTTAGTAAGCATAAGAACAAATATCGTACAAACAATGTTCTATAAAAGTTCTTACTAATTAACAATAGTAAAAAAACAAGTAAAATAGGGGCTTATTTAACTATAACACTGAAAAAATTGAATTTTTTTGTAAATTTTTCAAAAGTGATTCACCAATTAAAAAAGTACTAATGGATGTTTTTTTTTTTAA
>CAJQSX010000013.1 GCA_905616465.1 uncultured Candidatus Pelagibacter sp. | reverse complement strand
TGACATTAATTATAAAAAACTTTTGTTGAACAAAGCTAACTTTTTAGCTATCTCAGGCTACATCTGGAATAATAAAAAACTAAAACCAGTTGAGGCAATAAAAAAATTGAAATGAAATTATACGCAAGTGAAATTAGAGTTGGAATGTTAATTGAATACAAAAATGATCTTTGGCAAGTCTTAAAAACTCAGCATGTAAAACCTGGCAAGGGTGGAGCTTTTGCACAAGTTGAAATGAAAAGTGTAAATAAAAATACAAAACTCAATGAAAGATTTAGATCAAGTGAGTCTGTTGAAAAAGCAACACTAGATGAAACTAAATTTAATTACTTGTATAGCGATGAAATAGATTATCATTTTATGAATCCTAAATCTTACGAACAAATTAATATTAAGAAAGAAGTTGTTGGTGACAAAGGCAAAATGCTGACAGAAAATTTAGAAGTAAGTATAAGCTTTCATAACGAAGAACCATTAATAGTAGATCTACCCAATCAAGTTACATGTATAATTGAAACAACCGATGTGGCGCTTAAAGGTCAAACAGCTTCCTCCTCCTATAAACCTGCAACTTTGGACAACGGAATAAATATACAAGTACCTCCCTTTATTGATAGTGGTGATAAGATCATAGTTGATACTAGAACTATGGAGTATATAAAAAAAATATAAACTTTATGCAATCTATATCAGCCAATCTCAATATAATGATCAAGGCAGCTGAAAAGGCATCTAGAGCTTTAATTAGAGATTTTGGTGAAGTTGAAAAATTACAAGTTTCAAAAAAAGGTCCATTAGACTTTGTAACTAATTCGGATCTAAAAGCTGAAAAAATAATTATAGAAGAATTAAGAAAAGCAAGACCCTATTACTCCATTATCAGTGAAGAAAATGGAATTGAAAATAACAAAGACAGAAATAATACTTGGATAATTGATCCTATTGATGGGACCATAAACTTTTTACATGGTGTGCCACATTTTGCTATTTCTATTGCTTTAAAGTCAAACGAGGAAATAATTTCAGGGTTGATTTTTGATCCTATAAAAAATGAAATGTTTTTTGCTGAAAAAGAAAATGGTGCCTTTTTTAACAACCATAGAATAAAGGTTTCAAAAAAAAATGAACTAAATGATTGTTTGTTTGTTGCGGGAGGAAAAATTAAGAATGAGATAGATTTATCGTATAGAAAATCTGGGTCTGCTGCTCTTGATATGGCTTATGTTGCGGCAGGAAGATATGATGGCTATTTTCAGCATAATTTAAATCTTTGGGAGATAGCTGCGGGAATCATTTTAGTTAATGAAGCAGGTGGCTTACTTAATGAAATTGATCTCTCAGCTAATAATAATATCAAAATTATTGCCTCTAGCTCTGGTATTAATTCAAAATTACTTGAAAAATTGAATAACTTTTAATTGTTTTAGAAAATTCTTTTGCTATAAGTCTCGTCATGAAAAAAAAAATTCATCCAAATTACCATACAATTAAAGTTGAAATGACTGATGGTACTCAATTTGAAACTAAATCAACTTGGGGGAAAGAAGGAGAAGTTTTAAAGTTAGAAATTGATCCAAAATCCCATTCTGCTTGGACAGGTGGCAAGCAAAAATTTATGGATAAGGGACGAATAAGTAAATTTAATAAAAAATTCCAAAACTTTAAATCAGAGAAAAAAAATTAAATGTCTAATGCCCCTCTAATGCCAATGGCAACAGCTGTTTGGCTTGTAGAAAACACAACTCTTACATTCAAACAAATTGCAAATTTTTGTAAATTACATGATGTGGAGGTTCAGGGCATTGCAGATGGTGAGGTTGCAAAAGGAATTAAAGCTTATAATCCAATTATATCTGGTCAATTAACAAGGGAAGAAATAGAGCTATCATCAAAAGATGAAAATAGACAATTGCAAATTAAGAGTACTGATATTGAAATCTCGAACATAGAAAAAAAAATTAAGAAATATATTCCACTTTCTAAAAGGCAAGATAAACCAGATTCGGCTCTATGGCTTATAAGACAACATACTATTCTTAAAGATTCTCAAATTGCCAAAATGGTAGGTATCACAAAAAATTCTGTAACATCTATAAGAAATAAGAGTTATTGGAATTATAACAATCTAAATCCTAAAGACCCTGTGGCCTTAAACTTGTTTACTCAAAAGGACTTAATTGAAGCAATAGAAAAAGCTGAAAGAAGAATAAAAAGAGAAAAAAAACAAAAACAAAAAGGAAAAGAGAGGCTCTCTCAACAGGCTAACAATTAATGAATAAAATAAATAGACATAAAAATATAAAAGTGTTAATCACTCACTTTTTTGGAGGTAGTTATTAAAATAGAAGTTAAAGATAATAATATTGAACAAGCTCTAAGAGTTTTGAAGAGAAAACTTCAGAGAGATGGTTTTTTTAAAGTAATAAAATTAAAAAATACTTATGAAAAACCCTCAGAGAAGAAGAAAAGAATTCTTCAGGAAAATATTAAAAGGGTTAAAAAATTAAATAAACTTAAAAACAGAATTTAAGTATACCGCGGGGTGGAGCAGTCTGGTAGCTCGTCAGGCTCATAACCTGAAGGTCGGCGGTTCAAATCCGTCCCCCGCAACCAATTCAACTAAATTTTAAAATTTGATTTTCTACTATCAGAAAGAAATACTTCAACAGTTTCTTTAGTAAGTTGATCATAAGTTTTTCCAAATTTTTGAATTTTTTCTATTACAGAAGGTGGGATTGTAATTATATGACAGCCCAATTGTTTGGCCTGCAAATAGTTATATGGTTCCCGTACACTTGCCCATAAAATTTCTACATTTTTAAATCTTTTCGCTGATTTAATGCTTTTTAAAAATTCTGGGACTGGATCTTTTCCAGCATCACCTGCCCTACCACCTAAGAACTGGTATTGAAACTACTACAGGACCACTTGGTCAAGGAATCGCTAATGCTGTTGGTTTTGCAATTGCTGAAGAAATTCTAAAAAAGAAATTAGGTAAAGAAATTATAAACCATAAAACTTATGTTTTAGCTGGAGATGGTTGTTTAATGGAAGGAATAAGTCATGAAGCAATGAGTTTGGCAGGTCATTTGAGATTAAAGAATCTAGTAATGCTTTTTGATAACAATTCAATATCAATAGATGGTC
>CAJQSX010000012.1 GCA_905616465.1 uncultured Candidatus Pelagibacter sp. | reverse complement strand
ATTTTCCATAAAAATAATCCTATCTTTTTAGAAGTTTTTATAAAAACAAATTCATACAACTCATCAAAATACCATTTATTAACCAGAAATTTATATAAAGGCTGATTTATTCTTGCAATAGTTTCAGGTAAAATTTTATTCTTAACAAATAAATAATAAGAAATTGGTATAGAAATAGTAACTAATGTAGGTGTTAAAATCAAAAGCCATGTTGGGGGATGCTCAACACTTAATGGTTTTAAAAAGAAAATAGATTGACCCCAAAAATTATTTACCCCCCCATGACCTACAAACAATTCTTTAAAAACAAAACCTGCAAATATTGCACCAATTGATAATAATATTAATGGAATTAGCATTACAATTGGAGATTCGTGAGTTTCATCAATTTTTAGATTTTTATTGTTATAACTGCCATGAAATGTTTTAAAAATTAATCTCCAAGAATAAATTGATGTTAAAAATGCTGTAAATATTCCTATACCAGCAGCGTAATAACCAGTTGTGTTTCCTCTTAAATATGCAATCTCAATAATTGCATCCTTAGAATAAAATCCTGATAACAAAGGAAAACCTGTTAAAGCAAGAGTCCCAATGATCATTAATGTATATGTATACGGTAACTTTTTCCAAACACCTCCCATAGCATTTATATTTTGTTCGTCTTTAAATGCATGAATTACCGAACCAGAACCTAAAAATAATAATGCTTTAAAAAAGGCGTGAGTAAATAAATGAAACATTGCAACATTATAAGCTCCAACTCCTGTTGCAAAAAACATATATCCAAGTTGACTGCATGTTGAATAGGCAATTATTTTTTTTATATCAGTTTGGACTAGAGCAACTGATGCTGCAAAAATGGCTGTTGTCATACCAACAACAGTTATTACGTTTAAAGCTAATTCTGAATATTCAAAAATTGGTGAACATCGCACTACTAAAAAAACACCTGCAGTAACCATGGTAGCAGCATGTATTAAAGCAGACACAGGTGTTGGTCCTTCCATCGCATCTGGCAACCATGTATGAAGTAAAATTTGGGCTGATTTACCCATTGCTCCAACAAATAATAATAAACAAATTAAATCTATTGCTTTTAAGTTAATTCCTAAAAAATCTAAATTTTGATCAGTTATTGTGGGTATTAGCTGAAATACTTCTGAGTAATTAACTGTTCCAAATAAGTAAAATATTAAGAAAATCCCTAGAGCAAATCCAAAATCACCTACTCTGTTTACAACAAAAGCTTTTATAGCAGCAGAATTAGCAGTTTCCTTTTTAAACCAAAATCCAATTAAAAAATAAGAACAAAGTCCAACACCTTCCCACCCAAAAAATAATTGAATAAAATTATCTGCAGTAACAAGCATTAACATTGCAAAAGTAAATAAAGATAAATAAGCCATAAACCTTGGTTTGTGCGGATCATGAGACATATAACCAATTGAATAAATATGAACTAATGCAGAAACTGAAGTGACTACAACCAACATTACTGCTGATAAGGTGTCAATTTTCATTGACCAATTTACATCAAGTGTTCCAGAACTGATCCAAGTAGCTATGGTTATGTTATCTTCATATTGATTGACAATAACATTATAAAATACAATGAATGAAATTATTGCAGTTATTGAAACTAATAAACTTGTGACTATCTCTGAATTTCTGTCACCAATATATCTTCCAAAAAAACCTGATATAACTGAAGCTACTAAAGGTAATAATAAAATTAATAATTCCATTTTAACCTTTAAGTTTATCTATTTCTTCAACACGGATTGTTCCTGAATTTCTAAAGTAAACAACTATTATTGCCAAACCTATTGCCGCTTCTGCAGCAGCAACTGTAAGTATAAATAATGTAAAAACTTGACCAGCAAGATCATCCAAATAAATTGAAAAAGACACCAAGTTAATATTTACAGCCAAAAGTATTAATTCAATACTCATTAAAATAACTATGATGTTTTTTCTATTTAAAAAAATTCCAATAATACCAATGGTAAAAATTACTGCCCCTAAAGTTAGATAATGACCTAGACCAATATCAGTCATCTACCCTAACTCCCTTATTAGTCTCTACATCTAATAATTCTACACCTTCTGATCTTTCTCGAGAAATTTGTTTAATATAGCTTTGTTTTTTAACACCTTTTCTTTGTCTAAAAGTAAGAACAATTGCACCAATCATTGCTACTAACAATATCATTCCGCTAATCTGAAAAATATGAATATAATCAGTATATAAAACTTGACCTAATAAATGGGTATTGCTGGCACTATCTATAAATGAAGAATTAACTTTATTAAATAAATCTGGTTTATATTTCCATCCACCTATAACAATTATTAATTCAAAAAAAATTATAGTACTAATAATTAAACCTACCGGTATGTGTCCTGAACTGTCAGCTGATAGAAACCACTGATTTTTTTGTTGTGCCACATTTAACATCATTACTACAAATAAAAATAAAACAGCAACAGCACCAACATAGACGATAAGCATTATCATACCAAGAAACTCAGCGCCTATCATAATGAACAAACATGAAATGCTTATAAAATCTAAAATTAGAAAAAATACTGAATGAACAGTGTTTTTTGAAACTGTCACCATTATTGCTGAAATAATTGCAATAGTTGAAAAAATATAAAAAAAAATTGCATGAGCCATAATGGATTATCTATAGGGATTATCAGCTCTAATATTGGCAGCTAATACATTTTCCCATCTATCTCCGTTATCTAGCAATTTTTCCTTGGTATAATAAAGCTCTTCTCTTGTTTCGGTAGAAAATTCAAAGTTAGGACCTTGCACGATTGCATCCACCGGACAGGATTCTTCACAAAGACCACAATATATGCATTTCATCATATCTATATCGTATCGTGTGGTTTTTCGGCTACCATCATCACGTGCGGTAGACTCAATAGTAATAGCTTGAGCAGGACAAACTGCTTCACATAATTTACAAGCAATACATCGTTCTTCTCCATTTGCATATCGACGTAAAGCATGTTCACCTCTAAATCTTGGGCTAATTTTTCCTTTTTCAAAAGGATAATTAATAGTTTTTTTAGATTTAAATATTTCTTTTATAGCAATAAACAATCCACCTAAA
>CAJQSX010000011.1 GCA_905616465.1 uncultured Candidatus Pelagibacter sp. | reverse complement strand
TCATTAGAGGATGTTTTAAATAAGATTTGAGTAAGTTATTGTTATTTAGGTCACTTTTAACACCATCTTGTGATGCATAGAGAATTTTTCCTTCTGGGTCTTGTACGTCAATAATAACAGAAATCTTATTACCAGGTTTTAATAATCTAAAAAAATAAACACAATTCATTTCAATAAATGGTGATACATGGAATTTTTTTTTACAGACATGCTGTATTAAGTTTTGTTCTTTTTTAGTTTTGAAAATATATGAGTGTTGTTCTCCAAATGTATTCTTAACTTCATATAATATGGCTATTAAATTAGAATTTTTATCATATACGTAGAAAACGCTTAATGGATTAAACACATATCCAAATATTCTTGGATAGCATAAAAGTTTAATTTTAACCTCGTTACTTTCAATATTATTTTTTTTCAAATTATCTATAACCCAATTTTTAAGAGAACTTCCGTCCCTAGCTCCGTGATCTTTATTAAAAAAGCTAATAATATTAAATTTATTATAAGAAAATAAGCTTAGTGTTTTATGTAGCAAATCTATTTCTGATAAATCTATAAGTAATGAGAATACTTTATAATTGAAAGTGTGTATTTTTGGCCTAAACCTTTTATGAATTACGGTACCTGTATAAATATAAGAATTTTCAATCATCAAGTGTTTTTAGCATTTGAACAGAGGACTTAATTCCATCCTCATGAAAACCATAACCAAAGTAACTCCCACAAAATAAAATATTTTTTTTATTTTGAATTCTATATAGACTACTCTGATTAGATAATGCTTCTGTATCGTAATAAGGGTGGGTAAACGTAACCTTTTTGAATATTTTGTCTGCAGGTATTTCTCTAAATGGATTTATGGTTAAAAAAATGTTTCTGTCTATTTTTAAATTTTGCAACTGATTTAGCCAATATGTTACTGATGTTTTTTCAATATTATCTACACTCATTGATGAATTCCAAGAACACCATGCCTTCTTATTTTTTGGCATAATACTTTCATCAAAATGAATGACAGCTGAATTTTCTCTATATTTAAAATTTTTTAATATTAGCTCTTCGTCTATGGTTGGGTTGTCAATTATTTTTAAAGCCTCATCTGCATGTGTTGCAATTACAACTTTATCATAATCAAAAAATTCATTTTCTTCACCATAAAAAATTTTAGCTCCAAAATTATGTCTAACAATTTTATTTATATTATAATTTTTAAAATGCTCTCCATTAATTTGACTTATTATTTTATCTACATAAGTTTTACTTCTATTTGCAACCGTAAACCATTGAGGTCTATCTTTTATCTTAAACAGACCATGGTTTTTAAAAAAATTTAAAAAGAATGATAATGGCATTTGTGTTGCCTCATAAGGTGGCATTGACCAAATTGCTGATACCATTGGAATAATATGATAATTAATAAAATAATCTGATATTTTTATTTCTTTTAAATATTCCCCTAATGTTGTTGATTTATTTTTTTTTATTTCTATTTTTTCACAGTTTTTATAAAAACTAATAATTTCAAAAAACATTTTAATAAATTTTAGATTTAATAAGTTTTTTTTATTTGAAAAAATTCCTCCTAAACCTTTACCACAATATTCTAGATCACTACCGATTACAGATACCGAAAATGACATATCACTTTTCTCGATTTCTATTTTGTTTTCTGAAAAAAAATTAATTAAGTTTGGATAAGTATTTTTATTGAAAACCATAAATCCAATATCTATAGCAATTTCTTTATTATGGTCATAAGCTACTTTTATTGTATTTGCGTGACCTCCAAATTGATCTTCTTTTTCAAATAAATCAACTTTATGTTTTTTAGATAAATAATAAGCTGCACTTAATCCAGATATACCTGCGCCAACTACAGCAATTTTCATCTTGATAAATCTTTAAGCCGCTGTGTCTTCGTACTCTTCCATTGATGGACAAGTACAAAATAAATTTTTATCTCCATAAACATTATCTACTCTAGCAACTGGAGGCCAATATTTAGTTGTTCTTAAAAACTCAGAAGGATATGCGGCCTCTTCTCTTTCATACTTGTGATCCCACTTATTTGAGGTTAATTCAACGTGGGTATGTGGCGCATTCTTCAATGGATTGTCAATTTTATCATATTCACCTGATTTAATTTTATCAATTTCCTGTTTTATTTTTTGAAGTGTAGAGCAAAATTTATCAATTTCATTCAAGCCCTCGCTCTCTGTGGGCTCGATCATCATTGTGCCTGCTACCGGCCACGACATTGTTGGGGCATGATAGCCAAAATCGATTAATCGTTTTGCAATATCTTCTTCTGTTATTCCTGTATCACTTTTTATTGATCTAATATCGATGATACATTCGTGAGCTACATTGCCAGTTCTACCTTTGTATAAAATAGGAAATGAATCTTTAAGCTTATGTGCAATATAATTTGCATTTAGTATTGCAACTTGTGAAGCTTTTCTTAAGCCTTCAGAGCCCATCATTTTTATATACATCCATGAAATTGACAAAATACTTGAGCTTCCCCACGGTGCTGCCGATACAGCTCCCATTCCTGTTACTGGGCCACAATCTTTTATCACTGAATGTTTTGGTAAAAATATTTCTAAATGTTTTTTACAGGCTATTGGTCCCATACCAGGTCCACCACCTCCATGTGGTATGCAAAATGTCTTATGTAAATTTATATGACAAACATCTGGGCCAAAATTTCCAGGTTTTGCAATTCCCACCAATGCATTTAAATTTGCTCCATCCATGTAAACTTGTCCACCATGATTATGAATTAAATCGCATATATCAGTTATTCTTTCTTCAAATACACCATGAGTTGATGGGTAAGTAACCATAAGTGCGGCTAAATTTTCTGAGTGTTCTTCAGCTTTTTTCTTTAAATCTTCATAGTCTACGTTTCCATGTTGATCACATTTCACAACAACTACTTTCATACCAACCATTTGAGCACTTGCTGGGTTTGTACCATGTGCAGAACTTGGAATTAAGCAAACATTTCGATTTGTTTCATTATTTTTTTCATGAAATTTACGTATTACCATTAAACCAGCAAACTCACCTTGTGCTCCAGCATTTGGTTGTAATGAGACACCTGAAAATCCTGTAATTGATCTTAACCAGTTCTTTAAATCAGTGAACAGCTCTCTATAGCCATCCATTTGCTCGACAGGAGAAAAAGGATGTGGCTGAGAAAACTCTTTCCATGTAACTGGTATCATTTCAGAAACTGCATTAAGCTTCATGGTGCATGAACCTAAAGCAATCATAGATTTATTTAAAGCAATGTCCGAGTCTTCTAATTTTTTTAAATATCTAAGCATTTCTGTTTCAGAATGGTAATTGTTAAAAACAGGATGATCTAAATAAGTTGAAGTTCTTAAAAGTTTATCAGGTATATTAGATAAATTTTCACTCATGTTTTCTTTTATGGTCTCTGAGCAATTAAAAATTTTTAATAATTGATTTGCTCTATAGATATTTTTTCTCTCATCAAAAGAAACAGCTAACATTTCAGAGTTTACTTTTCTGATATTAACATGTTGGTCTAATGCATTTTTATAAATCTTATCAGTTTTATCTAATGTTTTAATTGTTACGGTGTCAAAAAAATGATCTGAATAGAGCTCATAGCCAGATTGTTTTAATTTATCTGCAAAGTTTTTTGTTAATTGAGAAACACTTTCAGCAATTTTTTTAATACCCTGGGGTCCATGATAGACGGCATATGCAGCAGAGACTATTGCCAATAATGCTTGTGCTGTACATATATTACTTGTGGCTTTATCTCTTCTTATATGTTGCTCTCTTGTTTGAAGAGCGAGTCTATAAGCTTTTTTACCGTGTCTATCTACAGACACTCCAACTATTCTTCCTGGCATTGATCTTTTATATTCATCTTTAGTTGCAAAAAATGCTGCGTGTGGTCCTCCATAACCCATTGGGATCCCAAAACGCTGAGAGCTACCAACCGCAATATCAGCACCTAATTCAGATGGTGTTTTTAACTTTGCAAGAGCTAATAAATCGCATACTAAAACTGCTTTTCCATTATGCTTGTGTATTTTACTTATAGCTTCGCTAGGATCCTTGATGTCTCCTAACGTGCCTGGATATTGAATAATCCCACATATAATATCTTCTTTAACATCCTTATCTTCATCTCCAACTATTATTTCTAAACCTAATGGTTCTGCTCTTGTTCTAATAACATCAATAGTTTGGGGGTGACAATTTTTTGAGACAAAAACTTTTTTAGTCTCAGATTTAGATATTCTGTAACTTAAACCCATAGCTTCTGCTGCTGCTGTTCCCTCGTCTAGAAGCGATGCATTAGCAATATCCATTCCAGTAAAATCTATAATCATTTGTTGAAAGTTGAGCAACATCTCAAGCCTACCTTGTGCCACTTCAGGCTGGTATGGAGTATAAGAAGTATACCACCCTGGGTTTTCTAATATATTTCTAAGTATTACATATGGGGTATAAGTTCCATAATAGCCCATTCCTATAAAACTTGAATAAACTTCATTTTTTTTAGCAATATTTTTTAATTTTCTAAGGGCTTTATATTCAGAGTTTGGGTCGCCAATATCCAAATCATCTTTGAGAAGAATTTTTTCTGGTACAGTATCTTTTATTAATTCATCTAAGCTTTTATAGCCCAGCTCTTTAAGCATAATGTCTTGCTCTGCTTCAGATGGACCTATGTGTCTTTGTATAAAATCTTTTTGAGCATTCTTTAACATTTAGCTACCACTTTCTTTTGCAAATTTTTCATATTCTTCTTTGTTCATTAATGAGTCTATTTCTGTCTTATCTTTGATCTTTAATTTAAAAAACCAAGCACCATTTTCTGGGTCAGAATTAATTTTAGCAGGATCGTCAACTATTGCTTGATTGTTTTCAACAACTTCACCTGAAATAGGAGTATATACATCGCTTGCAGCCTTTGTAGATTCTACTACTCCAGCATTTCCATCTTTCTCCACTGAACTACCCACATCTGGAAGTTCAACAAAAACAATGTCTCCTAACATTTCAGTAGCATGTTTTGTAATTCCTATTGTTGCAATACCCCCCTCTACTTTTAACCACTCATGTTCTTTTGAAAATTTAAAATCACTCATTTATTTGCTCCTTTCACATAATTTTTTTTATAAAATGGTAATCCACATATATTTGCTGGATATTTTTTTCCTCTTATTTCTAGAAAAATTTTTGTGTTTTTTTCTGAAAATTTATTATCAACATATCCCATGGCTACTGGGCCGTTTACACTTGGCCCAAATGTTCCACTCGTAACTTCACCGATTAACAATTCTGAATCATTAAATATTTTAGTTTTTTCTCTAGCTATCACTTTGCCTTCAGGCTTGATACCGACTCTGATTTGTTTTGTACCATTTATCAGTTGATCTGAAATAATTTTAGATCCAATAAAACCACCATTTGAAACTCGCACTTTTGACATGGCCCACTTGAGATTTGATTCAACTGGTGTTTTTTTAATATCTAGCTCATGGCCATATAAGCATAGCCCAGCCTCCAATCTTAATGTGTCTCTTGCACCAAGGCCTATTAATTTTGCACCTTTGTTAATTAACCTTTTTGTAAATTGTTCTGCTAAATCATTACTCAGTGATACTTCGAAACCATCTTCGCCAGTATAACCTGATCTAGTCACAAATATTTTTTGATTTTCGTATTCAAACCAATCTCCATTCATAAAACTTAAGCTAGTGGTATTATTGATAATTTGATTTAAAATTTCAGCAGATTTAGGTCCTTGAATGGCTATTAATGAGCGTTTTTCATCTAGCACCATTTTATATTTATTATTTAATAATTGTTTTAAAATTTCAAAATCATTTTCTTTGCAGGCGGCATTTAAAATTATTAAAAAACAACTTTCTAATTTGGTGATTATTAAATCATCATGAATTCCAGCAGCATCATTCATCAAAAAACTATATTTTGAATGGTTTGTTTTTAAGTTTTGTAGATCTAAAGGAAAAATTTTTTCAAGATCTTTTACTAAATCTTCTTCTCCATAAATAAACAGTTGACCCATATGAGATACATCGAAAATTCCAGATTTTGCTCTTGTAAACTTGTGTTCTTCAATGATACCCTCTTTGTATTGAATGGGCATCTCATAGCCTGCAAATTCTACAAATTTAGCTTGGTATTCTTTATGTAGTTTGTTTAGTGATGTTTTTTTAATTCCCACATTAACTCTTTCTACCCATCTGTACATTTGCCTGA
This sequence comes from uncultured Candidatus Pelagibacter sp., assembly GCA_905616465.1. Taxonomy (GTDB): domain Bacteria; phylum Pseudomonadota; class Alphaproteobacteria; order Pelagibacterales; family Pelagibacteraceae; genus Pelagibacter. The sequence goes on along the minus strand of CAJQSX010000011.1, from coordinate 3,694 downwards.
GAGTTTTGCTCCTTCGGCGAGAACTTAATCTCTTTCCAGAGTTAATATTTTACGGTCCTTTTTGCCTGAGAGATTCCTGGGTGGTTGCTCCTTCGGCGCTACGATAACTTGTAGTCTCTCCCGTGAATGAATATTCTTACAACTATCCATAAAAGTCAATTAGAAACGTTTTTTTTATTACTATTTAAAAGTGAATAAAATTGTAATAATACAGCACAAAGAATAATTGATCCCCCAATTAATGCAAACATTGATGGTCTTTCACTTACAAATAGAAAAGCCCAAACAGGACCTAATACTGATTCAGATAGCATGATTATTCCAACCATAGCAGATGGTGTTGTTCGAGCTCCAATTGTTATAAATATAAATCCAAAACCAACTTGAAAAAAACCTGCTAGAAAACCCAAAAAAATATCATTGGGAGAAATCATTAATTTAGTTGAAAGTAAAAATCCTATCACACAAGAACTTACTCCAGCCACAAACTGGGCAGGGACCATGTCTACAGTTGGATATTTTCTTACTATCATTATTAAAACAGCAAAAGTTATGGGCATTGTAAATGCGGCTAGATTTCCAGTAAATTCTCCTGGCGTTAGTGAATTTCCAACCATGACTAAAACACCCGTAATAGCCAAAATAATTGAAGCTAAAGTTACAGCAGTTATTTTTTCTTTTAAAAAAAAATATCCAAATACTGCTAAAAAAAGTATCTGAAGTGATATTATAAAATTAGTATTAGCAACTGTAGTATTATACATGGCAAAAACATAACCACAGAAACCAAAAGATAGTATTATTCCACCAAAAAATCCTGGTAAACCTGATTCATAAAATGATTTAAGAGTTTTCTTTTTATAGCTAATAATCAAAAAAGCTAAAACTGTAAGAGAAAAAAATAAAGATCTCCAAAATAAAATTTGCCACAAGGTTGCTCCTTCAAATGATTTAACAATTAATCCTCCAAAACTCAGACTTAAAGCCCCTAAAAAAATTAATAATGGTCCTGGTAATTTTTTAATTATATTCATTAAATTTGTGAGATTAAATTCTGTGTTTCCATTTCATACAACTTAAATAAAGTTTCCGCATCAGATAATTCGATTTCTTTAAATTTAATTTTCGAACCAGGTGTTATTTGAACTAACCTGTCATAATCGACACTCGCTACAACTCCTATTTTTGGATATCCTCCTATTGTTCCATGATCTGAAAGCATAATGATTGGATTGCCGTCAGCAGGGACTTGAATTACTCCTTTTAATAAACCTTCTGATTTAATATTAGTATTTACTATATTTTCAATTTTTAGCCCCTCTAGTCTCATACCCATTCTGTCTGATAATTTTGAAACTGTAAATTTTTTTTCAAAAAAATCTTTTTTGCTCTCTTCTGAAAAATAGTTAAAATTTGGTGCTTTAATTACTCTTATATTTTCTATTCTTGAATTAAGATAATTAATCTTTTTCTTGTCTTGATTTAGTTTTATTCTAGAAATATTTATTTTTTGTCCGTTAGCTAATTTTTTACCTTCATTCGAGCCTATTTTTGCTTTTGTATTTATAGAGCAGCTGCCCCACTGAAATTTTACATCAAACTTTCCACTAATAGCCAAGTAGCCATAAACAGATTTATTTGTTGATAAAATATCAATTTTATCTCCATGTTCTAATTGATAACTTTCATAACATTTTCCTTCAATTTCAATATCTTTTTTTTTCAATTTAAAAATAACATCCCCCGTAATAGCAATGCTAATTTTATCACCATAAAATTTTAATAAAGGGCCCTGGTATGCAAACTCTATAATGGGTGAATCTAATTTATTGCCAACCAGTTTGTTTGCTAAGTAAAAATTTCTGTTATCCATAGCTCCACTAAAAGGTATGCCTATATGAAATAAATGATTTCTACCTTTATCTTGAAATGTTGTATTAATTCCTGCTCTCAAAATTTCAAAATAATTATTATTCATTATAATTCTTGTATTTATCTAACGTGATTTGCTTAAAGGTAACTAGGTCTCCAGGATTGATTAGATTTGGATCATTTTCTTTTGAGCTATCAAATACATTTAAAGGTGTGTTCCCAATAATATTCCAACCACCTGGACTTTCAAAAGTATAAATATTTGCAAATTGCTCTGTTAATCCTACAGATCCCTTGGGTACTTTTATTCTAGGAGTTTCCAGCCTTTGAGCTCTCATATTTTCTTCTAAATCACCTAAGAAAGGCATGCCAGCAATAAAGCCTGTCATATAGCAAAAATACTCTTTATTAAAAAAATTTTCCAAAATTTTTTCTTTACTTAGATTTAATTTTTTTTCTAATCTTTCCATGTCTAATGAATATAACGCATCACAACAAACTGGGACTTCTAATTTCTTAGTGGCTATTTCTTGTATTTCATTGACTTCAAGGTTTTCAATTTTATCTTTAATTTCTTTAAAACTTGTTACTCGTAGGTCATAAGACACTATCAACTTATTATAAGAGGGTGTTAGGTTGATTACTCCTTTAATATCTTTTTCTTTAATAGCCTTAAAATATTTTATTACTTCAAAATTAATCTTTTTATTAACTTCAGTACCAAAATCACAATAAATAGCTGCGTCACCAAGATTTGATATATTTTTTATCATGTTATGTTATACTTCATCAATTAAGTGTATGGAAATCAATATCAATTGTGATTTAGGTGAAAAATCGAAACATCATTCTAATAAGTATGACCCAGATTTACTTGAAATAGTAAATTCTGCAAACGTTGCATGTGGCTATCATGCAGGAGATAATGAATCCATGAATCAAGTTATTAAAATATCAAAAAAAAATGGTGTAAGTATTGGTGCACATCCATCATTTAACGACTCTCAAAATTTTGGAAGAAAAAGAATTAATCTTTTCTCAAATCAAATTAGAAAGTTAATAATTGATCAATACGAAATTTTACAAAAGATTGCGTGTGACCATGGTGAGAAAGTTACTCATATTAAGCCTCATGGTGCTTTAAACAATATGGCATGTGAAGATTTTGAATTAGCAACTACTTTAGCAAAAACTATAAGCGAAATTAGTAAAGATTTAATCTATCTAGTACCAACAGGATCAAAAATGGAAGCTGCTGCAAAAAAATTTGATATGAAAATAGCCTGTGAGATATTTGCTGATCGCAACTATGAGGATGATGGAAATTTAGTATCTAGACAAAAACCACACGCATTAATAACTGATCCCGAGGAAGCTAAAAAACATGTGTTAAACATGGTTAAAAATCAGTCCCTTAATTGTCACAGTGGAAAAAAAATACCTTGTGAAATCGACTCTGTTTGCATACATGGTGACAATGAAAGTGCACTAGCTACTGCAAAATTAATTAAAAAAAATTTGATAGATAATGGACTTAATTTAAAACCACTTAATCTAATGGAGAAATTTATATAATTATGAAAAACATTTTTTTTACTCTTTTTATTATAATTCTGTTATCAACAAGCTCTTATGCCGCTGGATCTGGCTCTGGCTCTGGCTCTGGCAGTGCAACTAAAACAAAATTAAGTTATGACAAAGCTGTTACACTTATAAAGTCTGCAAAAAAATATGAAAAAAAAGGTAAAATTGAAAAAGCTAATAAAAAATATGAAAAAGCTTTGAATCTTTTAATAAAATCTAACGAGAAAAAACCAAGTCA
>CAJQSX010000010.1 GCA_905616465.1 uncultured Candidatus Pelagibacter sp. | reverse complement strand
ATACAATTGAACAAAAAGTTATAGCTAGAAGTGATTTTATACCTGTTAAATTTGCTAGTGTTTTTGAGTTAAAACCACCTTTAGAAGGTGAATGATATTGAGCTTTTTTTCTAGAAAAATTTTCTAATAAAAATAAACCTAAAATAAAAATTAATAAGTAAAATGATAATCTGTTAGCTAAAGCCAAATCATCAAAAGAGATCCATGCGTTATAAATTCCTGTAGTTAATGTCGAAATTCCAAAAAATGATACAGATCCAAAATCTGAAAGTGTTTCCATTGCAACAAGAGAGAGTCCCGCAACTATTGCTGGCCTTGCAGATGGAAGAATTATCTTAAAAAAAGATTTTTGTTTTGAAAATCCAAGATTTTTACCAAGCTCAATTAGATTTTGTGATTGATAATGAAACGAAGCTCTTGTTAAAACATAAACATACCCAAATAAAGAAAACGAAATTGCAATTATAGCTCCCAACATTCCATCAAACTTTGGAATTTGAGAGTTGTAATCACCTTCTCCGAATAAATTTTTTAAAATTGTAAAAGCAGTTCCATAATTTTCAAAAAAAGCAGTTAAAGAATATGCATAGATATAAGAAGGAACTGCAAAGGATAGTATTAAGGCCCATTTAAAAAAGTTTGACCCTGGAAACTTATAAAATGAAACTAAGTAAGCGCATGTAACGCCAATTATAAATGTTAAAATTAAAACACAAAATAAAAGTACTAAGGAATTTGAGATATAATTATAAAAAAAAGTATCTTTAATTATTGAAGAATAGCTCCCAGTTGACTCAAAAAAACTACTAAAAACAGTAACTATCGGTATGGCAACAATTATAGATATTAATAAAGAGCTTAAGTACCAAATGTTAATATCTTTAATTCGCATAATTTATAATACTCTAATATCTTGTTTTAAGAAACTTCCCCTGTTTCCAAGAGAAGTTTCTATTAACCTCGAAAGCAATTTGGAGAGAAATTACGAGAGTTAATTCCTAAATTTTTTATAAATTGTTTATTCTGCTTAATTACTTACTTGATAAATATTCTATGCAATTTTCTGGGGTTGTTTGCTCATATGGATCGGGATCGCTTCCGTCATTATTCATACCATCCTCTTGCCACCATTTTTCAACGATACCATTGTTAATTATTGTACAATATCTCCAACTTCTTAAACCAAAACCTAAATGTCTTTTATCAATTAACATCCCCATTGAGCGTGTAAAATCGCCATTTCCATCAGGTAGAACCTTAACTTTTGTTAATTTTTGTTGATCTGCCCAGGCATTCATTACAAAACCATCATTTACACTAATGCAATAAACTTCATTAACCCCAAGAGATAATAATTTATCATAATTTTTTTCAAAACCTGGTAGCTGTTTTTCAGAACATGTGGGAGTAAATGCACCTGGTAATGAAAATAATATTACTTTTTTACCTTTAAAGATTTCATTAGTGCTTACATCAGCCCATTTACCAATTTTTCTTGTTTTTAATACTACATTTGAACATTTTTTTCCTTCTATCATTCTATTCCTATTATCTATTAAATGTTTATTTAATTGTATTACTTGCATTTGAATTTTATTTGTGCCCAAAGATAATATAGGAAAGGGTAAGAATCCTAGTCACGGAGACAAACTTTGAGCACAATCATTAAAAAGAAAAATATGTCAATATTTAAACGGAGTAAGGATATGCGCAACCTCATCGTCTTTAATATCTGATAATTTTCTATTATTTATTTTCATATTCATTTTTTCACACTCTAGTGAACATGGCTCACATGTTTCCTGAACTTGAGAGCCATGTGACTGATCATTAACACTAGAAGAATTATTTTTATAAATATTAAATAAATTCTTTTTCACTTATTACTTACTTCCAATTAGCAGCTAACATTACTTCTAATGCTGCGGCTTGGTTTTTTCCGTAATTTGCTACTTTAGTTTCTAAATCTTGTTTAAATCCAAGACCCATTTGTTTAACTAATGCATGAGGTTCAACACCTGCAATCATTGGGTATTC
>CAJQSX010000009.1 GCA_905616465.1 uncultured Candidatus Pelagibacter sp. | reverse complement strand
TGACCTAATCCAATAATTGCAATTGTGATTGTCTTGTTCATTTAATTATCTATTTCTGGATAAGGGCTATTTTTTGTATACACTTCTAATTTATTTTTGAATTCATCCCAAGACAAATCATTTGTAAAACTTATATTAGAAATAATTTTTTTTTTTTCAGGTTGATCATAAGAACATCCTGTTATTAAAAAAAATACTAAAATAATTACTTTCATCTTAAACCATCCATAACATTAAAATTGTTTAAAATATTCATATTTTGTATTGCTTGCCCCGCCCCACCTTTAATCAAATTATCTATTGATGATAATATTATAGCTTTATTAGTGTATTTAGATTTGCAAATTGAAATAATACAATTGTTTGTATTAATGACATCATTAGTGCTGACTAACGAGTTAATATTTACAATTTTAATAAATTTAGCATCTTTATAAAATTTAACTAGCTCTACATGTAAACTATTAATTGTCTTACCTTTGTTTAAGTCAATATAGATCGTACTAAGAATTCCTCTAAACATCGGAGACAAATGAGGTGTGAATGTAAAATTAAATTTTTGTTTAGTATTATTTTTAATCACCTGTTCAATTTCAGAATTGTGTCTATGGTGCCCTATGCCGTAGGCGCTTAATGAATCATATAAGTTTTTATCTTTATATTGTTTATGTACCCCTCTACCTGCTCCTGAATAACCTGATTTGGAGTCAATAATAATATTATTTATTTTAATTAATTTTTTTTTAATTAATGGAATTAATGGAAGAAGTATTGAAGTGGGATAACAGCCTGGACATGCAATGATTTTATATTTTTTAATTTTCTTACCAGTTAGTTCAGGTAAAGAATAAACTGATTTTTTTACTAAACTTGGTGCTCTATGCTTTTGTTTATACCATTTTAAGTAATCACTTGTTTTCTCTAATCTAAAATCAGCTGCCAAATCAATTAATACATTTTTCTTTAAAAGATTTTTTGAAATTTCTTGGGCCTCTCCATTTGGTAATGCAGTAAATATAATGTCAATATCATTTAATAGTTTTTTATTAAATTTAACTATTTTTGGTAATCTTTTATTTTTTAAAGATTTATCGTAATGGGAAATATCTTTACCGATTGAAGTTTTGCCACATAAGTATTTAATTTTAACTTTACTGTGTTTAATTAACAAATTAATTAATTGGACACCAATATAACCAGTCGAACCAGCAACTAAAACATTAAGCTTAGGCATTGTTTATTATAACAGTTTAAAGTTAAAAAAAAATTATCTTTTAGAGAATTGGAAGCTTCTTCTAGCTTTTCTTCTGCCAGGTTTTTTTCTTTCAACTGCTCTTGAGTCTCTGGTAGTTAATTTTTCAGTTTTAAGTGTTGCTTTTAAAGTCTCATCAAACATAACTAAGGCTTTAGAAATACCATGAACTAAAGCACCAGCTTGACCAGTCGGACCACCGCCTTTTACACTGCATCTTACATCATAATCTGTTGCTTGGTTGATTATTTCAAAAGGTCTTGTAATTTGAAGATGATGAAATTCACTTGAAAAATATTCATTAAACATTTTCCCGTTTACATAAATTTTTCCAGAACCTTTTTTAACCCAAACTTTAGCAATTGAAGTTTTTCTTCTCCCTGTAGCATATTTGCTATCTTTAAAATCAAGTTTTATTTTAGGTTTTTTTAACGATGTTTGATTAGCTTCCATTATTAATTTCTTATTATATTTTTATTATTAAGTTTTCCCAACTCTATAATTTTTGGATTTTGCGCAGAATGAGGGTGATCGTTGCCAGAATATATCTTTAATTTTGTAAGCTGTTTTTTACCCAAAACACCTCCAGGCAACATTCTTTTAACAGCTAATTTCAAAGCTTCACCAGGTTTTTTTTCTAAAAGTTTTTCAGGTGTAGTTTCTTTTATTCCGCCGGGATGACCTGTGTGTCTATAATACTTTTTATTTTGAAATTTTTTTCCAGTAAATTTTATTAACTCAACATTTTTAACTACAACAAAATCGCCATCATCCATGTGAGGTGTAAAAGTTGTTTTATTTTTTCCTCTAACTATTTTGGAAATTATAGTTGCTAATCTTCCTACCACAGCATTTTTGGCATCAATTTCATACCAATCTGAAGATAATTCATCTTTTTTTAAGAATTTTGTCATTGTGCGAGGATTAATACTATTATTAATTACAAAGTCAATTTGATATTTTTATTGCAATTATTAACCCTTCTGATAATTATTTATATGCCGATTTAATCCTATTGCGGGCAATAAACTGCTAAAATGGAATTTTCATTAAGTATTCGGTAGGCATTTGAACTTTATTGTGCGCCTCACATTATGTTAAAGCACTAAAAAAGGAGAAATAATGAGTACTAAAAAAAATAATCCAGAAACTATAGCTATACATGGTGGTGACTATAGAAGTGACCCAGCAACAAATGCAGTTGCCGTACCTATTTATAGAACTACATCATATCTATTCAATAGTACCGAACATGCGGCCAATCTATTTGCATTAAAAGAGTTTGGTAACATTTATACAAGAATCATGAATCCGACTAATGATGCTCTGGAAAAAAGAGTTGCTGCATTGGAGGGAGGTCTAGCTTGTTTAACAGTTTCCTCAGGTCAAACAGCTTCAACATTTGCAGTTTTAAATGTTGCTCAAGCTGGAGATAACATTGTTAGTTCAACAGACCTTTATGGGGGAACTATATCTTTATTTACACATACTTTAAGTAAACTTGGTATTGAAATAAGATATGCAGATCCAAAGGATCCCAAAAACTTTGAAAAATTAATTGATGATAAAACTAGAGCCTTTTATGGAGAAACTTTACCAAACCCATATTTAAGAGTATTTCCAATTAAAGAAGTTTCGGACATAGGTCGAAAATACAACATACCTTTAATAATGGATAATACTGCAGCACCTGTAATCTGTAAACCAATAGAACATGGTGCAGCTGTAGTAATTCATTCTTTAACTAAATACATTGGTGGACATGGAACCGCAGTAGCGGGCAGTATAGTTGATAGTGGTAACTTCGATTGGACAGCAGATCCTAAAAGACAGCCGTTATTTAATGAACCAGATGATAGTTATGGTGGAGCTATTTGGGGAAAAGTTGTTCCAGAACTTACCGGTGCAAATATTCCTTTTGCAGTTAGAGCTAGAGTTTGCTTGTTAAGAGACCTTGGCTCAGCGTGCTCTCCTGACAATGCTTTTGCTATCATACAAGGACTTGAAACAGTTGCTCTTAGAATGAAACAACATTGTGAAAACGCTGAAAAGGTTGTTAAATTTTTAAAAAAACACAATGAAGTTATAAAGGTGATTTATTCAACTGAGCACGATAAACTTATAGCTGATAGAGCAAAACAATATCTAAAAGGTGGGAATGGAGCAATGATAGGTATTGAGCTAAGAGGTGGTATTGAAGCTGGAAAAAGATTTATAGAATCTTTAAAGATGTTTTATCATGTAGCAAATATTGGAGACGTCAGAAGTTTAGCTATTCACCCTGCGAGTACAACGCATAGCCAATTAAGTACAAAAGAACTTGCAGCATCCGGTGTTACACAAGGTTATGTGAGACTTTGTATAGGGATTGAGCATATTGACGACATTATTGAAGATCTAGACCAAGCATTGATTAAATCTTCTAAAGGTAATTTAAAAGCTGTCGGTTAACTGTTTTTATAAATAATAAATAAAAAACTAGTTAACACTAAAATTGAACCTAATTGGTGTAAAGATGCATAAACAATTTTTACACCAGTTATTAATGTAATAATTCCAATTAAAACTTGCAAAAATATTGCAATATTTAAAATAATTAAAGATTTGTAACTATAATTATTTTTATTAAAAGATCAAGGCATGACCATCAGTGGTGTAAAAAAACACCTTAATTTACCCCAATCTAATGATCTTGACGAAATTTCAAATAAATCTATAAGAGCTAGTAATTTAAGAAATAAAATTTCATATATTTCAAAAATTATAAAAAAATTACGAGACTTAAAATAGTATGGCTAAAAAAACACATGTTAAAGTTAGATTGGTTCCAGAGGCTAAACCTGATAGCCCATTTTTTTATTATGTAAAAAAGCCAGCGGGTGGCGAAAAGGCTAAGATTAAATTAAAAGCTAAAAAATATAATCCCGCAACAAGAAAACATGAGGTTTTTGTAGAAAAAAAACTTCCCCCACATAGTAAATAATTATTTTTTTTTAAATTTTTTTCTTTCGTAATTTATATATGACCAAATCATGTTTTTCCAAATACGATCTGTTATTTGTGGATCTATATT
>CAJQSX010000008.1 GCA_905616465.1 uncultured Candidatus Pelagibacter sp. | reverse complement strand
AAATAAATCTGGTGCATTTGAATCTACACCAAATTCACTTAAATCATTATTTAAACGCTCTTCATTTAATGGGGTTTCTTGTTCGGATGTTGCTTCGTGTGTAAAGGAAACCTCGTTTTCATTGGAAGAATTTTCAACAATACTTTCCGCTTGCTGATTTTTTAATAACTCTTCATGATATTGATTATTAGCATAATTAATATTTTCTTGAACCATTTGTTGGTTTGTATTCTCAGACACAATCTCATTTTCAAGTTTTAAAGCATTGGCGCCATGTGAAACTGGACCATTGTTATTGCTTGTAAAATTAAAAGTTGGTGTTGGTCCCATATTGGAAAAATCAGAATAACCTGGGTTTCGATTCTGTATTCTGTGAACCATATTAATTACTGATTTTGCCTCAGGTTGTTGACCATCCAAAGACGTTGCAACAATTGAAACTCTTATTTTTCCATCAAGAGAAGGGTCTGTTATTGCACCAAAAATAACTTCGGCCTCTACATCTGCTTCAGATCTTATTTTGTTAACTACTTCATCAACTTCAAAAAGTTTAAGATCTTCACCTCCAGTAATATTAATCAATAATCCTTTGGCACCTTTTAATGTGTAGTCGTCAATTAAAGGATTGCTAATTGCCATTTCTACAGCTTTCATCGCTCTACCTTCACCTTCGGCCTCACCAGTTCCCATCATTGCTTTGCCCATTGAAGCCATTACAGTTTCAACATCAGCAAAATCTAAATTAATTATCCCTGGTCTCACCATTAGGTCCGTAACACTTTGCACTCCATGCATTAAGACATTGTTAGAAAGATTAAAAGATTCTTTAAAAGTAGTTTGTTCATTTGCAATTTTAAACAAGTTTTGATTTGGGATTACAATAATTGTATCCACATGTTTTCTTAATTCTTCAAGTCCCTGTTGAGCTCTTCTCATTCTTGAAGGTCCTTCGTATAAAAAAGGAAGTGTAACAACGCCTACTGTTAAAATATTTAACTCTTTAGCTGCTCTTGCAATAACGTGTGCTGCTCCCGTTCCAGTTCCCCCGCCCATACCAGCGGCTATGAAAACCATATTTGAACCTTGTAAGGTATTTATAATTTCATTTAAAGATTCATCAGCTGCAGCTTGACCAATATCTATTTTTGCACCAGCTCCTAAACCTTTTGTTAAATTTAATCCTATTTGTATTTTTGCTTTTGCTTTACTATGTTTTAAATCTTGTGCATCTGTATTTACCGCAACAAACTCTACTCCTTGCAATCCATTATCTATCATTTCATTTATTGCATTTCCGCCTGCTCCACCAACTCCTAATACTAACAATCGTGGTTGTAATTCTTTTATCTCTGGTGTTTTAAAGTTAATTGTCATCTTGTTTCCCCCTCATTATTTATTTAATTGAAGCTCCCACTTAAGGCTAGCACGATTCAAATTTGCTTTTTTCTTTGCATTGACCTTAAATTTTTCGAAAGTTGTAGATTCCCATATTTGGAATGTTTTACCTTGACCCACAAACAACATGCTATTTTTTATTTTTGCATGTTTTAATAATTTTGGTGTAAGTGAAATTCTTCCTTCACCATCAAACTGTAAATTAATACTTTCAGATAATATTGACGTTGCAAAAAAATCTCTTTTTTCCTCAAAAGGATTTAATGAATCTATTGTATTTGAAATCTTTTCTATTCTGTCTTGCGGCCATGCCTCTATAGATTGGTTATTAAATGATGGGTAGCAAATTATCCCGTTATATCCGAGATTAGATAGATGAGACCTAAAGCTTGCAGGCACTGACACCCTTCCTTTCTTGTCTAATTTGTTTTCGTAACTCGATAAAAACATAAACCATAAATTTCTACATACCCTTATTTGGGAATATATGGGAACATATGGGTATTTTGGTAAAGTGTCAAATGTTGAATTTTAGATGTTTTTAAGTGTTTTTATGACTTTTTAATATCAAAACAGATACCAAGCAAAATTACTAAAATTTGAGCAATACACTTGATAAAAAAAATTAGAACAAAAATGTTTTAATCCTGAGTCAAAATGAGAACATTAGTTTTAGATATATTTAAAATATGAATAACTTTTTGCCAGATAAAATATAAGCCGGGTTCTGTCATTTAAACTTATTATTTGTCTAGGCTTAAGATCACTCTTAAGCTCAAGCAACTAACCCTGATGACGAGCCAAGGATGGCTTTTAGTTTTTCAACAATGTCATCTCTACTTAGTCTTGCTCCCAGTGGGGTTTTCCAGCGTTCATTGTTACCAATAGAACCGGTGTGCTCTTACCACACCTTTTCACCCTTGCCATGTTATGGCGGTATATTTTCTGTGGCACTATCCCTAGGGTTACCCCCGCCAGGTATTACCTGGCACTGTATCCTTGCGGAGCCCGGACTTTCCTCTTTAAATTAAATTAAAGCAACAAGTCATTTATCTGGCAATCTCAATTTATTACTAAACTATAAAATTTCAAGATAAAATTATCCAAATTCTTTTGATAAATTTTGACTTATTATCAAGCATTCCCTATCAATTTTGCCATCAATCAATTCTTGCCTAAATCTTCTCTGAAAAGCTTTCGTAAGGCATTTTAAGTAATTCTTTTTACCTGCATTTTTTGAAATTTGTTTTGAATAGCCAATTCTGAACAAATTATTAAAAAAAAGTTCCTTATTAACCTTTGTAGTTTTGATTGTTCTATTTTTTAATAAATCTTTTTTATTTTCAGTATGCCATAAACCAACTTTATTTTGAGATAGATATTTCCATGGAAATTTTTCTCCAGGGTCCATTTTTCTTTCCGGCGCAATGTCTGAGTGCCCTAAAATATATTTCATATGGATTTTATATTTTTTAATTAGAAACTTACTAAGTCTTAAAATGGAAGTGATTTGTCTCTTAGAAAATTTTTTATATTTAAACTCGTGACCAGGATTTGTAATTTCAATTCCAATCGAATTTTTATTTAGAGATTTGTAGTTTGCCCATGAAGATTTGCCAGCATGCCATGCAATATAATTGTCTGGAACCATTGTGATTATTTGTCCATTGTTTTTTACCAAATAATGACAGGCAACCTCTGATTGTATATTTGTAAGTCTTCTAATCGCTTCTGATTCTTTTTTCATTCCCGTATAATGAAAAATAATAAATTTGATACTTTTAGTGATTCTTTTTACATGATTAAAATTAGGAGAGTAATTTAATACAGTTTTTATTGCCATAATTAAGTCTTTTAAAGTGCTAAATCCTGATTTACTTTTAATATATATATATTATACAATTAAATAATAATGAAAAAATTTTTAATAACTTCTTTTATAAGTTTAATTCTAGCTTCTAGCGTAAATGCGGATACAGATGGAAATATCAGTTTATCGAAGAAATCTGCGGTGGTTAAAGACTGCTTTGAAGGTTTAAACAGAACTACTTTTGCTTTTAATGAAGGGTTGGATAAGATTATTTTTAAGCCAGTTGCAAAAGGTTATAGAAAATTACCTCCTCCTGTCAGAGCTGGAACAAGTAATGCACTTGTAAATCTTTCCTCGCTAATAACTATACCTAATAATATTTTACAGGGACAATTTAAAACAGCAGGAGTTAATACTGGAAGATTTGTTATTAATACGACGGTAGGGATCCTTGGTTTATTTGATGTGGCTGATAAAATGGATTTTCCTGAATATGAAAAAGAAGACTATGGACAAACTTTTGGTGTTTGGGGTTTGGGTGCGGGCTGTTATGTCGTATTACCAGTTTTAGGACCATCAACTGTTAGAGATACTTTTGGTTCATTTGCAAATGTTTTAGGTGGAGACCCTTATTATAATGCGTCAACCCATGGTAATAATGAGTACCTAAGTGAGTCTCTGTATATGAAAACAAAAATTATGTCAGGAATAGATTTTAGGGCAAAAAATTTAGACTCCATAGAAAATTTAAAGAAAAATTCATTAGATTTTTATGCCTCAGTTAAAAGTTTGTACTTACAAGATAGACAGCAAAAAATTGCAAATTCAAATCCTACAATTGAAATTATGTATGAAGGTGACTGGGAAGAAGTAGAGTCTCAATAGTTAAAAAATAACTTTAATTTAGTAACAAAAAAATGTTATCAAAAAAAAAAATAATCTGCTTAACTCTTTTAATAATTTTTTTTTCAGGCATTTCGAAGGTCTATTCAATTGAAGCAGACACTTTTATTCAATCTACAGTTAATAGAGCCGCAAAAACACTTGGGGGGGACTTCTCTAAAGAAGAGAGAATAAAAAAGCTAAAAGATATAGCTAAAGATACTGTTGATATTAGAGGAATAGGCTTCTACTCACTTGGGGTACATAGAAAAATTTTAAATGATGAGCAGTTAAAAAAATATCAAGAAGTTTTTTCAGAGTATTTTTTAAAAAGTTTTTCTAGTAGATTAGCTGAGTATTCCAATCCAGAAATAGAGGTAAATTCTAAGAAAAAGATTAATGAAAATTACACAATAGTTTCTAGCACATTAGTGGCAACTGACAGTAGACCTGAGGTTAAAATTGAGTGGAGAGTTTATACAAAAAATCCTGACAACCTTTTAATAAGAGATTTAATAATTGAAGGGCTAAGTTTAGCTAGAACTCAAAAAGAGGAATTTTCATCTATAATAAATTCTAATAAAGGAAATATTGATGCTCTTATTGAAAATTTATCAGCTTTTGTTATTAAATAACTTCTGGCAATAAATAGATTACATTTTGGTGGGCCCACCAGGACTCGAACCTGGGACCAATACATTATGAGTGTACTGCTCTAACCAACTGAGCTACAGGCCCTACTCAATTAGCAAACTTTTACTTTGTTTTTAATTTTCATTCAAGTCAAGTTAATGGTAGTTTATTGAGGAGTGAAAATTTTTGAAAAAAACAATGGTTAATCTATCAAAAGTTGGTGATCAAAACTATAAGGCTTATGTAGGGCCACTTGATAGGTACGACTTTATGGGGGCAACTCAATTTAGGCTACTCTCCACTCTAGGTTTGAGGTCACATCACAAGTTACTAGATTTTGGTTGTGGGTCATTAAGGGCTGGTAAGTTATTTATACCTTACTTAGATGCATCTAACTACTTCGGTCAAGATCCTAATCAGTCGTTAATTGATGAGGGTATTAAAAAAGAGTTAGGAGAAAGTATAAAAGATATAAAAAAACCCAATTTCTCTAACTTAGACAATTTCGAAGTAGGATTTAATGAAAAGTTTGATTTTGCAGTGGCCCAATCAATTTTTTCTCATACAAATTTACAGCTTACTAAAAAAGGTCTCCTTGCGATCTATAACGCGTTATCTGATGATGGTTTGGCAGTAGTTACAATTATAGAAGGTAATGATTATAAAGGTGTGCAAGAATGGTCTTATCCCGAGTGTACAACCTATCAGCCATCTACAATTAAGCATGTAATGAATGAGATGGGCTTTAAATGGCGGAGATTATATTGGTTCCACCCTAGTCAAACTTGGTTTGTTATAGCTAAAAAAAAATCTCGCTTACCGTCATTTTTGGATACTTTGTTTTTATTAGGAGGAGAGGAGGTGGGCTCTTCAGCATACAAAAAACAACATTTTTTAAGCAATAGACTATTCAGTATTAAAAAAAAACTAAAGCGCTTAAAAGGTTTGTAAAAAGGTGCAATAACTAAAAAAAAAATGTCATTTTTGTCATTATAGTTTTTATTTAAAATATGAATCCAAAATCAAAATTTATTTTTTTTGTTTTAGTAATTTTAACATTTTCTTTTATTTGGGGTGTTGGTGTTGGTGTTTATAAGTGGTTTCCTTATTTTCATTTATTAGAGTTAAAAAAACTTGTTATCCCAAATAAAAATAAACAAACAAACAAAACTGTATCAGTTGATAACTCTTATATTCATAAACATGCCAAATCTATTAGCATAAAGTCTGTTTTGTTAAAACGTGAAGAATTAAAAAAAAAAATTATATCGAATGTAAATTCTTCCAATATAAGTAAAGTGAGAATAAATAAAAATTCTGAAAGAATAACCACAGAAATATACAACAACAAAGTGAATGCAATTTTAACATTCTCATCAAAAACTAAAAAATGTTTAAAGATATATATACAAGGTCATGGTGGAAATCCTTTTTTTTATTTATATCATAATAAATTGTTAAATTTTTTTTCAAAGGAAGGATGCGATTTTTTATCTATGTCGATGACCGGGTTGGGTTTAAATGAAGGAAATTTTTCTTATCCAAGCAGATATGGAGAAATAGCACTTGATAAAAATATGGCTAAAGAACACAAAAACTATGCATTCTTTTATGATAAAAATAATCCAAATTTAGATCCTCTAACATTATTTATTGCTCCCCATTATAATATTATAAAATCTTTAGCTCCTGATTATAGAGATATTTCAATAATGGGTATTTCTGGTGGAGGCTGGTATACAGTTTGGCTTTCAGCGCTTATTCCAAAAATTAGATTTTCAGTTAGTTACGCGGGAAGTTTGCCAATTGAATATAGAAAATTTGAAGGTGTAGGTGGAGATTGGGAGCAACAAAATAGTCAAATTTATGATTATATTAGTTATTGGGAGTTATACAAATTAATGACTTTAAATGAAAATGGTGAAACAAATCGTCGAGCAATTTTAGTCTATAATGATGAAGATGATTGTTGTTTTTATAATCCTTATCCACAAGATTTTAAATCTGAATTAGATAAACTAAATTGGAAAAATTTAGACGTAATCATAGATAAAAATAATAAACATGTCATCAATGTTGAATTAATGAAAAAGATATACAAGTCAAAAAAATAAATTCAAGAAACCAAATTCTAATTTAATATTTTACTATATAATGGATGTTATTCATGGTGGGCCGTGTTGGTTACGCTCCAACTACCCCTGCAATGTCAATGCAGTACTCTACTATTGAGCTAACGGCCCTGTAGACATTAACTCTCTAAGAAACTCTTTAATTGTTTTGATCTACTTGGATGTTTTAGTTTTCTAAGAGCTTTAGCCTCTATTTGTCTAATTCTTTCCCTTGTTACAGAAAACTGTAAACCAACTTCTTCTAGCGTATGATCTGTGTTCATACCAACACCAAATCTCATTCTTAAAACTCTTTCTTCCCTTGGTGTTAAAGTGGATAAAATTTTAGTAGTAGCTTCACCTAAGTTTGATTTAATTGCTTGCTCTAAAGGTGCTAATGCCTTTGTATCCTCAATAAAGTCTCCTAGACTACTATCTTCTTCGTCTCCCACAGGTTTTTCTAGTGAAACTGGCTCTTTAGAAATTTTTAATACTTTTCTAACTTTATCCAAAGGCATTCTAAGTTTTTGTGCTAATTCCTCTGGAGTAGCCTCTCTACCAAATTCACTTAAAATTAATCTTTGAGTTCTTACAATTTTATTAATTGTTTCAATCATGTGAACTGGAATTCTAATTGTTCTTGCTTGGTCTGCGATAGATCTTGTTATTGCTTGTCTAATCCACCAGGTTGCATAAGTTGAAAATTTATATCCTCTTCTATATTCAAATTTGTCAACTGCCTTCATTAAGCCTATATTTCCTTCTTGAATTAAATCTAAAAATTGTAAACCTCTATTGGTATATTTTTTGGCTATAGAGATAACCAGCCTTAAGTTGGCCTCAACCATTTCTTTTTTGGCAATTCTAGATTCTTTTTCACCTTTTTGAACTCTGCCAACTAATTTTTTAAAATCAGTTACTGACATTCCAAGTTTGTGACTTGTCTCAATTAACCTTTCTCTTATATTTTTAAATTCATCTTTATTTTTTGTAAAAAACTGTTTCCAAACTGTATTGGTATCTAAAAATTTTTTTAAATTAGGGTTGATTTCGTTACCGATATAAAATTTTATAAATTCATGTCTTGAAATTTTGTGATCCATTGCAAGTTTTAAAAGGCTTCCTTCTAGAGAAACAATCTTCTTATTTTCAGTGTAATGTTTTTGAACAAGACCCTCTAAAACAGACGGGGATAGCTGAAGAGATTTAATATTTTCTAAAATATCACTAACAATCTTTTCATAACCTTTTTCTTTTGCTGGAGAAAACCTTTGTGAATTTAAAACACATTCTAATTTTTCTTTTTGATATTTAATTAATTTATTATACTCTTTTGTTAATGTTTGAACTGTTTTAAGAACCTTTGGTTTAATTTCCGTTTCCATAGCGGCAAGCGTAGGATTAAAATCATCATCATCGTCGGTTGATCCATCTTCTTTATCAGTTTCACCTGCATTTTTTTGTTTAGCACTTGGTCCTGTGCTTTCATCTTCCATGTAGTTGGTGTCTATATCAATAATTTCTCTTACTAAGATTTCATCTTTTTGTAATTGTTCATTCCATTCAAAAAATTGCTGAGCAGTAATCGGACTTTGAGATAATGCTATCAACATTACATCTTTTCCAGCCTCTATTCTTTTCGCTATTGCAATCTCGCCTTCTCTAGAAAGAAGTTCAACACCACCCATCTCTCTAAGATACATTCGAATTGGGTCATCACTTTTTTCAATAGTTTTACCTACTTCTTTTGATGATCCTTCTTTTTTTCTTAAAACTTTGTAGTCAGTTTTTTTTTCTACTAAAGCCACACCTTCATCTAGGATATGAACAAATGCTTGAGATAAGTTTTCATCAGAAAGATTTCTCTTACCTAATGATTTGCTTAATTCATCATGAGTTATAAATCCTCTGTGAGCCCCACGGCCCATTAATCTTGCAAATGATTTTGTTATAATTCGTTCCACGGTAATATAAGTTTGGAAGTCTTATATAATGTCAATTCAGCAAAAATCCATTACTAATTTTCTTCTCCTAATTGATATTTTGCTTTTTTTTCTCGTTTTTAAGGTCATTAAAAGTTGCTTCACTGGGATCTTTCGAAAATTTCAATTCTAGCTCTTTAACTCTGTTCTCCAAATCATAATTTTTGAGGTCTCCTCCAATGTCATCCAATAACTCTATTAGTTCATATTCGTTTTTTGATTTATTTTTAAGAAGATGTTTAATTGGTGCAAACTTGTCAATTTTGTCTAGTAGCTGTTTATCAATATTCATTTCATTAACAGTTAGCTTTTCTCCTGATTTTAGTATGGATACAATTTCATTAAAAATTTGTGTGTTAACCTCTGTAAATAACTTTATATTATCAACCAAGTGAATATTCTCTTGAATTAAATTTAAGTTGTTAATCATTAAATATAATAATGAATATTCTTTTAGCTCAACTCCAGTCAAGGACTGGCTATCTTTAAATATTTTTTTAGTGCTATCTAGAGATTTAATTGTTTTTTTATAATAAAAATTTTTTTTGTTTTGATTTGTATGTGGCGTCAATTCAGCAATTTTTTCTAAAAAATATTCCATAACATATTTTTTTATAAAATCGTCTTTAATTGTACTTGCTATCGATCTTAATTTTTTTTCAAAAATTGCCATTGAAGAAGGGTTGTTTTCAGTTTGTTTTTTATAATGACTAAATATAAATTGATGAATTGAAATTTTACTTTGTTTAGTAAAGTCAGTAAAAAAAGTTTTGCCGTTTTTATTAACATAGCTATCTGGATCCTCACCATCTGGTAGAAATAAAAAAGAAATTTGTTTTTCTGGTTTTAATTCCTTAATGGAATTTTCTGCCGCTCTTAATGCAGCCTTATAACCACTCTCGTCACCATCAAAGCAAATAATGATATCATCGTAAAACTGATTCAACGTTAGTATTTGCCTATCTGTTAGTGATGTTCCTAAATTTGCAACCACATTTTCGATTCCATTTTTACTTAAACCCACAACATCCATATAGCCTTCAACCAAATAAATATGATCTAATTTATTTGATAATTTTCTGGCTGAATCTAAATTATATAAGTTGGAGCCCTTTTTAAAAAAAGCAGTTTCTGGTGAATTTATATACTTTGCTAAATAATCTAAATTTTCAATTATTCTTCCACCTAAAGCAATTGGTTGTCCCGAAATGTTGTTTATTGGAAAAATTAATCTACCTCGAAATCTTTCTACATAAATCTTTTTTTTTTCGTCCAAATAAAACAAACCACTTTCAATCAATGCTTGTTCACTAAATTCATTTTTCAATTTATTAAAAAAATTTGGATTTTTTTCGATGTAGCCAATTTTAAATTTCTTAACCTCTTCTTTTCCTAAAGATCTATCCTTTAAATAATCTCTTGCATTAGAATATGTTTCATTTTTTAATAATTCATTGTGATAAAAATCAACACACTGAGTATATATAGAAAGATACTCTTTCCATTTTTTTTCTCTTTCCTCGTCTTGTTTTGAAAACATATATGGCTGCATACCAGCTAATTGCGCTAAGTGCTTTACAGCCTCACCGAATTTAAAACTTTGAGTTTTCATTACAAAATCAAAAATATTCCCATGTTCTGATGTTGCGAAACAATGATAAAACTCTTTTTCATCATTAACTGTAAAAGAGGGGGTTTTTTCATTTTTAAAAGGAGATAGGCCAACATACTCTTTTCCTCTTTTCTTTAAGGCAACAAGCTTAGAGATAACTGTTGAGGTTTTTAACCTTGTTTTGATTTCATCAAGGTATTCTTTCGGGTATTTCATTAATTGTTCAATAATTCTCTTATTAAAGGGCCTGCTTTTGCAAAATCAATTTTATCGGCATGTTGTTTTTTTAATTCACCCATTACTTTACCCATGTCTTTAACTGAACTCGCTCCAAGTTTAGAAATTACCTCTGCACATATTTTTTTAGTTTCTTCTTCACCAAGTTGTTTAGGCAAAAATCCTGTTAGGATATCGTATTCATTTTGCTCAACTTCCAAAAGGTCTGTTCTATTATTTTTTTTGTAAATATCTATCGATTCGGATCTTTGTTTGACCATTTTTTTGAGTAGTTTTTTAATATCTTCATCATCGGTATCTTTTTTGTTGGGACCCGATCTATTGATAATGTCTAAATCTTTAATTGAGGATAGTATTAACCTGTAGGTTGATATTTTAGATTTATCCTTAGCTTTAAAAGCATTTTTATATTCTGTTTCGATGGTTTCTTTTAATGACATAATTTTTTAATCTACTTCAAAGAAAAAATTCTTCAAAAGAAAAATTGTTTTTTTACAATTTTATAATACATCTCTGTTGCGATAATAAAGCAATTATTGTATTAACCTTTAACTCATGAGTTGTAATTGATCAAAAAACCAAAAAAAACTAACTCAAAAAATTCTCAAATTCATACAGGCATTTTAGTTCTTGAAAACAAGAAAGTGTTTAATGGGATTGGCATTGGGTATCAAGGAGAGGCAACTGGTGAAGTGTGTTTTAATACTTCTCTTACTGGCTACCAGGAAATTATATCAGACCCGTCTTATGCAGGACAAATTATAAACTTTACTTTTCCACATATTGGGAACGTTGGAACTAATAAAGAAGATTATGAAAGTGATAAAGTTTGGACGAAAGGTGTAATTTTTAACTCAGAAATTACCAATCCTTCAAATTATAGATCTTTTCTTCACTTAGATGCATGGTTAAAGAAAAATAAAATAGTTGGTATTGCAGGATTGGACACAAGAAGTTTAACTATTCTTATAAGGGATAAAGGTGCTCCTAAAGGAACTATTAGTTATTCAAAAACTGGTAGATTTAATATCAGTAAACTTACTAACACCGCAATAAAATGGAATGGATTAAAAAACCTTGATCTTGCAGAAAAAGTAACCACCCAAAAAAATTATATTTGGAAAGGGTTTAAAACTTGGAAGAAAGAAACAGGTTATAAAAAAAATAGTAAAACTTCTTTTCATGTAGTTGCAATAGATTATGGAATAAAGAAAAATATTTTAAGATATTTTTCTGACTTTAATTGTAAAGTAACCGTTGTTTCATGCAAAACATCTGCAGATAAAATTTTAGCACTAAAACCAAATGGTATATTTTTATCAAACGGTCCTGGGGACCCAGCAGCAACTGGGAAATATGCAATAAAAATTATTAAAGAACTAATCAAAAATAACCTACCCATTTTTGGTATTTGTTTGGGCCATCAAATACTTGCTTTAACCCTTGGTGCAAAAACAAAAAAAATGAAGCTAGGACATAGAGGGGCTAATCATCCTGTTAAAAATTTAGTTAATGATAGTGTTGAAATTACTAGTCAAAATCATGGCTTTGAAATTGTTAAAGAGAGTTTACCAAAAAATATTGAAGTTACTCATAAGTCATTATTTGATAATTGTATTGAAGGTATCAGATTAAAAAATAAACCAGTATTTTCAGTTCAATATCATCCTGAATCTAACCCTGGACCACAAGATAGTGTTTATTTATTTCAAGAATTTATTAACAATATGAAAAAAAATGCCAAAAAGAAAAGATATTAAAAAAATATTGGTTATTGGTGCTGGTCCAATTATTATTGGCCAAGCTTGTGAATTTGATTATTCAGGAACGCAAGCTTGTAATGCACTTAAAGATGAGGGTTATAAAGTTATTTTAATTAATTCTAATCCAGCAACTATTATGACGGATCCTGGCGTTGCAGATAAAACTTATATTGAACCTATAACTTTAGAGGTTCTAGAAAAAATTATAAAAAAAGAAAAACCAAATGCAATTTTACCTACAATGGGTGGGCAAACTGCTTTGAATTTAGCGATGGAGGCTGAGAAAAATGGAATTTTAAGGAAATATAAAATTGAATTAATTGGTGCGAACTCCAAAGCTATTTCAAATGCTGAAGATAGGAAAAAATTTAGGAAAAATATGTTGGATATTGGTTTAAATTTACCAAAGTCTGAAGTTGTAAATCACATCAGGGATGCCATCAAAGCTCTGAAAAAAATTGGCTTACCTGCAATAATTAGACCTGCTTTTACTTTGGGTGGATTAGGTGGAGGTATTGCTAAAAATAAAAAGGATTACTTAAAAATTATTAAAAGTGGATTACACGAGTCCCCTGTAAGCCAAGTCTTAGTTGAAGAATGTTTGGAGGGTTGGAAAGAGTTTGAAATGGAAGTTGTTAGGGATAAAAAAGATAACTGCATAATTATTTGTTCTATTGAAAATATTGATCCAATGGGAATTCATACAGGAGACTCGATTACTGTTGCTCCTGCACTAACACTTACTGACAAAGAATATCAGGTCATGAGAAATGCTTCGATTGCTTGCCTTAGAAAAATTGGAGTAGAGACGGGTGGGTCTAATGTTCAATTTGCAATTAACCCTAAAGATGGAAAAATGGTTATCATTGAGATGAATCCAAGAGTTTCTAGATCATCAGCTTTAGCATCTAAAGCAACAGGTTTTCCAATTGCAAAAGTCGCTGCAAAACTTGCTGTTGGTTACACTTTAGACGAGTTAAAAAATGAAATTACTAAAACAACACCAGTTTCTTTTGAACCAAGTATTGATTATGTGGTAACAAAAATTCCAAGATTTACATTTGAAAAGTTTTCTACATCTGAAGCAATACTGGGCACTTCAATGAAATCTGTTGGTGAGGCCATGGCAATTGGCAGAAACTTTAAGGAATCCTTGCAAAAAGCGCTTGTTTCTCTTGAAACTGGTTTCTCAGGTTTAGATAAAATTTTTCCACTTAGTAAAAAAGAAATAGAAAAAGAATTAAGAAAGAATATCCCCAACAGAATTTTATTAGTTGCAGAAGCATTTAGAAAAAAAATAAGTATTAAAAGAGTTCACCAACTTTGTAAGATAGATCCTTGGTTCCTAGAGCAAATAAAAGAGATTGTTGATGAAGAAAAAAAATTACAAAAAAAAGGCCTGCCTAAAGACTATAATGAATTTAATAGAATTAAATCAATAGGCTTTTCTGATAAAAAACTTTCTGAAGTCACTAAAATTTCTGAAGATATTGTTAGAAAAAAAAGAACAGCCTTAAAAGTATTACCAGTTTATAAAAAAGTAGATACTTGTGCAGCTGAATTTAGATCTTTTACTCCTTACATGTATTCAACATATCAAAGAAACTATACTTTGAATTCAGAATGCGAGGCGGACCCCTCTTCAAGAAAAAAAATTATAATATTAGGGGGTGGGCCTAATCGTATTGGTCAAGGTATCGAGTTTGATTATTGTTGTTGCCAGGCAAGTTATGCTCTTAAAGATAGTGGCTTTGAAACAATAATGGTTAACTGTAACCCAGAAACAGTTTCAACAGATTACGATACAAGTGATAGGCTGTATTTTGAGCCTCTTAAAGAAGAGTATGTTTATAATATTATTAAAAAAGAGCAGCAAAAAGGAAATCTTGTAGGAATTATTGCTCAGTTTGGAGGTCAAACACCAATCAAACTTGCTAAATTTTTATACGATAATAAATTTCCAATATTAGGGACTCAATACACGTCAATAGACTTGGCTGAAGATAGAGATAGATTTAGAAAGTTACTTGATAGATTGAAATTAAAACAAGCAGAGAGTGGTATAGCCAAAACTTATAAACAAGCAATTAAGATTGCAAAAAAAATTGGGCTACCTTTAATGGTTAGACCCTCTTATGTCTTGGGTGGAAGAGCAATGGAAATTGTTCATGAGAAAAGCCAACTAAAAAAATTTGTAGAAGAGGCATTCAAAGCTGCAGAAGAGAACCCAGTATTAATTGATAAATTTATAAGCCATGCAATGGAGGTAGACGTAGATGCAATATCTGATGGCAAAGAAGTGTTTGTTGCTGGAATAATGCAGCATATTGAAGAAGCTGGTATTCACTCGGGCGACTCTGCCTGCTCACTACCTCCTGTATCGATTAAACCAAAACTAATAGCTGAAATAGAAATCCAAACAAAAAAATTAGCTTTAGCATTAAAAGTAAAAGGTTTTATGAATATTCAATTTGCTATTAAAAAAGATGAGATTTATGTAATCGAAGTAAATCCAAGAGCAAGTAGAACGGTACCCTTTGTATCTAAAGCAAAAGGATTACCACTTGCAAAAATTGCCTCTAGAGTAATGACTGGTGAAAAACTATCTAAATTTAATTTAAAAGATAAATCTAAAGGTATGTATGCGGTTAAAGAAGCTGTATTCCCTTTTAATAAATTTCCAAATAGTGATGTGCTATTAGGACCTGAGATGAAATCAACAGGTGAAGTTATGGGCTTTGATAAAGACTTTGGTATGGCATATGCAAAAAGCCAAATAGCTGCTTCAAACTCTCTACCCACTAAAGGCTTAGCATTTATATCACTTAAAGACAGTCACAAGGATGAAGGTGTTGATCTAGCAAGACAATTACTAAAACTAAATTTTACACTATGTGGAACTGGAGGAACGGCAGATTACATTCGTAATCATGGTATGAAATGTAAAAAAATAAATAAAGTTAGTGGAGGGTCACCACATATTGTGGATGTGTTAAATTCTAAAAAGATTTCGTTAGTTATAAATACTGGAGGGGGAAATAGTGAACATCGTCTTCATGATGCAATAGCGTTAAGAAGGGCAACGCTAGTTAATAAAGTTCCGTACTGTACTAATATGTCAACTGCTCAAGCTTGTTTAAAAAGTATAAGATCTTTAAAAACAAAAGAGATCACAGTGACATCTCTTCAAGACATTTAAAGGTGTCAAAAATTATAAAAATGGGAATTATAGAAAATAATAATAAAAAATTTAATGTGAGGACAAACCAGTGTTTGCAATACTAAATATCATATCTTCGTAACTCATATCAAGATTTAGCACACAGGATCTATAGAAGTAGCCTTTTCGAAGGCCTGGCATTAAATTTGCTTCTATAAAATAAGGATCACCTAAATGGTCCATCTTAATATCAATTCTACCTAAAGATTTTCCGCCCAAAGCTGTGAAAGAATCTCTTGCTAATTCAGAAATTTTATCAAAAATTTTAGTATCGGTTACTAAAATTACCTCTTCTTCATCATTTTTTTTAACATCAAAATCAAGAATACAGTGACCTTCTATATTTTTTTTTACAACAATCTCTATGGGCATGGCTCTCAAGCTTCCGTCAATACTATCTTCAAAAATGCCGACACTATATTCTTTTCCAGCTAAATATGTTTCAACTAAAGAGGGTGAGTTTTGCTTTATCTTAATATCCAAAACTTTTGCTGTAAAATCTTCAAAATTAAATACTAAGGAATTTTTATCTATACCCCTACTATCTCCACCAGTTACTGGCTTTATAAAAAGAGGAAATTTTATTGGAATTGAGGTCTCTTTTAAGTATTCACCTGGATTAGTAATAAAAAAATCTGCAGTTCTAATATTATTTTTCTGCATAATTTTTTTTGCTCTATTTTTATCACTCTCATTATCAAGGGCCGCCTTACTTGAAGCAATATATGGAATTGCAAACATTTCTAAATAATCATTTAGCCATATATTTCTATTATTAAAAAAGAAATACTTAACACCGGAGAAAACTAAATTAGGCTTTCTTTTAACTAGCTGTTCAAGATCTTCTTCAGAATTAATTTCAGTGATTAAAACATTTTTATATCGTTTGGATAAAATCTTTAGAATTTTTTTTTCTTCCAGGATAATTCCAACATTATCTTGATGAGAATTTACCTCTCCTAAGTTAGGAACAACAACTATTTCTATCGTTTTATTAATTTTTATTGGAATAATATTATTTTTTTTTAAAGGTAAAATATTACCTATTTCTGGAATTTCCTGTTTTGTTATATCTTTTATAATCATAATAATTCCAATGCACAATCCACGCATAAAAGCATGAATGATGAATTTTTCTACTAAAGTTGTTTTCTAAAAAATTATTGCCTAAGTAATGATGAGGTATAAAATTATTTGGCAGTATCTAAAAAAAAATTACTATAACATCAATTTTTAACATTAGATACACGTGATTAAATAAAAATAATCTAAATAAGTAAGCTTCTACTTGTTTTTACGAGCAAAAATAAAAGATTTAACGCATAAAAAAGTAAACATTAATCCAGTTGTGAGCATCATCAGTTTCGAGGTGTCTGCCCACATATTATTAAATGATGTACCTTTTAATAATCCTCTTGAAAAATCTAAGCCACCAATAAATACAATTAAACCAAATGTTACAACTATATGCATAAATATTTTTTTTTTAGCTGGAATCTTAATACTCAAAATAGAAAATAATAATATAGGTAGTCCAAATAGAGATGGAATGAATGATGTCAGAGAATTACTACTACTAATAAAGCTTATAGCTATTCCCCAAATAATTAGAAATATTCCATAAATAATTGAAATATTTTCAATACTTTTTCCTAAAAAAGTAAATTCTTTAACATTATTATTTTGATTTTCCATCTTTTCCATAATTCCTATTCTACCTTCCAGTCAGTTTCAAAAGTCACATAATTGACCTGAATACATCGTCTTTCTTTAATTATTTTTTTCTTTTCCATACCATGCCAAGTATTTGGGCCACTTGTAAAAAGATAACCATAGTTATGTTTGTAAGGCACTGTTTTTACTTTCTCTAATTTTTCATTATAAAAATCAGTTCCAAGATCCTCAGATTCATTGGTATTGTTAATGAAAACCAACCCTGACATTAATTTTTCTTTAATATCACAATGGGGTTTTAACCAAAAACCCTCTCTATCACAAATTACCTCAAGTCTAACATAAGAATTTGATAGATCTCTATTAATCATTTTGGAAATTGTTTGTTGTGTTTCTTTCGATTGAAGTTCATTGATAAATTTTACTAAATTTGGAAATTGTGAAGCGTTATCCTTTGTTACAAAGCATCTAAATTTTATCGCTTTACCACCAGATGCTATTCCTTCCCTAAATTCTGCAGCACCCCCATCAATTGCTCTTGTTCCATCATAACTAAGATTATGCTTACTTACATCTGGAATATCTGCTGTAATAATTTCTTTTACAGCCTCATCAGTGAGTGCATTGTTGTACTCCCAATGATCAAAAGGAAATTTATGTTTTTTTGATTGATTTTGAATTGAATCTAAAAATGACATTATGAATTAATTTTTTGTTTGATAATATTTGCTACTCTATTCGTTTCATCTAATTTTTGATAGTTCCAATTTTCCACTTCTTCACCTAAGTTTCTGGTTATATTTAATTCTCTAAATAAATTTCTAAATCTTTGAAATCTTTTGTCATTTTTCTTAGGTAAAATATTAGCTACATAAATTGGCTTACCTGTTAAAGCTGCTTCAGATATCATCGAACTAGAGTCGCATGTAACTATAATATTTTCAGCAATTGCTAAAGCTGAAAGATAAGCTTTTTTATCAACATCCATTATTATTGTATGATTGTCTCCAAAAAATTCTTTTGCATAATGAATAGTGTTTATTGGTGTTCTCATAGATGGGATCACTACAAGTTGGAAATCATGTTTTTTTAATAATTTATCTAAAGTTAAAAAGATATATTTCATATTTTTTGTCGAATATTCATAATACTTTGTAGGGCCTCCCAATATTAAAGCCCAAATTTTTCTATCATCTTTTTTAATAAATGAATTTAAATAGTCTTTATTTTCTCTTATTTCATTTTCAGTAAGGTAATGGATTGCACCTTTAGTGCTGATAATATTTTGCCCCTTTATTAGGTCATGTTCAGGAGCTACAATGAAATCAAAATGAGTTAAATCTACTTTTGGATCTTGAATGTGAATATTAAAAACTTTTTTATTTGATGTATTTTTTAAATGAATTGAAGGTATGACACTTTTGCGCCCACAAGAGATAATCACATCAAAATCATCATGATCAATTTTTTTATAAACGCTCTGAGAAATTGGTGTTAACTTAGGTGGAATTATTTTCCAAAAATGATTTAGTTCAACTTTGTGGTGTGTAAAATCTACGTTTAAAGCTTTTGCTAAACCTTCTACTTGGCTGATCATACCGTGCATACCCTGAGTTAATAATACACCTTTTAATTTTGTCATTTAACCTTATATAACTTTTGTATGAGCGATAATCCAACAAAACACACAAAAGTTTTAATAATCGGATCCGGTCCTGCCGGTTACACGGCCGCTGTTTATGCAGCGAGAGCAATGCTAAGCCCTGTTTTAGTATACGGATCTGCACCTGGTGGACAATTAACTACAACAACTGATGTAGAAAATTATCCAGGTTTTTCTGATGTAATTCAAGGTCCATGGTTAATGGATCAAATGAAAGACCAAGCTAAAGCTGTTGGAACAGAAATGATTGAAGATCATATCAGTTCAGTAAATTTAAAATCTACGCCCTTTGAAGCAGTTGGTGATAGTGGACAAAAGTATACCGCAGATAGCATTATAATTTCTACAGGTGCTCAAGCAAGATGGTTAAATTTAGAATCAGAGCAAACTTATAGAGGCTATGGTGTTTCAGCGTGTGCTACATGTGATGGTTTTTTCTTTAAAGAAAAAGTTGTGGCAGTTGTTGGTGGAGGTAACGCTGCTGTTGAAGAAGCAATGTTTCTTACAAAATTTGCATCAAAAGTAAAACTAATCCATAGAAGAGATACTTTAAGAGCTGAAAAAATGCTTCAGAAAAAATTAATGGCCAATAAAAAAATTGAAATTATTTGGGATAGTGCTGTCGAAGAAGTAATCGGTGATGGTGAGCCTAAAAATGTTACTGGTATTAAAGTTAAAAATCTTAAAACTAATAAAATTGATGAATTAAAAATAGACGGTCTATTTATTGCAATTGGTCATGATCCAGCAACAGCTCTTTTTAAAGAACAATTAGATATGGATAAAGAAGGATATTTAATTACTAAACCAGATTCTACTGAAACTAATATCCCTGGGGTTTATGCTGCAGGAGACGTTAAAGATAAAATTTTTAGACAAGCTGTAACTGCTGCTGGTATGGGCTGTATGGCAGCACTTGAAGCTGAAAAACATTTATCACAATAATCAAAGTGAAAAATAATCTACATGTGTTCTTAGGAGCTACTGTTGCTGATGCTGCAGCCAGACCTTTACACTGGGTTTATAATCAAAAAAAACTACTAACTTATATTAAAGGAAAAAAGGATTTTACTTTCTTAAAAAAAAATAAAAGTCCCTTTTATAATATTAAAACTGGAAAAGTTTCAGGTTATAATGAGATTGGTCAAGTCATGTTCAAAACATTAGCTGAAGGACATGAAAATATAGAAGAAAGATTTAAAAAGAATATTACTAAAAACTTTGGTCCAGGAAGTTTGTATTGGAAAAATCTTAATCTAAGAGCCAAATATAGAAAAGTTAAAGATTGGCGAGGTATAATTAAAGGACCTTGGATACACCAAAATATCATTGAAACAGTTAAAAACATTAAGGCTAAAAAGAAATTATCAGGTGGTACTAAAGTAAACGAGTCAGATGGTTATTGTGCTGCTCTACCCTATTTTTTATATGGCTATAATTTTAATAGCTTAAAAAAAATTATCTCTACAGTTACTGTTTCAAAAATAAGCCTTAAATATGCTCTATCTAAGTTTCATCTAATAGATTTGGCTTTAAAAGGTGCTAAAGATCCTATAAATGAATTCTTAAAAAAGTTCAAAAAAAATTCATATTTTAAAAGTGTTGTTGAGGATATTAAAAAAGTTAAAAGATTGAAATCAAAACCTCACCCAATAGTAGTTAAAAAATTAGGAATGGCATGTAGTTATCCTGGAACTTTTAACAGTTCAATTCACTCAATTATTAATTCATCAAATTATAAAGGAGCTATTTTAAGAACTATTAAAGCTGGAGGCTGTAACTGCTCTAGAGTTAATTTTGTTGGTGCTTATTTTGCAGCTTTAAAAGGTGTTAAATCAATCCCTAAATCTTGGATAAAAAAAACAGATCCTGCCAAAAAAATCTTAAATCAGAATTAATATTATGATTTATTGATTTCAACAATTTCGTTTGACTCAAAAATAGTTTGTTGGATATCATTTTTAGTAACAGTTATCATTGCTTTAGCAACAGTTTCTGAATGAATAGGTTTCATTTTCTTGAAAGGACCTAAAAGTAATGGAGAAAGTAACTTAAAAACAAAGATACCTATTGTTTCACTTGCTCTCTTTTCTTTTCTATTTCCTATTAAAAAGGAAGGTCGCATTATTGCAAGTTTTGTAAAATTGAGTCCTTTTAACTCTTCTTCAACCAGTCCTTTGAATCTTACATAGTCTCCTGAACTCTTTGGGTTTGCATATAATGCAGAGACAAAAATAAATGAGTTGACCAAATTTGATTTTGCAATTTTTGCAATTTCTTTAGGAATATCAAGTTCAACTCTTCTATATTCGTCTTTATCAGGTGAGTTTTGCCTAGTTGTACCAATACAAATAAAACAATCATCGCCTATGATATCTTCTTTGTGATTTTCTAAATTATTAAAATCAGTTTTAATAATCTCTACTTTAGAGTCAGCGATTTCAGGAACTGAACGAACAAATAACTTTATCTTAGAGTAATTAGTATCCTTAATTAATTGATTAAGAAGATGCCCTCCAACCAATCCAGATGAGCCAAATAATAAGGCTGTTCTCACTATTTTAAGGAACCTTCCGATATATATTTCAATATACGAAAGGCTTGTTTTTGATCTGTTGCGACTGCAGCAGCAGACCCATCCACTTCTTTAAGGGCGTGTTGATGATCATCATTATGAATAACAATCATAGATTTATTTAGTGCTGTAGCATAACCTGCATCAAAGGCTGCATTCCATTGCTTAAATTTTTCACCAAACTTAACAATGATGACATCACAATCTTGAATAGATTTCTTGGTTCTAATTGAGTTAATATTGGCACCTTTTCTATCTTTCCAAAAAATTTTTTCTTCAGCTCCTAGGATTTCTACACCACAATTATCAGAAGCCTCATGATCAGTGATGGGTGAGGTAAATTTAACATCTAATTTCTCTTTTTCACAAAGTTGAATTATTTCTTCTCGCCAATTACTATGAATTTCACCTGCTAAATATACGTTTAACATTAGTTTAAACTTTTACAAAAAGTAGATATTTTTTCTAATGCTTTTTTAAGATTGTCCATAGAGGTTGCATAGGATATTCTAAAGAAACCCTCTAAACCAAATGCTGAACCTTGAACAACTGCAACGCCACTATTTTCTAATAAAGATTGAACAAAATCAGTATCTGTTTTAAGTTCCTTACCGGTACTATCTTTTTTTCCTATTAAACCTTTGCAACTTGGAAAAACATAAAATGCACCCTCTGGATTTAAACATTCAATTCCATCTATTTCATTTAATGCTTTAACAACAAAGTCTCTTCTTTCTTGAAAAGAAGTTGCTCTCTCTTTAATAAAATCTTGTGTTCCATTTAAAGCCTCTACTGCTGCAGCTTGGCTGATTGAAGATGGATTAGTTGTTGATTGTGACTGTATTTTAGCGATAGCTTTAATAATTTCTTTTGGACCAGCCGCATAACCTATTCTCCATCCAGTCATTGAGTAAGCTTTACTCACACCATTCATTGTAAGAACTCTTTCTTTTAATTCCTCAATTTGTGCAATCGTGAAAAATTTAAAGCCTTCATAAATTACGTGTTCATAAATATCGTCACTTAAAATATGAACATGCGGATGTTTAATCAATATCTTAGCAATTTCTCTAATATCATTTTCCGAATAACAGGCACCCGTAGGATTAGAGGGTGAATTTAATATGATCCATTTGGTTTTTGCATTTATAAATTTTTCTAATTCACTTGGATTAATTTTAAATCCTTGTTTTTCATTACACTCTAAAATGATTGGGGTTCCTCCAGCTAATAGAACCATATCAGGATAAGAAACCCAGTAAGGAGCTGGAACAATAACTTCATCTCCTTCATTTAAAGTTGCCATCATGGCGTTATAAATTACGTGCTTTCCTCCAGCACCAACCGTAATTTGATCAGCTGTGTAATCTAGGTAATTTTCTCTTTTGAATTTTTCCACTATTGCTTTTTTTAAAGCTGGAGTTCCATCTACCGCTGTATACTTGGTGTCTCCGTCGTTTATGGCCTTTATAGCTGCTTGTTTGATGTTATCTGGAGTATCAAAGTCTGGTTCTCCTGCCCCTAGACCTATTACATCTTTACCTGCTGCTTTTAACTCTCTTGCTTTTTGAGTTACCACAATTGTTGGTGATGGTTTAATCTTTTTTAAACTGTTTGATATAATGCTCATTGAAATATATTTTTTTTCTAATAGTTTTATAGATAATGCAAAATACTTATCAAGATTTAATTACTGAAATACAAAGTAAAAATCCAGAGATTCACCATAAACTAGAAGGTGGAAAAAAATTTAAACTTGTTACAGATTTTAAGCCTGCTGGTGATCAGCCAGAAGCAATAAAACAATTAGTTAAAGGTGCGAATAAAGACGAACTAAACCAGGTCTTGCTTGGTGTAACTGGTTCTGGAAAAACTTTTACAATGGCGCAAGTTATTGAACAAACTAATAGACCTGCCCTAATACTTGCACCTAACAAAACACTAGCAGCTCAACTCTATGGAGAGATGAAATCTTTTTTTCCCGAAAATGCAGTAGAATATTTTGTCTCTTACTATGATTATTACACACCCGAAGCTTATGTACCAAGGTCAGATACATATATTGAAAAAGAAGCGTCTATTAATGAACAAATAGACCGTATGCGTCACTCCGCAACTCGTTCACTGTTAGAGAGAGATGATGTAATTATTGTTGCCAGTGTTTCTTGTATTTATGGTTTAGGTTCTGTTGAAGCATACAGTAAAATGACTTTAAGCTTAAAGAAAGATTATGAGTATAGCAGAGATCAATTAATAAGAACTTTAGTAAATTTACAATATAAAAGAAATGATCAAAGTTTTTATAGAGGAACTTTTAGAGCTAGAGGAGAATACGTTGAAATATTTCCATCACACCTTGAAGATAGAGCATGGAGATTAAGTTTATTTGGAGATAAATTAGAAAAAATTGAAGAATTTGATCCCTTAACAGGAGATCTAATACAAGATTTAGATGTAATAAAAGTTTACGCAAACAGTCATTACATCACACCCAAACCAACTATTGAGCAAGCAATTATTAAGATTAAAAGAGAGTTAGAAGTAACTTTAAAAAAATTCAAAGAACAGAATAAATTACTTGAAGCACAAAGATTAGAGGAAAGAGTTAAGTTTGATTTAGAAATGATTGAAGCTACTGGGTCTTGCGCTGGTATTGAAAACTATTCTCGTTTTTTATCCGGAAGAAAACCAGGGGAACCGCCACCCACTCTATTTGAATATTTTCCTGACAACACTATTATTTTTGTAGATGAATGCCACGTAACAGTTCCTCAATTAAATGGAATGTACAAAGGGGATAGGTCTAGAAAAAGTAATCTTGCAGAATATGGTTTTAGATTACCTTCTTGTATGGACAATAGACCTCTTAAATTTGAAGAATGGGATGCAATGAGAACTCAAACAGTTTTTGTTTCAGCGACACCCGGACCTTGGGAATTAGAACAGGTTAAAGGTAAATTTGTTGAACAAATAATAAGGCCTACTGGTCTAATTGATCCACCAGTTGAAATAAAGCCTGCCAAAAATCAAGTTGATGATTTGATGCATGAATGCAAAAAAACAATAGATAAAAATTTTAGAGTTTTGGTAACTACACTAACTAAGAAAATGGCAGAGGATTTAACAGAGTATTTTCATGAAAATGGTATTAGGGTTAGATATTTACACTCTGATATTGATACATTGGAACGAATAGAAATCATGAGAGATCTAAGACTTGGTGTTTTTGATGTCTTAGTAGGAATTAACCTTTTAAGAGAAGGGCTTGATATACCAGAGTGTGCATTGGTTGGAATTTTAGATGCTGATAAAGAAGGGTTTTTAAGATCTGAAACTTCTTTAGTTCAAACTATTGGAAGGGCTGCTAGAAACTTAGAAGGTAGAGTTATTCTTTATGCGGATAAAGAAACTAAAAGTATAAAAAAAGCCATACAAGAAACAGATAGGAGAAGGGCGATTCAGGTTGCATATAATAAAAAACACAATATTGATGCCGTCTCCATCAAAAGAGAAATCAGCGATGTTTTAAAAAATATTTATGATAAAGATTATCTAAAAGTAGGCACTGAAGACAATATTGGTGGAAACTTGAAGAAACATTTAAAAGTATTAAATAAAAGAATGAAAGATGCCGCAATAAATCTTGAATTTGAAGAAGCTGGTAAAATTAGAGATGAAATAAGAAATTTAGAAGCATCTGAGTTAGAAATTGTTTTAAATCCAAAAGTAAAACACTATAACCAAAAAAATAGAGCATATCCAAAAGGCAGGTCGACAATGGGTTTACCTGGTACAAGAGCACAGAAGGGTAAGAAGAAATGGAAGCAAACAAA
Source organism: uncultured Candidatus Pelagibacter sp. (assembly GCA_905616465.1). GTDB lineage: Bacteria > Pseudomonadota > Alphaproteobacteria > Pelagibacterales > Pelagibacteraceae > Pelagibacter. The sequence goes on along the minus strand of CAJQSX010000008.1, from coordinate 4,412 downwards.
ATAATTATCACTGGGGCAGCAACTAGAATGGGCGCTGCTATTGCCAAAAAACTTTCAGGTCCAGGAGTTGAAATGGTAATTCATTATAACAACTCAAAAAAGGAAGCTGAAAAATTACAAAAAGAATTATTAAAAAATAAAACAAAAGTTTATTTAGTAAAGGGTGATCTTGCAAAAGAACAAGACTTAAAAAAAATAATGAAATTATCAAAGTCAAAATTAAAATATTTTGATTGTTTAATTAATAATGCTTCACTATTTGAAAATGATAGCCTTAAAAACTTTTCTTCCAAAAGTTGGTATCAACACTTGGATGTTAATTTAAAAGCACCCGCATATCTTACAAAAGAATTTTCAAAGAATGTAAAAGGTAAAAATAACAATATTATTAATATAATTGATCAAAGAGTATTTAAATTAACACCTTTTTTCTTTTCATACACTTTAAGTAAAACTGGACTTTATACTCTTACAAAAACTAGTGCCATGGAATTGGCTCCGAATATAAGAGTTAATGGAATTGCACCTGGACCAACTATAAAAAATAAAAGACAAACAGAAACACATTTTAAAAAACAGTATTTAGCAACACCTTTAAAACATCAGGTAAATGTAAAAGACATATGTTCTGCTGTTGACTTTTTTATTAAAAACAGTTCAATTACAGGTCAAATAATTGCAATAGATAGTGGACAAAGCTTAAACTGGCAAACACCAGATGTAATTGGAAAAGAATGAAAAAAAATAATTTAGATAATTTGAATATTGTAAAAATTGATAAAAATAAAAAATTATTTAATTATGAAAAAAAGATTCTCATTAAAGAGCTAATTTTAGATTTAAAACTTGGATATTATGATTTTGAGAAAGAGAAAACCCAAAAAGTAAAGTTCAGTTTAGAAATTGATTATGAAGATAGAAAACCAACAAATGATAAGGATATCAAATCTATTGTTAATTATGGTCAGGTTGTAAAATTGATTACAAAACTTGCAAAAAACAAACACTACAATTTTTTGGAAACGCTTGCAGAAGATGTTTTTGATGTACTATTTAAGGATAAGCGAATTGGAAAAATAATGCTTCAAATTGAAAAATTAGAAATCATAAAAGAATGTGCCTCTGTTGGTATCCAAATTACCAAAAAAAGAAGTCATGAAAAGCTCTGAATTAGGCAAAGACGTAATTAGAAAGGAGTTACCTTTAATTCCTAAGAGTCCTGGAGTTTATAGGATGCTTGATCACAAAGATGTAATTTTGTATGTAGGTAAAGCAAAAAATCTTCCCAATAGATTGAAGAGCTATGTAGCTGAAAAAAACCATATTATTAGGACAGCAAGAATGTTGTCTCAAACTTTTAAGTTAGAGATAACTACTACCGCTAATGAAAGTGAAGCATTACTTTTAGAGGCTAATTTAATTAAAAAATATAAGCCTAAGTTCAATATACTACTCAAGGATGACAAATCTTTTCCTTTTATCTTTATAGGCAATAAAGATAAGTGGGCACAAGTTACTAAACATAGGGGGAAAAAAGATAAAGAAGGTTTTTATTTTGGACCTTTTGCATCTGCTGGAACAGCAAATTGGACGATAAAAATGCTTCAAAAAATATTTCAAATAAGAGTTTGTGATGACACAACCTTTAAGAATAGAAAAAGACCCTGCATACTTTATCAAATAAAAAGATGCTCAGGACCATGTGTCGATTATATTAATAAAGAAGATTATGAAAAATCTGTTGATCATGCCATTCAATTTGTATCAGGCAAATCAAGAGATATTCAAAAAAACCTATCCAAACAAATGGAGGAGGCAAGTGAAAAACTTGATTTTGAAAGAGCTTCTATTTTTAGGGATAGAATCAAATCATTAAATATAATTCAGTCATCACAAAGAATTAATGAAGCAAATCTTGTGGATGCTGATGTTATCGCTGCATATAAAGAATCTGGCAAAACTTGCATTCAGGTATTTTTTTATAGATCTAAACAAAATTGGGGTAACCAAGCCTACTTTCCAAAACACGACCCTGATCAAGATGTTAAGGAAATAATGTCTTCTTTTATAATGCAATTTTATGAAAATAAAAATGTACCAAAATTGATAATCATTAATTCAGATATTAAAGATAAAAAATTAATTGAAGAAACCTTAAGTAAAAAAGAAAATAATACTATTTCTATCAATGTAGCTAAAAAAGGGACAAAAGCTAAAGTTATTGCGATGGCAGAAAAAAATGCCAAAGAATCGTTAAATAGAAAAATTTATGAAACAAATAATAATAAAAATTTATTTGAGGGTGTGTCTAAAAAATTTAATCTTAAAAATGGTATAAGCTTAGTTGAAGTTTACGATAACAGTCATATTTCTGGAACAAACAGTGTTGGGGCAATGATTACTTTTGGAAATGAGGGGTTTATTAAAAAGAGATATAGAAAGTTTGATATTAAAACAAAGGGTGCTGAACAAGACGACTTTGCAATGTTAAAAGAGGTTCTTACTAGAAGATTTAAGCGAGCTATGCTTGAGAAGGGGAACTATTTAACTTTACCAGATTTAATACTAATTGATGGTGGAAAAGGCCAGTACTCTTCTGCTAAAGAAGTGTTAGATGAATTTGGTTTACACGACCTACCCATGATTGCTATTGCAAAAGGTAAAATGAGAAATAGTGGTGATGAGACTTTTTTTTATAAAGGTGAATCTTTTAAATTTGAAAAAAATGACCCTACTCTATTTTTTATGCAACGGCTTCGTGATGAAGCACACAGGTTCGCAATTAACTCTCATAGAGCTAAAAGAGCCAAAGGAATTACAAAATCATTACTAGACCAAATAGAGGGTATTGGATCTATTAGGAAAAGAGCACTATTAAACCATTTTGGCTCAGCTAGAGCAGTTGAGTCTGCTAGTTTTGATGAGATAAAAACTGTAGAAGGTGTTGAGGAAAAAGTTGCTAAAAAGATATACAACTTTTTCCACGAATAATTATGCTCAAAAAAATTCCAAATATTCTTACTATTGGACGAATTATTATAGTCCCATTTTTTGTTTTAGCTTTTTATCTACCTGGGCTCTATGGAGACTTAACTGCTTTAATCCTATTTATAGTAGCTTCATTTACAGATTTTTTAGATGGTATGTTGGCTAGAATGCTTGGGGAGGAGTCAAAATTAGGAGAATTGTTAGACCCAATTGCAGATAAAATTATTGTTGCAACTGCTCTTATTCTTTTAGTTATGGATGGAACTATCACACGCTACGAAGTCATAGCTGCAATTATTATCTTAACTAGAGAAATATTAATTTCAGGATTAAGAGAGTTCCTTGCTAAAGGAAAAGTTAAATTACCAGTATCTAATCTTGCAAAATTAAAAACTCTTTTACAAATGGTGTCTATAGCTCTTTTACTATCTGGAGATGCTGGAAACAGAATTATTAACTTTCAGAATTATAATGCACAAATAATTGGAATAATTCTGCTATGGCTATCAGCAGCACTTACTTTGTATACAGGTTATGAATATTTACGTAAAGGAATTGATCACGCTATATCTGAAGATAATAAAAATTAAGCTGCTTTTTTTTTTCTAACTAAAGCTTGATAGCTTTCATTTAAATTAATAATCATTTCACATACTTTAAATTTATTTTCTGCTATACAAGAAACTGGTGTAACTTCCGCTGCTGTACCTGTTAAAAAGCAACCATCAAAATTCGGTAACTCTGTGGGTTTTATTTTTCTTTCATGAACTTTAATATTTTTGGACTTGGCAATTTCAATAACTGTTCGTCTGGTAATGCCGTCTAAAAAAGAATCTGGAATTGGAGTGTGTATTTCTCCATTTTTATCTTTAAAAAAAATATTTGCACCAGTTGCTTCTGCAACATTTCCTTCGTGATCAAGCATTAAAGAATCTGTATATCCCTGCTGCTCTGCCTCATGTTTTGAAAGTGTGCAAATCATATAAAGTCCTGATGCTTTAGTATCCCAAGGTATTGTGTTTGGGGCTGGCCTTCTCCAATTGGATATATTTAATGTTATGCCTTCTATCTTTAATTTTGGATCAAAGTACGATCCCCATTCCCAAGTAGCTACAGCTACATGGATTTTTGTTTGCTGTGCAGAAATTGCCATCATCTCGCTGCCCCTCCAAACTGTAGGTCTTACATATCCATTTTCTACATTTTGTATTGAGATAATTTTATTACATGCATCATTTATTTCTTTTTCAGTATAGGGAATTGTCATCCCCATTCTTTTTGCCGAATAAAACAAACGTGCAGTGTGATCTTCTAATTTAAAAATTGAGCCATCATAAACTCTTTCTCCTTCAAAAACACAACTTGCATAATGAAGTCCATGATTCAAAATATGAATTTTTGCATCTGCCCAGTCTACAAGCTCA
>CAJQSX010000007.1 GCA_905616465.1 uncultured Candidatus Pelagibacter sp. | reverse complement strand
ATTGGTTCAGCATTTATGCCGATCTCGGATATTTTTCCTGATGCTGGAATTACCTTTTGGGATGTTGCTCATGAAACAAATGGTGGATTAATTGCCGATGGCTACACGAGAGCTACTGGTAAAATGTCTATGGTTATTGCACAAAACGGTCCAGGAATTACAGGATTGGTTACCCCTATTAAAACTGCCTATTGGAATCATACTCCACTATTATTAGTATCACCTCAAGCTGCAAATAAAACTATGGGTCAAGGTGGCTTTCAAGAAGTTGAGCAGATGAATTTATTTAAAGATATGGTTTGTTATCAAGAAGAAGTTAGAGACCCTTCAAGAATGGCAGAGGTATTAAATAGAGTTATAGAAAAAGCAATCAGAGGGTCAGCACCCGCACAAATAAATGTACCTAGAGATTATTGGACACAAGTAATTGATATAGATCTACCACAAATAGTTAGGCTTGAAAGACAAGCAGGCGGTGTTGAGGCAATAAAAAAAGCTGCTGACTTATTATCAAAAGCAAAATTTCCAGTTATACTATCTGGAGCTGGAGTTGTAATTGGTGGTGCTATAGAAGATTGTAAAAAACTAGCAGAAAAATTAGATGCGCCAGTTTGTTCAGGTTACCAACATAACGATAGTTTTCCAGGAAGCCATCCATTAGCAGCAGGACCACTAGGATACAACGGTTCAAAAGCTGGAATGGAATTAATTCAAAAAGCAGATGTTGTTTTAGCATTGGGTACAAGATTGAATCCTTTTTCAACTTTACCAGGCTATGGAATGGATTATTGGCCAAAAGATGCAAGCATCATTCAAGTTGATATGAACTCTGATAGAATTGGTTTAACAAAAAAAGTTAGTGTTGGAATTTGTGGAGATGCAAAATTAGTTGCACAACAATTGTTAGCACAACTTGCACCAACAGCTGGTGATACTGATAGACAAAAAAGAAAAGATATTATTCACCAAACTAAATCAGCTTGGTTACAAAAACTATCAAGTTTAGATCACGAAGATGATGATAAAGGTACTGTTTGGAATAAAGAAGCAAGAGAAAGGGATGCTGATAGAATGTCACCGAGACAAGCTTGGAGAGCCATTCAAGCTGGTATGCCTGATGATGTAATTATTTCAAGTGATATTGGAAACAATTGTGCAATCGGTAATGCATATCCTACATTTGAAAAAGGTAGAAAATATTTAGCACCGGGACTATTTGGTCCTTGTGGATATGGTTTCCCCTCGATTTTAGGAGCTAAAATTGGTTGCCCAGATACACCTGTAATTGGTTTTGCTGGTGATGGTGCTTTTGGTATAAGTATGAACGAAATGAGTTCTGTAGCAAGACCAGAATGGCCAGCTATTTCAATGGTGATTTTTAGAAATTATCAATGGGGAGCTGAAAAAAGAAATACCACTCTATGGTTTGATGATAATTTTATAGGTACTGAGCTTGATCCAGAATTAAGTTACGCTAAAGTAGCTGATGCTTGTGGATTAAAAGGTGTAGCAGTTAGAACAATGGAAGAAACAACTTCGGCCATAAAGCAATCTTGTGAAGATCAAAAGAAAGGTATTACAACATTTATTGAGGTAATTCTAAATCAAGAGCTTGGCGAACCATTTAGAAGAGACGCAATGAAGGCCCCTGTTAAAGTTGCAGGTATAAGTAAAAATGACATGAGGCATCAAAAATCTCTGAATGAGTGATGTTAAAATAAGCTCAAATAGAAGTTAAAGTTGGAATTACTGGTTGGGCTAGAGGTGGAATGAATTCATTTGCGATCGCTGAAAAAAGAATAAGAGATGTACTTATCAGTAAAGATTTATATTATGCTGCTTCACTACCTAGAACTGTAGAGTGTCGCCAGTCAGGATATTTTAGAAATCCTCAATCAATCAAAGAAACCAAAATCTGGATGGTCAATGGTAAAATTGATGACGCTTCACATGAACACATATGTGAAGAGTTTGGGGAAAAAATGAAAGCAAATGGAGCAGATATAAAAGTTACAACCAAATCTGGATGGGGTCATGGATTCGAAGCTAATTATGAGGCTGAATATGAAGTAAACTCAGAGGCCTGGCATGAATGTCCTGATTATTATACAGAAGATGACGGAATGGCGAACAAGGACGCCAGTATAGATGCTTCATGTATTACTTATGGTTATCACGTAGGTGGAACGTGGGTAAGTGATGACAAAAAAAGTTAGATCTCCTTCAGATCACCATTCTTAAAATTTTTTAAAAAAAATCTACTTAACTAAAAAACTATTGAAACTAGACTTTGCCAATCTCTTGCTTTATTAGTTTAGTTATCAATTCGCTTAAAATTAATCAAAAATAGAAATTATTTTGAAAAAAATAAAACCCAATTCTGAAGTCGCCGCAAAGGCAATTTTAGGTATTGTGAAGTCTTTTAGATTTAACTCACAAAATTATATCCCAAAAGAAGGATTATCTTTTTTACTGTTTAGAATTGAAATTTTGTCTGGCTTAACAGTGGCTTTGGCATTAGTTCCAGAAGCTATTGCATTTGCTTTTGTTGCTGGTGTTGCTCCTTTGTCTGGTCTTTATGCTGCTTTTATAGTTGGATTAATTACTGCTTTAATTGGTGGTCGGCCTGGAATGATATCTGGAGCCACAGGTGCTTTAGCAGTTGTTATGGTTGCTCTTGTCTTAGATTATGGTGCTGAATATTTATTTGCAACTGTTGTTTTAATGGGAATATTACAACTAATTGCAGGAGCATTTAAGCTTGGCAAATTTATTAGGATGGTTCCAGAACCTGTAATGCTAGGCTTTGTTAATGGCTTAGCTATAGTAATTGGTATTTCTCAACTTAGTCAATTTAAAACAATAAATTCTTTTGGAGAATTAGTTTGGATTTCAGGTGATATCTTACTTTACTCAGTTATATTTGTTTTTTTTACAATGTTTGTTATTTGGTTTTTACCAAAAGTAACCAGAGTTCTACCCTCAACATTAGTTGCTATTTTATTTACAACTATTTTGGCTCTAACTTTAAAAATTGATATACCTAACGTTGGTGATCTCGCGAGTGTTAAAGGAGGTCTTCCAAATTTTTCAATACCTAGTGTTCCTTTAGATTTCGAAACTTTAAAAATTATTTTCCCATATGCTTTTATATTAGCCTCTATTGGATTAATAGAGAGCTTATTAACTTTAAATTTAGTTGGAGAAATTACCAATAAAAGAGGTGGAGCAAGTCAAGAATGTTTAGCGCAAGGTTTAGCAAATACAGTTACAGGTTTTTTTGGTGGAATGGGGGGGTGTGCAATGATAGGTCAATCAATGATCAATGTTAGATCAGGTGGAAGAACACGAATTGCTGGAATTGCAGCCGCTATATTTTTATTAATTTTTATTTTATATGCATCCTCTTATATTGAAATGATACCAATTGCTGCCCTGGTGGGCGTTATGTTTATGGTCGTGATCGGAACATTTGCATGGAACTCTCTAAAAATTTTATTTTTTGTTCCCAAGAGTGATGCGCTAGTTACAGTTCTCGTTACTGTTGTAACTGTCCTAGAAGACTTGGCCGTTGCAGTTATAGTGGGAGTAATAGTTTCAGCTTTAGTTTTTGCATGGAAATCAGCATCTAAAATTAGAGCAACAGAAAGAGCATCTAAAACAGAAAAAGGCGCAAAAGTCTATGAAATAGAAGGACCACTTTTTTTTAGTTCAACAAATAGCTTTCTTGAACTTTTTAACCCATCTAATGACCCAGATATAATTATTATTGATTTTGTTAGGTCAAAAGTAATTGATCAATCTGCTTTAAAAGCAATTGAAGATATTGCAGATAAATACAATAGCTTTGGGAAAAAAGTTAAACTTAGACATTTAACTCGTGACTGTCATAAATTACTGAGCAAAGCTGGTCAGCTTGTAGTTGATAGTGATGACGATCCTGATTATGGTATTGCGGTTGACTATGATGTTAAATTAGGGATTTTTGGAAAATAATTTAAAAACGAGATAAAAACAAACTATGAATTTTTTTCAAAAATTATTTTCGAGAAGCAATTTAGAATTGGAAATTAATGATGGTGGTCGAGCGGCTGCGGGTTATAAAGGGAAAGCAGGAGATTGTGTCGTTAGGTCTATCGCTATAGTAACGAATATTCCCTATCAAACGATATACAGTGATCTTTATGAGGAAAATGAGAATTTTAGAAAAACTTCACAAACCAAACTTGCAAGAAGCTTAAAGAAAAAAAATGATAGCCCAAGAACAGGCACTCATCGTGTGGTACTTAAAAAGTATCTTAAAAAGCTAGGTTGGAACTGGACCCCCACAATGTTTGTTGGGCAAGGTTGTAAGGTTCATTTAAAAAAAAATGAATTACCTGGTGGCACTTTAATAGTGTCTTGCTCAAAGCATATTACAGTTATTAAAAATGGAGTTTTACACGATACCTATGATTGCTCAAGAAATGGTACTAGGTGTGTTTATGGTTATTGGACAAAACCAAATTCAGCAAATTTAAGTATAATATAAATTTAATTAACTAGCGGCGATCCTGCATCTGGACACCCAATTTAAGATTTAGTAAAGTTTAATTATGATGACATTGGATGGTATTATTGAACCAATATATTTTTTGATTACCTCGATATCGTTTATAATATTAAGTGGAATTCAGTATAAAAAATTTGGAAAAACTAGGGAAACAATTTATCTTACAGGTTTGTCAGTTTTTTTTTTATGTAGTTATATTGCTATAATTTTAAAAGGCTAAAACTACAAACTAACAATAACTTCTCCTAGACACCTGATTTCAGATTTATTAGTCTTGAACTCAACAATCTTTTTTTTCTTTAAGTTTATTTAAATGTTGAGCTCTTTCTTTAGCTGCTTTAGAAGCTTCTTCCGCATTCTCCATTGTGAATACCATTCCGGGAAGAAAAAACAATATAGCACCTATGTTGTGGGGCTTGCCCGTTTTTTTAGCTTCTTGTGCCTCATCAGCATGTTGATTGGCTTTAGTAATTTCTAGACTTAATTCTTTACAATTTAGTTCATTGTCATTCGGACCAATAACATTAACTACAGTTGGGGTCGCACATGAAGTGCAAATTAAAAATAAACTCAAAATTGCTAATATCTTTTTCATTTATAATTATTACCTTTATCTTATTATTGCTTTTACAGATCCCAATTTATCAATCTTACCAGTATATAGACCTTTTCCATTTATGGGAACAACACCCACTGTTGAACCCGTAAAAACCCAAAAATCTTTATTTAAATCTATTTTGTCTTTTTTTAGTTTGTTTAACACAAATCTTAATGAGTTTAATGGATTTATATAAACAGTATTTGTATTTCCATTAACACTCTGATTTATTTTTTTGTTACTAATATTTGTTTTTAGATTCCCTATAGTAATCTTTTTATACTTTTTTTTGAGACCTATTAAAAATTTAACATTAGCACCAAAATCACTACATAAATCACCAAAAGAAGTAATACCTTTTTTTCTTTGCCTGTAGCCAACTATCTCAATACATGGTGCCATATGAGAAATATATTTAGATATATTTTTCATAGTAATTAAACCTTTAGATAAAAAAAAAGATTTCTTAATTAGATAACAAACCTCGAGCTCAATACCTAAAGTTGACTTGTTAATCTTAACTTTTTTTCCACTTTTTAAAAAATTTATTTTATAAACTGATGCATAAAAGGGTTCTTTTTCTTTAAGTTTTTTAATAATTGGAATTGCAGTGCCTGCAGCCTTAAACCCAATAATAGTCTCTTTAATTTTACTTTCACAAATTTTTCTTACTTTTTGAGCTTCACTTAATTTTTTTGTATATCGACTTGGAAGAGCTGCAATTATCTTATCATTAAGAAAAGCATTAACTAATTTATCTGTTGTTTTATCTAATAAAGATTTCATTATTTAATATCTAATATAGTTGCTGGATCTAATCTAGTACCAAACCAGTTTAGTCTAATATCTAGGTGCGGTCCAGTTGCTCTTCCACTAGCTCCAACAGAACCTACAATATCACCTCTTTTTATTTGGTCGCCGACATTAACAAAAAGATCATCCATATGCATATATAGTGTTGAAATACCATGACCATGATCAAAAATTATTGTACCTCCAGTATAAAATAAATCTTTTTCAGCCAGAGTTACAATTCCATCATTCATTGCTTTAATCGGTGTTCCTTTTTTTTGAGCAAAATCTAATCCATAGTGTGGCCACTTTGGAATGCCATTAAGAATTCTCTGGCTGCCATAAACACCAGTAATGATTGCATCATCAACAGGTATAATAAAGCTTTCTTTAAAAAAAGATAGGTCACTATCAATTTCCCTTGCTTTAGCAATTAATAAGTTTTCCCTTTTAATTCTTGCATAAAACTCTTCTGGCGGAGTAACCTTTTTTTTGGGTAAACCGTCAATCCTTTGAATATTATATTTTCTTTTTTGAATTTTTTTGACAATTTTTTTATTATTTTCTGTAATAGTTATGTCAAATTTCCTATCTTTACCTATTCCAAAAACAAAATAACCATCATTTGAAACTTTTATTTTCTTTTTATCTATAAAAATTTTATTGCCTGGATCAGTTTTTCCAAGAATATAATGTCCTTGAGTAAACTTACCTTTAAGTTCTACAGCAGAAACTTTTAAGCTAAATAGAAATATTAATAAGGTATATTTAATTATTTTGCTGTCCATCCACCATCAACCAATAAAGAAGTTCCAGTAATCATTGATGCCGCATCAGAAGCAAGAAAAACAACAGCAGAAGCTACTTCAGACAACTCAGCGAATCTTCCAAGTGGAATATTTCCTAGTGTATTTTTTTTAAATTTTTTGTTTTTTAAAAACTTTCTAGTCATTGGTGTGACTACAAAAGTAGGGCATACAGTATTTACTCTAATATTATATTTAGCTAAGTCTAAAGCCATTCCTTTAGTCAAACCCTCTAAACCCCATTTATTCATATTATAAACACTTCTAATTTGACCCCCAACATGACCCATTTGCGAAGACATATTAACTATGGCACCACCAATTTTTTTTCTATTTTTTGATTTTATCATTTTAAGAGTGCATAACTGAGCAACATTAAAAGTAGCTATTGTATTGATCTTAACAAGGTGTTCCATGTTTTTAGTTTTTACTTTTGTGAAATGTTCGGGAATATTATTTCCTGCATTATTTACCAAAATATCTATTTTAGTCTGTTTATTAATAATTTTTTTTACTTCACTAAGATTTGTGATGTCACATACATAAGATTTGCATTTAGATTTAAGTTTTTTAATTTTTCCAGAAACCTCATCTAAATCTTTTTTAGTTCTGCTTACTATAATCAAATTAGCACCTGCCTCTGCAAGAGCGATAGCGCAAGCTCTTCCAAGTCCTTTACCAGCACCAGTGACAAAAACAGTTTTGTTTTTAAGATTATAGTTTTTTAAGAACATTATAAAAATAATATTTTAATATCTGTATAAATCAACTGAATAGCTACAGCGAATATTGCAAATATACCTATCCAAGCTATCCATTTATATTCATTAATCCATTTTGATATTAAAGTCGCTGCAGTCGCCATTAAAATTATTGATAAAGCCAAACCAAAAATTAGCAAAAAGTAATGATCTCCAGCTGCACCAGCTACACCCAGAACATTATCTAAACTCATTGTAAAGTCTGCGAGTAATACAGTAAATATAGCCTTTATGAAGCTTGAATTATCAACCTTTACTTCATCATCATTAGATTGCTCTTTAATCACATCTACATAAAGTTTATAGACAATATAAAGTAATAAGAGACCACCTATTAATCTTAATCCTGTTATTTGAAGTAAGTAAGCTGTTAATAAGGTTAATATTATTCTTAGAATAATAGCGCCACCGATACCCCAAAAAATTACTTTTTTCCTTTGTTCGGTTGGAAATTTTGATGCGACCATACCAATTATAATGGCGTTATCCCCCGCTAAAACTAAGTCAATAAATATAATCTGACTTAATATTATAAGTTGTTCAGTTCCAATTAAATCTAAAAACATTACTTGCCTAGTATCATATCTGCACCTTTTTCAGCAATCATTATTGTTGGTGCATTAGTATTTCCAGAGGTAATATTTGGCATAACAGAAGCATCAATAACTCTGAGATTTTCAATACCATGAACTTTTAACTCATCTGACACTACTGAATTTTCATCATTACCCATTTTACAAGTTCCAACTGGATGAAATATAGTTTGTGCGTAATTACTTGCAGCCTTGACTAGCTCTTCATCGTCTTGAATATTAATACCAGGTCTAAATTCTTCAGGTTCGTATTGTTTAAATTCATTACTATCTAAAACAATTTTTCTAATTAACCTCAAACCTTTAGCTGCTACTTTACGATCCTCATCACTTGAAAGATAATTCATCTTTATTTTTGGATTTTCTCTACTGTCTTTACTTATGATATTAATTTCACCTTTACTTGTTGGTCTTATATTTGCAACGGTTGGAGTGAATGCAGCAAAATTATGTAAATTTGAACCACCTAATTTATCTGTGCTAATTGGTTGAACATGAAACTGTAAGTTAGGAGTTGCTTCAGACTCATCACTTTTTGCAAATCCACATAGTTGACTTGCACCCATGGTCATCGGACCACTTCTTAAAAAGACATACTCCATTCCAATCATTAATTTGCCAATCAAACTATTAATTTTTTTATTTAAAGTTTTGATATTTTTAACTTTATAAACTGGTCTAAACATTAGGTGATCCTGCAAATTCTTACCAACCCCAATAGAATTTTTCACAACATTAATTTCAAGTTTAGATAATTTATCAGCCTCACCAATTCCTGAAGTTTGAAGAATTTGTGCTGAGCCAATTGAACCTGCGCTTAAGATTATTTCATTATTAGTATTTATTGTAAAAGATTGATTATCTTTCCAGTAAGATACACTTATAGCTTTTTTATTTTTAAAATTTATTTTTTCAACATGACAATTAGTTTCGATTTTTAAATTTTTTCTATTTTTAATTGGATTTAGATAACCAACAGCCGTACTACATCTTAAGCCATTTTGCTCTGTTACTTGAAAGTAGCCACAACCAAGATTATCACCTTTATTAAAGTCATTAACTTTTGGAATTCCAATTTCCTCTGCGGCGTTCATAAATGCATCTAATATAGGCAGCTTTATTCTTTGATCTGAGACAGATAGTGGTCCATTAATACCATGAAATTCACTTTGACCTCGTTCTTGATTTTCAGCTTTTATAAAATAAGGAAGCACATCATTCCAGCCCCACCCTTTGTTTCCTAATTGTTTCCAAATATCATAATCTTGTTCTTGACCTCTTATATAGAGCAGACCATTTATAGATGAGCTTCCGCCAAGAGTTTTTCCTCTAGGGTAGGGTATAGATCTATTTTCCATTGTTTCATCAGGCTCTGTTTTGTAACACCAATCAGTTTTGGGGTTATGCATCGTTTTATAATATCCAACTGGAATATGAATCCATGGGTAAGAATCTTTTCCTCCCGCTTCTATTAATAAAACTTTATTATTAGGGTTTATAGAAAGTCTATTTGCCAAAACACACCCAGCTGATCCAGCACCCACAATTATAAAATCAAAATTATTCATAAGAATAGTGTGGTTATAATCTGTAAAATTAAAAATACCAGTCTTAGGCTGTTTATAGATCATAAAATTATGATATTAGCTCTTGTTTTAGATTTATTTTTTTGAGAGAGTTCTTTTTTAGAAAAAAACACAACAGAGGGAAATAAACAATATGAAAAAAATCATATCATTATTTGTAGGAACTCTTCTTTTAACTGTCATGACAGTTACAGGAGCAAATTCTGCACAAACTCTTAAGTGCCAAACTGTGATTAGTGCAAAAGCTGATGAAGTGAAAATGTTAAAAGATTTCACTGATACAGTAACTGAACTAACACAAGGTTCACTTAAGTTCGAAATTATGCCAGCTGGAGCAGTGGTAGGTGTTAAGGAAACTTTAGATGCAGTTGATAAAGGTCTTATCGATTGCGGTTTCGCTTGGACTCACTATTGGTCAGGTGATCACCCAGCAGCTATGTTATTTGGTTCGCCAGTAGCAGGTGCAGGTGTTGGTATTGATAATATCGCATTTTTATCTTGGTTCCAATACGGCGGTGGTAAAGAACTTTACGACCAATTATGGACTGAGATGGGAAGAGACATCAAAGGATTTATGTTACAACCAGTAGGGCCTGAAGCTTTAGGTTGGTTCAAAGAACCAATTAATAGCATGGCTGACTTTAGAAAGTACAAGTTCAGAACTCCTCCAGGAATTCCAGGACAAACTTATAAAGATATTGGTGTAGCTTCTGTTGCAATGGGTGGTGGAGATATTCTTCCAGCTCTTGAGGCAGGAACAATTGATGCTGCTGAATGGTGTTGTCCAAAACCAGACATGACATTCGGTTTCCAAAAAGTTCTAAAACATTACTACCTACAAGGTCTTCACCAAGTAGTAGTAAATGCTGACTTCTATATTACAGGCTCTTTGTACAAAAAAATGTCTGCAATCGAGAAAAAAGCTTTAGAAGTTGCTGCGAATGCATCTTTATCAAAATCAATGAGTTACAGAATATACGAAAATGGAAAAGCTCTAAAAGAGTTAACTACGAAGCATGGTGTTATTTTACATGACACTCCTGCTGACTATTTCCCAGCGTATATGGCTGCAGCAAAAGCAGCTTTAGAGAAGAATGCCGCAAAAAATGAATTCTTCGCTGAAGTATGGCAGTCTCAAAAAGACTTTGCTGATATCGCTGTACCTTTTTGGGCTGGATCTCAAATGTCAAATGCTAAGCTAGGAATGGCTCACGCAGAAACATTAAAGTAGTATTTAGATATAAATAATTATAACTGAAGCGGACTTCACAGTCCGCTTTAGTTTTTTTTTAGAAAATTTATTTATGCCAAAAAACCACAATCCACATAAACCCAAAAACTCAATTGAGTCTGCAAAACTTGATATTTCAGATGAAATGATTGCCGAAAGGCGTGGTGGTTCGGGTCCAATGCCGAAAGACATGCCAAAATGGATGGCATTAACTATTACAAAAATTGATTTAGCAAATAAGAGGATTGGTAATGTGGTTTGCTGGATAGTAATACCTTTAACTTTTACGATGGTCTACGAGGTTTTAGCAAGGAAGCTTTTTAACGCCCCGACAATGTGGGCATATGATATGAGTAGGTTTTTTTATGGTGCTCTATTTATGCTTGGTGCTGGTTACGCTTTGTCAAAGGGTGTTCATATAAGAGCAGACTTTTTATACAGAAATTTTAAGACTAAAAATCAAGGTAGAATAGATTTTTGGTTATATCTTGTATTCTACTTTCCTGGATTAACTGTATTTTTATATATGTCGTCAATTTTTTTACAAGAATCTATCATGAGAGGTGAGAAGGGAATGGATACGGCATGGATGCCTTATATGTGGCCAATTAAATCATGTTTATGGTTTGGAATAGTTTTTTTACTTATTCAAGGAATTTCGGAGTTATTAAAAAGTTATTGGGCTGCTACAAAAGGTAAGTGGCCAGGAGAAGAGGAGTAATGTTAGCAGAATTTATAAACCCAGCATTTTTAGGATTTATACTTATTGGTGTAATGCTTTTTTCTATCTTCATCGGTTTTCCAATTTCGTTTACTTTAATATTTTTAGGATTTGTTTTTGGGTATTTAGGTTTTGGTAAATTAGTTTTTTATCTTATGACCTTGCAATTCTCGATGGTTATGACCGAGCAAACACTCGCTGCCGTACCACTCTTTGTCTTTATGGGAATTATGATGGAGCAAGCTGGATTAATGGAAAGATTGTTTTCTGCATTCCAACTAATGTTAGCTAAAGTAAGGGGCTCTTTATATTATGCAGTACTTTTTGTTTCAGTTATTTTTGCAGCTGCTACAGGAATTGTTGGTGCTTCTGTAACCATACTTGGAATCATGGCTGCAAAATCTATGAATAAATCAGGTTACAATGTTAGATTGGCTGCAGGAACAATTACAGCTGGCGGTACATTAGGTATTTTAATTCCACCAAGTATTATGCTTGTTGTGATGGGACCTATAATGGAAATTCCAGTTACTGATTTATTTGCAGCAGCAATTATTCCAGGAATATTATTAGCAACTCTTTATGCCGCCTATACAACAATTAGATGTTGGATTGATCCTAGTTTAGGTCCAGTTTTACCCCCAGAATTAAGAGCCTCAAGCATGAAGGAGGTTTGGATTGAGTTTTTTTTAGGTTTAGTTCCGCCCGCCGCTTTAGTGTTTGCAGCGCTAGGTAGTATTCTATTTGGTTTTGCAACACCAACAGAAGCAGCTGGATGTGGAGCTATGGGGTCTCTTCTTTTAGCTCTAGCGTACAGAAAATTAACATTTGGAAAATTACAAGAGGCTCTTATTAAAACCTTAGAAATTTCCGCTTTAATAATGGTTTTAGTTGCAGCATCAAATTTTTTTGGAGCTGTATTTTCAAGGCTGGGAACACCAATGTTACTTACTGAGTTTTTACTTGGTTTAGAAATGAACAGATATTTGATTCTGGCAATGATCATGGCTATGATTTTTCTTTTAGGTTGGCCTTTAGAGTGGGTACCAATTGTAATGATCATAGTGCCAATTATATTACCTTTAGTTGAAGCTTTAGGGTTTAACCTAACTTGGTTTGCAATATTAGTTGCTGTTAATTTACAAACCGCATGGCTTTCACCTCCAGTGGCTTTATCTGCATACTTTTTAAAAGGTGTTGTCCCAGAATGGGATTTAAAAGATATTTACTATGGAATGATGCAGTTTATGGTTATTCAGGTTATTGGATTAGTTTTAATAATTGTTTTTCCTCAAATTGCCTTATGGCTTCCAGCCTATCTATATGGACAGTAAAAAAAATTAGTTTAATATCATTATTGTGAGTCAGAAAAAATTCAGTAAAAATATTATAAATTGGGAAATAGCTTCAGTCAATCCAAATTCAAAAGACTGGAATTGGAAAGATCTATTTTGTTTTTGGGCTGTTAATGTTCAAAGTATAATTGGTTTTTCTTTAATAACATCTTTATATGTTATTTATAGTTTGAATTTTTTCGTAGTTTTCTTTGGATCTATTTTGGGATCCTTTTTAGTTTATTTTTTTTCAAACTTAATCGGAAAACCTTCACAAAAATATGGACTTTCTTTTGCCACCTTATTGAGAGCCTCCTTAGGTTTCAATGGTGCAAAATATTTTAGTTTTTTAAGAGGTTTGGTTGGGATTTTTATGTTTGGTATACAAACATATTTTCTATCAAAAGCACTAGGTTATTTGATAAGAATTTTATTTTTTACAATTGACAATACAATTTTAGATCAAGATATTTTTTTGATATTTTTATTAGGTTTAAATATTATTGATTGGTCAACATTAATTCTATCTATCATTCTCCAGATTTATATTTTTAGCAAAGGAATGAATTTTAATAAAAGAATTATTAATATTTCAGCTATTAGTGTTTATTCAGGAATGATATTTTTTTTTATTATGATTTTATTAATTGATGTAAAATTAACGACT
>CAJQSX010000006.1 GCA_905616465.1 uncultured Candidatus Pelagibacter sp. | reverse complement strand
CTATTAAGTCTTGAATATGCCCTTAAAATTTCATCATCCATTAAGCTATGTGCTTAATAGACTTTCTTTTTACATGTGACAACAAAATATATACTGCGGCTGGGGTAATTCCATCAATTCTAAGTGCTTGGCCCATTGTTTGAGGTTTTATCTCTTTAAACTTAGCTTTAACTTCATTTGATAGACCTGAAAGGCTATCGTAATTAACTTTATCTGGGATTATTAAATTTTCATCTCTTTTGAATGCTAATATATCAGCTTTTTGTTTTTTTAAATAGCCTCTATAATGAGCGTTGATTTCTATTTGTTCATCAATTTCATTACCAAAATAAGGTATATCTGGCCATATCTCTCTAATTTTTGTCATATCGACTCCTTTTTGTGTCAATATTTCATTTGATGATCTTAAAACTCCATCTTTAGCTATTTTTATTTTGAAATCTTTTGCTTTTGATGGGGTAATGTTTGATTTATCCATTTTTTGGGCAATATTTTTTAGTTTTTTATACTTATCCTCAAACAAATCTTTTCTCACATTGCTTACCAAACCAATTGAAATACCTTTTGCCGTTAGTCTTTGATCGGCATTATCTGCCCTTAGGCTTAATCTATATTCAGCCCTTGAAGTAAACATTCTATAAGGTTCTGCCACCCCTTTAGTAACGAGGTCGTCTATCATTACACCGATATACGCATCTGACCTATCAAGTATAAATGGCTCAACTTTTTTAAAAGACAGTGCAGCATTTATACCAGCTATAATTCCTTGAGCGGCAGCTTCTTCATATCCAGTTGTTCCATTTATCTGACCTGCAAGGTATAAATTATTAATTTTCTTAGTTTCAAGAGTTAAAAATAGCTCTCTAGGATCTACGTAATCATATTCTATGGCATAACCAGGTCTAATTATCTTAACATTTTCTAAACCATTGATATTGTTACATATTTCTTGCTGTATATTACTTGGTAAGGATGTTGATATACCATTTGGGTATATTATGTGGTCATTTAGGCCTTCGGGCTCTAACCATATCTGATGTCTGTCTTTTTCTGAAAATTTTACTATTTTATCCTCTATAGAAGGACAGTACCTAGGTCCAACTCCCTTTATACTGCCAGAGTACATGGCGCTCTTAGATAAATTTTTTTTTATAATTTTATGAACCCTATCATTGGTGTAAGTCATCCGACATGAAACTTGCTTGTTAATAATTTTTTTAGTTAAGAAAGAAAAAAAGTAGGGATCTTCATCTGCAAATTGTTCCTCTAAATTTTGATAATTAATTGTTCTTGAGTCAAGCCTTGGAGGTGTTCCTGTTTTTAATCTTCCAATTTTAAAATCATATTTTTTTAATTGTTCACTTAAACCAGTTGAGGGCTTTTCATCAAATCTTCCAGCTGGTGTTCTTTCGTCACCTATATGTATCAAACCATTTAAAAATGTGCCGGTTGTAAGTATTAACTTTGAACATAAGACTTTTTTTCCTTCTTTTGTTTCAAAACCACTTATTGTGTTTTTATCAAAAATAAACTTTACTACAGGATCAGAAATAACCGTTAAATTACAGTAGTTTAAGAGTTTTTGCTGCATATATTTACGATATAACGATCTATCAGATTGAGTTCTTGGCCCTCTTACCGCTGGTCCTCTGCTTCTATTTAATAACCTAAACTGTATACCCGATTTATCTGCAACCTCACCCATGACACCGTCAAGGGAGTCTATCTCTCTTACTAGATGACCTTTTCCTAGGCCACCTATTGCAGGGTTACACGACAATTCACCAATTGTTTCTATTTTGTGAGTGAACAATGCGGTGTTAACTCCTAGACGCGCAGAAGCCGCTGCGGCCTCACAACCTGCATGACCTCCCCCTATCACCACAACATCAAAAGATAAATCTTTTTTCATTAACTAAATTTATAGCTCATTGAATTTTTTACAAGATTAGAGTCAAAAAAAATTAAAACTGAATTTGAACCAATCTAGAAAAAGAAATTACAGAGTTAAAGAAAAATTGTTAAAAATAAGTCACGAATCGTTAAATAAACTTCAATTATCAACGATAATCGTTAAAAACTAACTAAAAACCCGTATAAAAGTAATTTTTTATAAAAAAAAATTTATGTTGATAATACTAGCTTATTTAAACAAAAATAATAAAAAAATAATAATATTTATTTTCCAATACAAAAATCATTAA
Organism: uncultured Candidatus Pelagibacter sp.; assembly: GCA_905616465.1. Taxonomy (GTDB): domain Bacteria; phylum Pseudomonadota; class Alphaproteobacteria; order Pelagibacterales; family Pelagibacteraceae; genus Pelagibacter. Next base: position 8,120 of record CAJQSX010000006.1, on the reverse strand, counting down.
AGATACTACCTAAAATTTCTTCGACGTCCACTGTTCCAACAATCATACCAAGATGCCTTGTGGCTAATCTTAAATCTTCTGCAGCCTTATCAAAGTCTTCAACTTCATTTTTTTTATCAAAGTTTTTAAGATGCTCCAGACATTTTTGAAGGTGGCGCCTGTGTCTCTCTCTGGTAATTAAAATATCATCACTTGTTATAAATTTATTTTTTAAATTATTTTTAATTTTTGAAATTAATTCATCAATGTTTACATTTTTTGTAATCGAAATTAATACATGATTTAATTTTTTAATTTCAGGATTGATATCTCCATCTAAAAGGTCAGATTTATTTATCACTAAAATTGCATTCTCATCTAATAAGTCGTTCAAAACGTCAGTAAAATGTAGGTTTTTTACATCAACAACAATGAGCTTCAAGTCTGCTTCTTCTGCTTTACTTAAAGATAGTTTAATACCTTTTTTTTCAATTTCATTTTTAGATTCTCTTATGCCTGCAGTGTCAGAAATTATTACCGGGTAACCATCGATATTTAGATGCGTTTCTATAACATCTCTCGTTGTGCCTGCAGTCTCTGAAACTATTGCGGCATCTCTATTGGATAAATGATTCAGTAGACTGGACTTGCCTGCGTTAGTGGGTCCAAGTATAGCAATCTTAAAACCTTCTCTAATTGTTTCTCCAACGTTTTGGTCATCTAAAATTTTTTCGATACTTTTTATAACTACATCAGAGTTTTTTTTAATCTCTTTTAAAATATCATTTGGTATATCTTCATCGGGAAAATCTATTTTCGCCTCAATACTAGATAAAGTTTTTAAAAGTTTTTCTCTTAAGAAATTAAATTGATTAGCTGACTTACCTTTCATAATTTTAATTGCCTGTTGTCTTTGAATTTCAGTTTCAGCAGAAATTAAATCAGCTATACTTTCTGCTTTAAGTAAATTTATCTTTCCGTTTTGAAATGCAAGTTTTGTAAATTCTCCGGGTTCTGCTAAACGACAATTTTTAACTTTAGAAATTGCATTATGTATTGCTTCGATTACAGCCCTGCCTCCATGAACTTGTATCTCGGCCATATCCTCTCCTGTGTAGCTCTCAGGACCAGGAAACCATATAATAATCCCCTCATCTATGAGCTCAGAAGTGTTTATATTGTTGATTTTTCGTAGGGTAGCCATTCTAGGCTTAGGAGTATCTCTACCTGTAAGAGATTTTATAACAGTTGAGGCCTCAACACCCGAGACTCTTATTATTGCTACCCCAGAAACTCCTGGACCTGTAGATAAAGCATAAATAGTCATAAAAAGATTATAACTTCTATTCCATGAAGTTTAAAAACTTAATTAAGCAGGTTTGTTCATTGAATTGAAGAATTCAGCGTTATTTTTAGTATCTTTAAGTTTAGAGCTTATAAACTCTATTGCATCCATTGTTCCCATGGGAGCGATTATTCTTCTTAATACATTCATCTTTTGAAGATCGTTTTTATCAAACAAGAGTTCTTCTCTTCTCGTTCCTGATTTGGTTATATCAATTGCAGGATAAATTCTTTTATCAGCAATTTTTCTATCAAGAACTGTCTCACTATTACCTGTTCCTTTAAATTCTTCAAAAATTACCTCATCCATCCTACTTCCGGTATCAATTAACGCGGTAGAGATAATTGTAAGTGAACCACCTTCCTCAATATTTCTTGCAGCACCAAAAAATCTTTTTGGTCTTTGAAGGGCGTTAGCATCAACACCTCCTGTTAAAACTTTACCAGAACTAGGTATTACAGCATTGTAGGCTCTTCCTAATCTCGTAATCGAATCCAACAATATGACAACATCTTTTTTATTTTCAGTAAGTCTTTTGGCTTTCTCAATAACCATCTCGGCAACAGCAACATGTCTTTGAGCGGGTTCATCAAATGTTGAACTTATAACCTCTCCTTTTACAGATCTTTGCATATCAGTTACTTCTTCAGGACGTTCATCAATTAGAAGTACAATTAAATAACATTCTGGGTAATTTGTTGCTATTGAATTGGCTACACTTTGTAAAATCATCGTTTTACCAGCCTTCGGTGGTGAAATTATAATTGATCTTTGACCTTTGCCAATTGGACTAACAAGGTCAATTAATCTCGGAGTTAAATCTGGTTTTTTTTCAATCTTTGTTGTCTCCACTTCCATTACTAACTGTTTATCAGGATATAGCGGCGTGAGATTCTCAAATGCTATTTTATGTCTTGATTTTTCTGGTTCTTCAAAATTAATTTTACTTACTTGAAGTAAAGCGAAATATCTTTCACTTTCTTTGGGTGCTCTAACTGGACCCTCAACAGTGTCTCCGGTTCTTAATCCGTATTTTCTTATTTGGCTTGGGCTTACATAGATATCATCTGGTCCTGGTAAATAATTAGATTCCATTGCCCTTAGAAAACCGAAGCCATCTTGTAATAATTGTAAAACTCCTGCCCCTGTTATTTCTTCTTTTTCAGCAACTTTTTTTAAAATTGCAAAAAGAATTTCTTGTTTTCTTAATGTACTTGCATTTTCAATCCCAAGTTCTTCGGCTTGCGAGATTAATTGCTCAGAGGTTTTTAATTTTAATTCTTGGATATTCATGATTTAAATTTGATAAGGACTTATTAGGTGAGATTAATATATATACTCTATAACTTATTTCAACCCTAGATTGGCTTAAAAATAACAACAAAGACTATTAAAATAAGCAATATTGTGGGTATTTCATTTACTAGTCTAAAGTATTTTGCTGTTCTTGTGTTGGTTTTGTTTCTTAAAGAATAAAGACATCTACTAAGATGGCTGTGAAAAATTGACATGAATATTACCAAAACAAATTTTAATTGAATCCACAGTTGTGTAAAAATTTCCACCCCATTTAAATAAATTAAAATAATTCCAAACAACCAGGTTAGAATCATGGCTGGAGTCATTATGTAAAAGTATAATCTTTTTTCCATAACTTCAAAAATATCTGTTGCTTGTGTTTTTTCATTGTTCTCCACATGATAAACAAAAATTCTTGGTAAATATAAAAGGCCCGCCATCCAGGCAACAACCGCTATCAAATGTAAGCTTTTAAATAATAAATAACTATTCATAATTTAAGCATGGGCATTTTCTAAGGTTGTTTGGACAATGTATTTTAGGAGGATAAAGTTTATTGTCATAATTATATTCATCTTTTTTTATAATTAGTTCAGACATTGCTTTTATAAAATTTTCGTTTGTTCCCAAGGCGGGAACTCTAGTATAATTCTTACATCCATTTTTATCTGCCAGCTCTTTATATTCAATATCTAGTTCAACCAAGGTCTCGGAGTGCTCAGATACAAAAGCTATTGGGACTAAAACAATATGTTTTCCTAATTTTGAATTTTCAACAATTATATCATCTGTTGATGGGCCGATCCATTTCAATGGCCCAACACGGCTTTGATAGCTTAAAACCCAATCTAAATTTTCTATCTTTAAAGATTCAACAATTTTGTTTACTGACTGTTCTACTTGCCATTGATAGGGGTCTCCTTTTTTAATATTTTTTTCAGGCAAACCATGAGCAGAAAATATTAATTTATAATTTTTTAAATCTTTAATCTTTTTTATTATTTCAACTTTATGTGCCAAGATAAAATTTCTGTCTGTTGGATAACAGCATATAGTACACGTTTTTGTTTCAAACTTGTTTTTTTTACAAATGTCTTTCCATTCTTTTATAGACGAACCAGACGTTGCTGCTGAGTATTGCGGGTAAAGAGGCATTAAAATAACTTCATCTGGATTGTAGTCTTTAACATCTTCAATTACTTCCTCTGCCCTAGGGTGCCAGCACCTCATAACAATAAAACATTTGTATTCTGAAATAACATCATCCGTGTTAAGTTTCTTTTCTAATGCTGTGGACTGCTCTTGTGTAAGTTTCAAAATTGGTGAAGATCCACCAATCTCTTCATAAATTTTCTTAGCTATCGGTGCCCTCCTGTTTGAGATTAGTTTGGCTAATGGAAACCTTATAAAGCTGGGTAAGTTTAATATTGCCGGGTCATTAAATAAGTTAAACAAGAAAGGTTCTACATTTTCTATCTTATCTGGCCCTCCTAGATTAAATAGAATGACAGCTTTTTTCATTTAATAATCCTTTACAATATTTACTAAATATTCGACCATATCGGGGTCTGTTTCTGGCAAAACACCATGCCCTAGATTAAAAATATAAGGGTGATCTTTAAAAATATTTAAATATTTTAATGTTTCTTTTTTTAATGTTTCCTTGTCTGTAAGTAATATTTTGGGATTTAAACCTCCTTGTACGGGGATTTTTATATTTTTTAAAATTTCTTTTGGGTCAATGTTGTAATCAATGCTTATTGCATCGGGCTTAACAATCTCACAGTATTCCTTATAATTTTTTATTTCCCGTGGAAAACAAATAACGGGAATTTTTAAAGACTTAACGTAATTAACTAGATTAAGGGTTGGTGTATAAACATAATTTGGTAAATCTCTTTCTTCCAATAGACCCGCCCAGCTGTCAAATATTTGTATAACATTTGCTCCGTTTTCTATTTGATTTTTAATATGAATTTTTAAAAATTTTTCTAAAATTAATAAAATTCTGTTAATTAAAAAATCATCTTTAAAAAAATCTTTTTTTAAATTTTTTTTTGGAGATTGTTGATTAATCATATAAACTAACAGAGTCCAAGGAGCACCGACGAATCCTATAGTGTTTTTATTTGTGGTAAGTTTGTTTTTGCTTACTTTTTTAATTGATTTGTAAACTGGATAAATTTTTTCAATAAAATCTATCTCATCTAATTTAGACATTTTACCTATATTAATTTCACCAAGAATAGGGCCAAAATTCTTCTTAAATTCTACTTTCTGATTGAGTCCATAAGGCAACATTAAAATATCTGAAAAAATTATTGCCGCGTCCAAACTAAATCTTTTTAATGGCTGCAAAGTAATTTCAGAAGATAAATTTACATCTAAACACAATTTTATAAAATCAGTATTTTTAGATCTTATCTCTCTAAATTCAGGTAGATATCTCCCTGCTTGTCTCATAATCCATATAGGATTAATACTAGTTTCTTTATTAATTATTACTTTGTTAATTGGGGTCATATAAAAATTCAATATATATATATTTGTATTAGTATTATGTCCTGTTAATTAAGAGGATTAATATTTACAAACTTTTTGTTAACTGTTTATTGGTATTAAATATCTTAAGTTTATTAAGTTAAATGTGATAAAAGCAACTTTTTTATTAATTTATACAAAATATGTATAATTTTATTAACATGTTTAATAATGTTAATAACACTAATGATTTACAATAATTTTTTACAATAATTTTCTTTGGCAAAATCTTATAGAATAATACAAAAATATTAACAATTTATACATGACTAATATTTATCAAATTTATCTAATTTCTGACTCCACGGGGGAAACGTTGGATAGAATATTTTTAGCTCTTAAAGCACAATTTAAAAACATTGAATATAAGGTGCATCCCTATTCATTCACCAGGACAGAAAATCAAACACTTAAAATTTTGGAAGATGCAAAAAAAAAAAATAATTCTATAATTTTATACACCATAGTTGATAATAATCTGGCTAAATTTTTAGCAAATCACAGTGAAGACAAAGGCATTCCTTGTTTTGGGATACTAGGAAATTTAATTTTAAGTTTTTCAAAATTATTGAATCAGAAAGCCTCGCACGAACCAAGTGGCCAACATGTTATGAATGAAGAATATTATGAAAGAATAGAAGCGCTCCAGTTTACCATGAATCATGATGATGGTAACTTGGTTAATGAAATTGATAAGTCAGATATTATTTTATTGGGAGTTAGTAGGACCAGTAAAACTCCAACATCAATTTATTTAGCCAACAAAGGATTTAAAACTTCAAATATACCCCTGGTTAATGAAAAATCCCTACCTCAAATTCTAAAAAACAACCCAAAAATAAGATGTGTTGTTGGTTTGAATACAGAAGCCGAAAGGTTGGTTGATATAAGAAAAAATAGAATGAGCTCTTTAAAGGATACAAACAATAAAAAATATACAAATATTAAAGAGATACAAAAAGAGATTGATGATGCCAAAAAAACTTTTAAAAAGTATGGATGGCCCAGCATCGATGTAACAAGAAAGTCAGTAGAGGAAACAGCCGCATCTATTATAAAAATTTATGAAATTTATAGTCAAAAATGATAAACAAAATTATATTAGCCTCAAAAAGCAAAATTAGAAAAGATATTTTAGATTTAAATAAAATCAAATGTGAAGTGGTTCCATCTAATGTCGATGAAGATACAATGAAGAAAGGCCTATTAAAAGAAAAAGCATCACCAGAAACCATTTCCAAAAGTCTTGCTGAGCTAAAAGCAAACAAAGTAAGCCAAAAGAAAGCAGGGAGCCTGGTCTTAGGTGCAGATAGTGTGATCGATTTAAAAGGGAAAATAATTTCAAAGCCTGTCGACAGAGAAGAGGCCCTAAGTATACTCCAAGAACTAAACGGTCAAACACACCATCTTATAAGTTCAGTTTGTATATCGCAAAATGGCTCAATGATTTGGAATTATACTGATAAAGCGACTCTGACTATGAAGCATTTAAGCAAGGAAGATCTTAAAATTTATTTATCCAAAATAACTGATAAGGCACTATATGCTTATAATGTTTATCAAATTGAAGGTGAAGGCAGGTCTTTATTTTCTAAAATAGAGGGAGATGAGGACACTATAATGGGACTGCCAATTAAAAAAATTAAAGAGTATTTAAATAATTATAAATGAGAAAATATTTAGTTATAGGAAATCCAATTGAACATTCTTTGTCTCCATTAATCCATAATTATTGGATGAAAAAACACAGTATAACAAACAGTGTTTATGAAAAAAAAAAAGTAGAGAAAAAAGATTTGAGGGACATTGTGAATCAAGTTAGAAGTGGAGAGATAAGAGGCGTGAATATAACTGTGCCTTTTAAAAAAGAAATTATACCCCTGTTAGATGAGGTAAAAGGTGATGCTCAGCAAACACAATCAGTAAACACTTTGTGCAGAGTTAATAATGAGGTGTACGGATATAATACAGATACAGAAGGCTTTAAAAAAAGCTTAAATGACTCGCTTTCATCGAATAATTTAATTGATCGTATAAACAAGAATATTTTTATCATAGGAGCAGGAGGTGTAACACCTTCAATTCTAAAAGCGTTCGTTGGAACTGCAAATAAGATTTATATTACTAACAGAACTAAAGAAAAAGCCAGTGAAATAAAAAAACTTGGAGACATGTCAATAGCCTTACTTGGGCGTAAAAGGAGTATTATAGAAGTTGTTGATTGGGGAGAAAAACCAGAAATCTGCGATGTAGTTATAAACACAACTAGCGTTGGTTTAAAGAAAAATGAAAATTTAGACATGGATTTTAAAGATTATGAAAATAACAAAAACACTCTATTTTATGATGTAATTTATAACCCTAAAGAAACTAATTTTCTTAAGAAGGCAAGATTTAGGGGCAACAAGGTCATGAATGGCAAAATGATGTTTCTGTGGCAGGCACAAATCGCTTTCCAAATGTGGACAGGTGTTTCAGCAGAAGTTGATGAAGATGTAATAAAGCTATTAGATAATGATTAAAATTGGAATTTTAGGAGATATTGGATCAGGAAAAAGTTACGTAGCCAAGAACTTTGGTTTCCCCGTGTTTAACGCAGACGCAGAAGTTGGAAAATTATATAGAAAAGATAAAGAAATTTTTAACAAGTTAAAAAATAAATTACCAAAATATATTTATTCATTTCCAATAAATAAAAATGAAATTTCTCAATCAATCTTAGCAAACAACTCAAATCTTAAAAAGATCATCAAAATTGTTCATTCAAAAATTAAGAAAAAAATGAATATATTCCTAAAAAAAAATATAAATAAAAAAATTGTAATTTTAGATATTCCACTTTTACTAGAAAACAAGATTAATAGAAAAAATGATATCTTGGTATTTGTTCAATCTAAAAAAATAGATATTTCAAAAAGATTAACAAAAAGAAAAAATTTTAATTCTAAATTGTTAA
>CAJQSX010000005.1 GCA_905616465.1 uncultured Candidatus Pelagibacter sp. | reverse complement strand
AAAGTGAGCAAATTGATCTAATATTTCTCAAAATTATTGATTAATATTTTCTAGACTTAATTTCTTCCTAACTAGTTTAATTCTTTTTTCAACTAAATCTCTTAGTTCCTGATTTAAATATTTTTTATTATTTTTTTTTTCTATTTTTTCTTTCACTAGAACTAATGAATTTTTTCCAGTAGTATTTTTTACAGTTTTGTCGACCATTAACTGAACTCCCGCTTTATAGAAATTGCCAGATGTAATAACTGTTACACCTGGTCCAAGCAGAGCAATGAAAGGTAAAAAACCGCTTGAGAATATAAATGCTATTAATATTATAATAATTTTAATAAATCTAAAGTTCATAATAGAATCATATGCGATTTACTAAAATGATTCTATTAATTAATAGTTCAAATTAGGCTCAAATTTAGGTGATTTTACTTAAGTTTTTAGTTTATAAAATAGTATGATCAAAATATTACCATTCATATTTGTTATTCTTTGGTCTTCTGCTTTTATAACGACTAAGCCATTAATTGATAATAGTGATCCATTTTCTGCATTAGCATTTAGATTTTTTATTGTTTCAATTGGTTTTTATATTTATTGTATATTTACAAAGCAAAAAATTTTTATTAATAGAAAAAATTTAATTGAGTCATTTTTTAGTGGAGTTCTTTTTCATGGCTTTTATCTTGGTGGAGTTTTTTATTCAGTTTCAAAAGGTATGCCTACCGCGATTGCTGCTTTAATTGTAACTCTACAGCCTATTCTAACAAATGTTTTAAGCGGTCCAATTCTTAAAGAAAAGGTTTCATTTAATCAGTGGTTAGGCATACTTTTAGGTTTTTTAGGTTCAACAATGGTTTTGGGTTGGGATATTGGTTCAGGAATTCCTGTATATGGTTTCATAGCTACTTTAATATCTTTAATTGCAATCACAGCATCAACCATCTGGCAAAAAAAATTAAGTAATAATTTACCTTTACAGGTTAGTAACTTTTATCAAGCATTAGGCGGTTTCACCTTTCACTTACTTATAATCATTTTATTTATTGATCCTTATATTAATTTTACAAAAACTTTTATAATTGCTATGAGTCACCAAATATTTTTAGTTTCATTTGGTGCTTTTACAATTTTGATGTTTTTAATAAAAAAAAATTCAGCTAGTAAAACAGTATCAATATTTTTCTTAATACCACCAACTTCAGCTGTCATGGCTTGGCTGTTTTTAAACGAACATTTAACCACTCTTGATTTGGTTGGATTTATTATAGCATCGATCGGAGTTTATATTGCAACTAGAAGTAGAAAAAATTAAATACCTCTAAATCCATACTCCAGACTAGCGTCTGTTATAGAGTGATATAAAGATTCACCAAAACTCCTTAACGCAAAAATTCTAGCTTTATCAGGATTATTATTTAAAAGATCAACTGTTATAGTAATTCCATTAAATGTTGAGTTTAAACAGTTATCTTTATTTAATTCATTAAAATTAAAAGGACATCCTTTTTTCAAAACCTCTTTGGTTGTGTTTCCCTCTAATTCAATGATTGCCCTTGAGTGAGACAAGTCTGTTATTGCAAAGTTTTTTTCATCGAATGTTTCTAAAATATTTTTTATGTGTTCTTTTTTTGAGGACACTAAAAACCAGTTTCTTGGACCATTCCAAAGAATTCTAGTGTTATCATTGTAAACTACATTAAGAGCTTTATTACTAAAGTTTAAGTTATCAATTTTTAATTGTTCAATTGAAATCGATGAATTTTTATATTGAGCTATTTGGATAATCAATAAATTTTTATTTTCTGAAATCTTTAATAAATCTTTTTCATTCTTATCTTCAAAATCTCCAAAAAAACCTTTTTTATGAATATTAATTAAAGATGAAATTTGACTCATGAACGAACTCTTTCACCTTTTGGATCAACATAATGTGAAGAAACAATTTCAACAGGTATTATTTTATTCTTCAAAGGAGACATTGCGAATAATTTTTTTCCAATCATATTTTTTCCATCTTTAAGTATGGCCAATGAAAACGGGTTATCATATTCCACACTCCAACATGATGCTGAAATATAGCCTAGCTTTGTGTTTGGTAGTGGAGCTTTTGAGTCTTTAACTAGATGAGATCCCTCAGGTATACTTGTTTTTTTATCTAAAGGAACAACTCCAACAACTTTTTGTCTATCACTAGATATAAATGCCTCTCTATTTAATGATCTTTTTCCTATAAAATCTTTTTTATTACTTACTAGTCCTTCTAAAGAATTGTCGTAAGGTATTGTTCTACCGTCAAGCTCTGAACCTGCTACGTGTCCCATTTCAATTCTAAGAGTTGATAAAGCTTCCGTTCCATAAGGTTGAATTTTAAATTTTTCACCAACTTCAATTATTTTTTTCCACATAAAGTTTGCGTTATCAGATTCTACATTTATTTCGTATGCTAGCTCACCTGAAAATGAAATTCTAAAAATTCTTGCTTTTACTCCAAATAAATCTCCTTCCATATAACCCATAAAAGGTAGCCCCTCATTAGATACATCGCATTTTGGAAATAATTCTTTTAACAAATCTCTAGATCTCGGTCCTGCTATAGCGGCACCAGCCCATTGTTCTGTTGTTGAAACTACATTAACATTTAATTCCGACCAAACTAATTGTAGATAATACTCTAAATGAGAAAGTACATTTGCTGCTTGGGCAGTTGTGGTGGTCATATGATAGTGGTTTTCAGAAATTCTCGTGGTTGTTCCATCGTCCATAACAATTCCATCTTCTCTCAACATGACTCCATACCTAGCTTTGCCAACGGGTAATTTTAACCATGCATTAGTATAAACTCTATTTAATAACTCTGCTGCATCTGGTCCTTTAATGTCTATTTTACCTAAAGTGGTAACATCACAGACACCGACGTTTTTTCTCACATTTCTTGCTTCTCGTTTAGAGCCTTCAAATAATGTTTCATTGCCTCTTTTGTAATATCTTGGTCTCAACCAGACTCCTGCATCAACAAATACTGCATTATTTTTTTCATGCCAAGAATGTATTGGTGATTTTCTTGTTGGTCTCGAATGTTTTCCTACTTCTCTTCCCACAATTGCACCTATTGTAACTGGTGTATATGGAGGTCTAAAAGTAGTATGTCCCACTTCTGGTACAATTTTGTTTTCTATACTTGAAACAAGCTGTAAACCATTAAGATTACTTGTTTTACCTTGGTCAGTTGCCATACCAAGAGTAGTGTATCTTTTTACATGTTCAATCGATCGATAACCTTCTTTAAGTGCTATCTCCACATCAGAAACTGCAACATCATTTTGAAAGTCTAAAAATCTTTTATAATTTTTTCCCCGAGGTAATGGTACACACCAAAATTTATCATGTGTTGTTGATTTTTTTTCTATAACTTTTGGAAGAGAAATTTTATTATCATTATTTGTAATTTTTTTTGATAATTCATGACCAGTTTCAAAAGAATTTTCCAATGTTTCTTCTAAAGTGTAAATTCCATTTGCAGCACCCAATGTTTTTTCATTTTGTTTTGACCTTCCTGGAACAAATGCATCAATATCTTCATTAAATTTTATTTTATTTCCAGATTGTGATGCTAGGTGAATTGTTGGTGTCCAAAAACCAGAAACGCATATACAGTCACACTTAATATTTTTTATTGCTCCAAGTTGCTCTTTATCATCTGAAATTTTTGCGATATCAGCTGATTTTACTTTTTTATAACCTTGAGCAGCTACCACTACATAAGAAAATTTAATATCAATTCCCAAATTTTTGGCTTCATTAACTATTTCAGATTGAGGATCTTTTCTTGTGTCTAAAATAATTGAATCAACACCATTTTTTTTAAATTCAATTGCAGTTTCATAACCACTATCATTGTTAGTAAATATTAAAGGATTTCTTCCAACTAATACTCCATAAACTTTAAGATATTCTTTTGCTGCTGATGAAAGCATTACGCCTGGTGTATCATTGTTACCAAAAACTATTGGTCTTTCTATTGATCCTGTGGAAATCAAAACTTCTTTTGCCCTGATATACCAAAGTCTTTGTTTTGGATGAAACTTTTTCGTTTTTGGTAAATGATCACTAATTCTTTCAGACATCACCAGCATATTATGATCATAGTAACCAAAAACCTGTGATCTATTTTTAATGGTTACATTAGGCATTTCTTTAAGTTCAGCAATAATTCCTTCTGCCCATTCCTTGCCTGATTGATTTCCAATATTTACTTCACTAGTAATAAGTGTTCCACCAAATCTAGCTTTATCTTCAGCTAAAATAACTCGTGCTCCATTTTTTGCTGCCGCATATGCACTTGCTAATCCAGATGGCCCAGACCCAGCAATCAATAAATCACAATACTCATATTTGTGTTCATATCTTTCTTTATCATGTTTTGTAGAAGCAACCCCAAGTCCCGCTGCTTTTCTAATAAGTGGTTCATAAACCTTGTACCAAAAACTTTTAGGCCACATAAAAGTCTTGTAATAAAATCCAGCTGGAAGAAATATTTTTAAAAAATTATTTATTGCACCAACATCAAAGTTAACACTTGGCCAGCAATTTATACTTGTAGCTTCTAGTCCTTCAAAAAGCTCTTGCTCTGTAGCTTTAGTATTCGGTTCAGTTTCACCATTTCTATATAATTGAACGATTGCATATGGTTCATCTACTCCAGCACCAAAAAAACCTCTAGGTCTATGGTATTTAAAACTTCTACCAATTAGATGAATTCCATTAGCTATTAATGCAGAAGCAAGTGTATCCCCTTCATAGCCATAGTATATTTTTCCATTAAATTTAAATGAAAGCTTTTTATCTCTATTAATCAGTCCAACATTTTCTAACCTAAAGCTTTGAGTCATTAAGAAATATCCTCACTGGCTTTATGTGTTTTAAAAATTTCATGAGTTGCTGTATCTCTTTCAACTTTTATCCATTGTCGACAACCTGATAAATGTTGCCATAGCTCCCAATGTTTTCCTCTTAAACTTTTTCTATAATAAACAAAATTATCCCAATCTTGATCTGATATTTCTTTATTAAGCTCAGGTCTTTTAACACTAGCATCACCACCATAAGAAAATTCATTTTGCGATCTCATTCCACAGTGTGGACATTTAATATGAAGCATTTATGAAATCCAAGTTTTTGTACCAAGTCCTTTTTCGTCTAGTAAGTGACCTGTATGAAATCTATTTAAACTATATCCTGCATTTAATTCATGAACTCTGTTTTGAGCAATAGTATGAGCAAAAGTCCAACCTGATGCTGGAGTTGCTTTAAAACCACCGTAGCACCATCCACAGTTTAAATATAATCCCTCAATATGAGTTTTATCAATAATTGGTGAACCGTCCATTGACATGTCCATTATACCACCCCATGTTCTAAGCATTTTTAATTTACTTAAAAAAGGCATCATTGCTATTCCTTCTGTCAAAACATGTTGCAGTGTTGGTAGGTTTCCTCTTTGAGCATAACTATTATATCCATCTAGGTCTCCACCCATTACCATTTCACCTTTATCAGACTGGCTTATATAAAAATGCCCTGCACCAAAAGTAACCACTCTATCAAGAACTGGTTTTACTGGTTCAGAAACACATGCTTGAAGCAGATGGGTTTCAACAGGTAAATTGATATTAAGTTTATCTGCTAAAATATTTGTACTACCGGCCACACATAAACCAATCTTTTTAACTTTTATATTTCCTCGGGAGGTTCGAACACCTTCTACTTTGCCTCCAGAAATATCAAAGCCAGTTACCTCACAATTTTGAATTATATCAACTCCCATTGAATCTGCTTGTCTGGCATAACCCCACGCAACAGCATCATGTCTGGCTGTTCCTGCACTCGGTTGCATAAGTCCGCCAAAAATTGGAAATCTTACATTTTCAGAAAAATCTGCCATTGGAATAATTTCTTTAACCTGTTCTCTACTAAGTAATTCTGCATCGATACCATTCAACCTCATTGAGTTTCCCCGTCTAGCATAAGTATTCATTTGCGCATCAGAATGCGCAAGGTTAATAATTCCCCTAGGAGAAAACATAACATTGTAATTCAAATCCTGACTCATTCTTCTCCACAGATCCATTCCAAACTCACTAAACAATGCATTGTCATCATGCATATAATTTGATCTAATAATTGTTGTGTTACGACCAATATTACCTCCACCAATCCAACCTTTTTCTATGATGGCAACATTAGTAATATTGTGCTCTTTTGCTAAATAATATGCAGTAGCCAAACCATGGCCTCCACCACCAATAATGACGACATCATATTCTTTTTTTGGAGTTGGATCTTTCCAAGCTAAATCCCAATTTTCATGGTTAGAAAAAGCATTTTTAATTAGATTAAATATTGAATATTTTTGCATAATTAGTTTTATAATAATGAATATAATTAGTTCATATTATTTTTATATATAATTTTTAGATATTTCCAAAGTCTTCAAAAAGAGATACTAATCCATCAATTTTAATATTTTTATAAAGGATCTTTAATGAGCGAGGTAAAATCAGATATTCAAATAGCAAGGGAAGCAAAAATGCTACCTATCAACGATATACTGGCTAAGGCCAATGTGCCTAATGAAAGTACCGCTTTTAGTCCAATGGGCAGGCATATTGCTAAAGTAAACTTAGAATATTTAGATACTTTGAAAGATAAGCCTGATGGAAAACTGATCTTAGTTACCGCCATCACACCTACTCCAGCAGGAGAGGGAAAGACTACAACATCAGTGGGTCTGAATGATGGTTTGAATAAAATAGGAAAAAAGTCAATTGTTTGTTTAAGAGAACCAAGTTTGGGTCCTTCTTTTGGAATGAAAGGTGGTGCTGCTGGAGGTGGTTATGCACAAGTTGTTCCAATGGAACAAATTAATTTACACTTTACTGGAGACTTTCACGCAATAACTTCTGCTCACAATTTATTATCTGCTCTTATTGATAACCATATTTACTGGGGAAATAAACTTAACATAGATGTAAGAAGAATTGTTTGGAAAAGAGTTTTGGACATGAATGATAGAGCTCTTAGGTCAATAAATATTAATCTAGGTGGTGTCGCTAACGGTTTTCCAAGAGAAGACGGTTTTGATATAACAGTTGCGTCAGAAATTATGGCTATCTTCTGTCTTGCAAATAATCTTGAAGATTTAGAAAAAAGAATTAGTAACATTACAATTGCCTATACAAGAGAGAAAAAACCAATTTATGCAAAAGATTTAAAAGCGCAAGGTCCAATGACTGTTTTGCTCAAAGATGCCATAAGACCAAATATTACTCAAACATTAGAAAATAATCCTGCAATAATACATGGTGGACCATTTGCTAATATTGCTCATGGATGTAATTCTGTAATTGCGACTAAAGCTGGATTAAAGCTTGCTGATTATGTTGTAACAGAGGCAGGTTTTGGTGCTGATCTAGGAGCAGAAAAATTTTTAAATATTAAATGTAGAAAATCAAATTTAAAACCAAGTTGTGTAGTTATTGTTGCAACAGTTAGAGCACTCAAGATGCACGGTGGTGTAGCAAAGGATGATTTAAAAAAAGAAAATGTTGAAGCGCTAAAAAAAGGACTAGTTAACCTCCAAAGACATATAGAAAATATTAAAAAATTTGGCTTACCTTTGGCAATAGCCGTTAATCATTTCATTAAAGATACCGACAAAGAAGTAAAAGCTTTAATAGATTTTTGTGATGGATTGGGAGTGAAGGCAAGTCTTTGTACTCACTGGGCAAACGGCGGTGAAGGAACAAAAGAACTAGCAACTCATGTTGTTGATTTATGTGAAAAAAATGAGTCTAAATTTAAATTTTTATATGAAAGCAAAACTCCATTATTTAAAAAAATTGAAACGATTGCAAAAGAGATTTACAGAGCAGATGAGGTTATTGCAGACACTAAAATTAGAGATCAATTAAAAAACTTTGAAGATGCTGGTTTTGGGGAATTACCTATATGTATTGCAAAAACTCAATATAGTTTTTCTACTGACCCAAGTCTCAAAGGAGCTCCAACAGGTCACGCTCTACCAATTAGAGAAATTAGACTTTCTTCAGGTGCAGAATTTATTGTAGTTGTGTGTGGTGCCGTGATGACTATGCCAGGTCTTCCAAGGGTTCCAGCAGCAGACTCTATTAAGCTTAATAAAAAAGGTGAAATAGAGGGCTTATTTTAAACTTTAATTTTAAGTTTTTTATTATTTATTATCGTTCTTAATAAATTATTCATTAAAGGAATCTTTTTTTTATCAATTTTTTTAAGAATGAACGGGGCAATTTCTCGTGCAAGCTGCTCACCTTCAACAGTATCTTTTGGCATAAATCTTTTTTTTGCTACTTTAAATGTAAAGCCTTTACCTAAATAACTGCCCATTTTACTATTTCTTCCTCCAGCAGCGCTCACATATAAATCCCCAATCCCAGCAAGTCCCAAAGTTGTTTCATCTTTTCCTTTAAAATATTTAGTTAAATATTTCATCTCAATTATTGATTTTTGAAATAAATTGGATGATGCATTTAAACTTTGGCCAGCTCCAATTATCATTGAATATATATTCTTTATAGCTGAACACACCTCCACACCAATAATATCTTTAGAATATTCAGTAATATAATATTTTGTAGAAATTATTCTTCCAATCGATTTAGCAACATTGATATTTTTATTAGCAATAACTACGCTTGTATGATTTTTTTCAGCAAGTTCCTTGGCTAAACAAGGGCCTTTCAAAACAGATATATTCATTCCACTGTAATTTTTTTTTAATTGCTCTGAAATTGTTAAAATTCTATTACTTTTTTTTTCATACTTTAATCCTTTTGTAAGAACTAAGATTGGAGTTTTAATCTTTAAATTTTTTAGTTCTTTACCAATAAAATCAATACCTGAGAGGCTTAAAGCAATTACGATTAGGTCAAATTTTTCTTTAAATAAATCTTTAGAAAATTTTTTAAATTTTAATCTTTTTGGAAGCTTAATGTTTAAGGCTGAATGAAATTTATTTTTTGATGATAGATCTTTAATAAATCTCTTGCTATAAGGTTCTGTGATAGTAACGTTATTATTATTCTCTAAACATGGGATTGTAAAAGCTGACCCCATAGCACCACCACCAATAATAATAATTTTTTTCATATTGGATAATTTTTTTATATCTTTTTTTAGCATTTTGTGAGCAAAATGTAGTTATAAATTTATTTTATGGAGATTAATTTATGACTAAAGTGGCAATTATCGGTGCTGGGCCTTGTGGTTTGTCAGCTTTAAGATCTTTTGAACAAGCTGAGAAAAAAGGCGAAAAAATACCTGAAATAGTTTGTTTTGATAAACAAGAAGATTGGGGCGGTTTATGGAATTACAGTTGGAGAACAGGATCTGATCAATATGGTGACCCTGTACCTAATAGTATGTATAGATATCTTTGGTCAAACGGCCCTAAAGAATGTTTAGAGTTTGCTGACTATTCATTTGATGAACACTTTGGAAAACCCATTCCATCATTTCCACCTAGAGAAGTTTTATATGATTATATTTTGGGTAGAGTAAAAAAAGGGAATTTAAAAAACAAAATAAAGTTTAGCACTACAGTTACTAATGTTATCTATAATGCTAATAATTTTGAAGTTACTTATCGTGATAAAAAAAACGCAACTTCCTCAATGGATGTCTTTGATTATGTTATTATAGCTAATGGTCATTTCTCAGTTCCGTTCATTCCAGAATATCCTGGAATGAAAGCTTTTCCTGGAAGAATAATGCACTCTCATGATTTTAGAGATGCAGAAGAATTTAGAGATAAAAATGTAGTTGTTTTAGGAAGTAGTTATTCCGCAGAAGACGTCGCTCTTCAGTGTCATAAGTATGGAGCAAAAAGTGTAACAATAGCTTATAGACATAATCCAATGGGATTTAATTGGCCAAAAGGAATGAAAGAAGTTTTTCACCTTGATAGGCTTGAAGGCAATAAAGCAATTTTTAAGGATGGTCATGTTCAGGAAGCAGATGCTGTAATTCTATGTACAGGGTACCTTCATCATTTTCCTTTTTTATCTGAAGACTTAAAATTAAAAACAGGAAATAGACTGTATCCACCAAGGTTGTATAAAGGTGTTGTTTGGCAAAATAATCACAAATTAATATATCTAGGTATGCAAGATCAATTTCATACTTTTAATATGTTTGATTGTCAGGCTTGGTTTGCAAGAGATGTTATAATGGGAAAGATTAAACTTCCAGATAGTTCAGAAATAGAAAAAGATATAAATAAATGGGTATCGATGGAAGAAAAATTAGAAAGTGCTGATCAAATGATAGATTTTCAGACTGAGTATACAAAAGAGCTTCATACTTTATCTGATTATCCAAAAATTGATTTTGAATTGATTAGAAAAACTTTTAAAGAATGGGAACACCATAAAGTAGAAAATATTATGACCTATAGAAATAAGTCTTTTTCTTCACCTGTAACTGGATCAATTGGTCCAAAGCATCATACAGCCTGGGAAGTTGCAATGGACGATTCTTTAAAAACATTTTTAGATCAACCTAAAAAATAATCCATAAGCTTGATTTTACATGATATTTGTAAAAAATCTTAAATCTGTCTCTGACCAAAAATGGTCGACAACTGATAAATATCCTGGTGTTAGGTGGAAATTCTTAATTGATGCAGATTTTATTGGTAGCTCTGGACTTTCACTTGGTTTTGCTGAAATTGCTCCAGGTGGTGACTTGACACTCCATTATCATTCGCCTGCAGAAATATACGTGGTTACTAATGGAAAAGGAATATTAAATAAATCTGGTGAGCTAGAAGAAATTAAAAAAGGTGATGTAGTTTATATTGCGGGAAATGCAAAACATGCTTTAAAAAATATTGGAAAAGAAACATTGGAATTTTATTGGATTTTTCCAACAAATACTTTTTCTGAAGTTGAGTATTTTAACTAATCAATACCAAGATGTTTTTTTCTTTGCCCTACCCAAGTTCGAATTAGATGATCAAATACCAAGCCTATGAAAGCAACGCAAAGACCTAGCGTTAATCCTATACCTGCACCTTTTTTGTCAGATAAAGCTTTTAGAATGTACTGTCCCAAATCTTCTGTTCCAATAAACGCTCCAATAATTACCATAAATAAAGCAAATACAATGGTTTGATTTAAACCAAGCATCATGTGAGGAAAGGCTAAAGGAAATTCTATTTTCATTAATCTTTGTATTTTTGTTACACCTGACATTGAAGCCGCATCATGTAAAGCGGCTGGTACACTTCTCAATCCTTCAATAGTATACCTTGTGGCAGGAATGGTGGCATAAACAACTACTGCAATTAACACAGATGTATCCGTAACACCAAAAAGCATCATCACTGGTATCAAGTATACAAATGAAGGGAATGTTTGAAATATATCACAAACGCCCAACATAAAATTTGTAGTATATTTATTCTGAAAACATAATGTTCCAACAGTAAATCCAATTGTACAAGATATAATAACTCCAAATGTTGCCATGTAAGTAGTAACTAAAGCTCTATCCCACCATGGACTTAGCGCTATAAATAATGTTAATGCACCCACTACAAAAGCAGAACGTATTCCTCCAATTATATATCCAGCACCCATGACTAAAACGAATGTTGCAACAATAGGCATCCGTAGATAGGCAGCACGCATGGGCTGTAATACATCTACTATCAACCATGTGTTAAAAATTTTTAAAGTATGAAAGAAAGTGTCCCAAATCCAATCAACACCTCTATTCCAAAAATCTGCTGTAGATATTCCTTTATTGTGTGGAACTTCAAAAAAATAATTGAAGCCTTCTTTAAAATAAAATGATCCAGCGTAGGCAAGTATAATTCCAATTAATACTGCACCAGCAAAAAACAATCCATTTTTATGTTGCTCAAAAAAAGTCAAGTTACCAAAGTAATCAATTTGTTTATTTGCCCAAGCTAAAGACATTTTATCTAAAAGTATTGCAATTAAACTAATACATAAACCTGCCTCTAATGCTAATCCAATGTTCAATTGATTTAAAGCTAACAACAAATTAAATCCTAATCCTTTCGCACCTATAAAAGCTGAAATAACTGCCATAGAAAAACACACCATAATAACTTGATTCACTCCAATTAAAATGTCTCTTCTTGCAGTTGGAATTAATACTTTGAACATTAGTTGCCAATTATTACATCCACTCATTCTACCAGCTTCAGCAATTTCAGGAGGTATTCCTCTAAGACCTAATAGAGTTAATAATATCATTGGAGGAACGGCAACAACCATTGTTATAATAACAGCCGCATGGTCACCAACACCAAAAAGCACGATTGCGGGAACTAATACCGCGTATTGAGGCATAGTTTGCATAACTAAAAGGATTGGGGATAAGAATTTCTCAACACGTTTACTTTTGAACGCTGCAATACCCAGGCCCAAACCAAAAATAAAAGAAAGTGGTGCTGCAACTAATATAAAGGATAGTGTTTGCATTGAAGGTTTCCATTGACCAAAAATAGAAATATAAATCATAACTATACCAGCGAATAACGCTAGACCTTTACCACTTAAGTTGTATCCAAGTATTACAGCACCCGCTGCAACAATTGTCCAAGGTAACCCTGGCAGCTTTGCCCATGGATTTGCATCTATCCAGTCCCAGCTAGTAAATGCAACGACAGTTTGAACACCCCCTAACATAATTTCTCTAATTAGTTCGATAAGAAATGTCATAAACGCAGTCATGTTTCTTGTTAATTGCAAAATTAGGGGTCGAGTTTTGTATGATTGAGTACTTTCATTCCAAAACTCCATTGGCATCCACTCGTTCATTAAAAAAAATAAGGAATCATTTATCCAAATAGGCAGCCACCCAAGTAGAGGAGGCAACCTCCAAAAAACATCAAATGCGTAATATCTTACCTCTGCTCCAAAGAGTGTGTAAGTGCTTTGATTTGGGTCTTTAATGAATTCGGCCTGACCTCTTATAAATTTGTAGGTTTCAGGAACTTCAATTGCAAAGCATAAAAAGAAAAATACAATTAATAAAAATAACCATTGAAATAATTTTGGATTTTTTTTTATTAGCTCCATATTTTAATCGCTATTTTTTTTTCCACCAAAAACAGTATTAATTATTTTTGAAGGGTGAACAGTTCCAACAATTTGATTATTTTCATCAATTACTCCTACAGATTTTTCTTGAGTTAAAATCTTTTCAGCTACATTTTCGATTGTTTCATTTTTCAAAACTTTTAAATCACTTAAATTTTCATTATGTGGTTTTTCCATAATATCTTCTATTTTCAATACTTTTTCTCTAGGTACCTCTTGAGTAAATTTCCTGACATATTCCGTTGCAGGGTTTAATACAATATTAGCTGGGGTATCTAATTGTTCAATTATTCCATCTTTCATAATTGCAATACGATCAGCAAGCTTTAATGCTTCGTCAAAATCATGTGTAATAAACATAATTGTTTTTTGTAATTTTTCTTGAAGTCGCAAAAATTCATCCTGCATTTCTTTTCTAATTAAAGGATCTAATGCAGAAAAAGGTTCATCTAAAAACCAAATATCAGGTTCAACTGCTAATGAGCGAGCAATACCTACTCTTTGCTGTTGTCCCCCAGAAAGCTCTCTTGGAAAATAATTTTCCCTTCCATCAAGGCCAACAAGTTTAACCATGTCCATAGCCTTATTGATGCTCTCTTGATCTTCAATGCCTTTAATTTGAAGTGGAAAAGCAATATTTTCTAAAACTGTTTTATGTGGAAGTAGAGCAAAACTTTGAAACACCATTCCCATTTTATTTCTTCTAAGATCAATTAACTCTTTATTGTTTAATAAAAGTAAGTCTTGACCTTCTATAAAAATTTTTCCACTAGTAGCATCTGTTAATCTGGAAATGCATCTTAATAATGTTGATTTTCCTGATCCAGATAAACCCATCACAACTAGCATTTCTCCTTTTAAAACTTCGAAAGAAGCATTGTTTACACCTACTATACACCCATTATCTTGAAATTTTTTTGCATCCACATTTCCGTTGGCATCTTGGAGCATCTTTTTTGCGTTTACCCCGAAAATTTTGTAAACTGAATCACACTTAATTACAGCATTAGTCATAATAAATTAATAAGTTACACGATATAAAAACAAAATACACTTTTTAAATTTTCTGTAATTATTATTTTCCTCCTTAAAAATTTTTAATAAAATAAACTCTTGTATCGATTCCTGTGCTTAAAAAATTTAAAACTTCCCCACTGACAGTAATTTTGTCTTTTTCTCCACCATTAACACTTCCTATTAAAACAAAACCAGCAATACATTTTTTTTCTTTTTTATCCCAATTAACAAATGTTTCGGCTATTTGATTTCCATTAGTATTATATATTTGTGTAGCTTTAAAATTTATTAAATTAGCGCCCATAACAGCACGTTGAGGAATAATTTTTGTTATTTTGCAGACTGTTTCATATTGTTCTTTAGATAATTTGTAATTTCCACTTCCTTCATAAAAAGTTAAAATACCAGACGGAAGTGTGGAAATAATTTTACTTAGTTTATTGGCTTCTGCAATTCTTGTTTCTTCTTTTTTCATTTTTTCAACCAATTCATCACCTTCACCAAAAAAAACATTTAAAATAGCAAAAGAAAAAATCACAACAAATATTAAGGAAACAAGGCCACCCAACTGTCTAACTGGCTCAGGCAATAATTCTCTTAACTTGCTAAAATATCTTATATTCATAATTATTCTTTTAATTTGCCATTTTTCCAAATTCCTATTTTTTCTTTTCCATCAGACCAAATAAATTTGCCTTTTCCATTCATAAAACCATTGGCCCATTCACCTTCATAAATAGACCCATCAGGAAAGGTTAAAATTCCCTGCCCACTCCACTCACTCTTTTTAAATTCACCTTTGTAAATGTATCCATTAGGCCAAGTTTCAATTCCTTGCCCATGTTTCTGTGTACCAACCCAATTACCCTCATAAGTAGTTTTGTCTGTATAAGTCCATTTACCAAAACCATTTTCACAGTTTCCCTCACAACCCGTTTTTCTAGCTGACACTGAAGTTGTAATTAAAAAACTTAGAATTATATAAAAAATATATTTTTTCATGTTTTTATTTTAACTACATTTATAAAAGGAAATGTCTTTTTCAAAATTATCACTTTTTATGTTTTTTGTAATTTCATGAACTAATTCACCTGATTTTCTATTAATTATTCCAGATTCTGAATAATTCTTTTCCTTATCAAAAGCTTTAAATAAAACTATATCTTTGTTTACAACTTTTACATCTAGTTCTATATTTTTTGAAAGGAACATTGATAATCCATTAATCAAAAGTTTTTCTGGCTGTTGTGCATCAATTTCAAATTTGTCTAAATTTTTTTCATTTAAATCATTAGCAAAAAAAGTTTGATAATTATATTCTGAATTCTTAAGAATTTTTTTTTCTAATTCGCATACAAAGTCAATTTTAATATCTTCTTGTATGTCTATATTTTGTGCAAAAGATGCTTTTAAAGTTAGCAAGCTAAGAGAGAGATATAAAAAATACTTAATCATTTAAATAATAAATCCGTAGTTTGAATTCTTTATAAGACAGTATAATTAAAAAAAATCTCCCCCAATTTTGTTGGGAGAGATTATAATTTATTCTTTACCCTTACTTGGTAAAAGGTTGCCAAACACTCTTATTGTCTGCTAACCATTTTTTCGCAGCATCTTCATGAGTCATCTTATCTTCGTCTACTAAAGCAGCCATTGCTCCAATATGACTTGTTGAGAATGACATCTTTTTAAACACTGCTGCTGCAGCTGGATGAGTTGTTGGAAAGTCTGCGTTAACAGCTTTTTTCAAATAACCATCTGGAGATCCACATTTTCCATCACCGCCATCTTCTGGTCTACAACCAGCAGAGTATGGAGGGAAGTCTATAAATGTAAAACCTTTTCCATCCGTAAAGTTTGGAGTCCAGTTGAATATTATAGTTCCTCTTCCTTCTTTCTCAGCAGCTTTAAGTTCTGCCCAAAGTGCATCTGCACTTCCAGCAAATTTAACTGTCCAAAGATCTCCTAACCCAAGAGCATCAACTCTCTGAGGTATTAAATCTCCGTGCCAAGATTGTGGACCTTCTAACATTCTTCCTTTTCCATCTGAATCAGGTGTTGTAAAGTTTGCAGCACAATCTGGATTTTTTAGTGCGGTCCAATCTGGAAGACCAGGACATAGTCCCTTATCAGCAACCCAGTTAGGATAACCCATATCCTCAAGAGTTCTTGCTTCATGATCACCCCAATCAACTATGCCACCTTTATCAAGTGCTGTAGTGAATGATTTACCAAAAGCAGATTCCCAAACTTCATGAGCTAGTGATACGTCACCAATACGAATTGATTCATATACAGCTTGTGAGTCAGTGTTTACATAGCTTACGTTATTTCCCATGCTTTCAAAAATTCCACCAATAACGTGAGCCATTACAATTTGGCTTGACCAGTTATGTGTGGCAATAATTATAGGTTGAGAGCTATCACCACCTTTTTTAGCACTTTTATCTCCTCCACTCATGAAGAAAACGGCAACAGCGATAACAACAACACCAAGAATTATCGGTAATGTTTTATTTTTCATTTTATTCCCTTTCGTAATATTAGTTCAAACATTATGTGCTTAAGTAAAATGATAGTCAACAGTAAGATATTTATATAAGATAATTCAAAAGAATTAAAAATGTCGCTAACTACTTTAGATATTAATGAACCAGGATTAAATTCGCTACCACCTGGAGTTGAAAGATATATTGTTGAAGGTGGTGGATTGACTGGAATTCAAATTTTACCAGATGATGAAATAGAAATCATCAATAATGAAGGTAATCAAATTTGTGAAATTTCAGTTTTTAATAAAGATGGAAAATCTGATCTTGATATTTTAGGTTTAAAAAAAATTAAAGATATATCTGAGATTAAAAAAATACTTTTTAAAAAAGATGAAACTTCTTTGCAGGCTTTACTGCAATTAAAAAAACGAAACTTAAATATTGAAAAATCAAAATCATCTATAATTTTTAATAAAGAAACAAATGCTGGTGACAGTATTAAAATAAGATCAAAAGATAAATGTTATTGTATCTTTGCGGCACCAGGAAATGGAATGATGGTTCATGAACAGAATCCAGCAACTGAACTTACTGTAATGGTAAAGAAATCTATTATTAAAGATGATAAGGAATTTTCTATAATTCCAGACCCTGTTTATGATCCTTCTAATGAAATCAATATTGAAAGAACTACTGCAAATTCTTACCAAGTTAAAGAAGGTGATTATATTCAAATAATTACTCCTACAGGGAGACAATGTTCAGACTTTGTAGCATACGATACTGCTAAATTAGATAAAGGAAAAGAAAATGGATTAGACTGGCAAACAACTAGAACTTTTATGGGGCAAACTTTTCCCGGACCAGGCTTATTTTCAAAGTTTTATGACGTAGACCATGAACCACTTGTCGAGGTAGTGAGAGACACAGTGGGTATTCATGATACATTTAACTTAGCATGTACCTCGAAATATTATGAAGATGCGGGATATTTTGGTCATGCAAATTGTTCTGACAATTTAAATGAAGTAATGGAAAAATATGGTCTTCAAAAACAAAGAGGTTGGCATGCGATTAACTTGTTCTTTAACACCTCTGCAGGAGGTCAAAACTCTGTGCTATCAGATGAATCTTTTGCAAGACCTGGCGATTATATTATCTTTAGAGCCCTTAAAGACTTGACTTGCGGCACAACTGCTTGTCCTAGTGATATTGATAGCTGTAATGGTTGGAATCCAACTGATATTTTTGTTAGAACTTATGACAAGAAAAAAGAATTTACAAAATCTTTTGCTTTTAGAATGAAAACAGACTCTGAAAAAAAACTTACTAGAAATACAGGCTTTTATGAAAGAACCTCAAAACTAACTAGAAACTTTATTGACGCTCGAGGTTTTTGGTTACCAAATGACTATACTAAACACGGTATTATTAATGAGTATACCGCCTGTAGAGAAAAGGCAGTTGTAATTGATTTATCTTCTTTAAGAAAATTTGAAATTTTAGGGCCTGATGCTGAGGAATTAATGAATTACACTTTAACAAGAAACATTAAAAAACTATCTGTTGGCCAAATAGTTTATTCAGCAATGTGTTATGAAAATGGTACAATGTTTGATGATGGTACTTTGTTAAGACTAAGTGAAACAGGTTTTAGATGGGTTTGTGGAGATGAATATGCTGGAGAATGGTTAAAAGAACAAGCAAAAAAGAAAAACTTTAAAGTCATAATCAAGAATTCGACAGATCAAATTAACAATATTTCTGTGCAAGGACCAAACAGTAGAAAAATCTTAGAAAAAATAATTTTTACACCCCCTACTCAACCAACAATTTCAGAACTACAGTGGTTTAGATTCACAATTTGTAGACTTGAAGAGTTAAATGGAATTCCATTAATCGTATCAAGAACTGGTTATACAGGAGAACTTGGGTATGAAGTTTGGTGTCATCCTGATCATGCTCCTCAAGTTTGGGATAAGATAATGGAGGCAGGTAAAAATGAAGGTTTGATACCAGCAGGTTTTGGTGCTCTAGATTTATTAAGAATTGAAGCAGGGTTAGTTTTATTTGGTAATGAGTTTGATGGTCAACAAGATCCTTTTGAAGCAGGTATTGGATTTGCCGTGCCACTTAAAACAAAAACTGACGACTTTATTGGTAAAGAGAATTTGATTAAAAGAAAAGAAAATCCACAAAAAAAATTAGTTGGGCTTGAGCTAATTGGAAAAGAAAAAGCTAATCATGGAGATTGTGTTCACATTGGAAGAGCTCAAATTGGTATTGTAACAAGTGGGTGTCTATCACCAACTTTGAGTAAGAACATTGCTTTATGTAGAATTGATGTTGGTCAATCAGAAATCGGTACAGATGTTGAGGTCGGGAAAATTGATGGTCATCAAAAAAGAATACCAGCAAAAGTTGTTGGGTTTCCTCACTTCGACCCTCAAAAAACTCGTGTCAGAGCTTAATGGGTAATACTACAAAAGACTTATTAGAATTTTGGGAAGATCAAATGAAGCTCTCTCATATGTCTAGTAATTATTTTTTTAGAAAATCACCATCACATTATCATATGATGTTGTTAGTTATGCATGCTTTTAAATATGAAGAACATTTAACTGTTGAAGAACTAAAAACAAAATTATTTAAAACATCTAGGCCTAAATCAGCTTTAATGATTAATGAGGCATGTGAAAAAGGATTTTTTTTTTTAGAAAAGACTTCTAAAGATCAAAGAAAAAAATTTATAAAACCAAGCAAATCTTTTATTGATGAGTTTAGTTTATACCTTCAAACCCTAAAAAATCTAAGCTTCTAAAGGAAATTCTTACAGATATAATTATTACTTATATTTTATATATATATAAATAATCATATATTTAATTATCACTAGAAATAAAGTTCTATTATGTCATTACCGACAAAAGCAAAAGTAGTAATAATTGGTGGAGGAATCCATGGATTAAGTACTGCTTGGAAGCTTTCAGAAACTTATAAAAATCCAGGCGATATAGTAATCTTAGAAAAAAAAGATACTGCAGCAGGTGCAAGTGGAATAGCTTGCGGTGTTATAAGAAACAATTATTTTCAGCCAGCTATGAGAGAACTAATGGCTCATTCAGTTTCTGTTTGGGAAAGTGATCCCAAAGCGTGGAAATATAATGCTGTGGGATACCTGCAGATATCTCCAGAAGTTATGCACGAAGATGTTGCTACTATTTATGAACAACAAAAAGCCATTGGATATGAATCAGAATTTATAGAGGGTGAAAAAGAATGTACCAAGTATATGAAGGGTATGTTTGATGACTGGCAAGCAACAGGCATCACATCTGTATTGCATGAAAAAAAAGGTGGTTATGCATTCAACAAAGCTTCTATAAAAGCTCTAGAAGAAAAATCCACTACAAACGGTGTTCAGGTTATTAAAGGTGTAACTGTTACAGGCTTCAAAAAGGGCAATACTAGTAAAGCAGTTACAGGAGTTGAAACTGATAAAGGAATTATTGAGTGTGAACAAATAGTTATTGGCGCTGGTCCTTGGGTTAGAGATTTTTGGAATATGTTGGAGCTTCCAAAAGTTGCAAATATTAGAGGACAAGATGGAAAATTTCATAAAGAAGATATGTGGAAATATTGGATGTTACAAGAAGGTGTAATTGGTGTGGATAAAGATTTTTTAAAAATGAATGATGGTGGTCAACCTCCTGTAATGCATGTCGACTCTACTGCTCCATTATATTCTGACACAACTAAAAAATTAATTACAGATGAGCTTTGGGGAATTTATTATAAGCCAGATATTGAGGGTCTTGGTGTTCAGGGTGGAACATCACCTTATATAGTTGATAAGCATTTTGACAAAATAGACATTGATCCTTATGGAATCGATTCTCCTGAATTTCAAACAACCGAATCATTTAACGACATGTGGTGTTCAGCTTTAGCCCATTGTCATAAAAGATTTGAGGGTAAGTCAGGCTTATATAGAAAAGGGCCCTCTGGTGGTCTTGGATGCATGACGCCAGATAACTTTCCTATCTTCGATAGATTTTTAGAAAATGTTTATATGATAGCTGACGCTAACCATGGATACAAAATGATTGGTGTTGGAGAACTTGTTGCAAAAGAAATTCTTGGAACTGAAAGTGAGTTATTAAAACCATTCAGATTCAACCGTTACGAGAAAGGTGAGCTTCACCCTACTTCGAACAGTCCTTTCCCCTGGAGTTAAACTTCGTGTCTAGACACAAATAATTTTTTCAGTTACGCTTTGCTAAATAAAAAATTCATTAGAGGGAGAGATAATGACTGATTTAGACAAACACGTTGCTCAACCTGGTAGAGATAAGTTAGTAAAACAGGTCAGAGCTAAAATTAATGAACTAGGAATTGAGTATATTTATTTTCAATTTATTTCTGTAACCGGAAGAGTTGTTGGAAAAGGCATTCCAACTGATCATTGGGAAAGAACCTGTGAAAAAGGCTTCCAATTAGTTTATGGGGCAACAGCAAACTTGTTTACTGATCGTCATGGAAATTATATTGGATACGGGCCAGAAGCAAAAGAGCTGGTTGGTATACCTGATCCTGAAACTTTTTGTCAGCTTCCTTGGGACAAAAAAGTAGCAAGAGTGTTTGTTACTTGCTTTAGAAATAGAGAAGAAAGAGATAATCCAGGTGCACATTTAACTTCAGATTGTCGTGGAAATTTAAGAATACACGCTCAAGAATTTAAAAAGAAACATGGCTACCAATTAAGAGTTGGAACAGAGCCAGAAATGATGTGGCTAACTAAAAATGAAGATGGCACACCTACAGGTAAAGGTTATTCTAAACCTTATTGCTATCATATAGATCAATTTGAATCCCTAAGACCAGTTTTCATGCAAGTATTTAAATACGCTAGAGCAATGGGTTTTGACATGATTCAAGGTGATCATGAAGATGCACCAGGACAATTAGAACTAAACTGGATGTATGATGATGTTTTAAGAAATGCAGACAGGCTTTCTACTTACAGACAAATTTGCGCACAAGTTGCAAGAGAATTTAATTTGATAGCTTGTTTTATGACAAAACCTTTTATGGGTGTTTCTGCAAGTGGTTGCCACACCAATATGTCTTTATGGACAGGTGGAAAAGACGTAGTTAATAAACTATCTCATAAATCTCTTCCAGGTATGGATGAAGTATTTACTTATGTTGAGGGTGGAACAAATACCTTTATGCCGGATACTAATGATATTCAATTAC
Source organism: uncultured Candidatus Pelagibacter sp. (assembly GCA_905616465.1). Lineage (GTDB taxonomy): Bacteria > Pseudomonadota > Alphaproteobacteria > Pelagibacterales > Pelagibacteraceae > Pelagibacter. The sequence goes on along the minus strand of CAJQSX010000005.1, from coordinate 59,282 downwards.
CAGGTAAAATTGGTTTAAAAGCTATTGGTGGAGTAATGAAACATTTGGGCGCCTTAACTGCAATTGGCTCTTCTACTGTAAACTCATATAGAAGATTATGGGATACAGGGTTTTGGGCACCTGTTTATGCTGACTGGGGATTTCAAAATAGAACTTGCGGATTAAGAGTATCTGCTCCAGGAAGATTTGAGTATAGATCTGTTGATTCAATGCATAATCCTTATTTAATGGGTTCTGGATTATTAAAATGTTTTGATGACGGAATAACAAATGATATTGATCCAGGAAAACCAGAGTCTAGAAGTATGTATGAGGCTCAAGCTGCTGGAAAAATAGTTAAAAAATTACCAATGAGTCTTGGTGAGGCTTTAAATCGTTTAGCAGATGATGAGGTTATTAAATCAGCTATGCCAGATGAAATGTATAAAGTTTTTCATTGGTATAAAAATGATGAATGGGAAAAATTTTTAGGTGCAACAACTCAGTGGGATCTTGATACTTATCTAGATTGTCTACCGTAATCTTTAACAATAATAAAAGGGTAAAATATGTGTGGAATCGCAGGCTTAATTCATAGAGGAAAATCATCAAATGTGGGAAGTGAACTACAGGGGATGTTACAAGCATTAAAACACAGGGGAGAAGATTCTACTGGTTATGCTTTATACGGAGACACAGATGGTAAAAACTTCATCATGCGTTTTAAAGTTGGAGAAAATGTTGGTGAAGGAAGCTCATCCATAATGGAAGATGTTTCAGTTTATGATGAGAGAAAAAAAGTTGTTGATCAATACTTATCTGAGTTGGGTGCTAAAATAATTAAAGAAGAAAGAGTACTTCCCTACTCATTGAGATATGAAATTTCATATGACAAAAAGGACCTTTTAGAGTTTTCTCAAAAGATAGAAAGTATTCCAGAAGTTGAAATTCTTTCTATGGGAAAATCACTCGAAGTAATTAAAGATTTAGGAAATGCTAAAATGGTTTGTGACAGATATGGTTTAGATAAGGTTGTTGGAACACACGCAATAGGCCATGCTAGAATGGCGACAGAATCTGGTGTTGATATTAAATCTGCCCACCCTTTTTGGGGCTACCCTTTTAGTGATGTATCAGTGGTTCATAATGGACAATTAACCAACTATTGGAACAACAGAAGGTTGCTTGAAAATAAAGGTATGAGATTTATGTCTGAATGTGATTCAGAATTAATTGCAGTATACATTGCTCAAAAAATGAGAGAAGGAGCTTCACTTGAAGAAGGGATGAAAGCTTCTTTAACAGGTCTTGACGGGGTATTTACTTATTTTGTAGCAACAAAAGATTCTTTAGGTATGGCAAAAGATACTATGGCAGCAAAACCTTTGGTTCTTTATGAGTCAGATGATTTAGTTGCAATGGGATCAGAAGAAATAGCAATCAGATCAGTTCTACCACAAGAGATAGATACATATGATCCATATGATGGAGAGGTAAAAGTATGGCAAATATAAAAAACCCAGAAACAAAAACAAAAGCCCAGTCAATGGGTATGCACACAGAAGTTTTAACAGGAAGAACTCAGCAGAAGTTTTTTAATCCCGATGAAGCAGAAAACTTTTACTACTTTGGTACATACGATGTTGATTTTAATAAAAGAACAGATCTGGATGTAAAAGATATGACTGCTCCTGAGGCTAATAAAGAAATTGATAATTTAATGAGCCAAGGCTATGGCACAATTGTAATTAAAAACCCACAAGGAAAACATAGTTTAGGTGTTGGAATTCTTAACAAGTTAAACTTAATTTTTGAAGGTAGTTTAGGTTATTTTGGTATGGGTTCATGTGATGGACCTACGGTAAGAATAAACGGCAGAGTTGGTTGGTCTTGTGCTGAAAACTTAATGGCAGGTAAAGTTGTCATTGGGAAAAATGCAGGCTCATGTTTCGGAGCCGCTGTTAGAGGTGGAGATTTAATTTGCAAAGGAAGTGTTGGTGCTAGAACAGGTATCGATATGAAGGGTGGAACTATTATTGTTGGCGGTGACGCTGGAGCTTTTACAGGTTTTATGATGCAAAGAGGAAGAATAATTATTCTAGGTGACGTTGGAATAAATTTAGGAGACTCAATGTATGATGGCACAATATTTATTGGTGGTAAAATTGGTTCATATGGAAGTGATGCGGTTGACGCTGAACTGACAAAAAATGATCAAGATTGGTTAAAACGAAAATTAAAAGTTGCAGAAATTGGCGAAAATTTTGATGTTAGTAAAATGAAGAAAATAGTCGCAGGGAAAAAACTTTGGAATTATGATAATTTAGAACCTCATGAAAAGAAAGGAGCTATATAATGGCTAAAAAGAAAACAAAAAAAAATGAAAAAAAATTAAAAAAAACAAACGGTAATGTAGGTGGAAAAGCTGATGTTCATGTGCATGAAGAAGGAAAAAGAAATAAAAGTTTACTAGGCCACAATGCTATTTTTACTCCTGAAGTCATAGACGACATTCATATTAAAGCTCAGCTTGGAAGATACAGAATGCGTGGAATGGCATTAATGAAAAAAATTCCGACATTTGATGATCTGGTTTTTTTACCAGGTACACTTACTAGGTTTGTAATTGAAGGCTATAGAGAGAAATGTGAAACTAAAACTGTAATCGGACCAAATTGTGAGAACCCAATTGAGTTAGATATACCAGTCTATATTACAGGTATGAGTTTTGGTGCACTTTCTTATGAAGCAAAAACTGCTTTAGCAAGAGGAGCAACAATGGCTGGAAGTGCTACATGTTCTGGTGAAGGTGGAATGATTCCTGATGAGAGAAGATATTCTGAAAAATGGTATTACCAATGTATTCAATCAAGATATGGTTTTAACCCTCATCACGCTCAACTTGCTGATGCAATTGAAGTATTTATTGGTCAAGGACAAAAAGTTGGAATGGGTGGACATTTAATGGGTCAAAAAGTTACAGATCAAGTTGCAGAAATGAGATCTCTACCATCTGGTATTGATCAAAGATCTCCAGCAAGACATCCTGACTGGTTAGGTCCAGATGATTTAGCTCTAAAAGTTGAAGAGTTAAGACAGTTAACAAAAAACAAAGTACCAATTCAATTAAAACTAGGTGCGTCAAAAGTTTATGATGATGTTCGAATGGCTGCAAAATGTAATCCTGATTCAATCTTTTTAGATGGAATGGAAGGATCGACTGGAGCTGGTCCTCATATAGCTGCTGCAAATACTGGAATTCCTGGAATAGCCGCAATCAGAGAAGCAAGAAGAGCTATAGATGATGTTGGTAAAACTGGACAAGTAACTTTAATTTATGCAGGTGGTGTTAGGGATGGTGCGGATATGGCAAAAGCTTTAGCGCTTGGTGCCGATGCAATAGCAATTGGAACTGGTGCTTTAATGGCTTTAAACTGCAACAAAGATATACCAGAAGCTAATTTTGAAAAAGAAATGGGTGTAAAAGCTGGTGAGTGTTATCACTGTCATACTGGTCGTTGTCCAGTTGGTGTTGCAACACAAGATCCTAAATTAAGAGCTAGATTAAATCCCGATGATGCTGCATTAAGAGTTTATAACTATCTACATGCAATGACATTAGAGGCTCAACTTTTAGCAAGAGCATGTGGTAAAACTAATATTCATTCTTTAGAGCCTGAAGATTTAGCTGCATTAACTACAGAATCTTCAGCTTTAGCAAAAGTTCCTTTAGCGGGAACTAACTACACTGTTGGTGTTGATAATTATCATAAAATATAAGGGTAACTATGGCTAAGAAAAAAACAAAAGCTAAAAGCAAAGTTAAAAAAGAAAAAAAACTAAAACTTGGTACTTTTAAAGAAACAGCAAGAGAGAAACTAATTGGTCAACATATCGGATATAGATATGATGTTAACTTATTGCCTGACTATAAAAAGATTACTCCATTCTTGAAAAAATATATAGAAGCTATGGGCTGGGATGATCTTAATTGGTTGGAAGATATTCACATGGGCTATGAAGAAGATAGACCTGCTGTATTTTGTAGAAATGCTAATGGTTGGGTTACAATTCCAAAGTCTATCAAGTTACCTGACAACCAACAAGATAGAGACATGATTGCTAGAGAACTTTTAGTTAAATTCCAAATGTCTCCCAAACATCCTCTTGTAGATTTAAAGAAAGCTTACCTTAAGTTTTAAAGAGTCTGTCAATCAAGGGTTGTTTATTTGTTAATTTTTGACGTCCTTCCTTGTTTATTTAAGTAATGTATAGATTGTCACACCTAAGTAAATTTCATAAGCTTTCTTAAAACTAATATAGGAGAGAGAATATGACTGATCAGTTAGGTGCTCTTACAACTATATTTACAGAATTTTATTACTGGGTAACAGTAGTACTGATGTTTTTAATTCACGTCGGTTTCTGTATGTATGAAGTTGGAGCGTCGCGTTATAAACATCACCAACACACTCTTATGAAAAATACTATGGTAATACCGTTGGTAACGGTAACATGGTTTTTCTTTGGTTGGTGGATTTACTGGGCATTCCCAACAGGACCGGGAATAGCACCCTCAATAATGACTGAGAGTACAGCGTTAATTACAGACGAAAGTACTTTTAGTTCTAAATGGTATCTGGCAAACTCAGAATTCATGGCGATCAACTTAGGTGACCGTATAAGTGGAGTATTCTGGGCTGCGTTCTTACTATTTTCATGGACAGCTGCTTCAATTGTTTCTGGAGCAATCATCGAAAGAATTACAACTTTTGCATTTGGTATTTTAGCAATTGCAATAGGTTCGTTTTTCTGGGTAATTGATGCTGCTTGGGGATGGCACTTTGATGGATGGATGCTTAAAATTTTAGGATATCATGATGCTTATGCATCAGGAGTAATTCACGCAATTGCGGGTGGATTTGCTTTAGGTGTTCTAATCGTTTTAGGGCCTAGAATTGGAAAATTCTCATCGAGTGGTGAGCCAAGAAATATAGGACCAAGAAACCCATGGCTAGTAACAGTTGGATTATTTCTAATCTATACAGGTTTCTGGGGATTTTATGCGGCATGTAATATACCGATATTTGATCTTGGGCCAGAATATGGAATGGAAGGCGTCACATACTGGACAGCAACAAACATTTATGTAACCCCAACGACACTGAGTGGAATAACCTTTAACTTCTTGATGTCATTATCAGGTGGATTATTGGCTGGATATGTGGTCGCTAAAGGTGATCCTTTCTGGACTTACTCAAGTGGACTGGCTGGTATCATATGTGCATCTGCAGGTAATGATTTGTATCACCCGATACAAGCAATGCTTATTGGTGCGATTGGTGTTGTTGTTGCTTATAAAATGCATTACTGGGTTGAACGCAAGTTCAAAATCGATGATGCAGTTGGTGCGGTAGCAGTACATGGTTATGCGGGCGTTGTTGGTCTTATAATCTGTGGGTTTGTTTTAAATGGCTATCCTTCATCTGGATACAGTGTTGGAGCTATGTGGGATGGGTCAACTTACGCAACAATCAATCCACTGGGACAATTCCTCGGAGCAATTATAATGTTTGGAGTTCTTGGAATGCTACCCGGTTACGTCATTGCTAAAATACTAAATGGAATGGGCAAATTGAGAATCCCACGTGAAGTTGAAATAGCTGGACTAGACTATGAAATGATGGAGGACGATAGAGATGCTGAAAAAGCGGTCGCCTCTTCAACTAGGTAAAGGAGAAAAATATGACTACAGTAACAAACTGGATAGATCATTTAAGTGCTAAAGAAGTTGTCGGAGCAGTTTATCCGGGAGCTGGATCTAGTGAAACTTTACTGGTTATTCTAGGTGTGGTTTTCTGGATTGGCTGGCACGTCCTTACTAACAAATCTGAGAGTGAAAAACTCTCACGATTAGCTAGGAAAAGACATAGTGCTAATGATCACAAAAACAATATTACCGACTGGTAATATCAATTAAAATTTGGGCGCTACCTAATTGTGGCGCCCTTTTTTATGAAACTTTTATATGACTGAAAATAAAAACGAAAATCAAAGACCAAGTAAAATGATTGGGGTATTATTCCCAAAAGCTAAATATGGAGTTATTGCAGCTATAATAATAATTATTGGTGTAAATTTAATTTATTATAAAGAAACAGTTTTTTCATTTTTTAAATAATGGTAAAAAATTTATCTAAAATTGCTAAAGCAAAAAAAATTAAATATTTTCTAATTAGCTTTGTAGATTTATTTGGTGTCCTAAGATCAAAACTGGTTCCAGCAGAAGCAATTGCTGAAATGCAAAAAAATGGAGCTGGATTTGCTGGGTTTGCAACTTGGTTAGATATGTCGCCGGCTGATACTGATATGTTTGCTTTACCAGACCCTGATAGTTTAATTCAATTACCATGGAATAAAGAAGTGGGTTGGCTGGCATCTGACCTATGGATGGGTGGTAAGCCTGTAAAAGCCTCCCCAAGAGTTATGCTAAAAGATCAAATAAATAAACTCAATAAAAAAAATTTAGAAATGAAATCAGGCGTAGAATGTGAATATTTTTTAATTTCTCAAGACGGCTCAAGTATTGCTGATCCGAGAGATACACAATCTAAACCTTGTTATGATCAATCGTCATTGATGCGTAGATATGATTTAATCAAAGAAATTTGTGACAGCATGATTAAAATGGGTTGGCGTCCGTACCAAAATGATCACGAAGATGCTAATGGACAATTTGAGATGAACTGGGATTTTGATAACTGTTTAATCACAGCAGATAGACATGTCTTTTTTAAATATATGGTAAAATCTCTAGCAGAAAATCATGGGCTAAGAGCAACATTTATGCCAAAACCTTTTAGCAATTTAACAGGTAATGGTTGTCATGCTCATATTTCTCTATGGAGTAATAAGGTAAATAAATTTTTAGATGGCAATGATAAACTAGGAATAAGTAAACTTGCTTATAATTTCTTAGGAGGAGTAATGCATTTAGCCCAGCCACTTTCGGCATTTTTCAATCCTACAGTTAATAGTTATAGAAGAATAAATGCACCTCCAACTAAATCTGGTGCCTCTTGGTCACCAAGCAGCATTTCCTATACCGGGAATAATAGAACTCACATGATTAGAGTTCCAGATGCTGGGAGATTTGAGTTAAGATTAATGGATGGTTCTTCAAACCCATATTTGCTGCAAGCAGGTGTTATTGCAGCTGGCCTTCACGGTTTAAATAACAAGGTTCATCCTGGTGAACATTTGTCATGTAATATGTATACGGATTACAAGAATTACCCTCACTTGAAAAAATTACCAAATGAAATACAAGATGCACTAGATTTTCTTAAAAGTAGTAAAGAACTTAAAGAGGCTTTTGGAGAGGATGTCATTACAAGCTATATAAAGTTAAAGAATATGGAAATTAGAGATTTTAATAAAAATGAGAGATTTGATAAAAAAGGTTCAGTAACATATTGGGAAAAAGATAATACTTTAGACTGTTAGATTATGACAATTTTATCTAACGGACACTTATGGAAATACTCAAAGTTTATTGAAAATGAAAATTATTCTTTTAATCAAAATAAAATTTTAAACTTATTATCCAAAAAGGATATTGATGAAGCATATTTAAGTATTTCTAATTGGGAAAATTATACGCCCACACCCCTTATTGAATTAAATAAACTTTCAAAAGAATTAAATTTAAATAAAATTTTTTATAAAGATGAAAGTAAAAGATTTGATCTTAAATCTTTTAAAGCTCTAGGTGGTGCTTACGCTGTAGAAAAAATAACTAATGGGAATAAGAACATTACTGTTGCAACAGCAACAGCAGGAAATCATGGTAGATCTGTTGCTTGGGGAGCAAAACGACTAGGTTTAAAATGTAAAATTTTTATTAGCGAGTTTGTAAGTAAAGCACGTGGTCAAGCCATGTCTGATCTTGGTGCAGATGTAATTAAAGTTAAAGGTAATTATGAAAAATCTTTAATTGAATGTATTAAACAATCTACTGAAAATAATTGGCAAATTGTTCAAGATGTTGCTTGGAAAGATTATATGACTGTTCCAAAGTACACAATGGCTGGTTATACCGTTATGATGAAAGAAATAGCTGATCAAATAAATAATCAACAAATCACTCATATAATATTACAGGCGGGGGTCGGTGGTATGGCTGGTGCTATGGTTGCAGGTATAGCAAGATATTTAAGAAATATACCTGAAACTATAGTTGTCGAACCTGATAGTGCCGCATGTGTAATGGAAAGTATCAAAACAGGAAAAATTGAAAAAATTAATATAAAAAGAGAAAGTTTAATGGGAGGTATGTCGTGTGGAGAGGTATCTTTAGTCCCGTGGGAAATATTAAAAAATTCTGTTAAGTTTTGTATAAGTTTACCTGATGATGATATTGCAAGAACTATGAAGTTACTTGGAAATTCTAGTTTTAGTGAAGAAAAAATTATAGCGGGAGAAAACTCGGCACCTGGTGTAATTAGTTTAATAACAAGTTGTGTTGATGATAAAATTAAAGAAAGATTAAAGTTAAACTCAAGGTCCAATGTATTAGTTATTGGATGTGAAGGTGATACAGACAAAGAAATGTATCAAAAACTAATAATTCAATAATACAAATACATAAATGAAAAAAATTTTGATAAAAAAGGTTACTAATCAAGATTTTTATAAAATGTTTAAGCCTGAATTAGCACCTAAAAGAATGATGGAACTAGGTGTTTTTGGAGGATCTTACTTTGGGTTAGATATAAAAGAATATCCAAAATCTTGGTTTAAAAATGCAAAAATTAGTAAAACTTTTGATGTAAGTTTAAATAGATTTAATGTTGTTTCAGGTTTATCAAGAGAGCATTGGATTGAAAAAGGGTGGATTTTTAAAGAAGATCCTTTGGGTTGGTTTCAGTGGTATTGCAGATTTACTAATGGAAGAAGAGCACCTGAAATGGATGAAATTCAAATTAAGAGGTGGAAGAATTTTAGAAGACATGTATCAGCTATAGAAAAAAACTGTGAAAAAGGTGACCTTGGTTGTAGAAAAAGACAAAGGCAAGCAATACTACAATGGGCTTACAATCCTTATATTAGATAAAATTTAGGTACCTAAAAAGTGAAATATTATTTTTCTACTTTGAGGGTTCAGTCTATGCTCAAAAAGATATAAACCTTGCCAAGCTCCAAGCAAGAGCACTCCATCTTTAACACTAAGTGATATTTGATTATTTGTTAAAGAAGACTTGATGTGAGCAGGCATATCATCTTTACCTTCCGCTGTATGAATATAGAGAGAACTATCCATAGGAGCCAACTTATCAAAATAATTAATTAAATCAGTTTGCACATCAGGATCTGCATTTTCCTGAACAATTAATGATGCGCTGGTATGCAGAATACTTAAATTTAAAATACCATTCATCAAATTATTTTTTTTTATCCAATCTGTTATTTTATCAGTAAACTCATAAAGTTTTTGCCCTTTAGTATTAATAAGTAGGTTGAAAAATTCTTGTTTCATAATTTAATTATAAATTATTGAAGTTAGTTCATATAAACGACTGATAGTTCGCTTAAAAGGTTGCAGCATATTTTTCGAAGATTTTATTAAACCTAAATTCACTTGTGATGTAAGCATTAATGGAATTTTTTTTTCATAAATAATATCAATTAAAGTTATGAATCTTTGTTGTTGATTTGAGTTATTTTCATTAAAATCAGGTAAATTTTCTATAAAAATAAAGTCACAGTTATTGGCGATACTTATATAATCTTCTGATCCTAAATTTTGGTCACATAATTCATTGAAGCTAAACTTGACAACTCTATCATAAAAATTTTCTATTTTTATCGTGCGCCCTTTTATCTCTAAAATTTTTAATGTTTTATTTTTATTTTTAGTAATTCTTCTAAAAAATTTGTTAAATGTAAAGTTGGTTGATTTGTTGATTGGGGATAAAAACCTATCTAAATTTATATTTTTACTTAATCTATAATCCTCATCAATTAATAATTCTTTTTGATAACAGTTATTTTCAAGAATTTTTATAAATGGAGCAAATTGCTCTCTTTGTAAACCACCTTTATAAAGATCTACAATATTGGTGTTTGAAGAAAAAATAACTTTAATTTTTTTTTCAAATATTCTTTTAAATAACTTACCAAGAATCATTGCATCAACAATGTTAGTTACTTGGAATTCATCAAAATAAATCATCTGAGCTTTATTATTTAAATCATTAACAAAATAATCAATCCCATTTTCTTTATTTTTACACTTAAAAATAAAATCATGAAACTTTATCATGAACTCATTAAAATGAAGTCTTACCTTTTTTTCTTTTAGTTCCTTAAAAAAAAAATTCAAAATCATTGTTTTGCCAACCCCAACATCACCAACAAGATAGAAGCCTGTTTTGATGTCTTTTTTTTTAAAAATTTTAGCAAAATAAGAATTTTTAAAATTGTCTTTATAATAACTTTTAAGACTATCAATTATAAATAATTGATTTTGATTAATTTCAAAATTTTTTTCTTTACATAGTTTTAAAAACAATTTTTTTAAATTCATTATTTTTTTTTAAAATTTATACCATATTCTGATCTGGGGCCTTTTCTTAAACCAAAAGGTCCAGATATAAATAATGTTAAAGGTTTTGTGTTTGGCTCAAGATCAACTCTATGTAAATTATTTGCTGATCTAAAACCAATATATCCTGCTGGTCTCCAATATTTACCCGTGATTAAAGTTTCCCAATATCCACCCCTTAAAATGATTGTTATGTAAGGGAATGTGTGGTTATGAATACCGTCACCATGATCATCTGCTAACATTTCATGAATTAAGATATTAAAGGGGAACCATTTGGGTCGGTGCCTAAAAAGAATATAATATCTATTCATCCAAGGTTTTGCATCATTAAACATTGGATGAGAGGTGCCTCTGTCCAAAACAACTTTTTTTCTACCTAATTTTTCCAATAATTTGAGAAACATTAGTTTAATTTAATAATAGCATTATCCTTTATGACAAATAAGTTATCATCTAAAACAAAGGGTCTAGATATTTTTTCATTGTCTATTTTTAGGGTTGAAATTATTTTTCCTGTCATGGTATCTATAACTAGCAGTCTACCATTATCTGTGGATAAATAAATTTTGTTTAAACCAATAATAAATCCAACTGGTTTAATCTTATCTCTCTTTTTTTTTTTAAAATTTGTAAAAACATCTGTAACTCTAATTATATTTCCACTTTTTTTTTCTACTATGATTAAATATCCTTCAATTGAAACTGTAAATAAGAAATTACCAACTAAACTAGGTCTTAGATTTGAATTAACTTTACTTTTCCAGTTAAAACTTCCTGTTTCGAGATCTATAGAAAAAATTTGATTTTTATTATTTGAAAAGAATAAAGTATTACGGTCTGCAATAATATCTGAAGTTTCTAAAGAAAAAGCGGATTCATAAATCAAACTACTTTGGGTTGGGAGTTGCCAAAGTAATTCACCCTCACTAATATCAACAGCACTTATATCACCAATAGAATTATTAAAATATAATAAACCATTAACTATAACCATGGACAGTTTTTTTTGAGATTTTATTAACGATTTTTCTGTTTTTATATTCCATAACTCTTCACCACTGCTTATTGAGAAACATCTTAAGGTATTTGAAAAATCGATTATAAAAAATTTATTTTTATATATTTTAATTTGTGAGTTAAACGGTGCTAAGTTATTCTTAGACCAAAGTAAATTTCCACTAATTAAATCTAATGCATAATATTTGGTTATATTATCTGCAACTATTAAAGATTTTTCATTATTTGCAAACTGTAAAATGGGTTTAAGTTTTTTTTCTGATTTAGAGTAATAATTTTTTTTCCAAATCAATTTTGATAAATCATTGAACTGTAAAATTGATCCTTTGTTATCAAAAAATATTATATTTTTTTTGTTGAAAGAAATTGTAGGTTCAAATTGATAAAAGTTTTTAATTTTTGAAAATTTATATCGTGATGATTTTTTTAAAAGGCCATCATAATTTAATTTACCATCGTTATTAAAATAATTTCTAGTTTTTAAACTATTATTAGTTTTTCCATCTAACTTTATTTTTAAATTGGGATTTAATTCTTTACTTAAAGCTTCATCTTCAACAAAAATTTCTTTATAATTTGGATTATTTTCTTCCAAAATATTTTGTGTGGCTGTCCAAAATTTAGAGTTTTTGTTAAATGAACATCCATTTAAAAATAAAATAAATAAAAAAAATAATGCTATTTTACTCACTTAAATCTCTATTTAACCTTTTTCGTGACTCTATTTTTAATTCTTGATTGGCATTTTCTAATAAAATTATTTGGTTAAAAAATTCCTTTGCTTTTTGCTTTTCATTTTTAGAATAAAAATATTCTGCCATTAAATATAGTCCATGTGCCTTCCAAACACTTTTTGAATTTATAATAGGTCTTAAAATTTCCAGGAGTTGATTTTCATCGCTATTATCTGCATTATAAAGGGCTTTTTTATAGATAACCAAATTTTTGATTTCTTTTTCTAGTGATACATCTTTGATTATTATATCAAATAGCTCATTAATTTTTAATCGGTCGGAAACCAATGCGTTATCAATTATAAAAAATAAAGATAAAGGTGAATATGTTGTGTCTTTTTTATTAACTAATTCTATCAAAGCTTTTTTCGTAATTTCTTTATTATTTTTTGAATACTCAAGAATAATTGAGTTATACTGATCTGAATTTTTTATTTTTTTTCTTTCTTTATATTCTGCAAAAACAAAGTATCCTATCAATACAAAAATTAGAGTTGATATAGTTGATATTAATATTTTTTTATTATTTACAAAAAAATTTTTTATTTTTTCATTTCGTGCATTACTATTTATAATAGCTGTATCCTCATCCATAATTAAATCATATTCCTTAAAACATACTGCAGAATACCACCATTTTTATAATATTCTAATTCATTCTTTGTATCTATTCTGCAAAGAGTTTTAATCTTTCTAATATCTCCAGACGCATATTTAATCTCAACTTGGAGATTGTCTGAGGGCCTAACACCCTCTTGAATTTCAAGTACCGTGATCAATTCTGACCCAATTAAATTTAAGTTTGTTCTATTATTTCCTTCAGTAAATTGAAGTGGTAAAATACCCATACCAATCAAATTAGATCTATGAATTCTTTCGAAGCTTTCGGCTATAACAACTTTTACACCCAATAACTTTGTACCTTTCGCAGCCCAATCTCTAGATGAACCGGTGCCATATTCTTTTCCACCAATTACCACTAAATCAGTTCCCCTTTTTTTATATTCCTCTACAGCATTATAAACTGGCATCACTTTTTCTTCTGGGTATAATTTTGTAAAACCACCTTCCGTGCCAGGTGCCATTTCATTTTTTATTCTAATGTTTGCAAACGTTCCTCTCATCATAACTTCATGGTTTCCTCTTCTAGAGCCATAAGAATTATAGTCTTTTGGCTGTATTTGATGTTCCATAAAATATTCCCCAGTAGGACTTTCTTTTTGGATATTACCGGCTGGTGAAATGTGATCTGTTGTCACCATGTCTCCTAAAATTAAAAGAGGTCTAGCATCTTTAATTGGCTTAAAGCCTTCAGGTTTTTCTGGTAAATTTTCAAAGAAAGGTGGTTTTTTTACATAAGTTGATTCCGGTTCCCAGTTATAAATACTTGTGTTTTCAGTTTTAATTTCTTGCCATTGCTTAGGTCCTTCTGAAACATTTGAATATCTCTTAATAAACATTTCTGCATTTAGAGCGTCTCTTAGTGTATCTTCTATCTCTTTATTCGTTGGCCAAATATCCTTTAAGAAAATATCTTTACCTTCTTTGCTTTTTCCTAATGGCTCTTTATATAAATCAAATTCCATGTGTCCCGCAAGGGCGTAAGCAACAACAAGTGGAGGTGATGCTAAGTAGTTTGCTTTAATATGAGGGGATATTCTTCCTTCGAAATTTCGATTACCAGACAATACTGATACAGTGTATATATTCTCTTTTTCAATAGCATTAACGATTTCCTTTGGTAATGGTCCTGAATTTCCTATACAAGTTGTGCAGCCATATCCTACTAAGTTAAAACCTAGTTTATCTAAGAATACATTTAATCCAGCTTTTGCCAAATAATCAGTTACCACTTGTGACCCTGGTGCTAAGGATGTTTTTACCCATGGTTTGGTTTCCAACCCAAGCTCTACGGCTTTTTTAGCTAATAAGCCCGCACCAATTAAAACATTTGGATTAGAAGTATTTGTACATGAAGTAATTGCAGCAATTAATATTGATCCATCTTTAATTTCATAATCTGTTCCAGAAACTTTTGAAATTTTTTTTTCTTTTCTTTCAGTTGCATTTTCAAAAACTTTTTTAAAACCTTTTGAAGCATCTGTTAATAAAACTTTGTCTTGAGGTCTTTTAGGTCCTGAAATTGTTGGTACGATTGTTGACATATCTAGTGATAACGTATCGGTGAATTCAATTCCATCACTGGCCCATAATCCTTGTTCTTTAGCGTATTTTTCTACTATGTTAACTGTATTTTCATCTCTTCCAGAAAATCTTAAATACTTTAAAGTCTCATCATCAATTGGAAAGAAACCACATGTAGCTCCATATTCTGGAGCCATATTTGCAATAGTTGCTCTATCAGCCAGAGTTAAATTTTTTAAACCATCACCATAAAATTCAACAAATTTTCCAACGACACCATGGTCTCTTAACATTTTTACTACAGTTAAAACTAAATCAGTTGCCGTTGTACCTTCTGGCATTTTACTTGTTACTTGAAATCCAATTACTTCAGGAATTAACATTGAAATTGGTTGACCTAACATTCCAGCTTCCGCCTCAATTCCACCTACACCCCAACCAAGAACAGATAATCCATTAACCATAGTGGTATGACTGTCAGTACCAACCAATGTATCTGGAAATAAATAATCTTCATTCTTAAATTTTTCTGACCAAACTACTTTTGATAAATATTCTAAATTAACTTGATGACAAATTCCCGTTCCTGGAGGAACTATTCTAAAGTTATTAAATGCTTGTTGGCCCCATTTTAAAAATGAGTACCTTTCACCATTTCTTTTAAATTCAATGTCTACATTTTTTTCAAATGAATTTTTACTTGCTGACATATCAACTTGTACTGAATGATCGATGACAAGATCGACTGCCGATAATGGATTAATAGTATTTGGGTCTTTATTTTTTTCTTTAACAGCCTCCCTCATAGCCGCAAGGTCAGCAACCGCTGGAATTCCAGTGTAATCCTGCAATAAAACTCTTGCTGGTCTATAAGCTATTTCAGTCGTAGATTTTTTTGTCTTTAACCATTCTTTAATAGCTTCTATTTGACTTTTAGTAACAGACAAATCATCTTCGTATCTTAATAAATTTTCTAATAAAACTTTGAGTGATTTAGGAAGTTTTGAAATTCCATCTAAACCATTTTTTTCAGCTTCAGATAGAGAGTAATATTTGTAATCTCTATTATTAATATTAATAGATTTTAAAGAATTATAAGAATCTTTATTTCCTGGTTTCATTTATTTTTAGATGTAGAACCCTATTATACAAACGACAAGTAGCAATGACATAGCATAATTAAATCGTTTAATAAAATTATTATTTGTAGCAAATTTCCTTAAAAATTTACCAAAAAAAGCCCAGGTGGTAATACTTGTCAAAGCTGTAATAGAACAAACCACTATAACTGTTAAAGAGCTATTAAAATAATCATCTTCTAGTACAAATTTTGAAATCAAAGTGATTCCTGCCATCACTCCCTTAGGGTTTAAAAACTGAAATATAAAAGTGTCTATAAATTTTACTTGATTAACCTTTTCATCATCTCTAGATAGTGATGAAAAAGATATCTTATAAGCCAAGTAAATTAAAAAAAAAGTTCCTAAAATTCTAATTATTTCCTGTATAATTGGATATTTAATAAAAGTTGATATCAGAGCAAAGTTAGTCAAAATAACAAAGGCTGTATATCCTAACCAAACACCTAATATTAAAGGTATTGTTTTTTTTATTCCGAAATTAAAACCTGAAAAGGATGCTACAGCATTATTTGGCCCCGGTGTAAAACCTAAAGATAATGAAATTCCAATTAACAAAAATAACTCAGGATGCATATAAGAATTAAGCTATTGGTAGCCCATTTTCTGATTTTTGAGATGGATGAACTAAAATTACTTTCCCTTCTTTATTTATAGATCCTAAAATTAAAACTTGCGAAACAACACCTGCAATATTTTTTTCAGCAAAATTACACACACCTATTACCTGTTTTCCTTTGAGATTTTCTTCATTATAATAATGGGTAATTTGAGCTGATGATCTTTTAATCCCTATTTCTTCTCCAAAGTCAACTTCAACTACCAATGAAGGTTTTCTAGCTTTTTCATTTTTATTAACTGAGATTACTGTGCCAACTCGAATATCTACTTTATCAAAGGTATCAAAGGTAATTTGTTCTTTCATATAATTAATATATAATGGAAGTTAAATATGAGTACAGAAAATAATTCAGAACTTTTGTTTAATAATTCTGTTAAAATTTTAACAGACTTGATAGGTTTTAAAACCATTTCAGGAGAAGATAATAGCTCTTTGATTAACTATTGTGATAAAATTCTAAAAAAACTAGGTGCAACATCATTTAAAACTTTTGATGATGAAAAAAAAAGAGTTAATCTGTTTGCAACACTAAAAGCGAAAAAACCAAGTAATAAAAAACCAATAATTCTGTCTGGTCACACAGATGTGGTTCCTGTTTCAAAAGGATGGGATACAGATCCATTTATAGCAACAGTAAAAAATAATAAACTTTTTGGTAGAGGTTCTTGTGATATGAAAGGTTTTATTGCTTGTACATTGGCATTTGCACCGGTTTACGCAAAAGCAAATTTAGATAGAGACATTCATTTTTCTTACACTTTTGATGAAGAAACTGCATGCATAGGAGCTCCAATTTTAATTGAAGAATTGAAAAAAAGAGGGGTTAAAGATGGAATTTGCATTATAGGAGAGCCAACTAATATGAGAATCATAGATGCTCATAAAGGTTGTTATGAATACACAACCTACTTTGAAGGATTAGCTGGACACAGTTCTGCTCCGCACAAAGGTGTCAGTGCTGTTGAATATGCTTCTAGATATGTAAATAAATTAATTGAATTAAGAGAAGAGCTAAAAAAAAGGTCCCCTAAAGACTCAATTTTTGATCCTCCGTACTCAACACTTTCAATAGGTGGAATTTTTGGTGGAATAGCTCACAATGTAATTGCTGATAAGTGTCATGTTAACTGGGAAACAAGACCGGTCGTTAAAGAAGATGGTGTGTTCTTAAACGCAGAATTGGATAAATTTGCAAATGAAATACTTTTGCCTAGTATGAAAAAAGTTTTTCCAAGCTCTTCTATTACAAAAAAAATTATTGGTGAAGTTATAGGGTTTGATAGAGATAAAAAATCAAACGCTTGTGAGTTGGTTTCAAGTCTAACTGGTGATAACACAAGAGAAGTTGTTTCTTTTGGAACTGAAGCTGGTTTATTTCAAGAAATAGGAATTAGTACCGTCGTATGTGGCCCAGGATCTATTGAGCAGGCACATAAAATTAATGAGTTTATTTTTTTAGATGAACTTAAAAAATGTTTAAATTTATTAGATGGGATTAAAAATAATTCTATTACTAATTAATCATTCCAACCGCTTACAACCTTAACTTCTAAATATTCTTCAAGGCCAAGTTTTCCAGCTTCACGACCGATTCCAGAATGTTTATAACCCCCAAAAGGTGCATCTGGTGCTAAACCTGCACCGTTAATATCAACCATTCCTGATCTTAATTTTCTAGCAACTCTATTAGCTTTTTCTTGATCTTGAGTTTGAATAAAGTTTAGAAGTCCATAAGGGGTATCGTTAGCAATCGCTATTGCCTCTTCTTCTGTTTCAAAGGGTATAATTGATAATACAGGTCCAAATATTTCTGTTCTTGCAATTTGCATCTGGTTATTAACGTCAGCAAATGCAGTAGGTTTAACAAAATAACCTTTGTCTAGCCCTTCTGGTTTACCCGTTCCACCAGCAACTAATTTAGCACCTTCATCAATACCAACTTGAATCAGTGTTTGGATTTTGTCAAATTGAGCTTTTGAAACAACGGGACCAATATGATCACCCTCTTTTGTGGCAACATCTACCTTCATTGAGTTAGCAAAATTTTTAACTCTTTCCACAGTTTCATCATAGATTGATTTTTCAACTAACATTCTTGTTGGTGCATTGCAGGATTGTCCTGAATTTCTAAAACATCTTAGAGCACCTCTTTCAACAGCTTCAGCATCAGCATCTTTAAAGATAATATTTGCACCTTTTCCACCAAGCTCAAGGCTAACTCTCTTAAAATCGCTTGCTGCATTTTGGGAAATTAAAGCACCTGCTCTAGTTGATCCTGTGAATGAAATCATGTTTACATCAGGATGGCTTGTTAATGCATTTCCAGTAACTGCACCATCTCCATTTACTAAGTTGAATACACCCTTTGGTAATTTAATTTCATCAATCATCTCTGCTAAAATCATCGATGATAGTGGAGCTATCTCAGATGGCTTAAGAACCATTGTACAACCTGCGGCGATGGCTGGTATTACTTTTAAGCAAGTTTGATTCATTGGCCAATTCCATGGAGTAATTAACGCACAAACTCCTTTTGGCTCATGTAAAATATTATTGTTAAGAGCATGCTCTCCCAGTTTTGCTTCAAAGGTGTATTCTTTTAAAACTTTTATATAAGATTTTATATGACTAGCTCCTGTTCCTGCTTGCAATTGTGTTGAAAAGTCAATTGGCGCTCCCATTTCAAGAGTTATAGCTTTAGCCATATCAGCCCATCTTTTTTTATAAACAATATATAAAGCTTCTAAATATTTTAATCTTTCTTCTTTTGTTGAGAATGCCCAAGTTTCAAAAGCTTTAGATGCTGCACTTACCGCATCATTTATATCTTCTGCTCCACCTAAAGATATAACAGCACACTCTTCTTCTGTTGAAGGATCTGTTACCTTGAAATCATTTGGTTTTTTTGGTGAAACCCATTCACCATTGATATAGAATTTTTTCTTGTCTAACATTTTGAGAAACTATCTTTTCCTTATGATTTTGCAAATAAATTAGTTAATTCATAGACAATTGTTGCTGCAGCTAAAGATGTGATTTCAGCATGATCGTAAGCAGGTGAAACTTCTACCACATCTGCAGAAACAAGATTTAAACCTGATAGTCCTCTTAAAACATTCACCATCTCTCTTGTAGTCATGCCAGCAATTTCTGGAGTTCCCGTCCCTGGAGCAAAAGCAGGATCTAACACATCAATATCTATTGATAGATACAGAGGATTATCACCTACTCTTTTTCGAATTCTTTCTGCTATTTTTTCGGTGCCCTCTGTTTGAAATTCGTCGCAATGAATTATCTTAAATCCAAAACTTTCGTCATTTTTAATATCATCTCTACTATAAAGTGGACCTCTAATACCCACATGCATTGATGCATCATCTAAAAATAAACCTTCCTCCCTCGCTCTTCTAAAGGGAGTTCCGTGTGTGTATGGCGCTCCAAAATAAGTATCCCAAGTATCTAAATGCGCATCAAAATGCACTAATGCAACTGGCCCATTACATTTTTTATTAATTGCTCTTAATAAAGGTACAGCAATTGTATGGTCTCCACCCAAACTAATTATACCACCAACTTTGTTTAATAAATCTGTTGCGCCTGCTTCGATCTGTTTTATCGACTCATCTATGCTAAATGGATTGCAGGTAATATCCCCAGCATCAGCTACTTGCTGTACTTTAAATGGCTCAACATCATAACTTGGGTGATAATTTGTTCTTAAGTGTCTTGATGCTTGTCTAATGCTCATTGGTCCAAATCTAGCTCCTGGTCTGTAGCTTGTTCCAGCATCAAAAGGTATGCCGACTATTGCAACATCACAACTTTCAACGTCTCTTAATTCTGGCAGTCTTGCAAATGTAGAGGGTCCAGCAAATCTTGGAACTTTTGTTCCGCTTACTGGTTGTATTGGATCTTTATTTCTATTTTTTTTCATCTATAGATAAAATGTACCACATTCTTTAGAATTGGAATATCTTCTATATCAAAATTTATGAACATAATTAGATCATTTTTATTACTTTTCTTATTAACCACTCAAGTTCAGGCTAATACAATTTACAACCTTATAAAAATTCCAAACTTAGCCATCTATGAAACTAAAACTCAAAATAAACTGAGATATTTATATGCAAAACAGCCTTTTACTATCGGGGTTAATAATAATATCAATTGCTATAACTCAAACAAAAAAAACTTAGATGATAAGTACAAAATAGTTAAAAAGAACTTAGATAGATATAATCATAAATTCCTAAAAAAGATAAATCTAAAATACATTGTTCTTTGTGAAGATTTATCTATATCAAAAATTAACACTGCTGGAATACCTGATCATATAATGAAAACTTTAATTTTGGACATCAATTTTAATCAAAACTATTTTGAAAGAGTAATCCATCACGAAGTATTTCACGTTATTAATGATAGTTATAAAAATTTGTTTGATGAAAAAGTTTGGTCTGATTTTAATGATAAAGAATTCAAATATGCAAAGTGTTCTACCTGCACAGATAAATTGGGTTTAGACACGTATACAAATACTATGGGATTTTTTACCGAATATTCAAGATCAACGGCATCTGAAGATATGGCTGAAGTATTCTCTCACTTGATGGTTGGATCAAATTTAGAAAATAATGATCCAATTTTAGAAAAAAAAATACAATTTATAATAAGGAATTTACAAAAAATTGATAAAAATTTTATTTTATGATTAATAAAATTAAAGCAACTAAATCTGAGAAAATAATCTTTGGTTTTTTGATTTCTTTAGCGATAATTTTTTTTGGTTCTTACTTTTTAATCAAGGATAAATGTTTGTTTGTAAAAAATCATGATCCACAAAATATTAGTTTTGATAATCCACAAAATATTGCAATTCTAAATGTGCCTTGTGGAAATGTCATAATTGAACTTTACCCCGATATTTCTCCCAATGCAGTGAAAAGATTTATAACATTAGTTTCTTCTAAAGCGTATGATGATGTTGCTTTTCATAGGGTTATTGAAGGTGCACTTGTTCAAGCTGGTGATTTGGAATTTGGAAAAAAAAATAATCTGAATTACGGAAAAATAGGGACTGGTAAATCTGGACTAGGAACTGTCAATTCAGAGGTAGATGCTCCATTTGATTTTGATAAAGGAAGTGTTGGTTTGGCTAGAAAACAAAAATATAACACAGAAGATAGTCAATTCTTTATATTATTAAAAAATGAACCGTTATATGAGACTGAATTTACTCCAATAGGAAAAGTAATTTACGGCTTGAAAGCTTTAGAAAAAATTAAATATTTAAATAAATCTCAATATGTGTTGAGGCCAGACTTTATAAATTCTCTTAGAATGTTAATTAATTAAAGGCTTGCCTGTTTTTAGGGTATGTTTAATTCTATCTTGAGTTTCTTTTGTCTCTATTAATTTCATAAAAGCATTTAATTCTAATTTATATAAATCATCTTCAGTTAGTGTTTTATCTATTGTGGTGTCTCCTCCACTTAATACATGTGCTAATTCTTTTGCAACAGTTACACCATGATCTAAAATAACTTTATCGTTGTATAGTTTATCTAAAATTTTATCCATTTCTACCCTTACGGTTTTTCCTGGAAGCTTAAATTTAAACTCATTAGGTGCTTTAAAATTCTTGTTTTCATTTAAAACTTTTTTACATACTTCTAATAAACTGTTTCTATTCATTATTTTTTTATCTTCAGGTTTTAAATATTTCATTGGTTCCGCCTCAACAGGTGAAGTAGCTGTTCTACCAAATCCTATGATATCAAAAACTTTTAATGGTGCGAAATTAGGATCTGCTTTTGCCTCTTTAGTATCCAACCATCTCGCCAACATTTCTTTGCACCCGCCCCCTGCTGGTATTAATCCAACCATTGTCTCAACTAATCCCACTACAATATTTGTATGCGATGCAACAAAGTTACTTTGTACCATTACCTCAAATCCGCCACCTAAAGTTAGTCCTGAAGGAGCTGAGATAACGGGATGTTTTGAGTATTTTAAATGTTTACATGTTTCTTGGAAATATTTTATAAATTTTTCAATTGATTTAAAGTCATTTTTATCAGCAAATTCCATTGTGTAAGTTAAGTTTACTCCAGCAGAAAATTGCATACTCTCGTTGATTATTATCAATGGTTTGTCGGTTGCTTTTTTAAGCGCATCCATTGAATCATAATCTAGAGCATTAGCTTTAGTAGTGAACTCAACAATATTATAATCATTAAATCTATAAATTTTTGCAGAGTCGTTTCCATCTGTATTTGAGGCTGTTTTCTTAACTTTGCCCAAAGTTTCAATGCTAGTATACTTTTGTCTTTCTCCATAAAAATTTTCATTTTTTTTTTTAGATAGATTTTCTAAAAAATTATTACCTTTAAAATCATCAACTTTATCAAAAAAATTGTTTACTCCTATTTCTTCAAGCATTTCAAATGGACCTTTGGCCCAATTAAAACCAAGCCTCATTGCTTCATCTATATCATTAAATTCTTTTGTAATACTTGGAACCAATGAAGAGGCATATTTAATTATTTTAGATAAAACAGACCAGGCGTAAGTACCATATTTATCTTTTCGATTAATCAAACCCTTTAGATCAACTTTATCAGATCTAATATTAATCTTTTTGCTAACTGAATAATCTCCTGTTTCAAGATTGATAGCTTCCATAACTTTGGTGGCTCCAGTTTTATTCATTCTATAAAAACCACCTTTGCCTTTTCTTCCAGTATAACCTGTTTCAATTAATTTTTTTACCAACGGAATTTCTTTTGCAACTTCATGGAATTCATCTGACTTTGGTAATTCTTTAATAAAACTTTTTAGAACATCTGCCATTAAATCAATACCAATTAGATCGTATAAACCAAATACACCTGTCTTAGGAATTCCCATAGGTCTTCCAAAAATTGCATCTGCTTCTTCGATCGTAAGTTTCATTTTAAAAGCTTCTGTCATTGCAATCTGCATTGCATAAACACCAACTCTATTTCCTAAAAAACCTGGCGTATCATTGCAAATAATTGCACCTTTGCCTAACTCAACTTCACAAAATTCTTTAAGCTGATTAATTTTATTAAGATCATTATTTTCATTTTTAACTATTTCTAAAAGACCCATATATCTAACTGGGTTAAAAAAGTGAGTAATACAAAAATCTTTCTTTTCATCACTCGTTAAATGCTCTGATAAAACTTTAATTGGAATTGATGAGGTGTTAGATGAAACTATCGCTCCATCTTTTCTTGCTTTAAATATCTTTTCATATATTTGATGTTTAATATCTATTCTTTCAACGACTGCTTCAACAACCCAATCGGCTTCTTTAACCACATCAAAGTCATCAGAAATATTTCCTACATTAATATTATTAATTTTTGACTTATCAATTAATAATGGAGGTTTAGATTTGTAAATTTGTTCTCTCGCTTTTTCACTAATCTCTGTTTTCAAATCTAATAAAGTTACAGGTACATTTGCATTGCACAAGTGAGCAGCAATACCGCTTCCCATGGTTCCTGAACCAATTACAACTACATTCTTAATCTTCATGAAATGATTTTAATGTCGATTTATGCCCCTGAGTCTCTCAGATCTTCTTCTCAAGAGTTCAGCGGTTACAAGTATTAAAGTTGACAAAACAATTAAGCAAGTTGCTACTGCGAGAATAGTTGGGCTTAATTGTTCTCTTAGACCAGTCCACATTTGAATTGGAATAGTTGTACTTTCAAGACCAGCTAAAAATAGGACAACCACAACTTCATCGAATGAAGTTACAAAAGCAAACAAACCACCCGATATTACACCTGGTAAGATTAACGGTAAAGTAATTTTCATAAAAGTATTTACTGGATTGCTTCCAAGACTGGCTGCTGCTCTTGTTACACTGTGATCAAAGCCAGATAAAGTAGCTGTAACTGTGATTACAACAAATGGTGTACCTAAAATTATATGTGCAAGAATAATTCCTGTATGCGTTGCTGCTAAACCAGCTTTAGCCATAAAGAAAAAGATCGCTACACCTGAAATAATTAATGGAACAATCATTGGAGAAATTAATATAGCCATGATCAAACCCTTGTAAGGCATATGTCTACTACTCAATCCCAATGCGGCAACAGTTCCTAGTAAAACTGAACCAATTGTTGCAAAAAATGCGATTATAAAACTATTTCTTGCAGCTAAGCCCCATGGATTTTTAGTTCCATAAACCATATCCTTGTACCACCTGGTAGAAAAAGCATCTGGATCAAGTCTCATCATGCCATCTGTAAA
Source organism: uncultured Candidatus Pelagibacter sp. (assembly GCA_905616465.1). GTDB lineage: Bacteria > Pseudomonadota > Alphaproteobacteria > Pelagibacterales > Pelagibacteraceae > Pelagibacter. The sequence continues at coordinate 34,745 of CAJQSX010000005.1, read as the reverse complement.
AACTAAAAATTCCTCTGAATTGAAAGATAAAGGGAATATTACAAACAGAGGTGCAATTAAAAAAAAGAAAACAGCTGTACAAATAGTTAAATATAGATAGTGCCAAGCTCTGTAATGTGGTTCTGTATATCTTGGTAAAGCCATTCTTTTTAATTATCCTAATTTGATATTATCAATTCCTACTATTTTATTGTAAACCCAATAGATTGCTAAAACTCCAGTCAAAAGCATTAATCCCATTGCTGAAGCGAAGCTCCAATCAAGTGTAGCTTTCATGTGAAAAGCTATTTGGTTACTTATAAGAGTACCAGATGCACCTCCAACTAAGGCCGGAGTAATGTAATAACCTATTGCTAAAATGAAAACTAACAAACAACCGGCACCAATACCCGGTATTGTTAAAGGAAAATAAATTTTCCAAAAGGTTGTAAATGGTGTTCCGCCTAATGATTTTCCTGCCCTCATTAAGCTAGGTGAAATAGTTTTCATAACACTATAAAGTGGCAAAACCATAAATGGTAACAAAATTTGTGTCATTGCAACGTATGTTCCAGTTTTATTGTACATCATCTCAGGTCTCGCATCATTAGCAACCAAACCAATGAAGACAAAGAAATCATTTACTATACCCTGCTGTTGTAACAATATCATCCAACTGGCAGTCCTCACAAGTAATGAGGTCCAAAACGGAAGTAGTACGCAGATCATTAGCAAGTTGCTATACTTCATAGGCAAAGTAGCTAACAAATGAGCTATTGGATACGCCATTAAAAAACAAAAAATTGTTACAAATAATGCAACTTCTATTGTTCTTAACCATAATAGTCTGTGAATTCTTCTATCTTCGGATACATTAACTATTTCTCCTTTATCATTTTTATACATGTCTATGCCTTTTAAATATTTTTGAACAGTATATGCTGGGGCTCTTCTTTTTATTGCTTGCCAGTATTCGACATCTGCCCACCTTTTGTGGACTGACATTATTTGTTCTTTATAATTACCTTCAACAAAGGATTTTGATTTTCTTCTTAATTTTTTAATAATACTTTTAAAGCCATTTTTTGTATAATTTAATTGTGTAGATAGTTTACCCTCACGTCTTTCATCAACTAAATTTTGAAAATCTAAGTAAAAAGCTTCAAAAACTTCTTCTGGTGGTAACTCTTGTCCATCCCATGTCTCCATTGATTTAAATGTTTTAGGAAGCATCTCGGTAACCATTTTGTCATCAATACTTCTCGTAAGCATACTACCAATTGGAATTACGTAAGTAATAATTATAAATAATAATAAAGGAGCAACAAGTAAGAAAGCTTTAATCTTATTTTTACGTTCAGCTTTTTTTAGACTTACCTCTAAAGGTATTCCATCTGTTGTTAAAATTTTTTGTGTTTCTGAGTTCATAAATAAAAAGGGCGGTTATAAAATAACCGCCCTTAAATTATAGTATATAATTTAGTTGTTTAAAACTTAAATTAAAAACCAGCTTTCATAGCTTCCCATTTTTCACCAAGCTCTGTACCATTATCAGCCCAGTAAATTGGATCTACTAAGAAGTAGTTTTTAGTGTTTGCGGGAGCAGTTGGCATTTGTGGTACCATATTAGTTTTACCATCTTTAAACCAAGGTTCTCCTGCTTGCATGATATCAATAGAAGATATTCTGTATGGAGCGTATGCAATATGTTTTGCACTACCCGCTAACATCTCCGTACTTGTCATCATAGCTAAAGCTTTTAAAGCTTTTCCATTAGCATCGTTTGGTCCACCCTTAACTTGTACGAAGTATTCGTAGTCAAGACCTTGTCCATCCCATACTTGTTTTAATGGAGCACCTTCCACTATTGCATTAAAGAATCTACCATTCCAACCTGTAGCCATAACGACTTCACCTGAAACTAATAATTCTGGCGGTTGAGCACCTGCAGACCAAAATACACATCCACCATTAGGATCTGTACATAATTCTTTGATCTTATCCATAGCTCTAGTAACACCTTTTTCTGTGTCTAAAGCTTTATAGATTTTTTCTCCACCTTTACCTGGTTTAATTCCATCTGCAGCTAAAGCGATCTCTAGATTAGTTAAAGCACCTTTGTAGATACCTCTTTTTCCAGGGAACTTTTTAGTGTTAAAGAAATCTTTGATAGTTTTTGGAGTGCCTTTAATAGTTTCAGTATTATAAGCGTAAGTCCAAGAATATAAAATATTTCCTACAGCACATTTACTCGGCATTGGAGCAAAGAAATCTTTACTCGCAACTGTTCCATCTGGTGCAGCTGGAAAGTCTTTGTCAAAATCAAATTCAACAAATAATCCTTCGTCACATCCAGTGATAGTATCCATTGCATATACATCGATAATATCCCATGTAATTGCGCCAGCTTCTTTTTGTGCTTTAATCTCAGATAATCCACCTGAATAATCAACCCAGTTAATTTCTATACCGGTTGCTTTAGCAGTAGGATCACCATAACCTAACTTTTGAGACTCTGTGTAAGACCCACCCCAAGACACTACAGTTACTGCAAATGCTGAAGTAGTTACAGAGATAGCAAAAGTGATAGCTAGTAATAATTTACTAATAGTTTTCATATTTCCTCCGTTTAAACGTTATTTTTTAAAAAAGAGAGTACAACAAAGTCGATAATCAGAGTCAACAGCCCATTTTACTTAATTAACAATGTATTTACTGATTATTACTTAGGGTCTAGAGCTCTAGCGTCTTCACTGTTCCATCCAATTTTAATCTCTTTGCCAAGCTTAATATCCAGGTTGGCTGAGCTGTTTGGAACTTTTAGAATAAATTGATTATTACCTAATACATTCATTCGTACTCTTGTATGATCTCCGTGATATATCACTTCTTCAACTTTACCTGAATGTATGTTGTCCATTTTATCACTGGGATTTATCAAGGCTCTTTCAGGTCTTAAAGAAATTTTTGTTTTTTCCCCTTTTCTTTTAACCGAAATTGGATTTGCTAATATTTCTGCATTAGCTAATTTAACTTTGCATTTTCCACCTGAAATATCCGAAACTTCACCTGCAAATGTATTGTTCTCTCCAATAAACTCTGCAACAAAAGAGTTAACTGGTTTTTCATATAATTCATCTGGACTTGAAAGTTGCTGAACTTTACCATCATTGAAAACTGCAATTCGGTTTGACATTGTTAAAGCTTCACTTTGATCATGTGTAACATAAACGACTGTTACTCCAATACTTTCATGAATATGTTTAATTTCATATTGCATACTCTCTCTTAAATTTTTATCTAATGCTCCTAGAGGCTCATCCATTAATACTAGTTGTGGATCAAATACTAGTGATCTTGCTACCGCCACTCTTTGCTGTTGACCACCCGATAATTGTCCAGGCATTCTTTCGGCAAAACCTTGGAGTGATACCATTGATAATGCTTTATCAATTTTTTTATCTGCTTCATCTTTTGGAATTTTTCTAACTCTTAATGGAAATGCTAAATTTTCATATACAGTCATATGAGGAAACAATGCATAGTTTTGGAATACCATTCCAATTCCTCTTTTGTGAGGAGGAATACTTGATATTGCTTTTCCATTTAAATAAATTTCACCGTGTGTTGGTGTTTCAAAACCAGCTAACATCATTAGACAAGTAGTTTTACCAGAACCTGAGGGGCCTAACATTGTAACAAATTCACCCTCTTCAATATCTAACTGAAGATCTTTTACGACCAGTATTTTACCGTCATAACTTTTATCTACTTTATCAAATTTGACGAATTCTTTATTCATTGAAATAATTTAGTGAATTTAAAACATTTGTAGGAATAAATATCAACCCCTAATAACTAACTTTTAACATGAAGTTCTTTAGAAAAATTACAAAACAGTTCTGCGCCATTATCTGTGACTCTTATTGCCTCAGATGCTTCTACTCCCCAATTTCCAAATTGCATCACTGCAATCATGTGAAAAGTAACGTTTGGTTGTAAAACAGTCATATCACCTTTTGAAATATTTAATGTATGCTCACCCCAATCAGGCGGATAACCTATGCCAATTGAATATCCAGTTCTTGAAGTTTTTTCTATTCCATATTTATCTAATATTTTCCAAAATGCTTGAGCAACGTCATCTGCTGTATTTCCAGATTTAGCTAAATCAATACCCGCCTGGAGTGCCTCATTTGTTTTTTTCATAGTATCAATCTTTTTTTGGTCAGGCTTACCGAGTAAAACTGTACGAGCCATTGGAACGTGGTATCGTTGATAGACACCAGAAAGTTCAATAATTGTCGCCTCTCCTTTAATAAATTTGTCTTGGGTTGCTGTTAAATGTGAAGCAGAAGTTCCTTTTCCTGTTGGCAATAAAGTTGCAATACTCGAATACTCACCTCCAAACTCTGGCGTACCATAAAATAATGCTTTTTGAATTTCACCGACGGCATCACACTGTCTTACACCAGGATTTATTACGTCAATTGCTACTTGCATTCCTTTTTGAGAGATTATTGCTGCTGATTTCATAAACTCAATCTCAGCATTAGATTTAACTACTCTTACCCAGTTAACTAACCTTTTAGAGTCTTTTAACTTAGCATTAGGCAAACCTTGTTTCATTTTTTCATAACAATAAGCTGTGAAATAATGACTATCCATTTCTAGGCCAATTGTAAGCTTATCCCAATTTCTCTCCTTTATGATGTTTACAAGGTTATCATAAGGATGAAGTGGCCATGTGTGAATATATTTTTCATCATAAATTAAAACATTCTCATTTTTTAAATATGTTTTTATATAAGCGCCACCTGAATCTTGTTTTCTTACCCAGCATAATGGCTCTTCAGCATTTACATGGACCACTACTGCTTGTGCATAATAAAATGACCAAGCATCATAACCGGTTAAATAATTCATATTGGCTGTATCGCTAGATATCAATAGCTCTATGCCTTTTTCTTGCATTAAGCTTTGAACTTTCTTTAACCTAGTTTTATATTCTTCTTTAGTAAAATTCATATTTATTAGTGATTAAATAATTTTCCAAAACCTTCAATTTTTTCTTTATAATTTATTTCATTAAGTGAGTCCCAGATTAAAGTTTGGTTGCTTGATAGAATTACTTTATTAAGTTTTTTCTCCAGTTTATCTATTATTGATAAAACAGGTAAAGCTGTACAGGAAACAAATAATGCATCGCTATCTACTAAATCTGTTTTAGACAGAACTTCAAATAAATATTGTTCATCAACTTTTCCAATATCCAGATCTGAATCAATATCAAAATAGCTCAAAGAATTAATAGTGATATTTCTTTTTTTAAAATAACTAGCTACAGAATCGTTTATTGTTTTTGTGTAAGGTGTAAAGATAGATATTTTATTTATTCCCAAAACTTTTAAGGCTTTAATTGCAGAAGTTATAGGAGTTGTTACTTTTGCCTCTGGTTTGGCTAAATTTACTTTTTCTTTTATCACATCGTATCCTGCAGCTACTGTTCCTGAGGTGCAGCCATAAGCAATGCAATCTATTTTTTGGTCAGGAAGAATATCTTTGGTAACTTCGGTAATATCTTCGGCCATTTTAGCTAAGGTGTCGTTGGTAAGTGGATTGTAGCAATGAATTCTATTTACATAGAGATCAATGTCTCTTCCATATATTAGATTATTAAAATCTTTTTCAATTCTGAAATCGCTACCTAATGTAATTAAGCCAATTCTTGGGTTCGATTTAAAGATAAATTTTGGCTCAATTTTATTTAATTTCATAAATTACCTATAATATTGGATTAAATATATATTGAATAAGGAGTCTAGTTAAAATAAGGTTTGGTAAAAAGCGCACATAACTCGTCGTTACTTAAAGTTTAAACGGTACTAAAGAATACGAAAGTGGGATCAGTCGTCTTTAAATTTAATTATTTAAGGAGGTTTGAATGAAATTTGGATATTTTTGTAACACCACTAACTGGAATCAAAAACCATACAATCAATTATTAAACGAGACTAAAGAAATCACCACATACTGTGATGAAAATAATTGGGACTCTATCTGGTATACAGAGCATCACTTTAATCATGAAGGAATGGAATCGTGTACGAACCCTTTAATGATGGGTGTAGATGCTGCTGCAAGAACAAAACAAATTAGAATTGGACAAGCCTGTAATGTAATTACTTTTCATAACCCAATACGTCTTGCAGAAGACATAGCTTTATTGGATCAATTATCAAATGGAAGAGTTGATATTGGTATTGGTAGAGGAATATATGGCAGAGAAGCTATCAACATGAATAAAGAAGCTGACTTAAAAGATCAGGCAAAAAATTTTAGATTATTTGATGAAACTTTAACAGTGATGAAAAAAGCATGGACTGAAAAATTTTTTAGTCACCAAGGTGAATTTTATAATTACCCTACTCCTGGTTTTACTTGGCAGCACGATATGAGTCCGCCTAGTGAGGAATTTTTAGATACAAAAACAAATGAAATAAAAAAAATTAGCGTTGTTCCAAAACCAATGCAACGACCACACCCTCCTATATGGCAAGTTGTTGATGGAGCAAGATCGATAGAATGGGCTGCACAAAATGGATTAAACACTATAATGTGGATTCCAACTGTAAAAGCTTTGAAGTCAAGATTTGAGATTTATAGGGATGCAAAATCGAAAGCTGAAAACAGAGATGTGCCATTGGGAGAAGGTGTGTCTTTAGTTAGGGATATGTTTGTGGCGGAAACTATGGAAGAAGCAGAAAAATTAGCTGGAGAACATATTATTAATTATATGAAATGGGTTTGTCATTGGAGAGGTTTGGGTAATCATATGGATCCAGGTGAAGAACTACCAGAAACAAAACATAAATTAGATTTACTTAATTATGATTTCTTACATAAAAGAAATTTATTATTTGGTACACCGGAGTATGTGGTTAATAAAATTAATGAATTAAAATCTGAATTAAATTTACAAAACTTACAAGTATGGTCTAACTTTCCCGGCATAGAGCATGACGCTTGTATGAAAAGTATAAAACTGTTTAATGATGAAGTGATACCAAAAATTAATTTAGATAATTCAAATATGGAAAAGGCTAGTTAATGAAACTTGAATTAAGAAAATTTACAAAATTTGTTGATAAAACTTTTATTGAAGGTGGTAAAGAAGCTAAAGAACCTGTTTTACTAGTTTCAGTTGCTGCTGTATTTAAAAATCCATGGCATGGAAAAGGTTTTGTTGATGATTTAAAGCCAATCATTTTAGATTTAGCCCCCAAACTAGGTACTATTCTAGTGTCAGAATTAATAAAAGAAATGGGCTCTCCGGAAAAAATTTTAGCATATGGTAAGGCTGGTATTGTTGGACTTGATGGTGAAATAGAACACGCATCAGCATTTATTCATACTTTAAGGTTTGGAAATAAATTCAGAGATGCTGTTGGTGGAACATCTTATTTAAGTTTTACGAATACTAGAGGTCCCGCAGGATCTAAAATGTCAATTCCAATGATGCATAAAACAGACTCGGGATTGAGACCATATTATTTAACTCATGAATTTACCATTCATGACGCTCCATTTAGTGATGAAATTGTTATAGCAATTGGTGGTGCATCAAGTGGTAGAGCTCATGCTAGAACTGGTGATAGATATCAAGATATGAAGGAAATGGGACTGGATCCCAAATAAATTAATGCCACACAATTTTGATCCTAATCAAAATTATCATTCGTTCATTGATAATAACACTGAGCCATTAGTGTTCGTTCATGGTGTTGGTCTAGATCACAAAATGTGGGACTCTCAAGTTAACTCTTTAAATAACTACTCAACAATTACCTACGATTTATTGGGGCATGGAAAAACTCCTTACAATAAAAAAGAGGTCACATTAAATGATTTTTCAGATCAACTAGACTATTTATTGAAGTTTTTAAAAATTGATAAAATTAACCTTATAGGTTTTTCTTTAGGGTCATTAATTGCATTAGACTTTGCTTCAAAATTTCAACATAAGTTAAAAAGTCTTACAGTAATCGGAACAACATATAAAAGAACTGTAGAACAAAGAGCTTTAGTTATAGAGAGATTTGAGCAGGCTAAATTGAACAAACCTATTTCAAAACAGGCACTCAAGAGATGGTTCACAGATGAATACTTAAATAACCATCCAAAAATTTATGATCAATTTATCAAAATTTTGACAAAAGATGATGACGATCATTTAAATTTTTTAAAAGCATACAAATTGTTTACTTATCACCAAGATAATATTGATATGATTAAAAATATTAAAACTAAAACTCTTATCATGACAGGGTCAGGTGATACGAGTTCCACAACTCAAATGTCAAAATCTTTATCTAATGATTTAATAAATTCAAATTTTGTTGAGATAAATAACGGAAAACATCTTTGTAGTATAGAGTGTGCAGATGATGTTAATATTAATCTTAAAAATTTTATTAATAATTAAATGACAAAAATTCAAAACTTTAAAATGTTCATAGATGGTCAGTGGGTTGACTCTGAATCTGGTAAAACAATTAAAACTTTAAATCCAGAAAATAATGAGGTTTGGGCAACTGTACCTGAGGCAAGTACAAAAGATGTTGATAAAGCAGTTAAGGCTGCACAAAAAGCTTTTGAACATTCATGGGCCAATTTACATCCAAGAGATAGAGCTAAATATTTAAGATCTCTAGCAGATCAATTAAGAGAAAATGCTGAACATCTCGGTACTATTGAAACTATCGATACAGGAAAAATTTTTAGAGAAACTAAATCACAGGCTATCTATATTGCAGAATACTATGATTACTTTGCAGGCCTTGCAGATAAAATTGAAGGCACTGTAGTTCCAATAGATAAACCAGACATGCAAGTAACAACAACTAGAATACCCATCGGTGTAGTGGCTGCAATTATTCCATGGAATTCTCAAATGTTATTGACTGCTGTAAAACTCGCGCCCGCATTAGCGATGGGAAATACAGTGGTAATAAAAGCTTCTGAGCTTGCACCCGTAACTTTGTTGGAATTTGCAAAATTAGTTGAAAAATCAGGAATACCAAAAGGAGTAGTTAATATAATAACAGGCTTAGGTGAACCTTGTGGAAAGGCTCTGACTACACATAATCTTGTAGAAAGAATTGCATTCACTGGTGGACCTGAGACAGCAAAACATATTATAAAAAACTCTGCTGAAAATTTATCCCAAGTTAGTTTGGAGCTTGGTGGTAAAAGTCCTGTTGTTGTATTTAACGATGCAGAACAAGAAAATGCACTTAATGGAATTACAGCTGGTATATTTGGTGCAAGTGGCCAAAGTTGCATTGCCGGATCAAGGCTTTATATACAGTCTGAAATTTACAATGAATTTTTAGACAAATTAGTAGCAAAGGCAGAAAAGATAAAATTGGGCGCACCAATGGATAAAGATACTCAAATGGGTCCTTTAAATAGTTTTAAACAATTAGAAAATATAGAAAAGAATATTAAAGCTACTGTTGAACAGGGCGGAGAAATTAGATGTGGAGGCAAAAGATCTAATATATCTAATAAGGGTTATTATTTTCCAGCAACAATAATTGAATGTAAAAATCACAACTTACCTACGGCTGAAAATGAATTATTTGGTCCAGTATTGTCTGTAATGAAATTTGATACAGAAGACCAGGCAATAAAACTAATGAATGACAATAAATATGGGCTATCTTCTGGAGTTTATTCTTCCAACCTTGGAAGAGGTATGAGGGTATCTAAAGCAGTTAGAGCAGGAATAGTTTTTGTAAACACATATAGATTAATTTCTCCTATGGCACCATTTGGAGGAATAAAAGACAGCGGTTATGGTAAAGAAGCAGGAATTGAGTCTATTAAAGAATACACAAGAATAAAAACAACATGGTACAACTCTTCTGATAAGCCAATATCAGATCCTTTTACTATGGGTTAATTAATCTAATTTTTAAATGAGTGTTTTGCTTTAGGAAATTGTTTTTTTAATACTTCAGATTTATATCTTTTAACTGCATTATCAATAATTTGACTTGTATTGGCAAACTTCTTAACAAATCTAAATTTACCCTCACTCAAACCAATCAAATCATCAATTACCAATACTTGACCATCACAATTTACAGAAGATCCTATCCCAATAGTCGGTATTTTTAATTGTTCAGTAATTTTTTTTGATAGTTTGGTTTCAATACATTCCAGTACAACTGAAAAAATTCCTGCTTCTTCTAGTAGCTTGGCTTCTTTTAAAATTCTGTTTCTTTCAGGTAGTTTTTTACCTTTAAAAGTAAATTTTTTTTCTGTTTGAGGTAAAATGCCTAGGTGACCCATAACAGGTATTTTATTCTTAACCAGGTTCTTAACTATAGAAATAATTTTTTTTCCACCCTCCAATTTAATTGCATCACATTTAGTTTGTTTCATTATTAGTTTTGCATTCTTTAAGGCTTCATTGGGGTTACGATAGGTGTTGTATGGCATATCAACTACCATCAAAGATTTATTCACACCAAGTCTTACACTTTTAGAGTGTCTAATCATTGTATCTAAAGTTACTTCTTTTGTAGACTTATAATTATAAAGTACAGAGCCCAATGAATCTCCCACTAAAACAAGGTCACAATGTTTATCTAAAATTAATGCAACATTTTTTGAATATGCAGTAAGACAAATGATTTTAGATTTATTTTTTTTATTGAGAAATTTTTTTACTTTTATATTCATCTTATTCTAATTCAATAGTACTAGGAGGTTTTGAGGTAATATCATAAACTACTCTATTAATTCCTTTAATACTATTCACAATTTTGTTTGAAATCATTTGAGAGAATGATTTTTTAAATTCAAAAAAATCTGCTGTCATGCCATCCTCTGAGGTAATAGCTCTTAATAAGCATAGATATTCATAAGTTCGATTGTCACCCATCACCCCAACAGTTTTTACAGGAAGTAAGGCTGCATAAGCTTGCCAAATTTTATGATAAAGGCCATGTTCTTTTAAAGCTTGAATAAAACAATGATCTGCTTCTTTTAAAATATTGATTTTTTCTTTTGTAATTAAGCCTGGCATTCTAATTGCTAAACCTGGACCAGGAAAAGGATGTCGCGAAATAATATCTTTACTTAAATTCAATTCTAATCCTAATTTTCTAACTTCGTCTTTAAACAAAAATTTGAGTGGTTCGACCAACTTAAGTTTCATTCTTTTTGGTAAACCTCCAACATTATGGTGTGATTTAATCTTTGATGTTTGGCTGCCTGTAACAGAGCGGCTCTCAATTAAATCGGGATAAAGTGTTCCTTGTGCTAAAAATTTAACATTCTTAATTTTTTTTGCATATCTTTCAAAAATTTTAATAAACAATTTTCCAATAATTTTTCTTTTTTTTTCTGGGTCAGAAACATTTTGTAATTTTTTTAAAAATTCTTTTTCAGCGTTTACATAAATCAAATTAATTTTAAGTTTTTTTTTGAAAGTTTTCACTACTTGTATTTCTTCATTTTTTCTCAGCAAACCCGTATTCACAAAAATGCAATAAAGTTTTTTTCCAATTGCCTTATTTAAAAGTTGAGCAACTACACTGCTATCTACCCCACCAGAAAGTCCACAGATAACCTTGTTGGGTCCAACTTGTTCTTTTAATTCTTTAATTAATTGTATTTTTTGATTTTTAGAAGACCAGTTTTTTTTAACCTTACAAATTAAAAAAACAAAATTACTAATTATTTTTTTTCCGTTTTGTGTATGCGTTACCTCAGGATGAAATTGAACACCAAAAAACTTTTCCAATTTACTCTCCACAATAGCAAACTTTGAATTGTCACTTGAGGCTATAACCCTAAAAGTTTTTGGTAATTTAGATACTTGATCCGCATGACTCATCCATACCTTAGTCGGTTCTTTTTTTTTAAAAAAATTTTTAGTTATAAGGCTATCTCTTTTTTTAAAAATATTAGCTAAACCAAACTCTCTATGGTTTGATTGTTTAACTTGACCCCCGTTAAATTTTGATAAAATTTGATGACCAAAACAAATCCCTAAAATTGGTATTTGAAGTTTTAAAATCTTTTTATCAAATAAATTTTTTTTTAATTGATAAACATTTAAAGGCCCTCCAGATAAAATAATTCCTTTAATATTAGTTTTAATTTGTGAACTTATTATTTTTTTATGACTGACTATTTCTGAAAAGACACCAAGTTCTCTAATTCTTCTAACAATTAATTGTGTAAATTGTGATCCAAAATCAATTATTAAAATTTTTTCTAAATCTGAATCAAGACTCATTTTGTGGTTCTAAGTTTTCCAGATCTTTTAATATTTTTTTATTTTTGTTACATAAATTTTTACAAACTTTTGTAAATCTTTCAGATAACTCTTTTACCTTGGAGTAATTAGTTTGTTCTAAACCAATTTCCATTAACATCAAAATTGCCTCTTCATTAGTTGGGTTAATTAAAAGTGTGGTTTCTAAATTTTTTTCCTCTTTTTTCTGATTTTCTTCTTCTTTATAAATTTTTGCCAAGTACAGATATGAGCTTGAATGCTTTGGATTTAATACAATACTTCTTTCAAATAAAAATTTGGCATCTTCGTACTTTTTATTCTTAAATAATTTTACACCTTCGTCGTAAAAATTCTCCTTACTAAAAGAAATATTTAAGAAATTTATAATACAAATTATTAAAATAGATGTTTTTAAAAATTTATTCATTAATACTTTTTATCACTTTTTACTATATCCACATTATGAACCATGCTTTCATAAAATCCAGCTTTTGTAATTTTTACAAATTGTGGTTTATTTCTTAAATACTTTATTTGTTTAGAACCTAAATAACCCATAGATGACCTAAGTCCTCCTATTAATTTAAATATAACGTTTCCAACATCACCTTTATATTTTGAAAAACCCTCTACTCCTTCAGGAACATATTTTGACGTATCTTTTTGTTTTATTTGAAAATATCTATCAGCAGATCCTTTATTCATTGCACCTACAGACCCCATGCCCCTAAAACTTTTAAAAAATTTTCCATTTTTTTTTACTATTTTTCCTGGTGCTTCGTCTGTTCCAGCAAACAAAGAACCAATCATTACAGCGTCAGCGCCAGCTGCAAATGCTTTTGCCAAATCACCTGAGTATTTAATTCCACCATCAGCAATAATTTTTACATTTTTTTTTTTAATTCCTTTTCTAACTGAAAGAATTGCGCTTAATTGAGGTACCCCAATACCAGCTACCAATCGTGTAGTACAAATTGATCCAGGGCCAATACCAACTTTAATGATGTCTACACCTAATTTAAGTAAGAATTTAGCTGCTTCTGGAGTAGCAATATTTCCCGCACATAAAGCTGTTTTTTTATCTTTAATTTTTTTTATATATTTAATAATTTCAGAAACTTTTTTAGTATGACCGTGCGCAGTATCTACTACAATCAAGTTTACACCCTCTTTTAAAATTTCTTTAGCTCTTTGTAATTCTTTTGGACCAGCACCAACGGCTGCCCCAACAAATAATTTTTGTTTTTTGACTTTTTTAATTTCTTCAATTTGTTTCGTTATTTCTAAATTTCTGTGAATAACTCCTATGCCACCAGCATTTGCAACTGCAATTGCCATTCTGCTTTCTGTTACGGTATCCATGGCTGATGATAACAGGGGTATTCTAAGCTTTAAATCTTTTGTTAGTTTTATACTCGTGTCTACCTCGGATGGTAATATATTTGAGTATTTGGGGGCTAATGTTACATCGTCAAAGGTGAGTGCTTCTTTTATAGGAACCATAATAATTTATATATGATTCCTTTTATTATTAAAGAGACTATCTTGTATTTTTACAAATTATAAAGCTTTCTTTGGACTCTTTCCTGCTAGCTTTAGGTTTAAATACCTTCACTTCTTTGAATATCTTTTTTCCTAGTGCTACAATTTCATTAAATGACGAACCTAAAAAAATTTTAGAAACAAAACGGCCTTCTTTCACTAGCATCTCTTTAGAAAAGTTCATTGCCTCCATTGCTAATTCACCAGTATAAATCGCGTCAATATCCTTTATACCTGTTGTATTAACTGCCATGTCGGACACAACAACATCAACTTTTGATTTAAAAAATCTCTTAATCTTTTTTTGAGAATCTTGCATAGTAAAATCGCCCTTAATTTGAATTATATTCTCAATTTTTTCCATATCTTTTATGTCAATCGAAACTATTCTTCCGCTCTTTACTGTCCTTGCAATATATTGAGACCAACTACCAGGTGATGCTCCCAAATCAATTACAGATATTCCATTTTTTAGTATCTTAAATTTTTCATCTATTTCTATTAATTTATAAGCTGATCTTGCTCTATAGCCATCCACTTGAGACTGTCTAACATAAATATCTCTTTTTTGTTTATTGATCCAATTTTTTGAAATTCTATTTTTTTTCAATTAATTATTATATCTAAGACTTTTAAGTGTTGTTATTTTATTTAAGTTTTCAATTTTAATTTTCACATCTTTGTCTACCCTCATGTCTTTACCATCTTTCCAAATTCCAGCCGCAAGATGCATTATACCTATTTTATAATTAGGTAAATAAGGTTCAACAAATGTTTTTTGTTGTTCGTCATATTTTGGAAGTAAATTACTAGTAATCCAATTGCAGTTTAAAGGTAAAAATTCTGTTTCTAAATCATCAATATATACTGATATATTAATTGCCAATCCCTCTGATCCAAAAATATTTCCAGCTTTTAAAGTCTTTGATAAATTATTTTGCCAAGAACTCCATCCTTTAGAGTTTTTTTCTAGTGAGAACACTCCAATATTTATATGTGGTGCAAAAGCTAATTTTCTGGCTTTATCATATCCAATTTTTGACTTTACGGCATGCTTAAAGTTTTGAGATTTAACAATTGCTAATTTTCCAACTAACCAATTAACTTTTGAAGTTATTTTGTATCCTGGACCAATCGTTTGCGTGATACCTAGTTTTCCATTATCACAGGCTTTAAAATATAATTCTACACAATGCCAATCATTTACCCATGCATCACAATCTATCCATAAGTATTTTTCATAATTAGGAAAGTATTTTGGCAAAAATGCTCTTGAGACCTGACTTTTTAACCATTCCTTACCTTTTACTTTATGGTCCGGTACTTCTATATCCCATTCAGCTGATTTTATTTCATCTACTTTATTTAATAATTTATTTTTTTGCTCTTGCGTTAACCCTGCATCTAAAATGCAAATTGCAATATTGTCACTCTCTTTAAATCTTTTAATAGATTCTACTAACTCTTCTAGTAATGGAAAATAATTTGCATCTGCTAATGAAACAATTACATTTTTTTTCATCTACAGTATGTCTTCTAATCCTTCATCTGTATCTGAAGTTATATTTTTTTCTTTTTTAATCTTTTTATAATGGAAATAACTTACCGGTATTAAAAAAAGATACACCAAAGAGCTTACAGCTAAAATTTTAAATGTATAAACTAATAACGCGCCAAGAAATAAGACTATTCCAAATAGTAAAAATTTTGTCATTGCTCTTGGTATGACTATTCTTTTAAATGAATATGTTGGAAGTGTGCTTATTAATAGTACTGAAACTATAATAAAAAATATTGGCACTAATAAATCGTAATTAATTTTAAAAAGAAGTTCTTCTAGTTCACTAAAACTTATGATTAAAGGCATTAGAACAATTATCCCTCCTGCAGGTGAGGGCATTCCTTCAAAAAAATTGTCTTTCCATGATGGCTCTTCTTCGGAATTTATATTAAATCTTGCCAGTCTTAAGGCAACACAAACCACATACGTTAAACAAACAAACCATCCTAATTTATCTAAATATTGTAAATTCCAAAAATACATTATAAGTGCTGGCGCAACTCCAAAGCTAATTACATCCCCTAAAGAATCTAATTCTTTACCCATTTTAGATGTTCCTTTAATTAATCTAGCTATTCGACCATCCAATGCATCCATCAAACCCGCGAACATTACTGCAATAACTGCTATTGCAAATTTTCCATCTATTGCAAACTTGATTGAGGTTAAACCAATGCAAACACCTATTAAAGTAATGGCATTTGGTAGAATCATTCTTGTTTTTTTATCGGAAACAATTTTAAAGTTATTTTTTGGCTGATCCATAAACTATCTTTTAGCTAATAAAGTTTCACCAGAAATAGCTATTTGACCAATTTTAACTAAAGGCTCATAATTTTCATAATAAACATCTGCTCTACTTCCAAATCTTATCATGCCAATTCTATCTCCTTGTCTTAACTCTTGATTTTTATTTGTTTCACAAACAATTCTTCTAGCAATAAGACCCGCTATTTGAACAACTATAATCTCATTTCCATGAACGTCTTTGATCTTATAGTAATTTCTTTCATTGTCTTCACTGGCTTTATCTAATGAAGCATTTAAAAATTTTCCTGGTTTGTATAATATTTCATCTACTTGCCCCGCACATGGTGTTCTATTTACATGGCAGTCAAAGATATTCATAAAAATACTAACTTTATTAAATTTTTTATTTTCTAGTCCTAATTCTTTTGGGCCATCAACAACTTCAACTTTAATTACCTCACCATCAGCTGGACTTACTAGATAATTATTATCTTCAATAATAACTCTTTCTGGATCTCTGAAAAAATAATAAACCCAAACAGTTAAAACTAGCCCGACTAATCCTAAAGAGTTACTGAGCTTATAAAAAATGATTGTTAATATGACCACTATTACAATAAATTTGTAACCTTCGGAGTGAATTTTTGGAAAAATTTTACTAAACATGTTCTTCTAATTGGTAATTTTTGATTAATATGTATATAAAATGACGAAATTCAATTAATAAGATTTATTTCATACAAATGAGCAAAATCACAGTAAAAAAACCCATTGTAGAGTTAGATGGTGATGAAATGACTAGAATAATTTGGGATTTCATAAAAAATAAATTAATTTTACCTTATCTTGATCTTGGCATCGAATACTACGATCTTGGGATGAAAAGTCGGGATAATACTGAAGACCAAATTACAATTGATGCAGCTAATGCAATCCAAAAAATAGGAGTTGGTATTAAGTGTGCAACAATTACTCCAGATGAAGATCGTGTAACAGAGTTTAATTTAAAAAAAATGTGGAGATCTCCAAATGGAACCATAAGAAATATCATTGGGGGAACTGTATTTAGAGAACCAATAATATGCCAAAATATTCCCAAACTTGTTCCTTCATGGACAGACCCTGTGGTTATTGGAAGACATGCTTTTGGAGATCAATATAGAGCAACAGATTTTAAAGTTCCTGGTAAAGGTAAATTGGAAATTAAGTGGACATCAGAAGACGGCAAAAATGAAATTAAACATGAGGTATTCAATTTTACTGGTCCTGGAGTTGCACTTTCAATGTACAATTTAGATAAGTCAATTGAAGATTTTGCAAGATCTTGTTTTAGCTACGGCTTGATGAAAAAGTGGCCAGTTTATCTTTCAACTAAAAATACAATCTTAAAAAAATATGATGGAAGATTTAAAGATATATTTCAAGAAATTTTTGAGAAAGAATATCAAGAAGATTTTAAGAAATATAGCCTAACTTACGAACACAGGTTAATTGATGACATGGTTGCCTGTGCAATGAAGTGGAGTGGAAAATATATTTGGGCTTGTAAAAATTATGATGGGGATGTCCAGTCTGATACTATGGCACAAGGTTATGGTTCTTTAGGTTTAATGACAAGCACACTACTTACACCTGATGGGAAAATAATGGAAGCTGAAGCTGCACACGGGACAGTAACAAGACACTATAGAATGCACCAACAGGGTAAAGAAACTTCAACAAACCCAATTGCTTCGATATTTGCTTGGACTAGAGGATTAGCACATAGAGGAAAATTAGATGGTAATGATGAATTAATTAATTTTTCACTAACAGTTGAGAAAGTTTGTATTGAGTGTGTAGAAGGTGGGGCTATGACAAAAGATTTAGCTATTCTTGTGGGACCTTCAAGTAGATATCTTACTACTAATCAATTTTTAGATGAAATTGATGGTAATCTTAAAAAAAAATTAAATTAATTTTTTAAGCTTTTCAAAAGCTTCTTTTATTTTAGAATGGTCTTGGCCCCCAGCTTGAGCAAAGTCTTTTCTACCTCCACCACCTTTTCCACCAATAATTTCAGAACCAACTTTAACAAATTGAACTGCATCAAATTTATCAGTTAACTTTTCGGTTACACCTACAGCTATACCAACTTTTTCATCTTTATATGCAAAAACAATCACAATACCTTCTTTTAATTCTTTTTTACCCTCATCCACAAGTTTTCTTAATTCTTTAGGAGGTAAGCCTTCAACTTTTTGAAGTCTCAATTTAACTCCATTAATTTCTTCGTTGTTGATTATATTTTTGGATTTATCTTGTAAGATTGAATTAACTAATATTTTTTCTAATTGTCTTGTTAAATTTTTAATTATAGTTTTTTGATCTGTTTCCTCTATGGATGGTTCTTCACCTAACTGTGTTATTTGTTGACTTAAATTTTTGATAATTTCATCATTTTTCTCTAAAGAAATATTGGATAATTTTTTTTTATTTTGTAGATAATCTTCTAACTGTTTATCTCTTAAAGCTTCTACCCTTCTAACACCCGAGGCAATTGAAGACTGACTAATAATCTTAAATCTTCCAATATCACCAGTATTTTTAACATGAGTTCCACCACAAAGCTCTGTAGAAAAGTAATTTCCATCCTCACTACCCATTGAAAGAACCCTTACCTCATCACCATATTTTTCTCCAAACAGTGCTAGTGCACCATTTTCAACAGCCTCATCAGGTGTCATCAATCGTGTTTTAACATCAGATTTTATTGAGATCATGGTGTTTACAAGTTTTTCCACCTTATCAATTTCTTCACTTAAAATTGGTTGCATGTGACTAAAATCAAATCTCAGTCTACTGGGCTCAACTAAAGAACCTTTTTGAGTTACATGAGTGCCCAATACTCTTCTTAAGGACTCATGCAGTAGATGTGTTGCTGAGTGATATGCACGTGTATTATCTCTTCTTTTAGAATTAATTTTTAATTCAACATTTTGATTTAATTTAATTGATCCGCTAATAACCTTTCCATAATGAACAAATAAATCTCCTAGTTTTTTTTGGACGTCTGTTACTTCAAATTTAAAATCATTTGCTATAATTTCACCTATATCACCTACCTGACCGCCAGACTCCGCATAAAATGGAGTTTGATTTACTATGATTATTCCTTCATCATTTTTTTTAAGTTCATTAATCTCTTTATTATTTTTTAAGAGAGATAACACTAAACCTTCAGTTTGATTTGTTTCATAGCCTAAGAATTCGGTTGCCCCTAACTTGTCTTTAATTCCAAACCAAATATCTTCAATTGCAGCATCCCCAGACC
Organism: uncultured Candidatus Pelagibacter sp.; assembly: GCA_905616465.1. Lineage (GTDB taxonomy): Bacteria > Pseudomonadota > Alphaproteobacteria > Pelagibacterales > Pelagibacteraceae > Pelagibacter. Next base: position 15,284 of record CAJQSX010000005.1, on the reverse strand, counting down.
CTTTCCAATTTTTCTTAGCAAGCTCCCTACTTTCCTTCATTAGAGATTGAAATTTATTATTATCAATCGATAAAGATTTATTTCTTAAAATATCCTCAGTTAAGTCTAATGGAAAACCATAAGTATCATATAATTTAAAAGCAACTTCACCAGATAAAACTTTATCTACCTTGGTAATTTCATCATCTAAAATTTTTATACCTCTATCTAAAAGAACTAAAAATTTTTCCTCTTCCATTCTTAAAGTTTCTTTGATTAATGAATCTGCTCTTACTAGTTCAGGATAATTACCTGACATTTCATCTCTAAGAGTTTCAAATAAATTATAGAAGACTGGCTCCTTTGACCCAAGTAAGTGTGAATGTCTCATACCTCTTCTCATAATTCTTCTAAGCACATAACCTCTTCCTTCATTAGAAGGTAATACTCCCTCAGCTATTAAAAAAGCACTGGCTCTTAAATGATCTGCTATAACTCTGAAGCTAGATTGGTTCACTTGATCTGGTTTTTTTTTAACTATCTCTGCTAAAGAACTAATTAGTTTTTTGAAATGATCTGTTTCATAATTATCATGGGTTCCTTGTAGTAAGGCTACAGTTCTCTCTAAACCCATTCCTGTATCTACAGAAGGTTTTGGAAGATCTATTCTTTTGTCTTTAGTTATCTGCTCGTATTGCATAAAGACTAAATTCCAAATCTCAATAAAACGGTCACCATCCTCATCCTTAGTTCCTGGTAACCCACCTTCAAGATGATCACCATGATCATAAAAAATTTCAGAACAAGGTCCACATGGTCCTGTCTCACCCATCGACCAAAAATTATCAGAAGTTGAAATTTTTATTATTCTATCATCACCAAGACCTGCAATTTTCTTCCAAAAATTGAATGCCTCATCATCCTCATGGTAAACTGTTACATAAAGTCTTTTTTTATCTATTCCAAAATCTTTAGTAATTAAATTCCACGCATAATTAATTGCTTGTTCTTTAAAATAATCTCCAAAAGAAAAATTACCTAACATTTCAAAAAAGGTATGGTGTCTTGGGGTGTAGCCAACATTTTCTAAATCATTATGTTTACCACCAGCTCTTACACATTTTTGAGAAGTTGTTGCTCTTTTATAGTCTCGCTTTTCAAGTCCTGTAAAAACATTTTTAAATTGAACCATTCCTGAGTTGGCAAACATCAGTGTTGGGTCATTATTTGGAACTAAATTACTAGACGCAACTATCTTGTGATCTTTCTTTTCAAAATAATTTAAGAACGTTTTTCTTATCTGATTTAAAGATTTATCAGCCATATTTTTTAAAATACAGCTTTTTTGTTTTATGTCTAGATAACTGTAAAGGGGAAAAGGCGCTTATATTAAGCGCCTTTTATAATTTAAAGATGACCTATAAATTAATTTTTTTTAGAAGGTGTTACTTCTTCTTTTTTTGCTACACCCAGACCTTCTACCTGATCCTTTGCAGCTTTTTCAGGATCAATTGGATTTCCTTCAATTTCTTTTGCTATTACTCCAGCTTTTTCCCTTATTGCCATTTCGATTTCAGCTGCTACCTTGGGATTTTGCTCTAAATAAATTTTAGCATTTTCTCGACCTTGTCCAATTTTTTCTCCTTTATAAGCATACCAAGCTCCAGATTTTTCTACAACCTCTGCTTTTGAACCAAGATCAACTAGTTCACCAACTTTACTAATGCCTTTTCCATACATTAAGTCAAACTCTACAACTTTAAATGGTGGGGCTACTTTATTTTTGACCACTTTAACTCTTGTTGAGTTACCAATAATTTCATCACCATTTTTGATTGCACCAATTCTTCTAATATCCATTCTTACAGAAGAATAAAATTTAAGTGCATTTCCACCCGAAGTAGTCTCCGGACTTCCAAACATTACTCCAATTTTCATTCTAATCTGATTGATAAAAATCATCATAGTATTTGTGCTTGAAATCGAGCCTGTTAATTTTCTCAAAGCCTGACTCATCAGTCTTGATTGGAGACCTACATGATGATCCCCCATCTCGCCTTCAATTTCAGCTCTAGGTGTTAATGCGGCAACTGAATCAACAACAATTACAGAAACGGAACCCGATTTAACTAATGTGTCAGCTATTTCTAAAGCTTGTTCTCCTGTATCGGGTTGTGAAATTAATAATTCCTCTGTATCTACACCAAGTTTTTTTGCATAAACTGGATCTAAAGCATGCTCTGCATCTATAAATGCACATATTCCACCAACTTTTTGTGCTTCTGCAACTACTTGTAAAGCTAAGGTTGTTTTCCCAGATGATTCTGGCCCATAAACTTCAATAACTCTTCCTTTTGGCAATCCACCTATTCCAAGTGCTAGGTCTAAACTTAAAGAGCCTGTTGATACTGACTCAATGTCCATTGCTCTTCTTTCACCTAATTTCATTACTGAACCTTTTCCAAAATTGTCAGTAATTTGTGCTATTGCAGCTTCTAATGCTTTATGTTTTTCACTGCCTTCCGCTTGCTGTGCTTTTGTAGTTTTTACTACTTTTAAGTTGTTTTTAGTCATTTTTTACCTTTATGTTAAAATAATTTGTCTTCGAATCATGCTCTAAATGTACACATTTTGTTCTCATTAGCAAGATTAATTTATTTTGTGCTAAAATCTCTGAAATTTACTTAATTTTTAAATAATCGCTGCTTAGTAAGCCTATTGATTTTAGAAGGTTAAACTTTGAAAGAATAAAGTTTCTTTCTGAGTCTGCAAGAGAAATTTGGGCATTAAGAAGTAATGAGTTCGATTGAATTACCTCTAAAGTAGTTCTGCCTGCTCCACTATCATATTCAGCTGTAATTCCTTCATTTGCAAATTCTGCTGCTCTAACTTGAATTTGAACTGAATTTAACAAACTTTTATTTGATTGATATTTTGACCATGCGCTTGCTACATTTGTTTGATTTTGTTTAGTAACACTATCTAAAATTAAACGAGATCTTGTCTCGATACTTTTGTTTTTTCTTAATGATGCAATATTTTTACCCCCTGAATAAAACGGCCATGAAACAGTTGCTTTGATTGTGTCTTTTTCTCTTTCTTTAATTGTTGAACTAAAATCATCCACATAAGATCTTTCTAATGATAAATTAGCCGTTGGTGCTAAATCTGATTTTGCAATTGTGTTATCTTTTTGAGCCTGTTCATATTCTAATTCAGCAATAATTAAATCAGGATTATTTTTTTTAGATAATTCAATTGCTGAGTTCAAACTTTCAGGTAAAGGATATTCGCTAATTGAATTTTTATCTAAAGATTTTGAATCATTTAACAAACCAATGATATTTTCATAATTCAGTTTGTTAGTTAATAGTTCGCTCTCAGCTTGAATTAATTTTGCTTGGGCTCCGGCTAAAGAAGATTCTGATTGAGAAACATCTGATAAAGTAATTTTTCCTCTTTCAGCTCTAATTCGATCAGTTTCAACCTGTCTACTTAAAAGTTCAACATTATCTCTATTAATTTTAAGTTTTTCATTTGCCAGAATTAATCCCGTATAAGCTTCAGTTGTTTTATATAAAATATCTTGTTCTTTTTTTAAAAGTGTGGCTTTAGCTAAATCCAAACCAACTTTACTTTTTGACAATTCTGCACCTCTTCCAAAATCAATTAAAGTTTGTTCAACTGAAATTGATTTAGTTAAAGGATCAACATCATTTATAGTAACATTACTACCCGATTGATTTGTAAGCTTGTCTGTATCCTCTCGGCTTTTTGAACCAGACAAAGTTAAAGTCGGTAAATAATTTCCTTGAGAAATTTTTAATTCCTGCTCTGAAATATTTATATTTTCTCTTTCTGCATTTAATTCTGAATTATTTTTGTATGCTTTAGACAGTGCAGTTGTAAATATTTCTGCATTCAGGCCCGTGATTAAAAATGGTAAAACTAAAATTGATATTAAAAAATTTTTCATTTTTTTCTATGTAATACACTTTTGATTTGGTGGTTACTATTTAAATACATTACAATTGACGCATATTTAGGCATCATCCTAAACATATTTTCAGTAATTCTTTGATAAGTTTGCATAAAATTAATTACATCTCCTTTACTCATTATCATGCGTTTAGATGTTTTCTTAGATTTTAACCAAAGTTTATGTTCCTGTTTTAATCGCCATTTTTGTAGCAAGTTAAAATTTTTTGCTTTTAAATAAATTAAACAGTTTAATTGTGAATATAGGTTTTTGTATTTTGATTTTAACTGTTGGTTCACAAATTTTCTCCAAATAAATTTAGCATCATTAACTTTTTCCATTGAATTAATTGGTTTCTTTAATGAAATATTTTTTTCTGGTTTTGCACCAACACACCAACCCTCAAAAATAATTACATCAGGTCTCTCTTTAATATTATACCAATATTTTTTATTAAACCTGTCATCAGCTGCTTTATTGAAAGTTGGTACTTTTAGGTTTTTAAATCTTTTACTTTTTATCTTTTTGAAAAAACTTAGCATTACATTGATTTCATGTGTTCCAGGTACTCCTCGTGTTAATAGCATTGGATGTACTTTTTTTGATAATAATATTCGGTCTTTTCTAGTTTTATAAAAATCATCTACCGAAATTTTAAATACCTTAAGTTTAAAATATTTTGTTAAAATTATTTTTAAAATTGAACTGATGGTTGTTTTTCCAGTTCCTTGACCACCCGCTAAACCTACAAAATAAGGTTTCTTATTATTTGTCTTTTTAGCAATCCAAAAACAAATAGGTATCAAAAAAGATTTAATCATCTTTTCCTTAGCTTTAAATTTTTCAGTTGCTGTTTCTTGTGACTTAATAAACTTAATACAGTCTTTTTTAACTTTATTAAAACAAAGGCTGACTTGCTGCATGTGAATTATTTTTTTTGATCAAGTGGATGATTTTTACCATCATTAATAGCAACATCTTTTAAATCAAATGTATTTATTTCATCAATACAGCCTACATTAAATCCTGTCATAGCAGGATTGGCTCTTGGATTGTGATGGGTGTAAATTCCACAATTAGAACAGAAGTAATGTTTGGCAACTTTTGAATGAAATTGATAAAGTTTTAATTTATTTTCACCTTTAACAATTTTAAAATCTTCATTTTTTACCATCGACATAATTGCTCCTTTTCTTTTACAAATAGAACAATTGCATTTTAATACTTTTGCTAAATCTCCATCTAAATTAATTTCAGCTTCAACTTCTCCACAATGGCACTTTAATTTTTTCATTTATTTCTCCTTAAGTATTTCTGTTAATTCTAAACATTACCTCATTCCTTCTAAGCATTGGTAAAGTAAATGGACTATTATAAGTTGCTCTAATTGGTTTGCTTATTATTGGTACTTTATCTTTCTCTAATTGATTTTCTAAAATATCCTTGTGTTTAATATAATTGCTATCTGATGTTCGACCCGAATATATAATAGCAGCATAATATCCACCTTTAATATTCAAAACTTTAATTTCTGAATTATTTGGACCGGGGACATTGCTTTCATTAAATACAGTGGGTATATAAAATTGCATTGTCATATTTCCATTTTTCTCTGTTTGAGTAACGGGTGTGGTCATCTTTATTTCTTTTTTATCCTTGTTATCTCCTGAGATATATTTAAATAATTTTCTGAAACCACTATCTTGATCAGAGGTTTTAGTTTCGATTGCTAGGCGATCAGAATATTCTCTAATCTCATAAAGTTTATTTTTAATGACTATTGTATATTTTACTTCTTTAGCTGCCATAACATTAGAAACTACAATTAAACTTAAAGTAAAAATTAATAAAAACTTTTTCATTTTGGTATATTTAAACTATCTCTGGTTGAAGTTATCCACAATAGCACAAAATGCAGTTTAGATGTTCACCTTTTGATTCACTTTTGATTCAGTTATAGACTCAAAATACAACCTCTTGCGTGTATTGTATAACTGGTCTATAAATAAGAACAAAATAAGAACATGAAATTAACAATCCCTTATTATCTTCATAAAGCTAGCGCTGGATTTCCATCGCCTGCCACTGATTATATTGAAGAAGACATTGATCTTAATCTACATTTAATAAAAAATGTTCCAGCTACCTTTATCATTAGAGTTCAGGGTAAATCGATGGTGGATGTTGGGATTAATGATGGAGATATACTGGTTGTTGATAAAAGCCTGAAGCCAAAAAACTTTTCAACAGTAATTGCAAATGTTCATGATGAGCTTGTGGTTAAAACTTTAGTTCAAGAAAAAGATAAAAAATTTTTAACCTCAGGGTCTAAGGAGTTTTCTAACAGAATTTTGATTAATGAAGAACAAGATATTTTTATTTGGGGAGTCGTAACTTATGTCATCCATTCAACGTACTAGAAAATTAGCATTAGTTGATTGTAATTCTTTCTATGTTTCTTGTGAAAGATTATTTAACCCCAAGATAAGAAGAAAGCCTGTTGTTGTTTTATCAAACAATGATGGATGTATTATTTCAAGATCAAATGAGGCAAAAGCTTTAGGTATTAAAATGGGTGAACCTTATTTTAAAGCTAAAGATATTATCATTAAAAATAAAGTTGAAGTTTTTTCATCTAATTATTCTTTATATGGTGATTTATCAAGAAGGGTAATGCGAACACTAAAAAGATTTAACTCAGAAATGGAAGTATATTCAATTGATGAGGCATTTCTGGATTTATCAAATTTTCCAGACCAAGACGTAGAAAAAATTGGAAAAGAAATTAGAGAAACAGTTTTACAATGGACTGGTATTCCAACTAGTGTTGGAATTGCAAAAACTAAAACTTTAAGCAAAATTGCAAATCATATAGCGAAGAAAAAAATATCAGGAATTACAAGTTTAATTGGAATTGAAAATATTGATCCTATATTAGAAAAAATAAATATTAATGATGTGTGGGGTGTAGGTAAACAGCTTACAAAATTCTATCAAAAAAATGGAATTTATAACGCTAAACAACTTAAAAACAAATCTAACACTTGGATTAAAAAATCTTCAAATGTTTTAAGTTCAAGAACTGCAATGGAATTAAGAGGTATTCCTTGTATTGGTTTGGAGACAACAACGGCTAAAAGAAAAAGTTGTGTTGTATCAAGATCATTTGGAAAAAGAATTGAAAAATTTCAAGAATTAAAAGAGGCTGTTGTAAATTATTGCTTAAATGCATCTGAAAAAATTAGATCAGAGTCTTTGGTTGCAAAGGCAATTACTGTATTTATTAGAACCAGTCCATTTCAAAGAGGTTTTGGGTATTATTCAAATTCAAATGCTGTTGATTTTCCAATTGCAACAAATAACAGTATTGAAATTGTTAAGACTGCAGTTTCAATTTTAGATAATATTTTCAAAAATGGTTATCAATATCAAAAAGCAGGTGTCATGCTTACGGGATTGTGTAATGATGATGGTAAAAAAAATTTATTTTCATCTGAAAAGGATGAAATAATAAATAACTTAATGAGATCTATTGATAATACTAATTATAGATATGGGAGATCTACATTAAGTCTTGCAAGTGCTGGGGTTCAAAAGAAATGGAATATGAAAAGAGAGTACTCTTCTAAGATAGATACTGCTGACTTTTATTCTTTACCTAAGATAAAAGCTATTTAATTTGATTAACATCCTCAATATTCTTTAAGGAATTATCAAATTCTTCCATATTTTCTCTCAATGCAAGATTTGAAATTGAATAGATCATTGCTAATAACAATAGCAAAGGTATTGCGGTAATTAAGGAAGCGTTACTTTTGATGAGGAGGATATAAAGAGCTATAAATAGGGCCGAACGAATTAAAACTTTTTTTCTAAAAACACTTATAATAGATAAAGAGTGCTTTAATAAATTGGAAAAATTCATTTTAGAAGGACCAAAATACCTAATTCCTCTAATAGAAGAAATTGGGAAAAAATCGTTTTCCAATTTACTTAAAGAACCTGAAAAACTGTTCCAGGTAGCTTTTTCATTAATCATCTTTTCAACAGTATTTTTTGGTAAACAGGTGTAATTTCCAAATTTAATAGACTTACCAGTAAAAGTTAAGGTTATTAACTTGTGAATTTGATAGCAAATTTTAAATATCAAATTTTCCGACCTTTTTACTCTTTCTCCCACAATTGGCTTACCATTTGAATTATTAATCTGATTAATAAATTCTTGAATTTCCTCAGGTCTGTCTTCTCCATCGCCATCCATTGGAATAACATAATTAAAATCTTCTTTTTCATAAATATATTTTAGTCCTGTAGCAATACATCTCGCATGACCTTGATTCATTTTCATATTCAAAATTTTGATTGAATAAATATTTTCTAAATTTTTATCCTCATCTTGGCGATCATGATTAGAAGCATCATTAACTATAATGATGGAGATTTGGAATCCCGGTTCTATTAATAAGTTATTAATTTCATCTATCAATTTAGAAACAGACTGCCAGTCATTATATACAGGAATTAAGATTTTAATTTTCATTATTTAATATCTTCCTAAACACACATCATCTACACAAATGAATTGTGATGAGTCATTTAGAGTTTCATTATTTATAAATCCTTCCCATTTAGGTCTAGATTTTAAATGATAAGAGAGATTTCCAGCTTTCCATTCATCTCCAGTTAAAAATTGAATTTCTTCATCAAAATCTTGATCCCAAATAATTTGAACTTTGGTTGCAATTTCTTTTCCTGGATAGTCAGTTCGTTTATCTGTCTGTGAAAAAGAAACATAAGAATAAAGAACTGGTGATAAAAAAAAGAAAAATAAAAATCCATAAATAAAAGAATTTATCTTTTTTAAATTTATTTGAGATTTAAGCAAATAAACAAAAAGTACACCAAAAAATAAATAAAAAGGTGTCATCCACATTGTTCTTATTTTTGAACCAGTAATCATTGAAGTTAAAAACATTAGCACTATCGGAACCAAATTAATAAATACCAAAAATAATAACTTCTTATCCTTAAAGGATACTTTAAATTTAAATCTTTTAACTAAAAAAAATGACATAATAAAAAAGGGAATTAATATTCCTATTTGTTTTCCTAAAAATATTAATGGGTAAACTGCGTGATCTAGAAAACTTGAGTTTTCTAATCCTGCTCTAACTATTCCATAAGTAATAGTTATATAATCATTATTTGTTAACCAAATTAAATGAGGGATTATTAAAGCAATAAAAATCTCTAAAGATATTAAATATTTAAAATCAAATTTTTTATACTTCTTAATAAAGATTGTATAAAAAAATAATAAATCAATTGCTATTAAAAGATAAATAAAAAGATATTTTGATAAAAAACCTATGGCCGCAAATATTCCTAACCAAAAACAATCTTTAAAAGCTATTTGTTGTTTATCAAATAATTTCCAAGAAAAGTAAACACAGAGTGCCCAAAAGGGTAATTGGCAAACATTCACATTAAATTCTGGAGTTGTGAAGTTATAAAAATAAATACTTTCTAACAAAAGAACAGATATTAAACTTAAAGTCATATTTTTAAATAGTTCTTCAGCAAATTTAAAAACAACAAAAAAAGATATTAATACAAATATTTGACTTAACAAATAATAAGCCCAATCTTGTGAACCAAATATTTGGTAAAATACTTCAAGAAAAAAAGCACTCATCGGGGGATGTTTGTTAAATCCCCAATCTAAATTACTACCCCAAGCAAGAGCTTCTATCGTATCTAAAGGTAAATTATTATTAGTTAAAGATGGAACTACTGTCCAAATTATTAAATGAGATAATGCAAAAATAAAAAATAAGTTATTAATATTTCTATTTAAAACTTTCATAAGTAAATATTTACAATAATTAAGGTTGCTTGACACCCCTATTTTGCTGAATATACTCCCCCGAATTCAAATTTATAATATGCCTAAAACCAGCAAAATTAAAAAAAAAATTAAAAAACTTAAGCCTAAGTCTGTAAACAAACCTGTGGCAAAAATTGCTAGCAAACCAAAAATAGCTAATAAAGTTCTAATAAAAATTTCTGAAACTTATACTCCAAAAGATACTGAAAAATACTTATGCGAAAAACATAAGGTATATTTTAGAATGAAGCTGCAAGAATGGAGAAAAGAATTAGTAAGAGCCAATAATAATTCCCTGTATAATGGAAGTATGGATGACAATAGTATCTCAGCAGATATAGTCGATCAAGCAAGCTCTTACACGGATAAAAGTGTAGAAATGAAATCAATTAATAGGCAAATAAAATTAATTTCTGAGATTGATAAAGCTTTGTTGAGAATTAAAGATAATACTTATGGTTATTGTTTAGATACAGCAGAGCCAATTGGTTTAAAAAGATTAATGGCGCGGCCAGTAGCAAAATATACTATTGCTGCACAGGAAAAGCATGAAATGAAAGAAAAAGTTCATGCAGATGATTAATTAAACTCTAAGTAACCTGTTAGTTTGCGTCCAATACTGCGTATTGTTTAAGTTTATTTAAACAATTAAAACAAAATTAAAGTTGTTTGTATATCAAAAAAAAATGTAGCTTAAAATCAACTATGAATTGAATTTTAATTACATAAGTAAAAAAATTAGAGATAAACTTATTTCCTTAAATTAATTTGTTTCCAACACCTATCTCACCATCATCTAAAGCAGTTAAATAAATTCCCATTTCAAAATGATCATATGTTTTTTTTAATAATTGAAGCAAGTTTAAAGAGTTATCGTCTGTTGTTGGTTTTAAGTTAATTGCAACACACCTAGGAATATTTTTTTCTACCTTAAAAGATACATTGTTAATCTTGATAATTTTCCCTATCCATTCTCGCTCTTCCCAAGGCTTAATTCCATCAATACATATATTTCCTCTAAATCTAGATATTTCTACTTTTTTATCTATTTTTTGCTGGAAATCATTGATGCTTTGTATGTTTAAAAGTGAAACTGAATTAATAAAATCAACTTTATTTGAAATTGATGTATCAAAAAAAGGAAGGTCTCTATTATCCATTAAAACTATTGGTTGTTTTAAAGAACCTTCTAGTTCTGTAATCTTATTTGAAACTGCTTGTCGGTCGCTTAGTTGATTAATATCAATAGTTAGGATCTCCTTATTTTTTAAGGTTAATGTAAGTTTTTCATCTTTGAACTCAAAATTATATTTATTTAAAACTGGCGAGTTTTTAAGAGTTAAAACTTTATTCCACTTACCTTTTCTTTTATCTGGACTTTTTTCAAATAATTTTGCCTGATCAAAATTTAAATCTTTAGCAAATGCAAAAATTCTATCTCCTACAATCCCTATATTCTTTTTAATTTCACATCTATCAATACTTTGAAATGATACAGATTTTACTGGACAATAATTTATTGAAGAAATAGTCGCGCTCATATAATATTTTTAAATAATATGCCTAAATTGTCTTCAAATCAACTTCAAGAGTATAATGATAATGGTTATGTTGCTCCAATAGAAATCTTAAGTAAAGATCAGGCATATGAGATAAGAGAAGAAATAGAAAATATTGAAACTAAATGGCCTGATGAATTAAAAGGAGCAGGAAGAAATTATGTACATATGATTTCTCCTATGCTGGATGAAGTTTGTCATAATTCTAAAATGTTAGATGCTGTTGAGTGTATAATTGGAAAAAATATTCTTATTTGTGGAACAACTTTATTTATCAAAAATCCTCATGAAAAAGGATTTGTAAGTTTTCATCAAGACGCAACATATATAGGTCTGGAACCATATAATTGGGTAACAGCTTGGTTAGCAATAACTGATGCTAATGAAGAAAATGGTTGTATGAGAATGTGGTCTGGCTCACATAAAGATGCCATCAGGTATCATGAGCAAAAATATGATGAGGGTAACTTGTTAACTAGAGGTCAAACAGTTAAAAATGTTCCAGTAGATAAAACAACTCCTTTAATTTTGAAAGCAGGACAAATGTCGTTACATCATCCAACTATAGTTCATGGTTCGGGACTAAACAAAAGTAACGATAGAAGGATTGGTTTTGTTGTTCAGAGCTATATTGGTAGTAATGTAAATCAAGTTTTAGGTAAAATGTATGTTCAACAAGCAAGAGGAGATGATACGTTTAAATACCATCAACACACAAAAAGACCAAACAGGTTAATGAGCTTAGAGGATATTGAAATAAGAAAGAAAGCAAATGATGACCTTCAAAGAATTTTTTATCCTGGTACTATAAAAAAAAGAGATCTATAATTAAAAATGAAAAAAAATAAATCTAAACAAAATTCAATTTCATTTCTTTTTGCCAAAAAATATATCTATATTTACTATCCTATTATTTGGATAATTCTGTTATTATATTTATTTATTAAATGAACGTAAAATTAATATTAATTATTGTTATTGTGCTAGCTATAGAATTATCAGGAAATGGTATTTTAAGCTCTATATACAGACTAATGAGTTAAAAGATTAAGGTTGAGGAGGAAACTCTTTTTTATTCATAAACTGATATCCTTTTATTACAGCTTCCCTTTTATAGATATCGATATACCATCTTGCTAAATTCTTAAAATTCTTAAGCCCAATATCATGCCATTCATGTCTTGCAATCCAAGGCCATGTTGCAATATCTGCAATTGTATAATCATTCCCAGCTAAGTATTTTGATGAAAACAATCTATCATCTAATTCACCATAAAGTCTTTTAGCAATTTTAAAAAATCTTTTTTCACCAAATTCACTTTTACCAGGGTTGTAATGATGAAATTGATGGTGCTGCCCAAGCATTGGTCCAATTGTTCCCATTTGAGCCATTAGCCATTGATTTATAATATTACGATCTTTAATATCATAAAATTTATTATATTTTTCTGCCAAATACATAAGGATTGCACCAGACTCAAATACAGATTTTTCATTTTCATGGTCTACTATTACAGGTATTTTACTAAAGGGACTTATTTTTTTAAAGTCAGCTTTAAACTGATCATCTTTTGATAAGTCCATTGCTGTAACTTTAAAATTACAACCTATTTCCTCTAATAATATAGATATTTTTTTTCCATTTGGAGTATCTGAACTAAAAAGCTCAATCACTGCTTAACACCCAATCGATCCTTAACTGTTTTTGAAGATGTTGTGAATTCAAATCTATATTTTTCATCTGGTTTAGCATATTTAAAACATCCTCTTGCAGCAAGTGCACCTTCATGAAAACCTGAAAGGATTAATTTAAGCTTACCAGGATAAGAACAAATATCTCCAATAGCAAAAATTCCTTCTTTATTAGTCTCAAAACTTTCCGTATTAACTGGAACTGTTTTTTTGTCTAAATTTAAGCCCCATTCAGCAATAGGTCCAAGCTGCATTATTAATCCAAAAAAACCTAACACATAATCTGTTTTGATTTCTTTTATTGTTTTATCATCATGTTTAATATTAATACTTTCAACTATTTCTTTTCCTTGAACTGAATCTAATTGATATTTTGTATAAATCTCAATTTTGCCCTCTTCTTTTAATTGATTAGCTTTATCAATGCTTGCTTGCATTCCTCTAAAATCATCTCTTCTATGAACCAATATAACTTTAGATGTATTTGATAATTCTATTGCCCAGTCCAAAGCGGAATCTCCTCCACCAAAAATAACTACCGTTTTATCTTTAAAGGCTGTTTTATCTTTAATTGAATAAAGTATTTGTTTTCCTTCATACTTTTCAATTTCTTTTGTTGGAAACTTTCTCGGCTCAAAAGAACCCACTCCAGCTGCTATAATTATGCTTGATGACTCAAATTCAGTCCCCTTATTTGTTTTAGTAATCCATTTTTTTTCAACTTTTTTAATTTCTTCTACTCTTTCATTTAAATGAAAGTTTGTTTTAAATGCTTTGATTTGTTTAATTAAATTGTTAGTTAATTCTTCTCCAGTACATTCAGGAATTGCAGGAATATCATAAATAGGTTTGTCAGGATAAAGCTCGATACACTGACCACCAATTTTATCTAAATTATCAACTACTTCGCATTTTAATCCAATTATCCCAAGTTGATGAACGCAGAATAGTCCAACTGGTCCAGCTCCTATTATTAAAGTATCTGTTTTAATCATTTATCCTTGCTTTGATGGAATGCTAACTACTAAACCATCTAATTCATCTGAAACTACTATTTGACAACTTAATCTACTAAGTTTATTTGGTTCATATGCCATGTCTAACATGTCTTCTTCTCCATCTTCTTTTTTAGGAAGTTTGCCCCACCACTCCTCTTGAACGTAAACGTGGCAAGTAGCACATGCCATTCCACCTCCACAATCAGCGTCTATGCCCGGGATATCATTTTGAACAGCTCCCTCCATAACCGTAAGGCCATTTTGGACGTCAATGGTGTGAACTTTATTGTCGTGAGTATTGTAAGTTATTTTAGACATTAATATTTATATAATGACTTAAAAAAAAAGGGCAAGTACGCAAAAACATACCTGCCCTTAATTTAAACTTTTTAAGTAAAACTATCTAGTTTTTCTTCCACCTGAACTAGTTGCAGCAGCCCAAATTACTAGACCAAATGCAATTTTGTTAACGAAGTCAGCTAAGTTATAAACTACGTTAAGTGTGTCGGCATCCACACCACCTGTTAGGTAACCAAAAATGTAACCTAATGGGTAAATTGCCCAACCTACTGTAACGATCATTCTCATTGCACCAAAAGCAGTAACAAGAGCTTTGTTTCCACTTTTTGCTGCAGCTTTACCAGCTTCACCTGAAAATACTTCATAAAGAATGTATACCCAACCAGCCATACCGATAATGAAACCAAGTGTAGCGTTGATGTATCCAGCCTCTCCTAAGTATCCACCTACTAGCATCACAACTGAACCAAGTAGCAATCTCCAGAACATTCCTGAATTTGCTTTTCCTACAGCTGATAGAATTAAATAAAATTCAACCATTTGTAGTGGTACAGTGATTAACCAATCAATGTATCTGTAAACTGTTGGTGAGTCACCAGTTGCTACCCATACTTCTCTCATATACATGTAATGTATGAACGCAATACCAGTTACTAAACCAGCAACAATAACTGAAGTTCTCCAGCCTGCTGCAACGTTGCCTGCTTCTAAGAAAAAGAAAGCAGTAGCCGCTAACATTCCCATAGATATTACCCAAAACGAAATCCCAACGAAATCATCTTGAGCTAACATGGCAGTTTCTGCGTTTGCTGCAACTGAAAGACCCATTAGGGCTACAGCTGCTAAAGCAAACAATTTAAGTTTTTTCATAAAAAACTCCCTCTTTAGTT
>CAJQSX010000004.1 GCA_905616465.1 uncultured Candidatus Pelagibacter sp. | reverse complement strand
AAAATGGTCAAGATAGCGAAAGAATACATTAAATTAGGAGATATTTTTCAAGTAGTTTTAAGTCAAAGATTTGAAGCAAAATTAACTAAATCACCATTAGATATCTATAAGAAATTGAGACTAACAAACCCTTCCCCTTTTATGTTTTTCTTTAATTTTAATGATTTTCAAATAATTGGTGCCAGTCCCGAAATTTTAGTCAGACTGAGGGATAACAAAATTACAGTAAGACCAATAGCTGGTACAAGACCTAGGGGAAAAACGACTAAAGAAGATCTTTATTATGAACAAGATTTGCTTAGAGATAAAAAAGAGCTTTCTGAACACTTAATGCTTTTAGATTTAGGAAGAAACGACGCGGGAAAAGTATCTAAAATTAATACAGTTAAGGTTACTGAAAGCTTTATTATTGAGAAATATTCTCATGTTATGCATATAGTTTCAAATGTGACTGGGGCGCATAATAAAAAGTTTTCAAAGTTTAAGTCTTTCTTAGCTGGTTTTCCAGCCGGAACAGTCTCTGGAGCTCCTAAAATAAGAGCAATGGAGATTATTGATGAATTAGAAAAAACGAAAAGAAAAGTCTATGCGGGTGGAATTGGTTATTTTTCTGCTAATGGTGAATTTGATACATGTATAGCCTTAAGGACAGCTGTTGCTAAAAATAAAAAATTTTATGTTCAGGCGGGTGCTGGTATTGTTGCTGATAGTAAACCAATAAATGAATATGTGGAGACAATCAACAAAGCAAAGGCTTTAATTGACGCTTTAAGATAATGAAAATTTTATTAATAGATAACTATGACAGTTTTACGTTTAATCTTTATCACTATCTTTCATCTTTAAAAACTAAAGTTGATGTTGTAAGAAATGATAAAATTACATTAAAAGAAATCATAAAAAATAAATATAATAAAATTGTAATTTCCCCAGGACCAGGTAACCCTAATCAATCTGGAAATTGTTTAAATATTCTAAAAACTTTTCATAAAGAAATTCCTTTCCTTGGAGTTTGCTTAGGACATCAAATTATAGGACAGGTCTTTGGTTCAAAAATTGTTCAGGCAAAAAAGCTAATGCATGGGAAGACAAGTAAAATTAGATCAAAAAACACTGGTATTCTAAAAAATCTCCCAAAAACCTTTGAAGCAACCAGGTATCATAGCTTAATTATTGATAAAAAATCTTTATCAGAAAATTTAAAAATAACAGCTGAAACTGATGATGGTTTAATTATGGGTGTTCAACATAAAAAATTTAATATTCACGGAGTACAATTCCATCCAGAAAGCATTAAAACTATATTAGGAATAAAAATATTAAAAAACTTTATAAATTATTAATATAATGGAACAATTCTTACAAAAACTTAAAAAAAAACAAAATTTATCTTTTAATGAAAGTAAATTAGCTTTTGAATTACTTATGACAGGAAAAGCTAGCGAAGATGAAATATATAGTTTTTTAACATTACTTTCAGAAAAAGGTGAAGTTTCAGATGAAATTGCTGGTGGTGTTTACGTCCTTAGAGAAAAATCCAAGCGGGTAAAAGTTGATAATTGTATTGATACCTGTGGAACTGGTGGCGATGGCATGAATACTTTAAATATATCAACAGGGTCTGCTTTACTCTTAGCTAGTATGGGTACAAAGGTAGCTAAACACGGAAATAAAGCTGTTTCTTCAAAATGCGGTTCCGGAGATGTACTGGAGGAATTAAAAATTAAGATAGATCTTGAACCAAATAATATAGAAAAAAATATTAAAGATAATAATTTTGGATTTATGTTTGCACCAAATTATCACAGCGCAATGAAATTTGTTGGACCTGTTAGAAAAAAAATTGCAAAAAGAACAATCTTTAATATGATTGGTCCGTTAAGCAATCCTGCTCTTGTTGATAGACAGGTTGTTGGTGTTTTTGATAAAAAATTACTAACAATATTTGCTGAAGCACTTAATAATCTTAATATTAAATTTGCCTGGATTGTAAATAGTGAAGATGGTTTAGATGAAATATCTCCATATGCAAAAACAAATGTTATACAATTAAACGATGGTAACATATCTGAAATTATAATTGATCCACAGTTATTAAAAATTAATGCCGAAAAAATTGAAAATATAATTGGTGATGATGCAGTTTACAACGCAAGCAAAATAATTGAGATATTTAAAGGTAAAGATAATGATTTTTCAAAAGCAGTTTGCTTAAATGCAGCCGCAGGATTAATTGTTAGTGAAAGATTTACAGAATTTTTAGATGCCTACAATTATACAAGAAAGTTTATTTTATCTGGTAAATCTTACTCATATTTAAAAAGGTTACAAAAT
>CAJQSX010000003.1 GCA_905616465.1 uncultured Candidatus Pelagibacter sp. | reverse complement strand
AAAAAATTAAATCAGAATTAGCTAAGAATGATAATGATAAAAAAGCACAAGCCCAAAAAATTTCAGAACAAGTTAATAATAAAGAATATACTGTTAAAAAGCTAAGTACTGAAAATAATGAATTATATGGTTCAGTTAAACCAACAGAAATTGCAAAATTAATTAAGGAAGCAAATAAGATTGATATTAAGCCATCAATGATACAGCCAGTTCAAGAAATTAAATCTCTTGGAAAATTCAAGACAAAGATTTCTTTGCACTCTGAAGTTGATGCGGAAATTATAATTAATGTGCAGTCAGCTGAAACTATTCAATAATTATACAATTTCATCCACAACACTTTTTTTAAATTTTTAATATTAAATTTTCATATAGATTGTTTTCATGGAGAACAGTCTAAGTATTGTCAAAAATAAATTCAAAGAACTTCCAAATAATATTGAAGCAGAACAATCTGTTATTGGTTCGATATTAGTTACTAATGAAATCTTTGATGAGATTAGCACTGTCATTTCAAGCATTAACTTTTATGATCCAATGCATCAAAAAATTTACAATGCAATTGAGAGCTTGGTTTACAAAGGTATGCTTGCAAACCCCATCACTTTAAAGAATTATTTTGAAGATGAAAAAGATGATTTAGATATTCCTGAGTATTTAGTAAAAATTACAAAATTTTCTACATCTGTTAGGCAAGCAATTGAGTATTCAAAAATAATTTACGATATGTTTGTTAGACGTGAATTGATTAAAATCTCCGAGCAAACTATAGATAGCGCAAAATTAAATGATTTGGATACCAATGGTCAAAACATTATTGAGAATTCTGAAAGATTGTTATTTGATTTAGCTGAAAAAGGATCTTTTAACTCTTCTCTAGTTAAATTTGATGATGCTATGAAACAAACTATTGAAATGGCTTCAGCTGCTTACAAAAACGAAGGTGGAATTGTTGGGGTACCAACGGGTCTTAGGGATTTAGATGATAAGCTTGGAGGATTGCACCGATCAGATCTAATTATTATTGCAGGTCGTCCTTCAATGGGAAAAACATCTTTAGCAACAAATATTGCTTTTAATGCTGCAAAACATATTCAAGATAGTGGTGAAAAATCATCTATAGCATTTTTTTCTTTAGAGATGTCTTCAGAGCAATTATCAACTAGAATTTTATCAGAACAGGCTCGAATTGCATCTAATGATATAAGACGTGGAAGAATATCGGATGAACAATTTGATCAATTCCTTGAAACTTCAAAAAATATAGCAGAACTTCCATTGTTTATTGATGAAACCCCTGCAATTAGTATTGCCGCTATGAGTAATAGAGCTCGAAGAATTAAAAGACTCCACGGTCTTGATATGATTGTAGTTGATTACATTCAGTTGATGAGAGGTACGACTTACAACAAAGATGGTAGAGTTCAAGAAATTTCACAGATTACTCAAGGACTAAAAGCTATTGCTAAAGAGCTTGGTGTGCCAGTTGTTGCTTTATCTCAGTTATCAAGACAGGTTGAGCAGCGAGATAATCATAAACCTCAGTTAGCAGACTTAAGAGAATCTGGATCTATTGAGCAAGATGCGGATGTTGTAATGTTTGTTTATAGAGAGGGATACTATCTACAAAGACTAGAGCCAAGGGAAGCGACTGTTGAGCATGCGGAGTGGCAAGCTAAAATGAATGAAGTTGCTCATTTGGCTGAAATTATAATTGGTAAACAACGACACGGTCCAATTGGCAAAATAACTCTTGAATTTGAGGAACGATTTACGAAATTTAAAGATACTCAAAATAATTAAATTCTAATATAAAAGAGTTAATGTTTAATCATTTGTATCAAAATACAGTCCTTAAAAACCCAAAATCTATCTTTGTAATGCTGTTAATTACGCTGCTAAGCTTTGGATATTTTTCAAAAGACTTTAGACTAGATGCGTCTTCTGAAACATTGTTAATCGAAGGTGATCCTGATCTTGAATACTTAAAAGAAATCACTGAACGATATGGGTCAAAAGAATTTTTAATTCTAACTTATACTCCAAATGAAGGAATGATAACTAATGCCTCAATTAATAATCTTTTAAGTTTAAAGTATAAAATTCAAAGTTTAGATTGGGTTTATAGTGTTATAACACTTTTGGATATTCCGTTACTTAAAAATTCAGATGCTCCTATTCAAGAAAGGCTAGAAAGTTTTAAAACACTTAAAGATGAAGATGTAGATAAAAATAGGGGTTTTAAAGAAATATTAGAAAGTCCTATATTTAGAAATTTTGTAATCAGCGAAGATGGTAAAACAAGTGGAATCATTGTCAATAT
Organism: uncultured Candidatus Pelagibacter sp.; assembly: GCA_905616465.1. Lineage (GTDB taxonomy): Bacteria > Pseudomonadota > Alphaproteobacteria > Pelagibacterales > Pelagibacteraceae > Pelagibacter. The sequence continues at coordinate 28,635 of CAJQSX010000003.1, read as the reverse complement.
TAAAAAAATTGAACCACTTGCAGATTTAAAAAATAAATCTAAGAAAGAAATAGAAAGTTATAAAGATCAAAATAAAAAAAAAAATCATGAAAATATCTTAGAAATCAGAAGTGTTATTAAAAGTTATGAAGAAATTGGAAAAATTTATTTAGGTGGTATTCCAATGATCGCAGATGACATGATGACTTTTATCAAAAGTGATGTCATCGTTTTTGGTTTGGGTGTTTTGTTATTTATTATTGCAACACTTTGGTTTGTATTTAGAAAGTTAATTTGGATCATTGTTCCTATTAGCAGTTGTTTCTTTTCTGTAGTTATAATGATGGGTTTACTTGGTTTGTTGGGCTGGAAAGTAACAGTAATTTCTTCAAACTTTATAGCTCTAATGTTGATTTTAACAATGGCAATGAATATTCATATGAGCACAAGATTTTTGCAACTTCGAAAATTTAACCCTGATAAAAAAAATATTGAAATTTTATTTTTAACAGTAAGTAAGATGTTTTGGCCAATACTTTATACAGTTCTAACAACTATTATTGCTTTTTTATCTTTAATCTTTAGTGAGATTAAACCTATTATTGATTTTGGCTGGATGATGACTTTTGGATTAATCACATCATTTATAATTACCTTCACACTACTTCCAACTCTATTAAATTTTTCTCCTGCAAAAGATATTTCTCTAAGCGATGATAAAAATTCTAAAATAACATTATTTTTAGCAAAACTTTCACTCAACTATCAAAACACAATCTTTATTATAACGATTGTTGTAATTGGATTAAGTATATTTGGGATTAGCAAATTAGAAGTGGAAAATAGCTTCATTAATTATTTTAGCAAAAAAACTGAAATATATAAAGGAATGAAACTGATTGATGAAGAGCTGGGTGGAACCACTCCTCTTGATGTGATCTTAAAATTTCCTAAAGCAGAAAAAGAAGCAGTTGAAGATGATGATTTTGATGACTGGGCAAATGAAGGAGAGCTTGATGATGAAAAGTATTGGTTTACTAAAGATAAGATTGATACCATTGTCAATGTCCACAATTATTTAGATAGTCTTCCTCAAATCGGTAAAGTTTTATCTTTTTCATCCATTATTGATGTGGCAACACAACTAAATAATAATAAACCTTTAGGTACTTTAGAAATGGGAGTTTTATATTCCAAAATTCCTCAAAATATTAAAACTGAAATTATTGATCCATATATTTCAATTACAGATAATGAGGCAAGAATAAGTCTTAGAATAATAGATTCACAAAAAGATCTTAGAAGAAATGATTTAATCAATAAAATTAATTATGATCTTCAAAATGAATTGGGATTAGAAAAAGATCAATATAAGCTTGGAGGAGTTTTGATTTTGTTTAACAATCTTCTACAGAGTTTATTTAAATCACAGATCTTAACTTTGGGTTTAGTAATGATTGGAATTTTTATAATGTTTTTAATTTTGTTTAGAAATATTAAGCTGTCATTAATTGGAGTGGTTCCAAACTTTATTGCAGCTTTCTTTATATTGGGAATTATTGGAATGCTTGGCATTCCACTTGACATGATGACAATTACTATTGCAGCTATTACTATTGGTATAGCGGTTGATAATAGTATTCATTATATTTACCGATTTAAAGAAGAATTTGATAACCTTAAAGATTACAAAAAAACTCTACAAATATGCCACTCAACAGTTGGTGTTGCAATTTTAAACACTTCAATTACTATTGTCTTTGGTTTTTCTATTTTGATTTTATCTAAGTTTATTCCAACAATTTATTTTGGAGTGTTTACTGGACTTGCAATGTTGCTGGCAATGATTTCTGTATTAACTCTTCTTCCTTCTTTAATATTGGTGGCTAAACCTTTTGGAAAATAATTGATGCTTGAAGTGCTAAGTGATCTGTATGAGGCAACTTCAATTTTAGATATTATTTTTTTAATCATAACAATTTTTTCTTTAATAAAATGTTATAAAAAAGGTTTTGTCTTAAGTATTTTATCAATGGCGAAATGGTTGTTTGCTTATGTCATTACATTAATTATTTTCCCAAGAGTAAAACCTTACTTAGAGGATGTCATTGACAATGAATACGTTTTAGATGTGAGTCTTGGTGTAACAATATTTATAATAGTCATTTTTTTAGTTCTAATGATTAATAAAGGCATTAGTAAAGCCGTTCAATACACAGGTATTGGTAGTTTGGATACAGTATTTGGATTCTTTTTTGGATTTTTAAGAGCTTATATCATTTCAATTTGTATCTTCTCGGGTGTCCATATTGTGTATAATTACGATAAATGGGCAATAGATGTGAATAAATCATACATCTTCCCATACTTAGAAAAAGGTAGTAATTATCTGTTGAAAGAATTCCCAGATGAAAAAACATATCAGGACTCTAAAGAAAAAATTGAAGAGCTTTAACCCAAAGTTAAAAGAAGAGTGTGGAGTATTTGGTATTAGTAATGTTGAAGACGCATCTGCTTTGGCAGCTTTAGGACTACACGCCTTACAACACAGAGGCCAAGAAGGATGTGGGATTGTTACTTTTGATGGTGAACAATATTATTCAGAGAAAAGATTTGGTTTAGTTGGAGATAATTTTAATAAAGAGAAAGTCCTAAAAAACCTTAAAGGAAACTACGCAATTGGCCACAATAGATACAGTACAACAGGAAGTAATACCTTAAGAAATATTCAGCCCTTCTTTGCAGATACAAATGCTGGAGGAATTGGAGTTGCTCATAATGGAAATTTAACAAACTCCATTCATTTAAGAAATAAATTGGTTGAAGATGGCGCTATATTTTACACAACTTCTGATACTGAAACTATTGTCCAATTAATTGCAAAATCAAAAAGAGTTAAAACAATTGATAAAGTTGTTGATGCTATTTTTCAAATTCAAGGTGGTTACGCGCTTGTCATGTTAACACAAAAATCTTTAATTGGTGTTAGGGATCCATTTGGTATTAGACCACTAGTAATTGGAAAACTTAAAAATAGTTATGTGCTAACATCTGAAACGTGTGCTTTAGATATCATTGGAGCAAAATTTGTTAGGGAAGTTGAAAATGGTGAAATAGTTTTAATTGAAAATGATAAACTAGAAAGCATTAAACCCTTCCCTCCAAAAAAAGTTCGACCATGTGTTTTTGAATACATTTATTTTGCTAGACCGGATAGTATCTTGGATGGAAAAACTGCATATGAGCATAGAAAAAGTTTAGGAAAAGAGCTTGCTAAAGAAAATAATATTGAGGCGGATATCATTGTTCCAGTTCCAGACTCTGGGAATGCAGCTGCGTTAGGATTTGCACAACACTCAGGAAAAAACTTTGAACACGGTTTAATTAGAAATCATTATGTTGGAAGAACGTTTATTGAACCTAGCCAAAAAATTAGAAGCCTAGGGGTTAAACTGAAACTAAACGCTAATCAGACAACCATTAAAGATAAAAAAATTATTTTAGTTGATGACTCTTTAGTTCGAGGAACAACTTCTCTTAAAATTGTTAAAATGCTTTATGACGCGGGTGCTAAAGAGGTGCATGTCAAAATTGCTTGCCCTGAAATTAGATATCCTGACTTTTATGGAGTAGACACCCCTACAAAAAAAGAATTATTAGCTGCTAATAAAACTAATGATGAAATTTGTAAATATATTGGGGCAAAGTCATTAAAATTTTTATCACTTGAAGGTATGTATCGAGCTATTGGATTTGATAAAAGAAATGAAAATTATCCTCAATTAACAGATCATTATTTTACAGGGGAATATCCGGTAAAACCTATTGATGAACTTGGTGACAATAAGGTAACTCAACTTTCTTTATTAAGCACTGCATCAAACAACTAATTATGAAAACAGTTAATTTCACCGAAATGAAAAACGGTACTAAAGAAGAATATTTAATACTAGATAAACACGAACAAGATTACATTAATAATACTGCTGATAGAATTTTAAAGTTTCTGGGTGGATTAAATTCAACTTTAGAAGGTTATAAAATAACAAGATTAGAACATTCACTTCAAACTGCTACTAGAGCTTTTAATGATAAGGCTGATGAAGAAATGGTAGTTGCTGCTTTACTGCATGATATTGGAGATGAGCTAGCTCCTCTTAATCACTCAGAATACGCAGCATCAGTTTTAAAACCATATGTAAGTGAAAAAACTCATTGGATAATTGAAAAACACGGTGAGTTTCAAATGTATTATTATGCTCATCATTTAGGAAAAAATCAAAATCAAAGAGACAAATATAGGGAACATAAATATTATAATGATGCACTACACTTCTGTGAAAAATGGGATCAAGCTTCATTTGATCCAAATTACAAAAGTATGACTTTAGGAGACTTTGCTCCTATGATTAAGAGAATATTTGCAAAAAAGCCTTATTCTTTACTTTAAATTTTTTAATAAACTATTATCTAACATCTAATGATCAACACTAAAGAACAAATTGTTAAATATTTTAATTCTGGAATCAAAGATTTAAAGGATTTTAAAATTGGAATTGAACATGAAAAATTTCTTTTTAATTATAAAGATAATAAAAGAGTTAATTACTCTAAAATAAAAGAAATGTTTGCAGCTTTATTGGAATTTGGCTGGAACCCAATTTTAGAAAAAGAAAATATTATAGGATTAAATAAAGGTGGAAAAAACATCACAATTGAACCTGGTAATCAAATAGAATTATCAGGGGATAAGCTTAATCATATACATGAAGCATGTGCAGAGTCACAAGATTACTTATTTGAACTAAAACAAGTCACAAAAAAATTAGATATCAAAATTGTAAGCGCAGGTTTTGATCCAATATCAAAACTAGAAGAAATACCAAATAATCCTAAACAACGATATGTGCTAATGACTAAAGATATGCCTTTAGGAGGTGAACTAAGCTTAGACATGATGTATCGAACATGTGGAACGCAATTAAATATAGATTATAAATCTGAAAACGATTTTATTAAAAAATTTAAAATTGTTAACTCAATTGTTCCTATATCAATAGCTTTGTTTGCAAACTCATCTATTGTTGAAAAAAAAAAAAGTAATTATTTATCCTATCGATCTAAAGTATGGCAAAATACCTCAAGAGGTGGATTGCCAAAATTATTTTTTGAAGAACTAAACTTTGAAAAGTATGCAGAATTTATCATGAACTTTCCAATTTTGTTTATTCAAGAGAAAGAAAATTATATCTCAGGAAAAAAATATACTTTTAAAGATTTTATGCAGGGTAAAATTGAAGAAATTGGTAATCGATTACCAACAGAGAGTGATTTGACTACCCACTTAAGCACAATATTTACAGAAAATAGATTAAAAAAATATATTGAACTTAGATCAATGGATACATGTGGTTGGGACTGCTTATGCGCCGGTCCTGCTTTCAACATTGGAATGCTGTATGGAAATTTAGATGAAATTCACGAACTAATCTCAGGTTGGGATAAAGATAAAATAATCAACGCTTACCTTGAGGCTCCTAAAAAAGGATTTAACACTCAATTGATGGGTAAAGACCTTCTATATTGGGCATCTATTTTACTAAACTTATCCAGAAAAGGGTTGGAGAAAAGAGATGTCCTTAATAAAGATGGAAAGAATGAAGCCTTGTTCTTAAATCATTTACAAAATGTAGTTGATAATAAAACAACGAACGCAGACCATATGATTATTAAATTTTCTAAAAATGAAGATTTAAACGAATTATATGATAAATAAAATTGTTGCTATACAAGGAAACCATCCTTCAAAACTTAATCCATTAACAGACACTAGTATTTTCTTGGCTAATGAAATTCAGAATAAAGACTACAAAATATTTTATTACGACCCTAAGGACCTATCAGTAATTAATTCTAAAGTTATTGCTAAAGGCTTTTTCATTAAATTTGATTATACAAAAAAAAAAATTTTTAAAATATTAAAAAAAAAAAAATTAGAACTTATAAAATGTAAATTTATTTTAATTCGACAAGACCCACCATTTAATCTTGAATATATTTCAGCAACCTACATTCTAGACAGCATCAAAAACAAGGTTAAAATTATTAATAATCCAACTTCAATCAGAAATGTATCTGAAAAACTTTATTCTGTTAGATATCAAAAATTAATGCCAAGTACTATTTTTACTCAAAACATTGATGAAATTAAAAACTTTTTTAAAGCTCATAAGAAGGTTGTCTTAAAACCTATTCATAGTCATGGTGGTAATGATGTTCATTTATTAACAAGATTTAATTTAAATTTTGTACTGCAATTCATAAAAAAGCATGATCATATCATGTGTCAAAAATATTTAGCTAAAATCAGAAAGGGTGATAAACGAGTTTTTTTGATTAACGGCAAAGTATGCGGAGCAATATCAAGAGTTCCAAAAAAAGGATCTTTTTTAAGTAATATGAACAAAGGTGCTATCCCAATTAATATCAAATTAACAAAAATAGAAAATAAAATATCAAAATTAATTGCTAAAGACTTAAAAAAAGACAATATTCATTTTGCAGGAATTGATTTTATTGACCAAAAACTTAATGGGGATATCAACGTGACATCACCCACTGGTTTAAAAACATTATTTGATTTGTCAGGTATTAATCTGGCTAAAACTTTTTGGAAAGAATTAAGAGCGTGAGAACTTTATCTGACCAACAAAAAGGGTCTTTGTTAGCATTTGTTGCAGTATTGTTTATTACTCCAGATAGTTTATTTATCAGATTATCTAATGTTGATACTTGGGGATTAGTTTTTTACCGTGGAATTATTCCATTTTTTATTGTCTTAATTGGGATGCTGATTGTTTATAAATTAAACTTTTTTAAGATGTTATTTACAAGCGGGTATCATGGTTTAATTTTTATAACTACTTTCTCCATCACCAATATTACTTTTGTAGTATCTATACAAAATACAAACGTTGCCAACACGCTGGTTATGATTGCACTTGCCCCAATGCTATCTGCAATACTTGGAGCTATTTTTTTAAAAGAAATGCCAGATAATAAAACTTGGATTGCGATTGCAGTTACGTTTTTAGCTGCTGTTTACATATTTTACGATTCTCTTCAATTAGGTAGTATTTATGGAGATATTTTAGGTTTTATAACAGCACTTGGGCTTGCAGTTAGTGCGGTCACAATTAGATCTGCTAAGAAGAAAAACTTACTTCCAGCAGCTGTTGTAGGAAAACTATTTGTTGCAATTTTTGCTTTGTTTTTTATTGAAACATACACTTTAGTTGGTAGAGATTTATTTATTGTACCTTTAATGAGTATTATGTGTGTTGCTATTCCTTTTGTTCTAGTAACTATAGCTCCAAGATTTATTCCAGCTGAAGAGGTTAATCTGTTCTTTCTACTAGAAACTATTATTGGCCCTTTTTGGGTATGGATGGTGATTAAAGAACAACCTAGTATTGAAACTATTCAAGGCGGAGTAGTCATTATTTTAACGCTCGCAATCCACTCATTTCTTAAGCTTAAAAAATCATAAGACGTTATCTACAAATAACTTGATTTAGCCACAAATCACAAATAGATGTCGATTCATATGAACAAAGTATTGAAAAATTCTTGGGCACTCTTTTTGGGTATGGGGTTTTTAATGATGGCCTATGGATTCCAAAGTTCTCTCTTGGGTGTAAGAGCTGTTCAAGAAGATTTTAGTATAACAGCTACTGGCTTAATGATGTCAGGGTATTTTGTTGGGTATTTCATTGGTACATCAACAATTACCAGCCTTATATCTCGAGTTGGTCATATTAGAGTTTTTGCAGCTTTTGCATCTTTAGCCTCTTTAGTAATTTTGGTTCACTCTGTTTTTGTTAATCCACTTGTTTGGTTTGCTCTAAGAGTGTTAACGGGAATAAGTATGGTTTGTATTTATACGGTCGCCGAAAGTTGGTTAAACGATAGATCATCCAATAGAAATAGGGGAAGTGTTTTGTCTATTTATATGGTCATCTTGTATGGCTCAATGGGTGTAGGAATGTTTTTACTAAATTTTAGTAGTCCTACAAATTATGAACCTTTCATATTAATTTCAGTCATTACATCTGTTGCACTGATACCGATTCTTTTAACTAAAAAAAAACCACCTACATTTAAAAAAATTAAAGGTATGCCTTTAAAAGAACTTTATGAAACTTCACCTTTTGGAGTAGTAAGTGCTTTTTTTTATGGGACAATTCAATCTGCACTATTCACATTGTTAGCAGTTTATGCTGCATCAATGAATTTTACTATATTTCAGATATCACTAGTAACTTTTCTACTAGCAATTTCTGGTGCTATCTCCCAATATCCTATTGGAAAACTTTCTGATAAATACGATAGAAGAAAAGTAATAGTAATCTCAACTTTTGGTGCATGCATTTTTGCTTTCTTAGCTATTTTATCAGCTGGCCAAATGTATTTACCTGGTGAACTTGCAACAAACAAAACTTGGTTTTTTATTTTTTTAATTTGTTTTTCTATTTGTAGCTTACCAATGTTTTCTTTAATTATTGCTCATACGAATGATTACATACCAAAAGAAAAATTTGTAGCTGCTGGAGCTGGCATACAATTTACTTTTGGTTTGGGTGCTATGAGCGGCCCCTTTCTTTGTTCAGTTTTTATGGGTGTAGTTGGTTCAAATGGATTTTTTGTTTTTTTACTTTTCTTTCATGCTCTAATAGGGATGTTTGGTGTTCATAGAATGAGAGTGAGAAAAACAGTTGAAAATCCAGATTCTCAGTTCGTTGCTATGCCATCAACTATTACACCTGCCGGGTTTGAATTAAACCCAACAACAGAACCAATTGAAGAACCAAGAATTGTAATGGAAACATCTTCTGCTGCAGAAGCAACTCCCATTTCTGAACCAACAGAAAACAAAGAAAGTATTACTGAGTCTACAGATGAAAATAAGAATAATTAATTTTTAAGAATTTTATCAACTTCTTTGGACATTTTTGCTAAAACTTCTTTCTTATTAAGTTTGTCACTTCTAATTAAAATAGCATCTTTAACTTTAATTAATGGGCTATTCTTTCTTTTCTTATCCAACATGGTTCTCATTTTTAGAGATTTTTTAACTTCTTTTAGCGGAACTGATTTTTTAAGATCTAGCCATCTTCTATAAGAAGCAACATCTAAAATACATTTAAAGTAAAAAGCTACGTCATATTTTGGATTTTTAGCTAGTATCTTGCTTGCTATATCACGCCCCTCAACACAAATTTTGTTATTTGTTCTAATAATTTTCATCTGTAATTGATTTACAATCTCTCTAACCTTTTTATTTTTAGCTAAGATTGCTACATGATTTGAGATATCTTCTGAGTGAAGTTTAAGTTTTTCAATTTCTTTATAAGAAACTGTTTTAAATTGCTTCTTTAAAAATGGGATAATACTTTTAGGCTTATGTTGAATAATTAATTTACTACAATATCTATAAAGCAAACCTGAATTAATCAGTAAAAGTTTATATTTTTTTGAGATTAGTTTTGCGGCAGTACTTTTACCACTTGCAGACTCCCCGTCACAAGCAATAATTAATTTTTTTAATTTAGTCATAATGTTTAATAGACTATTTTATTAAAGATTAAATAATAAAATAGTAAATATTAATCAATTTGATAATCTCTGTCTGTGAAAAAAAAATTATTTATTTCTTTTAATTCATGAAACCCTTGTTTGGATATCTATTTTTAGCTATTGGAATTTCTTGTGGGATCGTTGCAAATAGTTTTGCTAAAGTATCGGAGGGATTTTCAAAATTAACACCTTCGATTTTATGTATTTTGTTTATGTGTGTAACTATGGTTTGCATTGCAAAAGCAATGCATACAATCCCTGTTGGGTTTGCTTATTCAACTTACAGCGGTCTAACAGTTACGGGTGTAGTTTTATTTGCGCTGCTCAAATACAATCAGGTTCCAAATATTTATGGAGTTATAGGAATTATTTTAATCATCACTGGTGTGATAATGGTTAATTATCTTGGAAAATTAAATTAATAACCTAGTTTTCTATCAATTTGATTAACTAATTTTTTTTTTTCAGAAAATAATTTCAGATTTTTTAAGAAAATTTTTAATACCATTTCAATATAATTTCCTTCACTATCAGATGAAATATGAGGTGTTATAATTAAATTGGGAACATCCCAAAGTTTGGAATCTTTTGGAATTGGCTCTTTTGAGAATACATCTAAAATTGCACCTGCAATTTCATTTTTTTCTAATTTAATTCTTAATGCCTCATAATCTAATACAGATTGTCTTCCAATATTAACTATTCCACAAGATGGTTTTAGTTTATCTAATCTTTCTTTATTGATTAATCCTTTGGTCTCTTCTGTCTCTGGAACTGCTAAATATAAAAAGTCAGCATCAGATAACACTGTATCAATTTTATCAAAAGTAATTACTTTAGAGCATCCTTCAACACCTTTACCCTTCCTGTTAACTCCAATTACTTCGGCTCCGAGTTTACTGATATGCTTGATCATGGAACCTCCTAAAGAGCCAGTTCCAACAACAACTACTTTCCTTCCTTCGATGGGTTTTCCAAGTAATGAAACAAATCTTTTATTTTTTTGATGAGTAGCTAATCTAGTCATATGGTTTTGAAGCATTAATATACTCATTAAACCAAACTCACCTGCTTTTTTGGCGTGTACCCCACTACTATTGGTTAAAACTAAATCCTCTTTCATCCAATCAAATGGAGATAAATGATTAACTCCTGCTGAAATAACATGGATCCATTTAAGATTAGGTGCAATTTTTTTTAAATCTTTATTTGGAAATTGCCAACCAATTAAAACATCTGCAGTTTTCATTGATAAAGCAAAATTTTCATCATCCCAATCAATTAAATATTCAATTTTTTTTCTAAGTTCAGGATATTGGTCTAATCCTTTCTCAAATTCTTCTTTAGTAATTGTATTGTTTTTTTCACCCTCAGCGTCACATGGTAAAAAGCCCTTTTTCCAGTGATTATTTCTTATATGGATTTTAATTTTATTCATTTTTCAATTTTTAATTATATCTTTAATTTCATTTAATAAAAAATATATTATTGTATAAATTAATAAAAAAATTATGCCCTCATTTGATGTAATAAGTAAAATTAATTATCCAGAATTTGATAATGCTCTTGCTAATTGTTTAAGAGAAATTGGTAACCGATATGATTTTAAAGGACTTAAAATTTCAATTGAAAGAAAAGATAAGATAATCACTACACTAGCTCCAGACGAATTAAAATTAAAACAAGTAAATGAATTACTACAAATTCATCTTATAAGAAGAAAGGTTGATCCAAGAGTAATGGCTATTAAAAATTCAGAAAGTGCTGCAGGTACAACCATCAGGCAAATCAGTGAATTGGAAGAAGGTATTAGCCAAGAAAATGCTAAAAAGATTATTGCTGATATAAAAAAACTAAAACTTAAAATCCAAATTAAGATTCAAGGAGAAGAATTAAGAGCTGAAGGAAAAAAAAGAGATGATCTTCAAGAAGCAATGGCTGCAATAGAAGCCATTGATATTGGTCTCCCAATTGAATTTGTAAATTTTAGAGATTAATTTTATTTTAATGAATAAAGAAAACGCAAGTAAACTGTGGAAAATGATACAGGAAGCTGGTGATTATTTACACGGACAACTACCTAATCATCCTAATCATCCCAAAGGAAGAAACCCTTACGCTCATGTTGCAATCTGTGTCAAAGAGAAGTTTGGCAACTCATATAAAGATATTCCTGATGATAAGTTTCAAGAAGTTGTTGATTACATTAACTTTTTGAAAGAGAACCCAAGTTAAACAAGAGAACATCTTGTTCTCACTAATTCTTTAAATTATCTTATTACCTTTTTTAAAATTCTCTGTTGCCCACATTGGTATTAATTTCAAAATTTTATAATTTCTTCAATATAACCCCTTCTCAACCAGTACAAATTTCTTAGATATTCTTTAAATTTAAATTTATTTATCAGGGTTGATATTTTGAAGTAATTTTTTTCATGGTTAATGGATAAAAAATATTTTGCTTTAGATATTTTTTTCATATATTTTTTTGCTAAGTCAATATTGATTTCTGTCAAAGAGTCACAATTTAAAACCAAATCATACCTTGTGTTATTTCTTAAAAAATATTCTGGAGTAATTAATTTTATACTTTTGCTAATATATTTTTTAGATAATTCATTTTCAAATTTAATTTTTTTTGGATTTAAAACTCTACCCAAGTAATTTCCCTGCGCTAAAAAAGTTATAGGAATATCAACAATAGAATAGTCTTTAATTCCAAACAAATCACAGTAATAAGCAGTTCGACCCAAACCGCCCCCAATTTCTAAAACATTTTCACCTTTTTTTATAATTAGCGAAATCTTATAAGCGGTATACATTGCTTGTATTTCTTTTTCATTTAGAATTCCTTTAGATGTTTTAATTCCAGACTCTCCAGGAAATGGATTTTTAAAAATTAATTTAATTCCAATTTTTTTTTCAATTTGATTAATTAAGCTATCAATATCAATTTTAGAAACTGATATTTTATCTCTTTCCGGGTTATAAATATTTACAATTCCTAAAAATTCACCAAATGATATTAATCTATCAATAGCAAATAAATTTTCCTTACCATTGGCCCACATTTTATTTGATACATTCGCCTCAAAACCTAAAAATAAATTTGTTTGTCCAGGATTATCTAATAAAGAAAGAATATTATTTTCATTTTTATCTCTTAATGCAACTTGTAAATCTTTTTGAAAATTATTAAATATAGGGTCCCAGACATCAGCGCTGTTTTTGTTGTACTGATATTTTTTTTCACGATCCAAATATTCTTTTAAGAGTCTGTGTAAATAATTTTTAGATATCTTGCTCTTATTTTTGCTTATTTCGTTTTTAAACTTTTTTAAAATACTGGTATGTCTAAAAAATCTAAAATTATAATGTTTTTTAGTTCTTATCAACTTTCTGTATTTTTTTAGTAAGCTCATATGATATTAATTCTTTATAGTTAATTTTTTGTTCCAAATCACCCATCCTACACCCATGTTGAATTATACGTCAAATAAAAGTTGGCAACTCTTATAAAGATATTCCTGATGATGGGTTTCAAGAAGTTGTTGATTACATTGAGCATTTAAAAAGCAACCCAAGTTAAGCAAGAGAGCATACTGTTCTTACTTAGAAATGTTTTTGGTTTATTTATACTTTAGGCTTTTTATTGTTTTGGAAAATAATCTTTTAAGGTACCCTCTCGGTAAATATCTGCTGTACAACAGTGTAGTCCTCCACCAAATGCATAAGCGTCTCTAAGCTCAACTGGTATAACTTCCATTCCAAGTTTATCTAGTTGTTCTGCTTGATACACTTCACTTTTTTCAACACAAACTGTTTTAGGGTCAAGAACTAGCACATTCATTGATAACCAGGTTGAGGAATAGCAAAGTGGTGGTGGTTCATTATGCGCTGGTTGTGCACTATCAATAATTTCCCATCCATTATTTTCAAATAATTTTTTCTGTTCTTTAGGAAGTTTTCTTTGAGGGTTATTAATAATCAAACCTTCTTTAATTGGGGTAAATGTTGCATCTATATGAATTGGATAAGGATCTCCAGGAAAGTTTACAGTATGAACCCTGTGATCTTTATAATGTCTTTTTAACCAATCAATTCCTTTTAAATTTGTTGTGAACCCATGCTGAACAACAAGATCCTTTCCAAATCTAAGTACGTCCGCTGCATCAAATAACGGTTCTTCCTCTGTTGTTACAAAGTGTTTTTGTTCAGTCCATTCTAATCTCTTTTGAACACCAATTTTATCTGATAAATAATCTTTTCTATAATCAGCATCTGTTAGTCTGGGTTTTGGAGCCGACTCGTGTCTCATATTGGGGTCTTGATTATAATATTCTTTAAGCAAAGGTCTGTAACATAAGTATTCAAACCATCTACAACGGTAACTCATGGTTGCCTCTAAAATTTCATTACCAACTGTTAATAAAACATCTCTAGGAGGCATACATCCAAACATCTTTTCAACTTCCCAATCAGGAGTTGATATTTTTTGATTAAAATCTATTGGTGTTGGTCGATCAACTTTAATTCCTTTTTTTTCTAATATATTAGAAAAATTATCTAAAAGTTGGTTAGCTTTATCAACGGTATCTTGGGTTCTTGGGCCAAATTGACCTCTCATGTCACTATCCTCTGGAACTTTTGCATCAAGTGCAGGCTCAGGTGCTGGAATACAGGTTCCATCTGCACGTCCAACTATTACATGTTTTAATGGGTCCCACTCATTCCAGCTATTAACAACTTTTTTATTCTCACTCATTATAGAACATGCTTTTATAATTAATTTAAACCAATATATCGCTTATTCCACCTCATAATTAAACTGTAGTAGAATAATGAAATAAATAAAAAGAAACCACCAATAATAGTATTGGTATCTGGCACTTCATTAATCCCAAATAAAGGTAGCCATACCCAAAATATACCACCGATAACTTCTGTTAAAGATAATAAAGTTAATTCAGCTGCAGGAATTGCTTTAGAGCCTATTGAATATAGAATTAATCCAAAACAAACTATTGTACCGTGCAATGAAAATAATGTGCTGTTATAACTTGTTGAAAAGAAAACCTGATTTTTGAATAAAATTATTATTGCTGCAAAAACAAAACAAAAGAAACCCGCAAAGGCAACGGTTGTAAATTTGGGTGTTTCTTTTCTCCACCTCAAAGTTACTGAAAAAACTGAAAAACCTATTGAAGAGGTTATTCCAAAAACAAAACCCACTAGAGAGCTTTTTTCTGTATTACCGAAAGCCATAATAGCTATTCCAATTGTTGCAATTGCAATTGATATCCAAACATTTAAAGAAATTTGTTCTTTTAAGAATATAAACGCTAATAATGCTGTAAAAAATGGCATTGCAGCTAAACATAATAAAGTAATTGCAGCAGAAGTATTGGTAATAGAATATATAAAAGAAATCATTGCAATCCCCAAACCTGCTCCTCCAAGAACGCCAGATTTTCCTATCTTTAAATAATTTTTCCAAAATTTAATTCCTTCTTCAAAATACAAATAAAGATTAAGAAGAATAAAAATTGTAAGCCCTCTTCCAAAAATGTATTGCCAAGGTGTCTGATCAGGATTATCCATAAAACGAACTACTAGAGGGCCAAACGACCATAAAATTCCTGCAAATAGAACAACTGGAACCGCAATTTTAGGATTTTTTAATTCAAGCATCGTCGGAGATTAATTCTTAAAATTTAGAACTACAACAAAATTAAAGAAACTAATTTAAAATTATATTTGGCTGGTTAGGTAAAAAACAATCAATAATTTGACCTTTTTTAAACTTAGATTGTCCGTTTGGTAACACTGCCCAAACGTTAGATTTAACAAATGAGTTAATTCTAAATGATTCTTGACCTCGCAATAGCTCTACCTCAAGCTTACCACTTTTGGTTGTTCTCAATTTACTCTTAATAAATCTTGTAAAATTTTTCTTTTTTTCAAAATTATTCTTTAAAATAGCTTGTACTGGTTTTTCATTGGTAAGATCTAATACATTCTCAATAAATGGATAAACAAAAAATCTAAAACAAGCAGCAGATGAGATTGGATTCCCCGGTAAACCAAAAATAGCTTTTTGATTAATCTTAGCAAATAAGACTGGTTTTCCAGGCCTTATCATTACACTTTTAAAATAATGTGAGGATTTAAATTGTTTCACTACACTTGGGATGTAATCAAATTTTCCAGCAGAAACAGCACCTGATGTAATAATGATATCTGTTTTAGATTTTAACATTTTGTTTATTTTGGATTTAAATAACTTGTGATGATGATCTTTTAAAATTCCACCATTTTTAAAATTAAATAAAAAATTATTTTTTAAAGATTCTATATAATGGCTGTTTGAATTTCTAACTTTCCAACTTGGAATTTTATCTGAATTAGAAACTTCATTACCAGTTGAGAAAAATAAGATATTTAATTTTTTTTTTACTTTAATCTTTTTAATTCCTAAAGTTTTTAGAGCTAAAATATGATTGGGTTGAATTATACTTCCTCTTTTAATTACCAACTGTCCTTTTTCATAATCTGATCCTTTAAATCTTACGTGATCATATTTATTTACTTTTTGATTAATGATAATTGATTGTTGTTTTTTTTTATTTGGATAAAAAATTACCTTCTCAATTGGAACAATTGTATTAAATGGATTTGAAATAATTCCACCAGTCATTATTTCAATTACTTCAAACTTTTGAATTTTTTTATTAAAGGGCTTGGTGCCAGCTGCAATAGATCCTATTATTTTAAAATGTTTTACATTTTTTTTATTAATATTTTTTGTATCATTTGAATTAATTGCAAACCCATCAAAAGCAGCATTATTATCTAACGGATAATCAGATGATGAAATAACATCTTTTGCAAGAACCCTATTTAATGAATTTTTTATTGAAATTTCCTCATCTTGAATTTTAATTTTTGCTTTTCTTAAAATGTTTTTTGCTTGTTGATAATTAATCATTTAAAATTTTTTCAGCTTTTTCTAAATCTTCTTTGGTATTGATATTAAAGAAAGGATCTTCTTTTTCAAATGACATATTAATTGTTTTAACTCCTATATTATTGGCCCATTTTTCAACTTTTCTTGATCCATTTTCTAAATCTTTTTCTAATTGATCAATTAAATCTAGTGACCATAGACCAAAAATGTTATGACGTTTCTCATTAGATTTCATAAAAAATAGCTCGCTTTCTTTTGTATTAATTTTATTAAGAAAACTATTCATTATTTCATTTTTAAAAAAAGGAGTGTCAGAAGGGAAAGTTATAAGCCATTGATACTTTTTATTATTATCTTTGGCCCATTTCATAGCACTAAAAATACCCCCTAATGGTCCAAGATTTTTTTTATAATCTTTAATCTTTGTAATTTTATTTGATGATAAATGTTTAATTGGTTCGTTCGCGACAATTATAACTTCATTAAAATCATTAATGATTTCAGATAGGGTGTAATCAATAAGGATTTTGCTTCCTAATTTTACTTGAGACTTATCCTCTCCAAATCGCTTAGATTTTCCTCCAGCTAGTACTACTGGTAAAATATTGTTATGTTCCATTAATCAAAATATAAAACATTAAAACTTGAATTAAAGAAATATAATGGATCTTAAAATTTTAGAAATTGCCTCCCATACTGAAAATAACAAAGTAATTAAAAATTATACACATCAGTCTATAAATAAAAACCCTTTATGTGGAGATGAAATGGAAATTAGTTTAATAGTTAAGAACGACATAATTGAAGATATAGGCTATCAATGCAAGTCATGTATCTACTGTCAGGCTTCTGTGAGCTTGCTTTCTAGGTCTGTTATTCAGATGCCAATTGAAAAAATTGATGATTTTTTGTCACAAGCTAGTTTTTTCTTTAATGAAAACTTTGACCAACTGAAAAAAATTAATATAAACAACTTTAAAGATTTTAAAAAAATTATGAATACAAAAAATATATCTAGAAAAGAATGTTTACTACTTCCTTTTAAAACTCTTTCAAAAGCTCTAAAACTCTAACCAACATAAACAATATAGGTAAAAAATATATGATAAACATAATAAAAGAAAATTTTACCAGAGCATTATATGCTCTAATATTTTCGATAATTACAATTGGAACACTATCATTTCTAAGTTTTGAAACTCCTTACGGATTATTTTTAGCTGGTTCATTTGGATCATCTATGGTTCTACTTTTTGGATATCCAGAAAGTCCTTTTGCGCAACCTAAAAATGTTTTCTTTGGACACTTAGTGACATCCGTAGTGGGTGTGTTAATTTTAAAATTTCTTCCAGTTGATCAGTTTTTACAAATTGCTACCGCTGTAGGTCTTGGTATTTTTGTAATGATACTTCTTGGTGTAACCCATCCACCAGCGGGGGGGAATCCTATTGTTATAATAGTTGGTGCTGCTTCATATGATTTTTTATTAAATCCAATTATTTTTGGTTCAATAATAATTATTGTTTATGCGATCCTTTTAAATCGTTTCATTTTAAAGAAAAACTACCCAAGTAGTTGGAAAAAGTAATTTTTTCATTGTTTCAAATTTAGCCAGTTGAAATATACTGGCTAGATGAATTCAAATTATAAAGTCTTAAAATTTAGATCCAACAATTCAAAAGAGGTTGATGATCATGTGTCCATTGAGGAACCACTTGAAATAATACTTAAATATAAAAATAAAGAAAATTGGGTTGAAAATACCCTATCTATTACGATGAGAACGCCAGGTGATGATGAAGATTTAGTCACTGGCTTTCTCTTTAATGAAAGAGTAATTGAAAAAATTAATCATATAGAAAATATTCATGCTAGTGGTGAGCCTGTTGGTCAATATAAATTAAGAAACAAAATTATCGTAACAATAAATAATTCAGGAAATATTGATATTGATAAAATTAAAAGAAATTTTTTGACAAATTCTTCATGTGGTGTTTGTGGAAAAACATCTCTTGAATCTTTAGAAATTATTAAAAAAGATAAGATAGTAAAATCTATCCCAAAAATAAATCATGAAATAATAATGAAGTCCCCTGATATATTGAAGCAAAAGCAATCTGAGTTTTCAAAAACAGGTGGAATTCACGCTAGTGGCTTGTTCAGCGCAGATGGCAGAGTTATTGCTGTAAAAGAAGATGTGGGACGACATAATGCTTTGGACAAATTGATTGGATTCGTTTTAAAAAAAAAGTTGCTTGATAATAGTTCTCAATTTTTAACCTGTTCTGGCAGGCTTAATTTTGACTTGGTGCAAAAGGCTCTTATGGCAAATATAGGGGTTTTAATAGGTGTGGGTGCGCCAACCAGTCTCGCTATAGATTTAGCTAATAAGTTTGACATGACGTTAGTTGGTTTTGTAAAAGAAGGTAGTTTTAATATTTATAGTAATAGTGAAAGAATTATAATAAAAAATTGAAAAATTTAACAGGGTAAATTGTGTCAAAAAATATCAGTAACTTATCAGGCAGAATTGGTTTAAAAAATAATCTTTTTGAAAAAGTTTATGAAAGATCTTTAAAATCTAATAATTCAGACGGCATTAAGGAAATTGCTAAAGAATATCACATGGGTGTTTCTACCATTCATGGAGCTGAGAGTTTTTATGAATTTTTAAGACCAGCCCATAGAGAGAAAAAAGCTTTTGTTTGTAATGGAAGTGCCTGTATGTGCGCTGGAACTCAGGGACCATTAAAAGAAAAATTAAAAGAAAAACTTGGTGATGATAAAGTGGGTGAAATGTTTTGTCTTGGTTATTGCTATGAGAATAACGCATTTCATTATAATGGCCAGAATTATGCAGGTAATGACATTAATAAAATTGATGAAATAATCAGTGGTAAAGATTTAGAGCAAGAAAAATTTTATTCAGAAAGTTTTGCATCAACAAGTTTTTTAATGGATGATAAGATCTCTGATAATAATAAGTTTAAACAACATTTAGAAAAATTTATAAATACTGACAAGCAAGAAATAGTTAAAACTCTTTTAGATTCGAATTTAACTGGAAGAGGTGGCGCTGGTTTTCCAACTGGATTAAAATGGGATTATTGCCGTAAAGCAGAGTCAGAAAAAAAATATGTTATCTGTAATGCAGATGAAGGAGACTCTGGTGCATATTCAGATAGATACTTACTAGAAGATCAGGCCTTAAAAGTAATATTTGGAATGGTTATATGTGGATATGTTATTGGTGGTGATGAAGGTGTTTTATATATTAGAGGAGAATATCCAAAATCAATCGAGTCTTTAAATGCTTCAATTAACTCATTAAAAAAAGATGGACTGCTTGGAGAGAATATTCTTGGAACAAATTTTTCTTTTGATTTAAATATATGTATCGGGCAAGGAGCATATATTTGTGGAGAAGAAACCGCTTTAATTGCTTCAATAGAAGGACGTAGAGCGGAAGTTGAGGTAAGACCTCCCTTTCCTGTTACTGAAGGATTGTATAAAAAACCAACTGTTGTTAATAATGTTGAAACACTGGCTGCAGCAGCGGGTATACTTTTAAATGGTGCAGAAAAATTCTCTTCTATAGGCAACAAAAAATCGGCTGGTACTAAATTAGTTTGTTTTGATAGCTTCTTTAATAATCCGGGTGTTTATGAAATTGAAATGGGAACACCCATGAAAAAGGTTTTAAATGATATTGGTGGTGGCTTTAAAAAACCTGTAAAAGCATTACAAATTGGAGGACCACTAGGTGGTGTGATACCAATTGCAGAAGCTGAAAAACTTAATCTAGATTTTCAAGAATTTACAGCAGCTGGTTTTATGCTTGGTCACGCAAGTATAGTTAGTATTCCAAAAGATTTTCCAATGGTTGAATATATTCATCATTTATTTGAATTTACTGCTGAAGAATCATGTGGAAAGTGTTTTCCAGGAAGACTTGGATCTTATAGAGGCAAAGAAATGTTTGATCAATTAAAGAGTAAAACAGCCAAGATTCCATTAAAAGTATTAAATGATTTACTATTAACGATGAAAAATGGTTGTTTATGTGCCTTATGTGGGGCAATACCTACTCCTATCATGAATATATTAAAATATTTTGGTGATGAAATGAAGGATGATATGGTTAACGAAAACTAAGATAGATTTTAAAGGGTAATATGAGTTCAGAAAAAAGAAAAATTGCATATATAGATGGTAAGCCATATGAAATTGGCCCTAACCATACTTCTGTTTTAAAATTTGTAAAAAGTTACCTTGGTGAAAAAAAGGTTCCTGCTTTATGTAACGATCCAAACTTAGCGCCTTATGGAGCTTGTAGAGTTTGTTCTGTTGAGGTTGCTTTAGTAAAAGATGGGCCAACTAAAATTGTAGCTTCCTGCCATACACCTGTTGCAGAAAACCAATATATTTTTACAAACAATGAAAAGCTAACAGAATTAAGAAAAAATATTATTGAACTAGTTATAACTGACCACCCAATGGAATGTGGAACATGTGAAGTAAATAATAACTGTGAACTTCAAGATGTTGCTAATGATTTAGGTATATCAGATCACAGATACAACACTCCAAAACAACACAAAGGTATTCCAAGAGACACTTCTCATGATTATATGAGAATGAATTTAGATAACTGTATTAACTGTGGAAGATGTGTTCGTGCTTGTGATGAAATTCAAGGTTCTTTTGTATTAACAATGAGTGGTAGAGGATTTGAATCTAAAATCACGACAGACAATGATGCATTATTTGGAGATTCATCTTGTGTATCTTGTGGCGCTTGTGCACATACCTGTCCAACAGATGCAATTTCAGATGTGTTTCAATCAAAGTCAGTTGCTGTAGATGAAAAAGTTAGAACAACTTGTTCTTATTGTGGGGTTGGATGTAATTTAGAAGCATCGATTAAAGATAACAAAGTTGTTGCAATATCTACACCTAAAGAATCTGAAGTTAACGCAGGTCATACTTGTATTAAAGGAAGATATGCATTTGGATTTTATGATCATCCTGACCGATTAAAAACACCTTTAATTAAAAAAAATGGAAAATTTGAAGAAGCATCATGGGATGAAGCTTATGACTTTATTAAAAAAGAATTAAATCGAATAACTAAAGAAAGTGGACCAGATGCAGTTGCGGGTATTTCTTCAGCAAGATGTACTAATGAAGAAAATTATGTTTTCCAAAAGATGATTAGAGCAGCAATCGGAACTAACAACATTGACTGTTGTGCAAGAATTTGTCATTCACCAACAGCCTGGGGAATGCAACAAACTTTTGGAACTGGTGCCGCAACTAATTCTACAGAAGATATTTACCATGCAGATTTGTTTTTGGTTATAGGAGCAAATCCAACAAATGCTCACCCAGTTACTGGAGCAAAAATAAAACAACAAGTAATGAAGGGCAAAAAACTAATAGTTCTAGACCCTATCACTACTGAACTGGCCGAACTTGCTGATTACCATATTAAACTTAGACCTGGAACTAATGTGGCTGTTTTAAATATGATGTTACATTTTATAATGAAAGCAAATCTTTACGATAAAGATTTTGTTAGAGATAGAACTGAAGGTTTTGCAAATTTCATTAAAGAGATTGAAAGACAGGATATGGATCAACTAGCTAAAGTTGCTGGTGTTGATAAGCAGCTGGTTAAAGAAGCTGCTATAGCTTACGCAACAGCTAAAAATTCTATGGAATTCCATGGTTTAGGAGTTACTGAGCAAGAACAAGGCTCTAAAACAGTGATGTTAATTGCCGATCTTGCAATGATAACTGGAAATATTGGTAGAAAAGGTGTTGGTGTAAATCCTTTAAGAGGTCAAAATAATGTTCAAGGTGCTGCTGATATGGGCTGTCAACCCCATCAAGGTGCAGGATACTACGAAGTAGCTGATGAAAAAATTCAAAATTTCTACACAGAAAAATATGGTGTAGTTCACCCAACAAAAGCTGGTTTAAAAATTCCTGAAATGTTTGATGGTGCAATCAATAAGGATGTTAAGGCTGTGTGGATTATTGGAGAAGATATTGTTCAAACAGATCCAAATAGTGCCCATGTAGTTCAGGCAATGAATGCATTAGAGTTATTAGTGGTACAAGAAATTTTTATGAGTGAAACTGCAAAACTTGCAACAGTAGTATTGCCTGGAACAACTTTTTTAGAAAAAGATGGTACATTCACTAACACTGAAAGAAGAATTCAAAGAGTGAATAGAGCCGTGCCGCCACTACCTGGTACAAAAACAGATGGAAATATTGTAACTGATATGATGCAAAAATTAGGTTTTGATCAACCAACATATGATGCTGATCAGGTACTTGCAGAAATTGCAGATGTTGTTCCTTTCTTTAAAGGTGTAACAAGAGAAAGACTTGGTAAGATGGGATTACAGTGGCCTGTTCAAGATGATGGAACTGATACTCAAATCTTACATCAAGAAACTTTTAAAATTGGAAAAGGTAGACTTAAAAATTTTGACTGGAAAGAGTCTACGGAGGTTGCAACTAATAAAAAAGATTATCCTTTAATCTTAACAACAAGTAGAGTTCTTCAGCATTATAATGCAGCGACTATGACAAGGCGGACCAAAAATATTAATATAGTTTCTGAAGATTTATTATTAGTACATCCAAAAGATGCAAAAAAACGAGATTTAAATACTGGTGACATAGGTAGGCTTTATTCTGGAAGAGGAGAAGTTGCTTTAAAAGTAGAGGTAACAGATAAAGTTAAAGAAGGAATTGTATTCACAACATTCCACTTTCCTGAGCACATGGTTAATATGGTTACAGGTCATGGAAAAGATGAAGAAACAATGTGTGCGGAGTACAAAGTTTCTTCTGTAGAAATTCAAAAAATATCCAATCAATTTAAAACAATAGTTAAACCTAAAGAAAATCAAGCTGAAGTCAGTTAATTTAAAATGACCATAGGTTGGCATTTCGATAACAGTTATTCAAAGTTACCAAAAATATTCAAAGAAGATATCAACCCTGCTCCTGTAAACTCACCAAAAATATTAATATTTAACAAAGATTTAGCAAAAAAGTTAGATCTAGATTTTTCAAATGTTAGCAAAGATAATCTATCAAAAATCTTTTCAGGAAATATATTACCTGAAGGATCTAATTCTTTGGCTCAAGCTTATGCTGGGCATCAGTTTGGTCACTTTACAATGCTTGGTGACGGAAGAGCTGTTTTAATAGGTGAGCATCTTACAAAAAAAAGTGAGCGATTTGATATACAGTTTAAAGGTTCAGGTAAAACTCCCTACTCCCGAGGTGGTGATGGAAGAGCTGTTTTAGGCCCAATGTTGAGGGAGTATATAATAAGTGAAGCAATGTATTCTTTAAAGATACCTACCACCAGAAGTTTAGCAGTAGTTAAAACTGGTGAAAATGTAGTGAGAGAGCAAATCTCAAAAGGTGCAATTCTTACAAGAGTAGCCTTGGGTCACCTAAGGGTTGGAACATTTCAATACATTGCTGCTAAACAAAATATTAGTGATTTAGAAATTTTAATTAATTACACAATTGAAAAGTACTACCCCAATATAAAAACTTCAAAGAATAAATCTTTAGATTTACTAAATGTTTTAATTGAAAAGCAAACCCAACTTGTAATCAATTGGATGCGTGTTGGTTTTATTCATGGAGTTATGAATACTGATAATATGTCCATATCTGGTGAAACAATAGATTATGGTCCTTGTGCATTTATGGATACCTACGACCCTAAAACAGTTTTTAGTTCTATTGATCAATTAGGTAGATACGCCTATGAAAATCAACCAAAAATTACTAAATGGAATTTAACAAGATTTGCAGAATGTCTTATTCCACTTATTAGTAAAAATGAAGATGAAGCTATTAAATTAGCTACTGAAGCTTTAGATAAATTTGAAAAAAATTATGAAACAAAATGGTTAAATATGATGAGAGATAAACTTGGATTATATGGTCAAGACAAAGAAGATAAAAACTTAATTATGGAATTATTAGATTGGATGCAAAAAAACAAAGTCGACTATACGAATACTTTTATTTTTTTGATGAATAAGATAATTAAAAATTCTGAAGCTTATAAAGATACAGACTTTGATTTATGGAAAATTAAATGGGAAAAAAGATTAACATTATTTGGTAATTCGCATAATAAATCTATGGAATTAATGAATTCTTCTAATCCAATGGTAATACCTCGTAATCACAAAATTGAAGAGGCTTTATCATTAGCAAGCAATGGTGATTTAACCTTATTTAATAAATTGATAGAAATATTAAAAAATCCTTATCTAGTTAGTGACAATGATTTGGAGTTTATGTGCCCCAGTCTACATAGTGATAAAAAATATCAAACTTTTTGTGGGACTTAATTTTTATAAAACGTAAGGCTCTGGTCTGGCATTATTTTTGAGTACTCTTTCGACAGAAAAATCACTAATATCAATTGTTTGATAGGAACCTGTTGTTATTAACTCTGTTAAAGCTCTGCCAATTCCTGGCGCTTGCATCAAACCTCTTCCAGTAAATCCTGAGGCCATATAAACATTTTCATATTTCGGATGTTTACCAACAACAGCATTGTTATCTAATTTATTGCAATCATAATAACCAGCCCACCCACCTGTTAATTTTAACTCTTCAAAAGCTGGAATTCTTTCTGCTAGAGCTGGCCAAACTAATTCTTCAAAATCATTCCAAGCAGGTTCTAAATCGTTAGCATCAAATACTGAATTCGGTGAACCAGCCAAGTATTCTTTGCCTTCAGGTCTCCAATATACACCTGTAGTTAAATCTCCACACAAAGGCATTTCAGGTATATGTGTTGGGCATTTAACTCTAAAAACAGTATGTTTTTGAGGAACAACAGGAATGTCTTTTAGTAGTTCCTTAGTCCAACAGCCTGCAGCAGATATTATGGTTTTAGCTTTTATTTCTGAAATACTTTTTACTTCACCTTTAATAAATTCAGCACCAAGTTCAATTGCTTTACTTTTCAAAGCACCATGAAACATAAATGGATCAATCCATCCTTCACTTTGATTATCTGTATATGTGGCAGTTTCTATGCCGTCACTATTTATAAATGGAAATACACTAGACAGCTTTGATCCTTTAATATTTTTAGTTTCAGCGGCACAAGCTTCATGATTTTTTAAGGCTTTATACTGTTCCTCAGCATGCTCTGGACCAAACATTAATAAATATCCATTAGCAACCATACTAGCTGTAGGGTTGGGGTTTTTTTCAGTTTTAAGTAATTCTGGTATTTGAAAAATAAACTCTCTAGCAAATTTTCCTAATAAAATATTTTCTTTTTGAAAAAATTGCCTTCTAAAACCACCCAATGATAATGGAAAAGAAGCTGTTTTATAAGTTGGATCTCTTTCTATAACTTTAACTTTTCTACCCTCTTTAGACAAAAAATAGGCTGTAGCAGTTCCAATTATTCCACCGCCAACTATTACAACATCATCCATAATTTATTTAGTTTAACATGATTAAGCTTAAATTTAGCAATAATGCAAAGAGACACCAAAGTAAATAAGGAATCATTAGATAATAACTATGCAGGTTGACTCGCTTAAACCTTACTATGAGAATGATTATCAATAATATCAAAATTACTAATACAATTAACGCTAAAGTAATTTTGTGAAAAACAAAAAAAACTATACTCCAAGTTGTATTAAAAACTAAATGTATCATATAAATATAAATTGTATCTATGTCTCTATTTTTACTATGCCAGAATTTCCAGATAGCAATTGTCATAAATAAATAAAGGGTAGTCCACACTGGCGCAAAAACCCAATCAGGAGGATTGTATGCTGGCATCACTAGCATTGAGTACCAAGGTTCTTTAAAGTTTATAGTAGCTAAACCACCAATTGCAGATGCCGAATAAGTAATTATGGCAAATAGTAAAAAAGATAATAATTTGTTTTTTAACATAAACTCATTATACATCACTTAATGAATGATAAAAATGTAATTTGGATAACTGGTGCAAGTAGTGGAATTGGTAGATCCTTGGCTCTAAAATTTGCTAATGAAGGCTGGGTAGTTGCCGCTTCCGCTAGACGAGAAAATTTATTACAAGAATTGCATAATGAAAACGAAAATATCCATTCATTTCCTTTAGATGTTACAAACGTTGAACAGTGTAAAACTGTTTTTGATGATATAATAAAAAAATTCAAAAATATTGAGATTTGTGTATTTGGTACTGGCATACACGACCCAAAGTCTGAAAAAAGTTTTAATTTAGATAAAATAAGAAAGATTATGGAAGTAAATTATTTTGGCACAATGAATTCTATCAATTCCATTTATGAGTATTTTATTAATAAAAAAAGTGGTCAGATATCTATTATTTCTTCTGTTGCTGGCTATAGGGGGTTACCTGCGGCAGGTGCTTATTGTGCATCTAAGTCTGCACTTACTAGTTTTACAGAAAGTCTACAATTTGAAATGAGACGAATAAATGTAAGAGTTTCTCTAATAAGCCCTGGCTTCATCAAAACACCGATGACAGACCAGAATGACTTCCCCATGCCGATGATAAAGTCTCCAGAATTTGCTGCAGAACAAATTTATATTGGCTTAATTAAAAAAAAGGGATTTGAAATCCATTTTCCAAAAACTTTCACATACTTTTTGAAATTTTTAAAAATATTGCCTCACGCAATCTATTTCAAACTTCTTACAATTGGGTACAAAAAATAAGTTACTGATTTTTCTTAAAGAAGACAGTCAATTCACCTACTTTAAATCCAAACTTAGTTAATGTAGCTCTATTTATAGCAACCTCTTCGTCTTGTTTAAAAATCCAATCATCAAAAGAAACTTTAATGTTCTTTCCTTTAAATGGAACCATTAAGCTGTATTCAAATTTAAATGC
The DNA here is from genome assembly GCA_905616465.1 of uncultured Candidatus Pelagibacter sp. Lineage (GTDB taxonomy): Bacteria > Pseudomonadota > Alphaproteobacteria > Pelagibacterales > Pelagibacteraceae > Pelagibacter. Next base: position 1,120 of record CAJQSX010000003.1, on the reverse strand, counting down.
TGATCCATATTGAAAACCTTTTGCAATTCCAACTACATCTGGCGCAGATCCTTCATAGTAATTTTGATTAACTTTTTTGATTTTCCAAATTCGTTTTTGTTTTTCACCATCTGTCCAATAAAAATCTTCTTTAAGAGTTAAAATATCACCCTCAAAACTACCAAACATGTCAGCTTTAAACTGTCTGGTGACTTTACCACTTCGATCTTGTAATAGGCCCCATGCTTTAACAGGACCATCAAAATATTCCTCTATAGTCATTGACGGCTCTGTATTTTTAAAATCTGTTGGTTTCATAGAATTACTATTTATACAACTTGCCATAAAGAATAAAGCAATTATTAATGCTGTTAATTTAAATATCTTAAAGCTTACCATGTATCTCCTGTTGTTATTTGTTTTGTAATGAAAATTGAACTAGATCTATATTTTTTGATTTAAAACCTGCCTCACAATAAGAAAGATAAAATTCCCACATTCTTTTAAACGTTAAATCAAAACCTTGTTCTTTAATTAAGTCCCACTTTTTATTAAATATCTCTCTCCAAATAATTAAAGTATCAGAATAATGATCAGCATATGAATTGTATTCATTAAACTTTAAATCATTAACATCAACATAATTTTTTAATTCTTTTCTAGAAGGCAAAAAACCACCAGGAAAAATATATTTTTGGATAAAGTCTTGCTTATTTTTATATCGATCGAACAAACTATCATCAATAGTTATAGCTTGAATACCCACTGTGCCTGATGGTGTTAAATTATTTTTAATTGTGTTAAAATAGCTGCCTAAATAATTTTGTCCTACCGCTTCTATCATTTCTATAGATGCTATATGATCATATTTACTCTTTAAATCCCTGTAGTCTTTTATTTCAATATTTACTTTTTCATTAAGTCCACATTTATGAATTCTTTCTTTTGCAAACTCGAATTGTCGTTTTGAAATGGTGATACAATCTAATTTAACATCATAATTGGTACCCAAATATTCAGCAAAACCACCCCAACCACAGCCAATTTCTAAAATTTTACTCCCATTTGTTGGTTTTAAAAGATCAATTAATTTTTGGTATTTATTATTTTGAGCATTAAAAAGATCTTGCTCAGGGTTCTC
>CAJQSX010000002.1 GCA_905616465.1 uncultured Candidatus Pelagibacter sp. | reverse complement strand
GATGTATTGAATTAGATAATTTGGTTCCAACTCAAAAGAAATTTCATAGCTATTTAAATCCAGAAAGGAAGGTATCAGAAAAAGCACTAGAAGTGCATGGATATACAGATGACTTTTTGTTAAATCAAAAAAAATTCAAAGAGGTAGTTGATGAATTTTTAAATTTTATTGATGGTAAGAGGTTAATTATTCATAACGCTGAGTTTGATGTGGCACACTTAAATCATGAATTAGAAATAATTGGAAAAAAAAAAATTGACAACGAAATTGTAGACACCTTAATATTAGCTAGAGATAAATTTCCTGGGTCCTCTGTAAGTTTAGATGCTTTATGTAAAAAATATAGAATTGATAATTCTAAAAGAGTTCAACATACAGCACTAATTGACTGTGTCCTATTAGCTAAAGTTTATATTAATTTAATTGATCAAAAAGAGCCAACTTTAGACTTTCAAAATCATGACAACAAATTAAAAGATCTAAAAAGTAAAAATGTTGTATACCTCAAAAAAATAATAAAACCTTCTGTTGAGGAATTAAAAAAACATAAACAATTCTTAAAAGCAAATTTAAAAAAAAATTTTTTTACTTGAATCTTTCGTCGTATAATTTGTTAAAATCTATTTCTCTCTCCAATTTAACATCTGGATGACCTGAGTTATGAATTAAATTTAGGAAAGATTTTTCTAAATCAGGATATATCTTCGTTGGAACATCGCGTAGAATAATTCTTTCCAAATCCTTTTTTTCTTTTACATCATCATCTACCCTAATTATTGCTGAATAAACTATTTCATAATGAGATTTTTTTTCATTAGGCTCTTTATCTTCAAACTTTAAAGTAGCGCTTACTTCGATGAGTTTATTTTTTAAAGCTTTTGAAGTTATATCAATATTTAATTGGTATTTTGAAATATTTTCTTTAACAAACAAAAAAGTTTCTATGTCCCGAGTTTCACTTGACATATCTTTTATGTACTTAGCTAAAATTTTAAATTTTTCTGTCATCGTTATCTTCTATATCCTCAAACTCACCATCTATAATTTTTTTTTTATTAATTTCATGCCTTTTAAATTTTTTTGATAAATTTCCCAAAATTACTTTTCTAGTAATTGGAAGTATTAGTAATAAGCCTAAAAAATCTGTTGCAAATCCTGGTATTATTAAAAGAATTGCCGCAAAAGCTATTGCAGCACCCGAAATTATTTCATAAGCAGGAATTTCCTTTTTTACTATTTGCACAAACCCTGATCTGATCGTATTAAGCCCTTCATATTTTGCATAATAGACACCAATTATTGCAGTTATAAATATTAATAAAATGGTATTAAAAGCACCAATTTGTGAGCCAATTTTAATAAATAGATAAATCTCTAAAAATGGAATTAATATTATTAACAATAAAACTGGGTTCATTTGTCTTTAATGTAATTGTTAGTTGAAATTAATCAACATAGTAATTACATTTGGCATATGAATTATAATCTTGAGTACATCGACATTATACTGCTTGCAATGATAGCTGGTTTTATTTTTTTAAGATTAAGAGGAATTTTAGGTAAAAGAACTGGATTTGAAGGAAAAGCATCATCACAAATTGAAAAAATTATAAATAATACTCAAGTAGAAAAAAAGACTATTCCAAAAGAAAATTTTGATGAAAAGGCTCAACAAGAGTTTTTAGAAGGAGCAAAAATAGCTTACGAAACAATAATTACTGATTTTAGTGATAATGACAATAAACTAATTGCTAGCAAACCTCTTTTAAGCAAAAAAATACATGAACAATTTAATGAAGCCTTAAAGGAAAGAAGCAAAAGATTTCATCAAGCAGAAATAACCTTTATCGGAGTAAATTCTGCAAAAATTAAAGAACATAAGAAAATAGATGAAATCCTAAATGTAACTGTTGATTTTGTAAGTGAAGTAATCACTTGTATTAAAGATAAAGAAAAAAAAGTTGTTTCAGGCAATCCTGAAAAGATTAAAAAAATTTATGATACCTGGGTTTTTTCAAGAGACACAAGATCTAACGATCTTAATTGGCAATTGGTAGACACGCTTACTTAATTGAACGATAAAATTTCAGATAAAGATAAAAATGCTTGGAAAGAATTTCTATCAAGTGATGAAAAACTGCCTAATAAAGATTTTAAAGTAAATAAAAAAGAAATTTCAAAAATAAAACAAATAGATTTGCATGGTTACTCTTTGGAGGCGGCCAATGAAACTATAAAAAAATACATTGAAAATGCTTACAAGAATGGTGTTTCGAAAGCTATTGTTGTAACAGGAAAGGGCTTGCATTCAGATGTTGAAAAAAACCCATATGTGTCAAAAGATCTAAGTACTTTAAAATATTCAGTACCCGAATTTATTGAAAACAACATAGAGCTTATGAAAAAAATTGTAGAGATTAAAGACGCTAGTATAGATGATGGTGGGAGTGGAGCTTTTTATATTTTTTTTAAAAAAAAATTATAAAATGAATTTTGACAAATCGGTATCTTTAACTAAATTATCTAAATTTTTATCTATATACTCCTTGTTAATGATTATTTTTTCTCCAGCACGATCAGTTGCTGTGAAACTAATATCATCCAAAATTTTTTCAATAATAGTATGAAGCCTTCTGGCACCAATATTTTCAACAGTTGTATTTACTTCTGAAGCTGTATTAGCGATTGCATCAATGCCATCCTCTGAAAATTCGAGATCAACATTCTCAGTTTTTAACAAAGCCATATATTGTTTAATTAAACTGAAATCAGGTTCTTTTAAAATTCTTTTAAAATCATCGCTAGTTAAAGCTTCTAATTCAACTCTAATAGGCAGTCTTCCTTGCAGTTCGGGAAGCAAGTCCGAAGGTTTAGCCAGTTGAAAGGCTCCAGATGCAATAAATAAAATATGATCAGTTTTAATTGGTCCATATTTTGTATTTACCGTTGTTCCCTCGATTAGTGGTAATAAATCTCTTTGAACACCTTCTCGCGAAACATCACCACCGACTCTATCTGCTCTTCCAGATATTTTATCAACCTCATCTAAAAATACTATTCCATTATTTTCTGTAGAAAGTTTTGCAGCTTTAATAATCTTATCTTGCTCGATTAGCTTATCTGACTCGTCATTTAGTAAAATTTCGTGAGATTCTTTAACAGTCATTTTCTTCTTCTTTTCTTTGGCTCCCATAGATTTACCAAGCATCTCACCAATATTAATCATTCCAACATTAGCTCCTGGCATGCCTGGAATTTCAAAAGAAGTGTTACTACCAGCAGAATCACTTATCAATATTTCAATTTCATTATCATCTAGATCGCCACTTCTTAATCTTTTTCTAAAACTTTCTCTTGTCGCAAGACTTGCCTTTTTACCGACCAAAGCATCTAAAACTTTTTCTTCAGCTAATTTTTGAGCTTTTGTAAAAACTTCTTTTCTTTTTTTTACCTTTTCCAATGAAATAGCAATTTCAACTAGATCTCTAATTATCTGCTCAACATCTCTTCCAACATAACCAACTTCGGTGAATCTTGTTGCTTCAACTTTTACAAATGGAGCTTCAGCAAGTTTTGACAATCTTCGAGAAATTTCAGTTTTACCAACACCAGTTGGACCGATCATAAGTATATTTTTTGGTAGTACTTCATTTTTCATATCACCAGTTAAAGCCTGTCTTCTCCATCTGTTTCTTAGTGCAACAGCGACAGCTTTTTTGGCTTTATTCTGACCAACCACAAACCTATCTAGCTCAGATACAATTTCTCTTGGAGTTAAAGAGCTTACCAAGCCATTTTCTTTTTTAGTTTCTTTTTCTTTTTTTACTAATGGTGTTACGTTTGATTTATCCATTAAATTTTTTCTACCTTGATATTATTATTTGTGAACACACAAATTTCAGAAGCAACTTGAATTGCTTTTTTTGCAACTTCCTCTGCGCTCATATTTGTTTCTATTAAAACCTTACCTGCAGCAAGCGCGTAATTTCCACCTGAACCGATACCAATTACATCTCCCTCTGGCTCTAAAACATCACCAGTTCCGGAAATGATATAACTATTATCTTTATCGCCTATAGCCATTAAAGCCTCCAACCTTCTTAAATATTTGTCTGTGCGCCAATCTTTTGCCAATTCAACTGCGGCTCTTGACAAATTTCCAGCATGTTTTTCAATTTTAGCCTCTAGTCTTTCAAACAATGTAAGTGCGTCAGCAGTTGATCCTGCAAAACCCGCAACTACATTTCTTTTTTCAATTTTTCTAACTTTTGAAGCGGTGCTTTTAACCACAGTATTTCCCATACTAACTTGGCCGTCTCCAGCTACTACTACTTCATTATTTTTTCTAACCAATACTATTGTTGTCATATTAAATAGATGGCCATTAATTTTTATTCTTCAAGTGCTGATACTAATATTGATATAGTTAAATAATTTATATAAGTTATTTTATAAATGCTTAGAAAAGGAAAAATATCTAGAAAAACAAAAGAGACCAGCATTAGCGTTGAAGTAAACATCGACGGTAAAGGCAAATATAATATTGACACAGGCATAGGTTTTTTGGATCATATGCTTGAGCAATTATCAAAGCATTCCTTAATTGATTTAAATGTTAAGGCAAAAGGAGACACTCACATTGACCTTCACCACACAACTGAAGACACAGGAATTGCAATTGGTGAGGCCCTTAAGAAAGCTACTGATAAATTTATTGGTATCAAAAGATACGCACACGCAATTATACCTATGGATGAAACATTATCTAGAGTAGCAATTGATGTTTCAAATAGACCTTATTTAATTTGGAAGGTAAAATTAAAGGTTGAAAAACTTGGAGAAATGGACACAGAACTATTTAAAGAGTGGTTTCAAGCATTTTCACAAGCTGCTGGAATTACCTTACACATCGAAAATATTTATGGCGATAATAGTCATCACATTATTGAATCTTGCTTTAAAGGCCTTGCAAGATCTTTAAGAACTGCATTGGAAATAGATCCTAGGAACAAAAAATCAGTTCCTTCAACTAAGGGCTCTTTATAAGTTTAATGAACGTCACAATTGTTGACTATAATTCGGGCAATATAAGCTCTGTAATAAACTCCTTTAAGGAAGTTGCCAAAGATAAAGTTAATATAAAAGTAACCTCAGATTTGAATCAAATTAAATCTAGCGATAAACTAGTTTTACCAGGACAGGGCTCATTTAAAAGTTGTGTAGATGCTCTAAGCAATATTAATGGATTAATCGATACACTTGATGAGTTTGCAATAAAAGACAAAAAACCAATACTTGGAATTTGTGTAGGTTTTCAAATGTTTGCTGATGTTGGATATGAAGAAAAAAAGACAAAAGGCTTAGGTTGGATTTCTGGTAAAGTATTAAAGATAGATAACCAAAATGGCAAATATAAACTACCTCACATTGGTTGGAATCAACTAAATATTGTTAAAGATAGTAAAATTCTTAAAAATATAAAAAATAAATCACACATGTACTTCGTTCATAGTTATGAATTTATTCCTGAAAATAAAAATGTAATTTCTGCGACAACAGATTATTCATCAAAAATTGTTTGTTCTATTGAAAAAGAAAATATTTTTGGAACGCAATTTCATCCAGAAAAGAGTGATAAGATTGGTCTAAAAATTTTAGATAACTTTATTAATTTGTAAAATGATTTATATAAAAGTTAAAATCTCAAAAAACAAACAAAGATCAACGAGATAATCTTATAGGTAGCAATAAAAATGAAAATATTTCCAGCAATAGATATTAAAGATAAAAAATGCGTTAGGCTGGTCAAAGGAAATTTTAAAGATAAAACTGTATATGAAATGTCACCAGTTGACCAAGCGTGTAAATATAAAGATCATGGGTTTAAAGATTTACACATCATTGATTTGGATGGGGCCTTAACTGGGGAGACAGTTAATGCGGATGTAATTCAACAAATAGTTGGTAAATCTAATCTTAAAATTGAAATCGGCGGTGGTATTAGAACTGTCGATAGCATACAAAAATATATAGATGCAGGTGTTGAAAAAGTTATTTTGGGAAGCGCTGCTATAAAAGATAAATTTTTTTTAAAAATAGCATGTCAAAAGTTTCCAAATAAAATTGCATTAGGTTTAGATGCAAAAGATGGTTATCTTTCTATCTATGGGTGGAGAGAAAATTCAAATCTATTAACACTAGATTTTTTAAAAGAAGTAAATGATTATGGCGTTAGTAGGTTGATCTATACAGATATAAATAGAGACGGAACTAAGCGAGGTCCAAATTTTGAAGAAACATTAAAAATTTCTGATATCTCAAATTGTCCAGTTATAATTTCTGGTGGAGTTTCGTCGATAAAAGATATTAAAAAAGCCAAAGAATTAAAAAAAAGAAATATCGAAGGAATTATAGTTGGTAAGGCTATATATGATGGTAATATTCGATTAGAAGAACTAGCGAAAGAGATGGATGCTTAAAAACAGAATAATTCCCTGTCTAGACATTAAAAATGGACGTGTTGTTAAAGGAATTAACTTTGTGAATTTAAAAGATGCAGGAGACCCTGTTGAGCAAGTTAAAATTTATAGTGATGGTGGAGCAGATGAAATTTGTTTTTTAGATATTACGGCTTCAAATGAAAACAGAGATACTATTTATAATGTTGTGGAGAAAACATCTAAAAAATGTTTTGTTCCCTTGACTGTTGGTGGGGGAGTTAGAAGTGTTGAAGATATTAGTAAGTTATTGAATTGTGGCGCAGATAAAATTTCAATTAATACAGCTGCAGTTCAGAATCGTGAAGTTGTTGTAGCTAGTTCAAAAAAATTTGGATCCCAATGTATCGTTGTTGCTATCGATGCAAAAAAAAATGGTGATAGATGGGAAGTTTTTACGCATGGTGGTAGAAATAAAACTGGGATTGATGCAATAGAATTTGCGAAAAGAATGGAAGATAGTGGAGCGGGAGAACTATTGGTGACTTCAATGGATAGAGATGGTACCCAGACTGGATATGATATTGATCTAATGTTTATGATATCATCAAAAGTAAATATCCCAGTCATAGCCTCTGGTGGAGTAGGGAATTTAGATCATTTAGTAGACGGAATTAAATTAGGAAACGCAAATGCAGTTTTGGCTGCATCTATTTTTCATTATGGAAAGTATTCTGTAAAAGAAGCTAAGAGATATTTGGATTCAAAAGGAATACCTGTTAGAATTTAACATGCTAAATGCATTTGAAAATCTAATTAAGCTTATAAGAGAAAGAAAAGAAAACCCTGTTGAAGGATCCTATTCAAATAAATTACTTGCAGACAAATCCCTGTGTAAAGAAAAAGTGATAGAAGAAATAGGTGAATTAATCGAAGCTGTTGAAAAAAACACAAACAAAATCCATGAGGCAGCAGATGTTTTTTATCATTTACTAGTATATCTAGAAGTAAACGAAGTAAAAATGGAAGAAGTGATGTCTGAATTAGAAAAAAGAAAAAAATAATGATTTATGACAATAATAATCTTTTTGCGAAGATTTTAAGAGGTGATATTCCGTGTGATAAAATTTATGAAGATGAATTTGTTTTGTCTTTTCACGATATTAATCCACAAAAAAAAATTCATGCATTAGTTATTCCAAAAGGAAAATATATCGATCTTGATGATTTTAGTTTAAACGCAGCGCCGAATGAAATAGTTGGCTTGGTAAAAGGAATAAATATAGTTGCAAAAAAACTTGGAATTTCAGTTGATACTGGAAAGGGATACAGGGCATTAGCAAATATTAGTGAAGATGGAGGGCAAGAAGTTCCACATTTTCATTTTCATTTATTTGGTGGTGAAAAAGTTGGAAAAATGGTCGAGTGATAAAAACTGTTGATAGAAATTATCTAGAAATACAATCCTTAGATAATTTAATTGAAAGTAGTGCACCAAATTTAGAATGCTCAATTAACCTTGTAAAACCTAACGATTTCCAAGTTAATAAGTTCTTTTATAAGAATGTTGGTAAAAACCATAGATGGATTGACCGTCTTGTTTGGTCAGAAAAAAAATGGATTGAATATTCATCTAATCCTAAAGTAGATACTTATATTTTAAAAACAACAGATGATATAGCGGGATATTTTGAATTAATTTTACATTCAGATTTAAAAGAAATTGAAATTGCTTATTTAGGTCTTTTAAAAGAATACTATAATAAAAAGTTAGGCTCATATTTACTTTCAGGAGCAATTAAAAAGTCTTTTGAAAAGAAAGATATTAATAGAGTTTGGGTTCATACATGTACTTTAGACCATAAAAATGCGCTTAAAAATTATTTAGCAAGGGGTATGAAAATTTTTAAAAAAGAAACGGTTAAAATTTAGTTTGCCAAAGGAAGTTTAAAAATATTTTTTTCTAATATTTCATTTTTTTTGATAGATGAAAGGTGAGTAATACTTAAATTTTGATAAACATCTAAAGTTTGCCAACCTACCAAGTTATAATTATCTTTATCAAAAAATATATTAATTTCATTTTCATCTTTAAAAATAGTAAAATTTATTAATCTATTATCAATAATTCTTCCTTTTAAATTTTTAATTTCCTTAGTTAAAAATTTTTTATCAAGTATATAAACTAGAGGCGTTCTTTTAATAGAATATCGATAGTAAGAGCCATTTTTTGTTTTTATTACAAGAGACTTTCCATTTGAAACTAATCTTTTTTTACTAGAATCATTATAGTTGCAAAAAATTTTTTTAGGATATTCAATAATACAATTTCCAGTTTCTATTTTACCGTTGATATTTTGTTCAAAATTAAAGCTTAAATTTTGAGTACTAATTAGATTCTTTATTATATTTTTTTTAATTGACCCAAAAGCAAATGTATTAAAAAAGAAAATAAAAAAAATAAATAAAATTTTTTTCATTAGAGAATATCTCTTTTACCAACATGATTTGCTTTGCTAACAACTCCTTCATTTTCCATCATGTCAATAATTCGTGCAGCTCTATTATATCCTATTTGTAATTTTCTTTGTAAAAAGGATGTTGAGGCCTTTCCTTCTGATTTTATAATTTCTAAAGCTGACTGATATAGTTCATCCTTATCTTCACTACTTTTTAAAGTATCTCCAATCTCTTTTTCATCTGCAAAATTTAATATTTCATCCACATAATCAGGCTCGGATTGAGATCTTAAAAAATTATTTATTTTTTCTATTTCGCTATCAGAGACAAAAGGAGCATGAATCCGCACAATTCTATTTGCTGAAGACATATATAGCATATCTCCTTTACCTAACAATTGCTCAGCACCTTGCTCCCCAAGTATTGTTCGACTATCTATTTTTGATGTTACTTGAAAAGAAATTCTAGTTGGGAAATTGGCTTTAATAGTACCCGTTATGACATCTACACTAGGTCTTTGAGTTGCCATAATGATATGGATACCAGCTGCTCTGGCCATTTGAGATAATTTTTGAATATAATTTTCTATCTCTTTACCTGCAACAAGCATCAAATCAGACATTTCATCAACAACAACAACTATATAGGGCATTGGTAATTTGTGTTTAGCGTTGTAACCATCAATATTTCTCACACTTTCTTTTGTCATTAATCTGTATCTGCTCTCCATCTCCTTAACTACCCAGCCAAGAACAGACGCAGCCTTTTTAGCTTCCGTGATAACAGGACATAAGAGATGTGGGATTCCTTCGTAAGTTGAAAGCTCTAGCATTTTAGGATCTATCAAAATAAATTTACATCTATCAGGAGTATGTCTGTAAAGTAGAGATAGAATAATTGTGTTAATACAAACAGACTTACCTGAGCCCGTGGTTCCAGCAATAAGTAAATGAGGCATTGAGGCTAAATCACCAATTATTGGACTGCCAGAAATATTTTTACCTAAAGCGATAGGAAGCTTAATTTCTCTTTTTTTAAAATCTGTATTATTTAGAATTTCACTTAAATAAACATTTTCCCTTGAAGCATTTGGCAGCTCTATACCAACGGTGTTACTACCAGGAATAGTTGCGATTCTAGCTGACTCAGAACTTGTATTTCTTGCTATATCATCTGATAGATTAATAATCTTTGAAACTTTAACACCAGCCGCTGGTTCAAATTCATTTAGAGTAACAACTGGACCGTGGCTTACTTTTTTAATATTACCATTTACACCAAAATCTAATAATATCTTTTCAAGAAATTTGGGATCGTGTGCTTCATCTTTATTAGAATTTTCACTTTCTTTTCTTGTTGAAATTTTCAATAAATCTAAATTAGGAAGTTTAAACTTAACTTTTTCAGTATCTTTGATTTTTTCTGCTTTTATGAATGGAAGATCCTCTTGAATTAAATTTTTAATCTCGTCTTGAGGAATATACTCACTAATAATTTCATTTATATCTGTATAGGGTTTATTATTATCTTTGTTAAAGAAATTAATAATTTTTTTTAAAAAAATCCAAAAACTTTTAGGATTAAAATTAACACTAATCAAAAATAGTCCCATGATTATTAGGATTAATAGGTAGTATGCTATATTTGAATGTAAATTAATTAAATCTCCTAAAAAACTTTCGCTAAAAAAATTGCCAATAAATCCACCATTTCCATTAATGTATAATGTGAAAGTGTTTTTATAAAAAAAACTGAAAAATAATGACCCAAAAATAAAATAAAGAATAGAAAAAAAAATATTTTCAATTATTAAAAACAAATCTTTATTTTTAAAAATGTTAATTCCAGTAATGACAAAAGTTATAGACAACAAATAAGACACAAGGCCTATTGATTGAAATAACAAGTCTGAAATATAGCTGCCCTGAAAGCCTAGTAAATTTTGTATTTCAACGTTTTCTGGAAAAATGAAGTTGGGATCATTAGGAGAATAAGAAATTAAAGCTATTAGAAGCAAAATCCCAATAACCAATATACACACACCTATAATTTCAATTAATCTATTAATTGTAAATTGTAAGGCAGTATTAGCTATTTTTTTAATATTCATTTTTGATGAATCAAATTTATCACTTTGTATCATCTAATTTTTGTTGGTAAAATTAATTTATTATGAAAGTTTGTATTATAGGCAATGGACTGGTTAGTTTAACGTTAGCTAATGTGTTAATTCAAAAAGATTTATCAGTCGATATTTTATTTAGCAGTAAAATGAAAAAATATGACAAATCAAGAACCTTAGGCCTCTCAAAATCAAATGTTGATTATTTTAACAAAGAGATAATAAATATTAAAGAAATATTATGGAAAATAAAAAATATTAAAATTTATACTGAAAAATTTTCTAATAAAGAAATTTTAAATTTCAGTAATAATGATCAACAAATTTTTTCTACTATTAAAAATTATAAATTATATAAAATATTAAATGATAATTTAAAAAAAAGTAAATTTATAAAATTTAAAAATGATACTGATTACGAATCTATTATTAAAGAAAAATATAAATTAATTATAAATTGTGATCCAAAACATGAGATAACAAAAAAATTTTTTTCTAGTAGAATTGAAAAAAGTTATAACAGCCAAGCTTATACAACTATTATAAAACATAAAAAGGTTGGTGAAAATGATATTGCTTTTCAAAATTTTACCAATAAAGGCCCCATTGCCTTTTTGCCAATTTCTAAAACTGAAACATCAGTTGTTTATTCTGTAAGAACTAACGAGAATGAAAAAAAATTAGATATTAATAATTTAATTAGAAAATTTAATCCTAAATATTTAATTAAGAAAATTGATGATTGTTCTAAATTTGAATTAAAATCATCAAATCTAAGAAAATATTATAAAAATAATATACTTGCTTTTGGAGACCTGCTCCACAAAGTTCATCCTCTTGCAGGGCAGGGATTTAATATGTCTTTAAGAGATATCAAGTTGTTATCACAATTAATTGATGAAAAAATCACAGATGGGCTAGATATCGAAAGTTCTATATGTCGTGATTTTCAAAAAAAAATACAAGACAAGAATTTTATTTTTTCAACAGGTATCGATTGGGTTTATGAACTTTTTAATTTTGAAAGTAAAATTCAATCAAGCTTAATAAACAAAGCTATAAATATTTTTGGCAAAAATAAAATTATAAATTCTTTTTTAAAAAATTTTGCAGACAGTGGTTTGAGAATTTAAAATTATTGTAAAGTAGTATTATTAAATTCATCATAAGTATATGTAGCTAAAATTTCAGCAATTTTATTTTTTCTTATGTCTAGGTTTTTTGCTTCTAGCAATACTTGCTTCTCCTCTAAGCTGAAAGGTGAAGCCATTGCCAGGGCATTAATAGTCTCGTCTAAACTCTGTTTCTCTAGAGCCTTCCAATTAATAATAAAACCTCTTTTTTCAAATAATGATTTTAAATCTTTAAAAATTAATTCTAAATCAGAGAATTTTAAGTCCTCTTTTTCTTCGCTTAAATCATGTAAATAATTTTTATAATCAATCTCACATTGCCTATATTTCTGGTCAGTTTTTATTTCTCTAAAAATTTTGAATCTAATTATTCCTTTTAGATCAATTAAATACCTACCATCATCAGCTTCTTTAAAACTTGTTATTTTCCCCAAACAACCTATTTCATGAAGCTCAGGCATATTTGACTTTGATTTTCTTAAAATTCTAGGCTGTATCATGCCAATTAATTTATTAGTCTTCATACTATCATTAATCATATCGATATACCGTGGCTCAAAAATATTAAGAGGCACTGTAGTTTTAGGAAAAATGATAAAGTTACTTAAGGGAAATATTGAAGTTATTTTTGGTAATTCATTTATTTTCATATCTTTTCAACATAGCACATTTAATATTGCTTGAATTAAAAAAAACAGCTAACTATAATGTTTTTATGCGGGCATAGCTCAGTGGTAGAGCGTCTCGTTGCCAACGAGAAGGTCGAGGGTTCGACCCCCTTTGCCCGCTCCATTAAACATGAATGATCTTTTAAAAAAAAAATGTGTTCCTTGCGAAGGTGGTGTCATTCCTTTTGACACTTCACAAATTCATAAATATCAAAAAAAAGTTGATGGGTGGGATATTAATAAAAATAATAAAAATATTTTTTTTTTAGAAAAAAATTATAAATTTGAAAATTTTGCAGAAAGTCAAAATTTTGTTAATAAGGTTGGAAAAATTTCTGAGGAAGAAGGACATCACCCAGATATTTCATTTGGATGGGGTTATGCAAAAATAAATATAACCACACATGCAATTGAAGGTTTATCTGAAAATGATTTTATTTTAGCGGCTAAAATTGATCAAATTTTTAATGTCTAAAATGCCTAGTTTTTGAAAACATCAAAACTGTTTCTGTATCATTGGCAAATTTGATAACCTCTTTGTCTCTAATAGATCCAGATGGTTGAATTACAGCTCTAACACCAGACTGAACCAAATGTTCTATTCCATCAACAAATGGAAAAAAAGCATCTGAAGCGGCAACAACGTCAGTAGTTGGTTTTATAAATTTTTTCATCTTATCAATAGCAATTTTACAACTGTCTAATCTACTAGGTTGACCAGATCCAATTCCTACAGTTGTTTTGTTAGTTGCCAGTACTATTGCATTTGATTTTACATATCTGCAAATATTGAATGCAAATATTAAATTATCAAACTGTGATCTGGAGGGTTTTTTTTTTGATACAATCTTGAAATCTTTTTTTGTAAAGATTCGCTTATCTTCAGTCTGTATCAAAATATTTTCATTTGTAGAATTAAATCTTAAAATTTCTGAAAAAACAAAATTTGATGCATCAATTAATCTTAAATTTTTTTTCTTTTCAAAAACTTTAAGAGCATCTTTATCAAAACCATTTCCAATTATCACCTCAAGAAATATATTATTTAATTCTAATGCAACACTTTTATTAATTTTAAAATTACAACAAACTATTCCACCAAAAGCACTTATAGGATCACATGCAAGAGCTGACTTATAACACTCCACTTTATTTTTTAATACTGATACCCCACAAGGGTTTGCATGCTTGACAATAACCGCACCGGTATTTTTTGGTAAAGACTCAGCAATCGTCAGAGCTGAAAAAATGTCATTATAATTGTTATAACTTAATGGTTTTCCAAAAAGTTGTTTAATATTTAGAAAATTATTTTTTGAGTATATTGCACTTTCCTGATGCGGATTTTCACCATATCGAAGTTTTTCTATTAAATTGCCATAAATAATCATTTTTTGAGGAAAATGATTATTAGTTATTTTATTAAAATAATTAGCGATTAAAGCATCATAGTAAGCTGTTTCAGTAAAAGCCATTTGAGACATTTTTTCTCTAAAACTTAGTGATGTTGCCCCTTTATTTTTTATCATTTCCTCAATAAGTTTGGCATATTGATTTCTTGAAGTTATGACTGTCACATCATTATAATTTTTAGCTGCAGCCCTAACCATAGTGGGGCCACCCACATCTATATTATCAACAATTTTTTCGTGATTAGAATTTTTTTTCAAGGTTTCTTCAAATGGGTAAAAATTCACAATTACAAGATCAATATTTCCAAAATTATTTTTGATTAAATCCTGATAGTGAGATTTACTTTTTCTTTTATTGAGAATTCCAGCATGTATTTTGGGATGGAGTGTTTTTACTCTACCCTCTAAGATTTCAGGAGATCCAGTATATTCAGAAACTTCAGTACACTTAAATTTTAATTTTATTATTTCTTTATAGGTTCCGCCAGAACTAATAATTTCAATATTATTCTTTTTTAAAATATTCAATAATGGCTTTAAATTTTTTTTATCAGATACAGAAATTAGTGCTCTTTTAATTTTTTTCATTAAATTTTATTTAATTGCCAAACGATATTTTCATTTTGGTTGTTAGTAATCCCAGAAATATAAATATTTTGGTTTTGTGTATAATGATTTTTATTACCAAAGTATAATCCATTATCAATATTAATATCATATTTTTCACAATTAAATTTCCACCCCTCATTTTCCAACTCAATTAAAATGGATTTGTTATCTTGTGTTTTCATCAATTTTGCATCAGGCTCGAGATGAAATCGAATTTCAAATTTGATATTTAAATTTGTTTTTTTATTTAAAATTTTATCAGTACCAACAAAACTGAATTGTTCTGGATAAAACTCAATTTCTCTTTCATGAATCGTATTGTATTTTTTTTGATAACCATCGTGTGCAGCGCCTATTTTCCAATAATTTTTTTCGAAAACAATATTCTTTTTTAATATCTTTAAACCATCATTAACAAAATAATCTTTATTATTTAATTTCCTATAATGACATGAGGAGTGGTCATCAATGACCAATGTACTTTGTGTTGCAGTTGATCTTGATAACTCAGCAAGTTTAATTTCCTTATTATTATAATAACCACAATTACTAATTAATTTTTTCCCATTTGAACTTATCTCAAACGATAAAGCTCCAGATTGGTAGTTTGAAGAAAATTTTGATATTGGTGATGGACCCACATCCATTGCAAGTGACATCTTTTTATCATGCAAAATTACATAGCCCCCAAATTCTTTATTTTCATTTTTAAATTTGTAACCAAATCTTTTTAGGTAATGATCAAACTCAGAATTATTAGAAATATTATTTCCATTCATTAAAATATCAAACTTAATGTTTTGCCACACAAATGCATAGCCTTGCCCAAGATAATATATGGTTTCATTAACATGTTCAGGCACTTCAATTTGAGCCTCCTTAAACCACTCTCTAATAAGAATGAAATATTTTAAATAGAATATTAGTTGTTTAATGTTTCTAGATTTTGGAAAACCTTGGTTATCAAAAGATAATTTAGATATTTTTTTTAGAAGGCTTAATCCATACCTTAAATAATTTTCTTCGTCTCCATAGCAAAGACCAACAAGGATTATAGCGGCACATCCTATCATTTTGTCATCTACAATTTCTGATTTATTAATTTCATTCATTAAGTGGTTGGTTTGTTTTTGTATCATTCCATTAAATTGATACTGATAATTTTTATCACTTTGCTCAATTGTTAAATTATGATTTGAAAGCCAAGCGATAATTCTTTTTGAAGTTAGATCAAATTCCCAAGATTTAAAATTATATTTAAAATTTTTTATTATCCAATCAGATACAATTTTTTGGGTATTTTTTTTTGATGATTTTAAATCTAAACTAAAAAACCAATAAAAGTTATTCAATCTTATAAAATTTTCGAAGTTTATATTCTTATTTTCCCACAAATTTTCAATTGAAATATCATCAACATTAATTTTCTTTGTCTGATATCGAATTAATGATGAAAGTAAGTGGGGACTTGGTTTATAAATAAATTTATTATAATTAATTTTTGATATTTTTTTGTCATAATAATTTGAATTTAAATAAATATTTCTTAATTGTTTAGAAAAACTTATGAAAAACTGACTAATGAAATTTAAGGGATTTCTTAAAATCATTTAATTATATAGATTTTAGTAAATCAATATTTTTTTTAATATCCCCATTATTACTCTTAAATATTGTAGTTCCTGAAACTAAAATATTAGCACCTGCTTTAATAGCAGCTTTACAATTTTCAAAATTAATTCCACCATCAATTTCAATATCAAAATCTATATTTTGATTTTTTTGAATTTTTTTTAATTCTTTAATTTTATCTAATACTTCGGGCATAAATTTTTGACCACCAAAGCCAGGGTTAACACTCATGATTAACACTAAATCAATTTGATCTAAATGATCTTTGATTATATCAACTTTTGTTTCTGGGTTTAGGGAAACACCAACTTTTTTCTTTAATTCTTTGATTTTAGAAATTGAGTCAGTTAGATTATTTGTTGCCTCAGGATGAATAGTAATAATATCCGCACCAGCATCAGAGTAAGCTTCTATATATTTATGCACTGGAGAAATCATTAAATGCACATCAAATTTAATAGAGCAATTTTTTTTAAGTGCTTTAATTACAGAAGGGCCAATTGTTAAGTTAGGAACAAAGTGACCATCCATAACATCAACATGAATTAGATCGGCACCCCCTTCTTCTAATCTTTTAATCTCTGCACCCAGTTGATTAAAGTCAGCAGAAAGTATCGAAGGTGAAATTTGTATTTTTTTCATTGAGTACTAAATTTATCAGTACCAATTTTAAAATTTTATTGAATTAAAAAATTGATAAATTTGCTTAGATATATCACTTTCAAGAGGAAAAGACAGCATTCCCATCACGGAGTAACCTAATACAAAGGGCATTAAATAAAATCTAATCATGAAAAAGAACCAGGCAACGTAAAGTGGCACTAAAGGTTGGATAATAAAAGAAGGTGTAATTCGTGAAAAAATTTTTAGTAAAGGGTTAGTAAATTTTACAAAAACCCTCATAAAAAAAAAATTTGAATCTTCTTTTTGAAAGAAATTCATCGCAACTCTACCAATTAAAGTCCACATAATAACTCCAAGTATATAGTCTATGATATAAACTAATGGGTGAAAGTTAGCGGACATTAATTATCTATAATTTATTAAGGGACAAAATAAAAGGGGCGAAATTAATCGCCCCTTTGTAAGATTTTATTTATGATTATATGATAGATTTACCAGCTGGTACTCTAACATTATCAACCATTCTTTGCGTAGCAGCATCTGGTGCTGAAGTAATCAAACTTACAACAACCATAGACACTAAACTAACAGCAGCTCCAAAGATACCAAACGTTAACTGTGTAATACCCAAGAATCCACTTCCACCATTTCGTACCCAAATCAGGTAACCCATACCAGAAGCAAGACCTAAAGCCATACCAGCTATAGCACCTTCTTTGTTAGCTCTCTTCCACCATACACCAAGTACAAGTGGGAAGAACAAACCAGACATTGCAAAGTCAAAAGCCCAGATTACCGAACCTAAGATACCTTGAATCTCCATTGCTGCAATAGTTGCTCCAGCAAAACCAATTACTACAAGTAATACCCTTGCAACAGCTAGTCTTTTTGCAGTTTCTGCTTTTGGATCTATCATCTTGTAGTAAACATCATGAGAGATCGCATTAGCAATTGCAAGAATCAACCCATCGGCTGTTGACATGGCAGCAGCCATACCTCCAGCAGCAACCAGACCTGAGATTACGTAAGGTAATCCAGCTATTTCTGGAGTTGCTAACACAACGGCTTTACCACCCATGAAAAACTCATTTAACTCAAGAGTTCCATTTCCGTTAAAGTCGCTTACAAACATCAAGTTTGCTGCGTTCCAGTTTTGATACCAATCTATCGCTTGAACATCTGCAATTGATTTACCAATAATACCTGTTGGTAGTGAAGGGTCAATCAACGACAATTTAGATAGTGTTGCTAACATTGGAGCAGAAGAATAAAGCAGGAAGATAAAGAATAAAGACCAACCTACTGATTTTCTAGCCGCTTTTACACTTGGAGTGGTAAAATATCTCATCATCACGTGCGGTAATGAGGCAGTTCCCATCATCATCGCTAGTGCTAAAGAAATAAAAGCCCAAGGTGTAGCATTAACTGCGGAGTGAGCTTTAGTTATTCCAGCTAATCCTTTTGGTACTGTTGCTAGATCGGCAGCGGAGTTTTTAACAAAACCAAACTGTTGTTCTAATTCACCAATTCTAGCCACTTCATCAGCCAACATAAAGTGAGGGAAAAAACCTCCACCTATTTTGTTACTAATCCAAAAAACTGGAAGTAAGTAAGCTACAATTAATACAATGTATTGTGCAACCTGTGTCCAAGTTACCCCCCTCATACCTCCTAACATTGAACATAATAAGATACTTACTAGCCCAATATATACAGCGTATTGAAACGGGATATCTAGAGCAACGGATGCAATAGTACCTGTGGCATTAATTTGTGCAGTCACATAAGTAAATGAAGCAACAGTTAAAACTATTACTGCAAGTAGCCTAGTTAAATTACCACCATATCTTGTACCAATGAAATCTGGAACTGTGTAACAGCCAAATTTTCTTAAGTAAGGTGCTAATAGAGTTGCAACCAACACATAACCACCAGTCCAACCAACAAGTAGCGCCATATAGCCGTAGCCCTTGAAGTAAATACCACCTGCCATTGCAACGAATGAAGCACCAGACATCCAGTCTGCTGCAGTCGCCATTCCATTGAATACAGTTGGAACTTGTCTTCCAGCTACGTAATATGCATCTGCTTGGGCTGTACGTGATAGCCAACCAATTAACGCATAGATGGCTATTGTAAAGGCAACAAAACAAATACCTATTGCTTTTGCTGTCATACCCATCTGTTCACCAATTGCCATCAAGATTATAAAACCTATAAAACCTCCTGTATAGATTCCGTAAACTTTAGGCAAATTATCTATAAAATTACCTTTCATTAGTTGTCCTCTCTTTCTGCAAAGCCAAACTCTTCATCAATTTTTTCTTGTCTGTTCGCAAACCAAAAAATTAGTACTACGAAAATTCCAAGAGATCCTTGACATGTAAACCAATAAATTAGCGGATACCCAAATGGTCCACCAAATTCATTTAGTTCAGCTCCAAACAGGAAGATACCAATTGAAAACACAAACCAGATTGCTAATGTAATAAATAGCAAACCTCTGGTTTTTTCCCAGTGTTGTTCATTTTTTGTCATAATAATACCTCTCTCTTTAGTTATAACTTGGAAAACCATACTTATTCTGAGGGTTATTAATAGTATAAAAATTGCTCATATTAGGGAGATTTTGCGCTATATATGACTCATAATCAAATTTTATGGCAAAAAACAAATATACTTGGAAAGATTTATCATTGAGCGATTTTAAGATTTATATTTTTTCTTTGTTTAAGGCCTTTGTTCCAAAAAAAAAAATTAAGAATTTTTATGACCTAGAAGAGTTTGTGCAAACTAAATCAGCTTGGGTTTCCCAAGTTACTCTATATGGTTATTTAAAAACCAGAATGGGCACAAGGTATGTCCTTCATTTTGAAAATGATGAATTTATGAAATCAACAAATCTAGCTAAGTGGAATATTTATTCAGTTGCACTTCAGGATCTTATTTTTTTTATATTTTCTTATTTAAAAACTAACTTTAGTTTTAATGAAACTGACAAAGCCAAAGAAATTTTTTTTAAGATTTTAGATGATGAAGTTTCTAACAACATGCCTCTTGAAATTATTGATGAAGCCAAAAAATCTTTTAATGAAAGATTAAAAAAAATTAATTGGGAAAATTACTTTAACGACATTCCATTTAATCCTAGTGCGCTTTCACTTTATAAGTGGGCTCCAATTGCTGAAGAGCTAAAATTATTAGATCGAAAGATTGTTTTAAATTCTGTAATTTTAAAATGGGATGTAATTAAAAAAGAATTTAGAGAACGAATTGAATTTTAAATATTTTTTCTATTATCAACTAAACTTTGAACAACACTAGGATCTGCTAACGTCGAAGTATCTCCTAATTGACCATGTTCATTTGCTGCAATTTTTCTTAAAATTCTCCTCATAATTTTACCCGATCTAGTTTTTGGTAATCCAGGTGTGAAATGAATTAAATCAGGTGTTGCAAGTGGTCCTATTTGTTTTCTAACCCAGAGTTTTAAATCTCTTTCAAGTTCACCAGTTTCTATTTCAGAGGCATTTAATGTTACATAACAATATAATCCATTACCTTTAATATCATGTGGATAACCCACAACAGCAGCCTCTGCTACTTTAGGATGAGCTACAAATGCACTTTCAATTTCTGCAGTGCCAAGATTATGTCCCGAAACAATAATAATGTCATCAACTCTTCCTGTAATCCAATAATAACCCTCCCTGTCTCTTCTACAGCCATCTCCTGTAAAGTATTTTCCGTCGAATTGCGAAAAATATGTATTAATAAATCTTTGATGGTCACCATAAACAGTTCTCATCTGGCCAGGCCAAGATTGAGATATACAAAGATTACCTTCACCAGGCCCTTTTATTTCTTCACCATCTTTATTCATAATCACAGGTTTAATTCCATAAAAAGGTTTTGTTGCTGACCCAGGTTTTAAAGGAATGGCACCAATTTGAGGAGCAATCATTATTCCACCTGTTTCTGTTTGCCACCAAGTATCAACTATTGGACAATTTGAATTTCCAACTATTTTGTAATACCACATCCAAGCTTCTGGATTAATTGGTTCACCAACAGTTCCTAACAATTTTAATGATTTTCTTGAGGTTTTGTTAACTGGATCATCACCCTCCCTCATTAACGCTCTAATCGCAGTTGGTGCAGTGTAAAAAGTGTTAACTTTATACTTATCAACTATTTGCCACCATCTTGAACTGTCTGGATAATTAGGGATACCCTCAAACATCATAGTTGTTGCTCCATTAGCAAGAGGTCCATAAACAATATAACTGTGTCCTGTTACCCAACCAATGTCAGCAGTGCACCAATAAATATCTTTTGGTTTATAATTAAAAATATATTGGTGTGTCATAGATGCATAAACCATATAGCCACCGGTTGTATGTAACACTCCTTTTGGTTTTCCGGTTGATCCAGAAGTGTAGAGAATAAACAATGGATCTTCAGCGTTCATTTCTTCAGGTTCACAATGTGAAGAAACATCTTTAATTAAATCATGGTACCAAATATCCCTATGGTCATTCCAACCAATTTCGTTTCCTGTTCTTTTAACAACAATACATTTTTTTACATTTGGACAACTTAGTAACGCTTCATCAGTTGTAGCTTTCAAAGGTATTGTTTTTCCACCTCTAACCCCTTCATCTGCAGTAATAATATATTCAGACTCACAATCGTTTACTCGTCCTGAAATAGAATCTGCTGAAAAACCTCCAAAAATTACTGAGTGTACTGCACCAATTCTTGCGCACGCCAACATTAAAATAGCAAGCTCAGGGATCATCGTTAAATAAATTGTAACTTTATCTCCCTTTTGAATTCCCAATTTTTTTAATCCATTTGCAGCCTTGGACACTTTTTCATGAAGTTGTTTGTAAGAAATTTTTTGACTATCTTTTGGATCATCTCCGACCCAAATTATAGCAGTCTTATCTTTTTTGTCTTTTAAATGTCGATCAACACAATTCGCAGAGGCATTTAAAGTTCCATCGTGGAACCATTTAATTTTTACATCTTTTGAACTGTATTTTATATCCTTAATTTTTTTATATGGTTTAATCCATGTTATTCTTTTTCCTTCTTTTTTCCAAAATCCATCGTTATTTTTTATCGATTCATTGTACTTTTTTTGGTATTGAGACTTGTTAGTTAAACCCGCTCTAATCCATTCAGGTTTAGTTTTAATAATTAATTCAGAAGGTATATTCGTTTTATCAATATTTTGTGTAACTTTTCTTTTAGTTGCTTTTTTTTTTGAAACTTTTTTTCTAACAACTTTTTTTTTTAAAGGTTTTTTTTTAACTTTTCCTTTTTTCTTTTTTTTTAGCATATATCTTAAATTTTACTCATGTTGATCAAGATTTTCCAGCTTTTAGAATCTATAGGCATTACAGATAATCTGCTTTGTTTAATCAAGGATAAATGGCCTAATTCCTTATTTTTTTTTATGTTTTCTAGGCCAACATATTTATCAAGTTTCTTTAAAAACCTAACATCAACAGCAACAAATCGATTTGATTTGTCAGTTTTGTCTAGATAAGCTTCTTTAATGATCTCAACAATTCCAACAATTTCCTTCCCAATATTAGAATGATAAAAAAAACAATGATCACCTTTTTTCATTGATCTTAAGTTTTTGGCAGCCTGATAGTTTCTTACACCATCCCAAGAAGCACCTCTAGCACCTACTTTTTTTTGTTGATCAATAGACCAAACATTTGGTTCTGATTTCATTAACCAGTACTGCATCTAATTGTTTCTCCAGTGTTTACTTACTTTTTTAAACATAGCACTTTCATTATACATGATTTTTATAAAACACGTACTATGCAAAGTCATATGCAAACCAATAACTCGTTAATTTTTTTATGAATTCTAGTTTTTTTTACTCACGCTGGACACTCTTACATCTAGTCCTTCTATCCAATCTTTAGAATTGAAGTCAATTTTTTCTATAAACTCTTTTTCATTTAAAAATGCTGTTGCACAATTAATAAGGTATTTAATTACTTCGTGTGTTAATTTTTCATCTTTATTAAACCATGTACTTTCTTTTAACCATTGAATTAGCAATGGACTACCCATCATCATATTTATTCTTCTTTGAACAATCATTTTATGCTTTTCATTATTAGGATCAAAAACATTCATCTCAAAAAATTTATAAAATTTATCTACAACTTCTTTTACTTTTTTTTTCATAATCAAATTTTTATACTAAATTAATTTTTCCCTCTATAGTGACCAAGTAAGCCCTTAAAGGGCAAGTATAAGCATCACTTAAAAAGTGCATAAAATTTAAATTTTGTATCTTTGTTATTTATACATTGTTAGATTTTAAGGCTGGTAATCAGTTTTTTTAAACAATAAGATTAGTCAAATGATTAGCGATTGATACCTTATGACTATTAACAGAAGACGCGCACCATCAAGCAAAATTTCAAGTGAAAAGAAAAAACTTGGTCATAAAAATGAAGAAGTCTTTGCAAAGTTAATTAATGGAAGTGTTAAAAAAGGAACGCGAAAAGGTGATGTAGTTGATAAGTTAGAAACACTCTATTCTGTCAAAAGTGGAAAAAAATGGCAAATTTTTCTTTATACATTAGGTAGAATTTCTCAGAGTTTAAATCTTGCTATTTTAAAACCTTGTTTAGAATCTTTTCCTGAAAATTATGAGTTATATGAAACAGATAGAATTGCCTGTATTTCATATAAAGAAGCATACCTAAAAGATTATGGTAAAGAAGCTACAAAAAAATTATTGAACAAAGAAGTTATTAGTACTCTTAAAAATAATGTTTATATAAATGCCAAATATATACTTCACAAAAACACAAAAATAGTTTCAAAAATACTTAACGACAAAAATGTTTTAAAGAAATTTTATAATGAAGCTATTTTTAATAATGATGAAGTAAAATTTTTAATAATAAAAGATACTCACTATAAAAAAGATGGTCTATTTAAAGTTTTTACAAAGGATGATGTTTTAAAAGTATTAACTGAGTCAACTCATCCTTCAGTCTCAAAAGCAGGTAAAATTCCTCAAGATTTTAATGTTGATGGCCAAAAAATACTTTTATGCTATGAAAAAACTCCTGGCACTTCTAAAAATATTGTTGAAATTGAAGTCAGAAATGACAGTAAAATCAAATATCGTCTTCTAAGGTTTAATATGTACAGCAAGGATGCTTTACATTTATTAGCAAAATTACCAAACAATAAATATAATGATGAAATACAAACATTTGGTGACGCAAATGAAAAATTTACTATTAAAGCATAAAGTAAATTAAAATTAAGATGCCTTAGAGATATTTTCGTATTGATTGTTTTGTATTTGTTTAAATATATTTTGAAAAATAAGTGATGTTAAATTTACATCCCACCCATTTGCTAACATCTTACATAATTGTTGATAAGATTGATTACACAAATCAATTTTCTCATTTTTAAAGCCCATAAATCGAAAGTGTTCATTTATAGAGTATTTCCTTACTTGTAATTTATTATTAATTGAAGGATGGGCCACTCTCATTTTATTGTGGTGTGGTTCTAAAATAGTGATGCTAATCCCATCACTGCGAATATTTTTATTATATAGATCTGCGCAAGAGGGTTCTTTAACCTTAAAATCTAGATTATATAACTCTTTTAATCTTTTTATTTGTTTTTGATTTTTAAAAAGTAATTTATCAGGCTCTTTATCTAATAAGTCTTTAAAAAAAATCTTTAATTTTCTTGTTGGAGGTGACAAGTTAAATGTTAGAGGAAGAATACCTTGATATGCGTAAATCCAAACTCGTTCTCGATTTTGAGGTATGCCATAATTTTTTGAATTCATAACCTCAGTTACCACATCATATCCCAATTTAGTTAGCTTGCTTATGATTGTTTTGAGGGTTCTTCCATGTCTAACTGTTTTTAAACCTTTAACGTTTTCAAGTAAAATATGTTTAGGTTTTTTAATTTTACAAATTCTAATTATGTCATGAAACAATGTTCCTCTAGTATCATCTTCACCTAACCCCATACCAACTTGAGAAAAAGGTTGACATGGAAATCCACCAGTAAAAAGATCAAAATCTGGAATTTTTTTAGGATCTATTTTTGTAATATCACCGTAGTTGAAAGTTTTAGGATGATTTTTTTGATAAAACTCACTTGTAAATTTATCAATTTCAGAAAAACCTATAACTTCAAATTCAATTTTAGATCTTTTTAAACCATAGGAAGCCCCCCCATATCCTGCAAATGCTTCAAATACTTTTAGTTTATTCATTTTCTGAATCATAATAATTTTATCATATTTTGCAATCTTACAAAATAAAGTTTTATACAATAGAACGAAGTCGTACTATGCAATGTCATATGCATATTAACTACTAAGCGTTACTAATCAACATTCTGATTAATGAAACCAAGTAAAAGGTTAGTGGGGGTTAGTAGAGTTTTATCAGGGTACTAGGTATGTTGGTTTTAATATTTTTTTCATAAGTATTGCAAGAAGCTTGATGATAATCAGAAGCCCATGCATGCTCAATTGAATGAATATTTTTTTTATCCTTAACCTTGCTTAAGCCCGCACCATAACCCATGCCTCCAGGTCCACTAAAAAATTCTGCAAGTTTAAACTTAGTCATAAATATTTATTACACTATTTCTAAAATTTTGCAGCTAAATAGTACTGTCTTAATACAAGTCATTATTGTGCCGGGGAACATATGTACTTTACATTTATTTATTTGAAAAAAATTTTTAACGTATAAGATCAATATTTCTTTGAGTAAAATATTTGAATTCATTAAGCTTTCCACCATATCTATTATGCCTAAGCATAATCTCATTAATTTTTAAATATTTTCCATCAGTAGGTTTGGGATCTTCCCACATTTGTGCAGATTTAGCATAATCAGGAATTACTTTTCTCATACGTGTGGCTTTTTTTTTTATTTTTTCATATTCTAATTCAAAATAGTTGTGTCCAAGTTCCTTCCAGAGTGGAGTTTCCCACTTAATATTATTCCAGTTTGGCACTTTTCTTACATCTAGATAATTTGGAGAGAATTTTTTGTTATGTCTTTTTTCAGTTACTAGCTTATGTAAGTTTTGAATTTCTTGATAAGCATCAAATTTCTTTCCAGAAAACCATAGATGCTCATAATCAAATTCAAAAATTTCTGATTCATTTAACTTTCTACAAGTATCAATTTTTTTTGGCATTTCTGT
This sequence comes from uncultured Candidatus Pelagibacter sp., assembly GCA_905616465.1. Classification (GTDB taxonomy): domain Bacteria; phylum Pseudomonadota; class Alphaproteobacteria; order Pelagibacterales; family Pelagibacteraceae; genus Pelagibacter. Next base: position 126,611 of record CAJQSX010000002.1, on the reverse strand, counting down.
TTTAATTAATTTAATTATTTCTCTATCTTCTAAAATTGCGTTGCATAAATCACTCCGATATGCTGGATCTACGTAATATAGTGTAGTGTGAAACGTGCCATCTTTTTTATAGTTAGGAACTGGCTCTCCCATTAGTTTTTTATTGAACCATTTTTCCTCTTTAAGTTCTTTGTGATATAGGCTCCATAATTTTTTTGGATATTTAACTTCTACATTATATTTTGATTTTAAATTAAGCGCGTCAATCATCCTGACCCGCAAATACTTAGTAATTCTAGACATTGTCCAGAAATGCCTTTTGTCGAAATGAAATTTACTTTTAAATACCAGTGAGAATGCTTCTTTTGGAGTAACACCCAATACCTTTAATCCCTCTGTTAGTTCATCGTAGGTTTTGACTTCTATTAAATTATTTTCAGACATAATTTACCAATCTCTTAGATATATGAATTTTAACAATATACTAAACTATTTTATACGTCGAGCTCTTAACGAACGTATTTTTTCTATAAATTAATAATATGTGGGTTAGTATAATAAAAAATAAAACGAAAGGAACTATGACTGATTTAACCAAATATAGAAATGTTTCGTTAAAACACGAAACATACAAGACGTTGATTAGTTTATCGAAGGCAATGTTGCCCGATGCAAAATTATCAATTAGTAAAACAGTAGAATGTTTAGCCAATGAGAAAACAAAAAAATTAAATGAAAAAACTACTATTAATTACAGCCCTAAGTTTAATATGGTTTAGCCTAAGTTTTTCAGAAGAATATAAACTTCCCCATATACAACCAAAAGATTTGGTAAATGATGGATATATTTTACATACAGTAATACCTATTGAAACTGAAGGTCCCAGGGTAATGCTTTATACTTTTGCTAAAAATAAAACGAAAATTGTATCATGTGTTGTTGAACTTGATGCGCTATATGCTGATGGTCATATTTGTTATAATGTTACCAATTGAGATTTAATATATGAAAAAAGAAAAAACAGATAACATTAAGAATGCAAAATTAATAAGATTAATATCCATACTATCACCAGAAGATCATCAAAAATTTTTAAATGACATAGATTTAAATATTTGTTTTTTTTTAGATTTAAAAAAAGATGATTTGCCTTGGATAAATCCATCAAAAAATGATGAAAAATGGGTAAAGTTAATGGATAATTTTAGACTGCTAAGTGCCAAAATTGAATTTGAAGCTTTTCAAAAAATGAGGAGTATTCACTAATGGATAAAATACATGAAATAAGAGTTGAGGAAGTTCATAATCGTAAAGAAGGAAAGTATTTCTATAGAATCTATATGGAGATAAATGAAACAATTAAAATAATTGGGGAGTCCAAAATAAAACCTAAATTAGCCAGATACGCATCGGAGGTATACTAATGATTAGTTTAAAAAGAAATAGTAAAACAAAAGAGCTAGTTAGTGCAACTGGTGTAACCAGTCAAAAATTTAGAATTTATTCTCCCAATCAAAATAAAGACTATAAATTAAGCAGATCTAGATTTGATGAATTTATGTCTTGTCCTAGATGTTTTTATTTAAAAGTTAATAAAGGTTTTATGTCACCTTCTACCCCTGGATGGACGTTAAATACTTTGACTGACACACTTTTAAAAAAAGAATTTGATGAATGCAGAGCGAAACAAGAACCTCATCGAATTATGATTAAAAATAATCTTAGTCACCTAGTTCCTTATGCATCTGAGATTATTAAAGATAAAAAGGGCAATGATAAACTGTTAATTGATGAATGGAGAGATTCATTGCATTATGGAATTAAATATAGATTTAAAGACAGTAATATTATTTTGCAAGGTGGAATTGACGATGTGTGGTTTAATACTGAGACAAAAGAATTAGTTGTTGCAGATTATAAATCTCAACACAAAAAAGAAATATCACAAGAGACATATTTTAATGATCCTTATAAAGAGGGCTATAAAAGACAGCTAGATTACTATGCCTACATACTTAAAGGTATGGGTTACAAAGTTTCTTCAGATGCATATTTTTATATTTGTAATGCTAAGGAAGTAGACGAAGGCTTTCATGGTAAAATGTTATTTGATGAAGTTTTAATTTATTATAAAATCAGAACAGACTATTTGGAGACAGAGATACAGAAAATGATTGATGTTATGAATTCAGAAAGCGTACCCGATTCTCATGATAGCTGTGAAAACTGTGCTTATGCACGACAAAGATCAGTAATTGACACCTTATAAATAAAACCGTGCTATACGATGTGCTATACATTGGGAGGCATTAAATGTTGTTAATTAATATTTTTAGTTAGAAAAATAAGCAAAAAGCTAGTGGGAGTCAGTGGAGCTTTATCGATGTATTGCAAGCTTTGGTTTCATTAACCAGTAGTGCATCAAATTATTTTTCAATAACCAATTGTATCATACCATCAACATAAATTGCTAAGTTTTTTTAATTTGAATTTTTCTAGTCCTACCATTGTTATCATTGCAGCATTATCACCGCACAGTTAAATTGGAGGAAAAATACTTCTGTAACTTTTAACATAAAAAATTATGAAGAACCATAAGGCATCATATACAGTTTTAATTACTATGAGGATTTGATATAAAGAATTATAATAAATCTTGAAAAAAATAATTAAAAATATAAATAGAATTATATCTAGATTAAATCATGATTTTAAAAATTATCATGTATTTTCTGCGATAAAGTCATCATCAAAAAAATTTAGTTTCAAAAAAAATTTACAAGTAAAAATTTCAAACAAGTTTATAGATAGAATTTCTGCATATGCATTATATTTGAAAACTAACGAACCTATAAAAAAAAATAATGACTTATGGAGTGTAATTGAAAATCAAATTGATCATAAAGGATTTATTGATTCAATTTGTGACACACAAAAAAATAACAAAGAACTTATAAAAGTACTTAAGGACTTGGGTAAAACAAAATTACTTTGGGGATACGGAACTAATAGAAAATCATATAATAAATTAAGCAATAAAAAATTCAAAGATGATGAAAAACGCTTTTTTTTTGATTATCTAATATCGATTAGTGAATATTATGGAAATATAAAAGTATTTAATCCAGAGCAAGGTGGTTGGTTGATTGAAGAAGTTGATTATGATGATTTAATTAACAAAATTTTTAAAAAAAAAAAAATTTCACTTTTTAAAACACCCAACTATTACTATGGCTATAAATACAAAAAAGAATTTATTTTTTTAAAGGATTTAAAGGGTCTCTATGCAGCTGAGCAGCTAAGAAATATCTATAAAAATAATGATTTATCAGAAATAATAGAAATTGGTGCTGGCATTGGATACACATGCCATTACCTAAAACAAATGATAAACACTAAATATACCATTTATGATCTTCCTTTTTCATCAATACTACAAGCCATATACCTTATGATCTCACACGGTGAAAATAATGTTCACTTAGATAATGAAAAATTACCCAATAAAAAATTGTCTGATAAAAAAATTTTTATAAAGCCTTATTGGAAAATTTTTGAGCATAAAACAAAAAAAAATATTTTATGGTTTAACGAAGATTCCATGCCTGAAATAGACTTAAGTCTTTCTAAAAAATACACAAAAAAAATTTTAGAAAGTAAAAAAAGTTATTTTTTAAGCATAAATCAAGAGGCAAGAAACGATTACGGAAAAGGTATTAAACAACATACTGTTAGCGATCTATTAAAGACAGATAGTATTTACAGAACAAGAGATTTTTTGCGGCCAGGTTATATAGAGGAACTATTTAAGATTAGTTAAACCAAAATTTTTTTTTAAATAAATTCAGTTTAGTGTATATCGTTAAATTGACACCCCACTACGTACCCCTCATTTACACTTATTAATAAGCTTTAAACAAGACCTGTGCTCATAAAATAAAGTAAAAGTTGATGGGAGTCGACAGGTTCTTATTGAAGTACAAGGAGTGTTGGTTTCATTAGCCAGTATGATTTTGTCATATTTTGTACCCAAAGACCGACATCCTTCCTATAATTTTTATAAAGATTAAAACTTTACGCCCGCGCCTTTAAGGAAAGCTGCTTTTTCATCCAATGGCCACCTTGGTTTTGCTGGATGGTCTAAGTTATCAAATTGATTTAATTTAAATTTTTCTAATCCCACCATTGCTATCATTGCAGCATTATCGCCACACAGTTCAATCGGGGGAAAAATACTTCGATAACTTTTTTCATTACATAAATTAATCAACATATCTCTAATACTTTGATTTGCTGCCACCCCTCCCGCAACTACAAATATTTTTTCTTTTGGATTATTTTGTTTTTCAAACTCACTAAATGCAATTTTAGTTTTTTTATATAGAATTTCAGTAACTGTCTTTTGAAAAGAAGCTGCAAGATCAAATTTTTCTTGATCAGTTTTGATATTTTTAGCAATTTTTAGAATTGCAGTTTTAAGTCCTGCAAAAGAAAGGTTACAACCACCTTTATTAAAAATTGGTTTTGGTAATTCATATTTATTAGGATCACCTTTTTTTGCTAAAACTTCAATTTGTGGCCCACCAGGAAATTCAATTCCTAAAAGTTTTGCTGTTTTGTCAAAAGCTTCACCCAAAGCATCATCTATAGTTGTTCCTAATCTTGTATATTTTCCAAGATCATTAACACTTAAAAATTGTGAGTGGCCACCAGAAATTAATAAAACTAAATAAGGATAGTTTAATTCTGAATTAAGTTTTGGACTTAATGCATGACCCTCTAAATGATTAACTGCAATGAATGGTTTATTTAATGTGCTAGCAAAAGCTTTCCCAAAACTTAAACCGATTGACAAACAAACTATTAAACCAGGACCCGCTGTAGAAGCTATGGCATCAATTTCCTCAATCTTTCTTCCACTATCATCAATTGCTTTTTGAACTATCCAATCTATTTTTTCTATATGTGAACGAGCTGCCAGTTCAGGAACCACTCCCCCAAATTCTTTATGAACATCGACTTGACTTGAAATAATATTGGATAAAACTATAGGAATTCCTTGCTCATTTTCAGTTATTAAGGATACGGCTGTTTCATCACAACTAGTCTCAATTCCAAGAATTAAGGGTTTTTTATTCATTAAAATAGTTTTTATTAATAGTACAATCTCAATACAAGTAAGAAATAAATGTATTTATGAATAAAATAATAACTATTGGCTCTAGAGGAAGTAAGTTGGCATTAATTTATGCTCACAATGCCAAAAATAAAATTGTTCAAAATACAAATTTAAATGATCAAGATATTATCATCAAAGAAATTACCACCAAGGGTGATCAGATTCAGGATGTGAGATTATCTGATGTAGGGGGCAAAGGTTTATTTTCAACTAATATAGAAAAAGAGCTTCAGGATAAAAAAATTGATATAGCTGTTCATGCGCTAAAAGATATGCCAGCTCTTGAGACTGATGGTTTAAGAACGGATGCATTTTTAAAGAGAAATGATCCAAGAGAAATTTTAATTACTAAGAATAAAAAAAAACTTAAAGATTTAAAGGTTGATGCAATAATTGGAACTTCATCTTACCGAAGAGAATTTCAAATAAAAAAATTGAGATTAGATCTTAATTGTAAACTTATTAGAGGAAATGTTGATACTAGAATAAAAAAACTTAATGATGGTTTGTACGATGCAATAATATTATCTTATGCAGGGGTTAAATGTTTAACAATAGAAGATAAAATTACCGAAGTATTTTCAACAGAAGAAATAATTCCAAGTGCTGGACAAGGAATTATTGCACTTCAATGTAGAATTAATGATCAAGAAATTATTAATCTTTTAGACAAAGCTAATCATAATGAAACTTATTTGAGAGCTCACGCAGAAAGAAATGTTCTTAAGGTATTAGAAGGAGACTGTGAAACGGCAGTTGGGGCTCATGCCATCATAATAGGTGATCAAATAACACTGGAGGCAGAACTTTTTTCACTAGACGGGAAACAAAAATTTTATGAAAAAAAATCTTCAGAAATTGGGAATGCAAAAGAATTGGGCATTGAAATAGGGAAAATGTTAAAAAAGAAATCTAACAATTCATATAAAAGATAGTATGCACATTTTATTAACAAGAACTTTAGAAGATAGCTCAGATATGATTTTAAAATTTAAATCTTTGGGACACCATATTTCTCACCTACCATTGTTAAATGTTGAGCCCATAAAGAGTGGTGAAATAAATTTTTCAGAATTTAGGAGTATTATTTTTACTAGCGCAAATGCAGTGAAATTTTTAGATCTAAAAAGTATTGATAAAAAAATTATGTGTTTCTGTGTTGGTAGTGCGACTGAAAAAAAAGCTAGAAGTGTTGGTTTTCAAAATGTAATTGCTGCAGAGGGCAATGTTGCAAACTTGAAAGAACTAGTTTTACAAAATTTTGATAAAAAAGATGGAAAATTAATTTACATTAGTGGAGAAACCATTTCAGTAGATTTAGATCAGCAACTTCTAAATGAAGGATACAACATAAAAAGGATAATCAATTACAGAACTACCCATAATCAAAAATTTGATGAAGGATTTGTTAATGAATTAAAACTGAAAATACCAAACATAGTATATATTTACTCTCAAAACAGTGCATTAAGTTTTTTAAACTTTATAAAGATTAATCAATCTGAAAATCTTTGGATGGATACAAATTTAATGTGTATTGGTGAAAAAACCTCATCAATTCTTAATGAAATTAAGTGGAAAAAAATTTTTCTTTTTAATTCTGGAGAAGAGGAATTTTTGCTATATAAAATTTAGTTATGGACATATTTAGTAATTTTAGTGACCTGTTTATTTCTGTTTGGTCTAAAGGAATTCGTGGAGTTGATATTTTTCAAATATTAATTGGTATTGGAATATTTTTTATTTTTTTAATTTTTAGAGGAATAATAAGTAAAGTTATTATTAAAAGATTAGAAGCCGTCGCAAAGAGAACTACAAACAAGCTGGATGATACATTTGTTTATGCAATGGAGGGACCGGCTAGATTTTTACCAATTGTTTTAGGGTTTTTTATAGCAAGTTACTATATGTCTTTTGGTGAAGATGCTAGAGCCATAGTTGATACAATCAATCGAACCTTAATCACAATTTTAATTTTTTGGTTAATTCATCAAATTGTTGAACCAATTTCTTATATATTAAGTGGATTAGATAAGATGTTAACTCGCGAGTTAATTGGTTGGATTATTAAGTCTTTAAAAATTTTAATTTTTATCTTAGGCTTAGCCGCTGTTCTTGAACTTTGGGGAATAAAAATAGGACCAATTATTGCTGGACTTGGCTTATTTGGTGTGGCTGTTGCATTGGGTGCGCAAGATTTATTCAAAAACTTAATTTCAGGAATTTTAGTATTAGTAGAAAAAAGATTTAAAATAGGAGACTGGATTTTAGTAGAAGGCATCATTGAGGGTATTGTTGAGAAAATCGGATTTAGATCAACTGTCTTAAGAAAGTTTGATAAGTCTTTAGCTATAATTCCTAATTTTCAGTTTGCTGAGAATGCAGTTATAAATATTAGTGAAACAACTAACTGGAGAATAGATTGGGCAATAACTCTTCAATATGACACTACGGTTGATCAGTTAAAAAAGATAAGGAATGAAATTGAAAATCATATTAAAAAAAGTAATGACTTTGATAATGCCGTTGGGATTGCAGTAAGAGTTGAGAAATTTTCAGACAGCTCTATAGATATGAGGGTTAGATGTTTTACCACCTCCAATAGTTTTAGTACGTGGTTAGAAGTTAAAGAAAAACTTGCAATTGAAATTAAACAAATTGTAGAAGGAAATAGTGCAGCCTTTGCTTTCCCAAGCCAGTCAATTTATATTGAAAAGAAATGATAGCTATTTTTTTCTTAACATTACAAATTTTAAAACTTTATTCTTACGTAGTTTTAGCCAATGTTGTAATCAGTTGGCTTGTTTCTTTTAATATTTTAAACACTCAAAATAGGTTTGTTTACTCTATTTTAGAAATGACCTACCGGTTAACTGAACCTATGCTTAATAGGATAAGACGATTTCTTCCTAATTTAGGATCACTAGATATTTCACCAATAATACTACTGTTATTGATTTGGTTTATAGAAATGTGTATGAAGCTGTACATTGCACCAATGATTATTTAGAAAAATTTTATGATTTTAATAGATGGAAAAAAAATAGCAGCTGAGCTTAGAGAAGAACTAAGAAAAGAGGTTGTAGAACTAAAGGTTAAACATAATAAAATTCCAGGACTTACAGTAGTTTTAATTGGAGATATGGCTCCTAGTCAAATTTATGTTCGCATGAAAGAAAAGGCTGCGAATGAAGTGGGATTAAAATCTGAAGTAATTAGATATCCAGGAACTGTGGAAGAAAAAACAGTATTAGATAAAATTGACGAGCTAAATAAAGATGAAAGTATTTCAGGAATTTTAGTTCAATTACCTTTGCCAAAACATATTGATAAGCAAAAAGTTATTGAAACTATTTTACCAGGAAAAGATGTTGATGGATTTCACCCAATGAATGTCGGAAACCTTTCATCGGGCTACGAAAGTTCAGTGCCCTGCACTCCTTTAGGATGTTATTTAATGATTAAAAAAATTGAACCTAACTTGAGTGGAAAAAAAGCTGTTATGATTGGTAGATCAAATCTAAATGGAAAACCAATGGCACAATTACTTTTAAAAGAAAATTGTACGGTAACAATAACTCACTCAAAAACTAAAGATTTAAAAGCAGAATGTTTAGAAGCAGATATTATAGTTGCAGCAGTGGGTATCCCAGAGCTTGTAAAAGCAGACTGGGTTAAAAAAGATGCAATCGTAATTGATGTAGGTATTAATAAAACTGAAAAAGGAATTGTTGGAGATGTTGCATTTGATGAAGTGTCAAAAGTTGCAAGAGCTTTAACCCCTGTTCCAGGTGGAGTAGGACCAATGACTATTGCCTGTTTGTTAAAAAATACTATTGAGTGTTTTAAAAGATCAAAAAATTAAAAATTTTCAATACAAATTGATAAAATTTTCAATTTTATTGGTTTCTAATTAGGGGATAAACTTTTGGGTTTAAATATTTTAAATTTGTTAACATGATTAAAGCCAACGTTATCAAACCAATACTTCCACTAATGTTAAATAAAATTTTCAAATCTAATTGCCATGCTAATTGAAAGACATTTTCAATAACATAATAAGAGCCGATTACAGCAAAAAATATTGCAATTAATATTACTGAAAAAAAGATTAAAGCAAATTCTATAACAGAAGATAGAATAATTTCTTTTTTTGAGAAACCTAAAATTTTAAAAACTAAGTTTTGAAACTCTTTAATCTTACCTTGTACGATAATTGCACTAGAGATAACAATTAAACCTATAATAATTGTAATTGCTGAAATCAAAATTACAGCAATAAAAACTTTATTTAATATATTAGTTACCTTTGTAAGATAATCAGCAATTCTTATAATTGAAATGCTTGGCAAAGTTTCTAATAGTTTGGCTTCTTTGAATTTTGTTTGATCTTTAAATTTAGCTGTTGCCAAATATTCGTGGGGAATAGTATTTGCGAACTGTGGATTGAACAACATTGCAAAATTTATAGATAAATCTCGATAATCAACTGCTCTAAAATTAACTATTTTTCCTTCAATTTCTCTCCCATAAATATTAAGTGTAAAAATATCCCCTAATTTTACATTAAAATCTTTTGCAATCACGCTATCTAATGAAATTTGAAGTTTGTTAGGTTTTGATAAATCCCACCATTCACCTTCAACTATTGGATTGTCTTCAGGAACCTCAGCAGCCCATGATGAACGCCGAGCACTTCCAATTGCCCAATAACTGTTGTTATCTAGGTTAATATAGGTTCTTGGATCTATTCCATTAATTTTAACAATGCCTGCGACAACTAAAGGGACTATTTCTAATTTAGCATTCGAGTCCATTTCGATAATTGCACTCTCAAATAAATCTCGATCAGAATTCTGTATCCCAATAAAAAAATAATCAGGTGCGATCTCAGGAAGAGATTTTGCAATTTCTCTTTTAAAATTTGTACCAACCAATGCTAATGTTAATAATAAAGTTACACCCAAACCCAAAGACATAATAGTGATTGGAGTAATACCTTTAGTTTGAGTAATATTTTTAACTGATACTTTAAGAGAGATATTGGACATATTTTTTAAACTTTTTAGTAAAAAAACAACAAATTTTGAAAGCAAAAAAAATACAATTAAACAAATAAAAAAAGCTATAAAATAAATCAAACTATATAAAGGTCTTGCTGAGCCAATGACAAATAGCATTATTAAAGCTGATAAAAACAATAAACTTACAAAGATAGATTTTTTTGAATAATAAAATTGTAAATTTTGAAATACATTTCTAAATAAGTTAGAGGCCTTTACTTGATCAATTGCATTTATAGTTGGAATAGAAAAAATGATTAACACCAACATGCCAACAAGAAATATCTTAATAAAATTAGTCAATGAAAATAAGGGTTCAATGTTTAATCCTAGACCTTCAGATAAATATGCATCAGCTACAGGTACTAATAAAAAACTTAAAGCATAAGCGGCGATACTTACAAAAGTGAGTAAAATTAATAACTGTAGATAATATATTGTCTTTATATTTAATGAAAAAAAACCCAAAGCTTTCTTTACAGCAATAGACATATTGCTTTGGTTAATGAAAGATAACAGAGTATTTGCGATACCAATACCAGCAATTAACATAGCACTAATAGATATAAGAGATAAAAATTGTGAAAAATTATTAATTATTCTTCTAAGACCACTAGCTGAATTTTCAGGATACCGCAGTCTTACTGTAAGGTCATCTTTAAATATTTCTTTAATTTTTTTTCTTGTTGCTTTTGTATTATCTCCTTCATTAAATTTAACTCTATATTCATAATTTAAAAAGCTACCCAAGCTATTAAGTTTTAATAGATCTAAAGTTTCCTTACTAGTTATTGCAAAATCACCAAATGCTACAAAACCACTAACATCAGGTAATGATTTTATCACTCCAACTACTGTAAATAATTGATTTTGAACTTTAATTTTTTCATTCACTTTGAGATCTAAAGTTTTGAAAATATTTTCATTAACAATAATGGTATTTTTTTCTTGATGAATTCTATCCATTGCTCCAATAGGTTCATGAACAACTTCTCCATATAGTGGATATTTTTTATCAACTGTTTTAATTCGAGTAAACAATGACTGATTATTATTGTCATTTAATCCTGAGACCATGGTTGAAAATTCAACAATTACTGAAATTGCTGTAAAGTCTCTTACTTTATTAATTAACTCTAAATTTCCCTGTACTCTATTGTAATCAATTTCAACATCTCCACCCAATAAAGACTTAGCATTATCATTCAGCTCCTTTTTTAAACTGTCTTCAATAGTTAAAATTGCACTTAAAATAAAAAGACTAATAAATAAAGTGAGGATAATACTAAAAATTTTACGATAGTTTCTAACAAGATCTCTAAACGCATATTTTAAAATTAAATTAAATTCAAAAATTTTAAGCAATTTTTCCATCTTTAATTTTAATTTTTCTATTTGCTTTATTAGCCAGCTTAGGATCGTGAGTTACCATAATTAAAGATGAACCTTCATCTTTGACGTACTTAAATAATATATTTGATATCATTGCTGAGTTTTCACTATCCAGGTTGCCAGTTGGCTCATCTGCTAATATTAATTGAGGTTTCATGGCTATTGCTCTTGCTATAGCTACTCTTTGCTGTTCTCCGCCTGATAATTGACTTGGTAGATTATTAAATCTTTTCTTTAACCCAAATCGATCCAATAATTCTTTCGCTTGTTGTTCAGGATTTTTAAGTTTGTTTAGCTCTAAAGTTAAAGCAACATTCTCAACTGCTGTATAATTTGGAATTAAATAAAAAGATTGAAATACAATTCCAATACTTTTTCTTCTTATTTTTGAAACTTCATCTTCAGAAAGAGTAGTTAAATCTTGATCTTGAAAATAAATTTTCCCTGAGGTTGCTTTTTCTAAACCCCCAATTAACATAATCAAACTAGTTTTTCCCGAGCCACTTTCACCAACAATAGAGATAGTCTCTCTTTTCTTTGTTGTTAAATCAATATTGTTTAAAACTTTTATAGTTTCCTTGTTAGTTTGGTATTTAAGATTAATCTTTTTTAATTTAAGAAGAGTGTCCATGAATAAAAGTTTTATTATTAAAATAATTGTGTTCTGTCTAGTTACTATAAAAGTATCTGCAATAGAAAAAATTGTACTGTTTGGTGATAGTTTGATGGCTGGGTATGGTTTAAATAATGAACATCATTTATCAACAGTCTTGCAAGAAAAATTGATATCTGAAGGTTACAAAATTAAAGTAGTTAATGGAAGTGTTTCTGGAAGCACTTCTTCTGGCGGTGTAAACCGAGTTGAATGGACGCTGTCTGAGTCCAATATTAGTTTAGTAATTTTAGGCCTTGGAGCAAATGATATGCTTAGAGGTATTCAGCCCAAAGAAACTAAAAATAATTTAGAAAAAATAATAAAAGCTGCACATGCTAAAAATATTAAAGTAATTTTGGCAGGCATGATTGCACCAACCTCTTATGGGCTTGAATATAAAAATAATTTTGATCAAATTTATCTAAATTTATCAAAGCAATATAATTTACCATTGATACCTTTTTTGCTAGAAGGTGTTGCTTTAAAACCCAAATTAAATTTAAGTGATGGAATGCATCCCAATGAAAAAGGTACAATTATTATTAGTAAAACTTTACAGGAAATAATTTTAAAAAATAAATTATCAAATTAAGATTAATTTTTTTCCATTAACCACAAAGCATCTTCACTTAAGAAAAATATTTTACCATTAGATGGATGAATTTGAATATCTCTTATTCTTCCAATTCTATTTTTAAATATAAGATCTTCTTTCACACTAGATAAATCGTTAAATATTAATTTTCTTAAAGATTTATCCTTTAAAGAGGTAATTAATGCGTGCCCATTCCATTCTTTGAATTCATTCCCCTTATAAATCGCAATAGCACTAGTAGCTATTGAAGGTACCCAATATTGAATTGCTTTAGTAAAACCTGGCTTCCATTTGGGACCTATCTTTGTTCCTGTATAATTTTCCCCACCCCAGCCTAATATTTTCCATCCATAATTTTCTCCCTTTTTAACTTCTCCAAACCAATCACCACCTTTTGCTCCATGATTACTCAAATATATTTTCCCATCATAATCGGAGAGTGTTAAACCTTGTGGATTACGAACACCTATTTGATAAATTTCAGGTAGCCAGTTTTTCTTACCTTCAAATTTTGGATTATCCTTTGGAATACTACCGTCAGTATAAATTCTAATAATACTACCGGGATGTTTTGTGGGATCTTGAGCAATCATACCTTGGCCTCTTTCACCAGTTGATGCATAAAGATAATCACCTTTAATTGCTAGCCTTGAACCAAAATGATAACCAGAGTTTATAGGAGGGTTTGCTTGAAAAATATTTTTAAAATTTAATTCTTGTTTATTTAACTGAGCTATTGCAATTGATGTACTTGTTTTCGAATTCCCTCTATTTTCTGAATAAGAAATCCATAGGGTACTATCTTGATGAATAATATCTAATAATCCACCTTGGCCGACTTCTAAAAAATTAAGATTATGTTTAATCCCTGTAACTTCTTTTGAAACAACATTAATAATTTTAATTTTTCCACTTTTTTCAGTAATAATAATTTCATTATTATTAATAAATGATGATCCCCATGGTTCATCTAAATCTATTATTTTAGTGAATGTATAATTGTTGGAATGGCTTTTTGAGGTGAGTAAAAGAAAAAAAATTATTAATAAAAAATTCTTTTTCATTTTAAGAAAGTTTTGATCTACCACCATCAACAGCTATTATCTGTCCAGTAATCCAAGAACTCTCTTCAGTAATTAAAAACTTTGCAAGTGCAGCGGAATCTTTTCCTTCACCCAATCTTTTCAGAGGATGAGCTTTAGCAATTCCTTCTGCAATTGCAGGATTTTTTAACATTGGTTCTGCGATTTTAGATTTTGATAGACTTGGTGCTATACAGTTTACTCTAATGCTTGGAGCAAATTCAGCAGCAAGTGTTACTGTTAATCCCTCAACAGCAGCTTTTGCAGATGCAATAATTGTATGGTTGGTAAAACCTCTTTGAGCGGCTACGGTTGAAAACAAAACAACAGAACCTTTATTTTTTTTTAGACTTTCCTGAAATCCTTTTATAGCTTCAATTGCTGAATAAAGGTTTAGTTTCATACACTTATTCATGTCAGCTTCTGTAACCATTCTTAATGGTTTTAAATCAATAGAACCAACGCAATAAGCAATACCTTTAATGTCATTAATATCTGATTTTACTTTTTCTATAAATCCATCTTCTAAAACATCAGCAACTGTATGCGAGCAGCCTAATTTTTCTGCAATGGCTTTAACTTCATTTTCATTTCTTGCCACAAGATGAATATCTTTTCCTGAATTTTTTAATTGTTCAGCTAAGCTAGAGCCTACAGAACCTGTCGCACCAAAGATTAGATATTTTTCTGACATAAATTTTTTTATTAGTTATATTTAATTATGAAACTATTTTTTATACTTGGTAATCAATTATTTCCATTAAAATATATAGACCGCTTCAAAAAGGATCATACATTTTTTATGGCAGAAGATAACGGATTATGCACTTATGAAAAACATCATAAGCAAAAAATCCTGTTATTCTTGTCTTCTATGCGTTCTTATGCTGATAGCCTCAAGAGAGGTAAGTATAAATTAGATTACTTAGAAATTGAAGGTAAAGATTTTAAAGATGACTACCTCAAAAAATTAAAAAGGATAATTACTCAAAAAAAAATAACAGAAATTTCTAGCTTTGAAGTAGAGGATAAGTTTTTTGAAAAGAAAATTGAACAATTTTTAAAAAAAGAAAAGATTAAATGGAATGTTGCCCAGACTCCAATGTTTTTAAACTCAAGAGAAGAATTTAAAAATTATTTAGGAAAATCAAAAAAACCTTTTATGGCAACTTTTTATAAGGAGGTACGTAAAAAATCTGGAATACTTATGGGTGCTGATGGAAACCCTATTGGTGGCAAATGGAGTTTTGATGAGGACAACAGAAATAAATTACCTAAGGACATGTCAATTCCACAATTTCCAAAGATTAGTGAAACTAGTCATACTAAAAAATTAAAACCAATTATTGAAAAATTATTTAAAGATCACCCTGGTAGTACAAATAATTTTTGGTTAGCAACCGAATACAATGATGTGGTTAATCTTTTAGATTTTTTTATTAAAGAAAAATCAAATTTATTTGGTGATTATGAAGATGCTGTTAACCAAAAAGATAATATTTTATTCCATAGTGCATTGAGCCCATATATTAATTTAGGTTTAATAACTCCTGAATTTATTATCCAAAAAATTTTAGATTTTCATAAAAAACATAAAATTAAAATGAATTCTCTTGAAGGCTATGTTCGTCAGGTAATTGGTTGGAGAGAGTTTATGCGAGGAATATATCAAGGTTACTCGGATGAAATGGAAACCAAAAATTTCTTTAAACATAATAGAAAAATGAAAAAGTCTTGGTATGAAGGAACAACTGGATTACCTCCTTTAGATTATGCAATTAAAAATGCTGTTGATCATGGTTGGTCTCATCATATTGAAAGATTAATGATTTTATCAAATATAATGAATCTTTGTGAAGTTAAGCCAACCATTGTTTACAAGTGGTTTATGGAAATGTTTGTGGACTCTTCTGATTGGGTGATGGTGCCTAATGTTTATGGGATGGGGTTATTTAGTGATGGAGGTATTTTTGCAACAAAGCCGTATATTTGTGGGTCAAGTTATTTTATGAAAATGATGGATTTTAAAAAAGGAGAATGGTGCAATACGATGGACGGCTTGTACTGGAGATTTATAGACAGAAATAGAAAATTTTTTTTAAAGAACCCCAGACTATCAATGATGGTTTATGTTTTTGATAAAATGAAAGATGAGAGAAAAAAAATGATTTTATCTGAAGCTGATAAATTTATTAAACAAAACACTATTTAATGAAAAAAGAACACTTGCCCTCAAAGGTTTGTCCTGTTTGTAAAAGACCTTTTGTTTGGCGTAAGAAATGGAAGCTAAATTGGGTTAAGGTAAAGTACTGTTCTAAGAAGTGTTCTGGATGATTTATTTATCTTTATTTATAATATCTTTTCTAGCCGCAACTATCTTACCATTTTCATCTGAGCTCACATTGGCAGGATTAATTGCAACATCAAATTATGATAATTTAATATTATTAATTGTTGCAAGCTTTGGGAATGTTTTGGGATCAGTTGTTAACTGGGCCCTAGGTATTTATTCAAGAAACCTTTCTATAAAAAAGTGGTTTCCATTTAAAGAAAAACAAATAGAAAGACCATCAAAATGGTTTAGAAAGTTTGGTAAATGGTTATTAATATTTTCTTGGGTTCCTATTTTAGGTGATCCATTAACTTTAGTTGCGGGTTTATTGAGAGTTAGATTTTTAGATTTTATCATTTTAGTATCAATTGGAAAAGTAAGCAGATACCTTGTTGTCTTCTATTTGATTGGTTAAGCAATGAATATAATAGTTTTACAACACATAAAGATTGAAGATCCAGGTTATATCAAAGATTTAATGCTAGTTGATGGATTTAATTTAACTACTATCGAGTTAGATGAAGGTGAAAAAATTCCAAGTGATTTAAGTAAATTTGACGGAATGTTTTGCATGGGTGGTCCGATGGATACTTTTATGGAAAATGAATATCCTTGGTTAATTGAAGAAAAGAAAAAAATTAAAGAATTTGTAGTTGATTTAAAGAAGCCTTACCTGGGTTTTTGTTTAGGCTGTCAGTTATTAGGTGAAGTCATTGGTGGTAAGGTGGTAAAATCAAATCCAGCTGAAATTGGTGTTATGAATATTAATTTTACTGAAGAAAAAAAAGAAGATAGATTATTTTTAAAATTTCCAGATCAAATCAAAAGTTTACAATGGCATTCTTATGAGGTGCAAGGAATAGAAAACAATAAAGATGTTACTTTATTGGCCTCATCACCTGTAACTAAATATCAAATTTTTAAATATAAAAATCATGCTTACGGAATTCAATTTCATATTGAGATTAAGGACACAACAGTTAATGAGTGGGGCTGTGTACCAGAATATAAAAAAGCTCTTGAAGATCAACTGGGAGATGGAGCATTAGATAAATTTGATCAAGCAGCCAAAGATAACATGAAAGATATGAATAATTATTCAAAAATACTTTACAAAAACTTTAAAAAAATTTTAATTTAAATTGTAATATTATTTTAAAAAGATAGATAAACCAGATGTTAGAAATTTTTATTCAAACTTTTTTCTTATACTTTATTGTGATTGACCCTTTGGGAACAACACCATTATTCTTAATCGTAACCCAGCACATGGAAACCAAAGATAAGATTAAAACTGCTTTAAGTGCCACAATAATAGCTGCTCTTATACTTTTGTTCTTTGCTTTATTGGGAAGCTCTTTATTAAGTTATTT
Organism: uncultured Candidatus Pelagibacter sp.; assembly: GCA_905616465.1. Taxonomy (GTDB): domain Bacteria; phylum Pseudomonadota; class Alphaproteobacteria; order Pelagibacterales; family Pelagibacteraceae; genus Pelagibacter. The sequence continues at coordinate 108,960 of CAJQSX010000002.1, read as the reverse complement.
AAATATATCTTTTCCTGCTTTTACAATAGCGGGTGGGGTTATCTTATTTTTAATATCAATAGAAATGTTGTTTGATAAGAGACAACAAAGAAAAGAAGATGATCTTGAATATAATTCAGATAGAGTAAGTGTTTTTCCTTTAGCAACACCATTGATAGCTGGTCCGGCTGGAATTACTTCTGTTATCGTCTCTATTTCAGACATAGGTGATAATTTTACAAATCAAATTGTTGGGATGTTGTCTTTAGTTTTAGTTTTGCTTTTAACTTTTACAATTTTTTTTATAGCTTCAAAGTCTTCAAGATTAATTAATAAAAAAATAATTAGTGTAATCTCAAGAGTAATAGCAATCATTTTAGCAGGACTAAGTGTTCAGTATATTTTAGATGGGCTTAAAGTCTTTTTAGCTTAGGTATTTAATTAAAAGTTGTAATTATTTTTGGAATATAATTTTTGAAATTAAAAAAACCTTTATTGCAATATTGCCAAGAAAATTGATCAAGTTTTCTGTACAAAAATTCTATCTTTAACTTATTCAAATTTATATAATCCAGGTTTTCTCCAACAGTTGGGTATAAACCGTATGTATCTTCATTAATATTTTGTATTTCTGTTAGATCGATAATTTCACAGTTAATTGATTTTTCTTCTAATCTTTTTTTCTGATCTTCAATTAATTGAGACTTAAATTTCATTACGTTTTCACTAAGCACAATAGCTCGGTTTTCACTTTTATTTGAGATTAAAATAATTTTTTTAAATTTTTTATTATTAAAATCACCAATCTCAAATGAAAGATTATTTTCAAATATCAACAAAGTTTTCTCTTCTAAAATTTTAGGATTGCCAAAGTTCCTATCAATGACAGAATATGTTTTATCACTGAAAATAGGTTTAGCCTCTTCATTAAGTTTAATATTTTGAAATCGATTATTAGTAAACTTTTTAATATTCCATTCACTTGCGAGATAATTTTTACCTGGCGTTTGAATTCCAGCAACCCACCTCCATCCTAAAGTATTAGCTGCAGCATCTCCGTCATAAAGGTGTTTCATAAAAAACTCTGCTCCTAATTGCCAAGGAAGATTTAAAGTGAAAATCCAGATACTCGCAAACCACATTCTTGCATGATTATGTAGATAATTTCTTTCTTTAAGTTCTTTTACCCACTCATTGAAACACTCTACATTCGTATTTCCTTCAATTGCACTTTTGTAGTTAGTGCTATCTTTAAATTCTTTACTAATTTTTTTTAGTTCACTTAAATAATCTGTCCAAACGCTAGGCCTTAATTCTAACCAACCCTTCCAATATGTTCTCCATAAAATTTCCTGTATAAATTTTTCATTTTTAATAAATGAAAATTTACTTAATGATTTTTTAATTAGTTCTAATTCAGATATAATTCCGTGAGTAATATAGGGCGAAAGACAAGAAATGTTTGATCTATTGTTTGGACCAAAGTCAAAATTTCTTAACTTTGAATATTCAAAAAGATTGTTTTCAAGAAATTGATTAAGATTATCAATTGCCAAAGCTCTTGAAGGACTAAAATCCATTTTGAATTATTTAAGTTTTTTTTTATGATAATTAATAAATCTTTCAATACTAGATTTGTTGAAAGTCTTGTTTTCTTCAAATGAAACTTTTTTAATTGAGTATGCCTTACTTTTAGTAACTCTTGAATAAATAGTGATATTTCCTTTATAAAGTTTTAACTTAATTGATCCATTCACCCTGTTTTTTTTAAGGTCGATTGTTTTTTGAAGTTTAAATCTTTCTTTAGAAAACCAATAACCATTGTAAATTAATTCAGCATACTTTGACATTACCTCATCTTTTTTATGCATAGTTTCTTTATCCAGAGTTACAGACTCTATAGCTCTATGTGCATTTATTAAAAGTGTACCCCCAGGCGTTTCGTATACTCCCCTAGACTTTATTCCTATAAATCTGTTTTCAACTAGATCAATTCTACCTATTCCATTTTTACCTGCCACTGTATTTAACTTTTCCAATAATTTGTAAGGAGACAGTTTTTTTCCATTAATTCCGTATGGATCACTGTTCTTAAAATTTATAGTCACAAATGTTGGTTTATTAGGTGCTTTTTCTGGAGAAGTAGTTCTTTGAAATATAAATTCTGGCGCATAGTTTTTAGGGTTTTCCAGAACCTTACCTTCAGTTGAAGTATGAAATAAATTATCATCAATAGAGAACGGGGGAGCACCTTTTTTATCTTTAGGAATTTCTATATTATGTTTTTTTGCATAATTGATTAAGTCTGTTCTTGATTTTAATTTCCAAATTCTCCAAGGAGCAATCACTTTTATTTTTGGACCAAAATAATGATAGCCAAGTTCAAATCTTACCTGGTCATTACCTTTGCCAGTGGCACCATGTGAAACTGCACATGCTTTAAATTTTTTTGCTATTCTTATTTGATCTTTTGCTATTAGTGGTCTTGCAATCGATGTTCCTAATAAATATGCTCCTTCATAAATTGCATGTCCTCTAACCATTGGGTAGACATAGTTTTTAACGAACTCATCCTTAAGATCTTGAATGATAATATTTTTTACACCAAATTTTTTAGCATTATTGAATATTTTTTTTCGATCAATTATTTGACCAACATCAGCAGTATAACAAATAACATCTGCATTGTATTTTTCTTGAAGCCATTTCAATATTATGGATGTGTCTAAACCTCCTGAATAAGCAAGAACTATCTTTTTCTTAGACACTAGTAATTAACTGCAAGCTGTTTTCGCGGCTTTATATGCTTTAGTGAAACCCAAAAGAGAGTAGTGATCAATGGTTTGTGATCCTTTTTGATTATATCCTGAAATCATTATTCTAGATCCTTTTTTCAAAAGTTTGATCATTTTTTTTTCAACTTTATTATCTGCAATCCAAGCAAAACCTTGTTGCATAATGTCAAATTTAATTTTATTTTTTCCAGATGTTGCAGTTACAGAATTATTTTTATTAAACTCATACCCAGGACTTGTGCTAACCTCATCTGTAATTTTATCACCTGGTCTAAAAGTTATAAATAATCTCGCATCTCTTTTGTTTGATTTAGGTGATTGTAAAACTGGAGATGATTGAGCAAAACATACCTTTCCAGTTTCCTGAAGCAAAACCATTGTTTGCCAATCTTTAAATTTTCCAATCTTTTTTATTTCTTCAGCTTTAGAGGGTGCTAAAGTTAATAAAGTAAAAATTGAAAATATTATTAAGTTTTTTTTAATTATGGACATGGATTGGAATAAATTTTTTGAATCTCATTAATTTCTTGAATAATTTCATTAGTTAAGTTTATATTTACACTTTCTATGTTTGTTTTCAACTGATCCATGGTGGTTGCGCCTATTATAACAGAAGTTACAAAAGGCTGAATTTCTAAAAACTTTAAAGACATTTGAGCTAAATTTAACTTATATTTTTCAGCTATTTCGAAATAAGCATCAATAGCCTTATCAGAATTGGGTTTACTATATCTTGTCCAAAACTCACCATCTCGCTCTATTCGGGTGCCTTTTGGCATTTGATTATTCCTATATTTTCCAGATAAATATCCACATGCTAAAGGTGAGTAAGCTAACAATCCAACTTTCTCCCTAACGGACATTTCTGCAAGACCAACTTCATAGGTTCTATTAAGTAAGTTGTATGGATTTTGAACCGAAAGCATTCTTGGTAAATTCATAGCTTTAGACAATTCTAAAAATTTTGATAATCCCCAAGGTGTTTCATTTGATAAACCAACATGTCTAATTTTTCCCTGATCTATGAATTTTTTTAAATCAGCTAATACATCCTCAAACTGAGTCCATTCGTTGCTGTCATCGTGTTCATAGCCTAATTTTCCAAAAAAATTTGTTTTTCTTTCTGGCCAATGTAATTGGTATAAATCAATATAATCAGTCTTTAATCTTTTTAAACTATCTTCTAAAGCTTCAGTAATATTTTTTGTACCAAATTGATTTCCACCACCTCTGACATATTCTCTCATTGGGCCACAAACCTTTGAGGCTAAAATTACTTTGTCTCTCTTTTTTGTTTTTTCAAACCAATTTCCAATAATTACCTCTGTATCCCCAAATGTTTCTTCTTTTGGAGGAATAGAATAAATCTCTGCGGTATCCCAAAAATTCACTCCTTGATCTAATGCATAATCCATCTGCTCAAAACCTTCTTCTTGGGTGTTTTGCTCACCCCAAGTCATCGTTCCAAGACAAATTGTACTTACATCAAGATTAGTATTTCCCAGCTTTTTGTAATTCATTAAGGTTTTTTTTGATTTATTTTTTTTAATCTTTTAAGGTATCTTGTATAATTAGTAAAAGACTATTATATTAGTTGATATGGAATTTAATAAAAAAGGAATACTAGCAAGAGCTAAAGAATCTCAACAGTCAACAGTAGTAATGGATGAGGGCTTAAGAGCTCACATGCTTAAGGTTTATAACTACATGGCTTCTGCCATTCTTTTAACAGGTGTATTCTCTATTTTATTTTACAATTTATCTGGAGGCTCTAATATTCAAATGTCATCTGCAGGAATTTCTGGACTAACTCCTATGGGTTACGCAATATATGGTTCGCCTTTAAAATGGTTAGTAATGCTTGCGCCATTAGGAATTGTTTTTTATATGAGTGCAAGAATGAATAAAATGTCAGCATCGTCCGCTCAAACTGTATTTTGGGTTTTTGCTGCTTTGATGGGTATATCACTTTCCTCGATCTTTCTAATGTATACTGGTGGAAGTATAGCTAGAGTATTTTTTATTACCTCAGGAACTTTTGGTGCGATGAGCATTTATGGTTATACAACCAAAAGAGACCTTACTAAATTAGGATCTTTCCTAATGATGGGTCTGTTTGGAATTATAATAGCATCAGTTGTTAATATGTTTATGGGATCTGAAAGAATGGAATTTATCATATCAATTTTAGGTGTTCTAATTTTTGTAGGTCTTACTGCTTATGACACTCAAAAAATTAAAAATATGTATGCAATGAGTGACTCAGGTGAGATAATGGGTAAAAAAGCTGTTATGGGTGCTTTAACTCTTTACTTAGATTTTATAAATTTATTTATAATGTTGTTAAGATTATTTGGTCAAAGACGTTAGTTTTTTTACTTTTTAAAGTTTTTCCAATTTATATTTTTAAGTAAAATTTCCAAATCAAAAGAATTTTTTAAAACTTTACCATTAGAGTCTGTAATTAAGTATTTTAAGTTTTTATTTTTAGGTTTAAAATTTTTACAAATTTTATACAAAGCATTTTCTGCTGCATTCTTAAAAACACTAAAACTTACTTGTCTGTTAGAAATATTCAAACCATAATCTTTCCACGATCCTTCAGACACCATTTTAGCATATAAATCTAAAATAATTTTAAGTTCATCTCTTTCAAAAAATTGTCTTTCTTCTACTTTCTTATGCGGGTTGTTAACTACTAATTTTAAATTACTACGCATCAATTTTATATTTATTAATTAGTGATATTTGAAAACCTGTAAAAACTATTGTTATTGGTAGCATTCCCCAAACTTTAAAATTAACCCAGAACTCTTCAGTTTGCGTTCTCCAGATACATTCATTTAAAACTGCAAGACATAGAAAAAAAAACATCCACCTTCTATTTAATATTTCCCATCCAGTGCCAGTTAAAGAAATTGATTTACCCATAATTTTTTTTAAGACAGGCTCTTTGAAAAAATATTTTCCAAAGAATAGTGCTAAAGCAAATAGCACATTAATGATTGTTGGTTTTATGTAGATAAATACTGGATCATTAAAGTAAATAGTTAGGCCTCCAAAAAATGTAATCAAAATTCCACTTATTAAAGGCATCATCGGTATTTTTTTTTCAAAAAACCAAACAACAGCTAGTGCTACTAAAGTTGCAACTATGAGTGGAGGAATAGCAACCGATAAATTTTTATCATTATTATAATAATAAAAAAAAAATATAGCTAAAGGACCAAAATCTGTAACAAATTTTAAAAAAGATTTATTCACTAAAAAGATATTAACATATTAAACACATCACAAAACAATATAATTTTAACCATTGATTTTTTTTTTTAAATACCCATACTAAACACAATGCCAATACAAAAAGCTAAATTCTCAATAGGAGACATTGTTAAACACAAACACTTTGAATTTAGAGGTGTAATATATGATGTTGACTTTGAATTTAATAATTCAGAAGAATGGTATCAATCAATACCAAAAAATGTGAGACCAAGAAAAAATCAGCCATTTTATCATTTACTAGCTGAAAACGATGAGATTACTTATGAGGCGTACGTCTCAGAACAAAACCTTTTAATGGATGATTCAGAAGAGCCTATAAAGCATCCTTTAATTGAGGAAATTTTTTCCGGCAAGAGGGGCTCAAGCTATTTTAAGCCCTCAAATTAAAAAAGATCATTATTTTAACACAATTAGCTCAAATCTTAGACATAGAAATCATCTATTTTTAAATCATATCTGATCAAGAGTGCTAATTTGTAACTACAATATTATCTCCCTCTACATTCTTGATCAGACCAACCTTTCATACTAAAAACCCTTAATAATTATTTATGTTTAAATTTTTTAAGCCAAATCAAATTTTTTTGATTACTTCAAAAGCACCAAAATATGTTGCGGCACTATTTGTTGTTGTCATTTCCATTGGATTGCTTGAAGCTTTAATTTTTTCACCTGAAGACTATAAACAAAGTCACTCAGTTAGAATTATGTATGTTCATGTTCCAGCGGCATGGATTTCTCTTGGTATTTTTTCATCAATTACTTTTTTATCTTTAAGTGGTTATATTTTTAAAAACAAAAATTTTTTTTTAATTGCAAAAAGTTTAGCACCTTCAGGATTTGTTTTTAATATTGTTGCGTTGGTTACAGGTTCTATTTGGGGAAAGCCAACCTGGGGAACATGGTGGGCATGGGATGCGAGAATCACCTCAATGTTAATTTTAGCTTTATTTTATTTAATGTACTTAGTCGCCTGGAGAATTTATGAAGACAAAGAATATGTTTTAAAAATCACAACAATCATAACTATTTTAGGAATAATTAATGTGCCAATAATTAAATATTCAGTTGATTGGTGGAACACACTTCACCAGCCTGCATCGATCAATGTTTTATCAAAATCATCGATACATTCTTCGATGCTTTTTCCTTTATTAATTATGACTGCGGCATTTGCCCTGTTTTCTTTATTAATATTTTTAATGAAATATAATACAGAACTGATAAAGATTAAAAATAAAGGACTAGATAGATTATGATTAACGAATTTTTAAAAATGAATGGATATGGACTATATGTTTGGTCTGCTTTTTCGTTCACACTTTTAAGCTTCTCAACTTTATACGTGATTACAAAATTTCAATATGTTAAAGAAAGAAACAAATTTGTTTCTAAATTTGGAGCCTTAGACTCTAAAAGAGCAGAAGTTGCAAGGTCGCAAACTATTAATAGAGAAATTCTATCTAGCAACCAAAGTATTTAATTTTTGAACCATGTATGGTCGAAAAGTTAAATTAAGATTTTTTTTTATTACTTTAATATTGTTATCTTTAATATTATCTGTCTATTTAGTTTTGAAATCACTAGAAGAAAATGTAGTTTATTTTAAATCTCCTTCAGATATTCAGCTTTTAAACGAAGTTAAAAATAAGAAGGTTAGAGTTGGTGGAATGGTTAAAATTAATTCAATTAAAATATCGTCTAAAGAGGTAAATTTTATTATTACAGACTTTAAAAATGAAATTAATGTTTCTTATTCAGGATTAATCCCAAATCTTTTTTCCGAAGGTAAGGGGGTTGTTGCGGAGGGATATTTAAAAGATAAAAGTTTCTTTGAAGCTACAAAGATTCTAGCTAAACATGATGAAAACTATATGCCCCCAGAGGTTAAAGCAGCTTTAGAGGAAAAATAAATGTTATATAGCTCTATAGGTTATTATTCTTTAATTTTTGGACTGATCATTTCTTTTCCAATAATTTTATTTTCTATAAGAAATTTTAGAAATGAAGAAGTACTAGATTATAAAATTATAACTTTTTCTTTCATTCAATTATTTTTAGTTGTCCTAAGTTTCCTAGGATTAGTTTTTTCCTTTATTTATTCTGACTTCAGCAATGAAACAGTTTTTAATAATTCGCACACAACAAAACCATTATTTTACAAAATTTCAGGAACTTGGGGAAATCATGAGGGTAGTTTGTTATTATGGTTAGTAGTCTTAACCTTGTTTATTTTTTTATTCTTAATCAAATCTAAAGATCTTTTAAAGAAATACAGAGTACTAACTGTACTATTTCAACAAATAATTATTATTGGTTTTTTTGTTTTTTTAATAAAATCGTCTAATCCATTTAACTATATATTTCCTGTTCCCAATGAAGGGTTAGGTCTTAATCCAATTTTACAAGATCCTGCCTTAGCTATTCACCCACCAGTTTTATATTTAGGTTATGTTGGATCTTCTATAATTTTTTCGAGTGTTCTAGCTGCAACAACTTTAAATTATATTTCTAAAATTTGGGCCATTCATATTAAAAACTGGGTTTTAGTTTCATGGATTTTTTTAACTTTAGGAATTTTACTAGGTTCAATTTGGGCATATTATGAACTTGGTTGGGGTGGGTTTTGGTTTTGGGATCCAGTTGAAAATGTTTCTTTGATGCCCTGGTTAGCTTTAACAACTCTATTACACTGTATTTTAGTTTTAGAGAAAAGATCCAATCTTAGTTCTTGGGCAATAATTTTATCAATTGCAACTTTTACTCTTAGTATGTGTGGAACATTTTTGGTTCGTTCTGGAATTTTAAATTCAGTTCATACATTTGCAAACGATCCAGAAAGAGGGCTGTTTATATTAACTTTCTTATTTGTATTAATTTTTTTGTCTTTATTCATCTTTTTTATTTTTCATAAATCAGACGACCAAAATTCGAGTTCATTTTTTTTATTAAGTAAAGAAACCTCAATTTTGGTCAATAATTGGTTTATGATGTATTTTTTATCAGTTGTTTTAATTGGAACTGTATATCCAATATTTTTAGATGTTATTGCTTCCCAAAAAATTTCTGTTGGTCCACCATTTTATCACAAACTTATAATACCTTTTCTAATTCCATTTTTAATTTTCATGGCTATAGGCCCCCAATTAAAGTGGATTAAATCAGGATTAGAAGAAAAACTACATTTGGTGATCTTATTTATTATTTCTTTATTAATATCCTTCTTTATTGTTAAGAATTTAGACATAGATTTTTTAGTTAATACCATCTTAATTGGAAGTGCTTTTTATTTGTTTTTTATAACTATTAGAGATTTTTTTTTAAAAGGATTTAAGAACATTCAACAGAACATAGCTCATTTTGGATTTAGTTTATTAATATTAAGCATTTTATTTAATAATATTTTTTCAAGTGAATTAATAACAAATCTAAAAGTTGGTGAAAGCTTCAAGAATGATAGATTTGAGATTATTTTTAATGATTTAAAAAAATTTGAAGAAAAAAACTATACATCTTTTAAAGGAAATTTTTCTATCAGAGAAAATGAAACAGAAGATGAGTTAGAACCTGAATTAAGAGTTTATAACCAGCCAAATATAATTACTAGTGAGGCTGACATCAAAACTACATTTTTTACTGATAAATTTATTACAATGAATTCAGTTCAAAATGAGGAGTATTTTAATATTAGGTATCAAGTTAAACCCTTTATGCTTTGGATTTGGATCTCGGTATTATTAATTTCTTTAGGAGGTTTAATAAGTTTATTTAAAAAAAAATATGAAAAATAGAATAATTTATCTTCTGCTTGTTATTTTTATTTTTATTTTTGTAATCTTTTATAGAGGATTAAACAATCCAAACTCATATACTCCAAATACAGAAATAAAAAGTATTCCAGAATTTGCCTCTGAAACCTTAATCAAAAAAAAAACTCTTAATTCAAAGGATATTTTTAATAAAAATAAGTTTTATTTATTAAATATTTGGGCCTCATGGTGTGTACCATGTAGGGATGAGCATCCATTTTTAATAAATTTAGCCAAAAGTGAGAAAATAGAAATTATAGGTTTAAATTATAAAGATAATCTAAATAATGCTGAGAAATTTATTAATGAATTAGGCAACCCTTATTCAACAATATTGCTTGATAGAGATGGAACAAAAGCAATAGAATGGGGTGCATATGGTGTACCAGAAACCTTTTTAATTTATGAAAATAAAATAATAAAAAAATATATTGGTCCACTTAATTCAAAATTAGTTGATGAAATTGAAAATTATATAGAATGAAGTTTTTAAATTTTTTTTTAGTTATTACAATATTATTTAATTTCAATTTATTAAAAGCAGATGAAATTATGCTTCAAAACAAAATTGCTAAAAACCTAAGATGCTTGATTTGCCAAGGTCAGTCAGTTTATGACTCTGATTCTGAATTTGCCATTAGCTTAAAGGTAGTTGTAAAAAATAAAATTAATGAAGGTTTTACTGAAGATCAAATTTACAAATTTTTAACCAAAAAATATGGTGAGTGGATACTGTACGACCCTCAATTCAATAAAAACACATATTTTTTGTGGTTTATGCCTCTATTGACCTTCTTATTTGGGGGTGTAATAATTTTAAAAAAATTAATAAACATTAAAAAATAATCTGTTAGTAATAGTAATGCTTTTTAAAAAATTAAGTCTATTTTTAGTTATTTTGTTTTCAGCAACCAAATTATTTGCAGCTGAGGAAATTAAGAATAATGAAGATCAATTAAATTTTTTTACTGGCAACTTCGACTTTAGTGACGAAAAGCAAAGTGCATATTTAGTTGGATTTCAGCATCAAGATGAAAGCCTTAATAGAGATACCTTTTTAGGAAACGTTTCTCCAATCACAGGTGGCTTCGTAACAGAAAATTCTGCAGCATATGTTTATACAGGAATTGAATGGAATATAGATATGGGACAAAAAATTATTTTTACCCCTAGTTTTGCACCAGGACTTTATCACGAAGGTGATGGTAAAGATTTAGGGCATGTTTTGGAATTTAAATCTGAAGCACAACTATCCTATAAAGCTTCAGATGATGCAAGTTTTGGAGTTTCATATAATCACGTATCTAATGCTAGTCTAGGAGACAAAAATCCTGGGGCAAATAGCTATATGCTTAATTTTATTAAAAATTTTTAATATTTATTAATGAATTTAAAAGATTGTCACAATTATAGTGATTTTAGAAAACTAGCTAAAAAAAAATTACCCTCACCAATTTTTCACTATATTGACGGAGCTGCAGATGATGAAATTACTTATCAAAGAAATACAAATGCTTTTGATGACGTTGATCTAGTTCCTAATGTTTTAAGAGGTGTTGAGAATGTTGATCTATCAACAACCATATTTGGAAAAAAATTAGATTTACCTTTTTATCTTGCACCAACAGCACTTCAAAGACTTTTTCATTATGAAGGTGAAAGAGCGGTTGGAAAAGCTGCACAAAAATTTAATACCATGTTTGGTGTTTCAGCCTTAGCAACAGTGAGTGTGGAAGAAATATCTTCCATAGTTGATACTCCAAAAATGTTTCAGTTTTATTTTCATAAAGACAGAGGTTTAAATGATTCTTGTTTAGAGAGAGCTAAAGCAGCTAAATTTGATGTTATGGCTTTAACAGTAGATACAATAACTGGGGGAAATCGTGAGAGAGATTTGAGGACAGGTTTTACATCTCCTCCAAAGTTAACATTATCAAGTTTATTTAGTTTTGCCACCAAGCCAATGTGGGGGATAAATTATTTAACAAAAGGTAAGTTTGAGTTACCCCATCTTCAAGATCATGTCAAAGAGGGTACCGACACCAATACCTCAATTGGAAATTACTTTTCTACAATGTTGGATCAATCCATGAATTGGAAGGATGCTGAAAAACTTTGTTCTCAATGGGGTGGTCATTTTGCGCTAAAAGGAGTGATGAGTGTTGAGGATGCAAAGAGAGCCGTTGATATTGGATGTACGGGCATAATGGTTTCAAATCATGGTGGAAGACAACTTGATGGATCAAGATCCCCCTTTGATCAACTTGCAGAAATTGTTGATGCCGTAGGGGACAAGCTAGATGTGATATGTGAAGGTGGAATTCATAGGGGAACTCATATGCTTAAAGCGTTATCATTAGGTGCAAAAGCATGTTCAGGAGGAAGACTGTATCTTTATGCTTTAGCTGCCGGGGGACAAGCAGGTGTGGAGAGGGCTATTGAAAAGTATAAAGCTGAGTTAGTGAGAGACATGAAATTAATGGGATGCACCAAAATAAGTGACTTAAATAGAAGTAATTTAAGATTTAGAAAATAGTGAATTTAAAAGACTGAATAGCTCAAAATTAACTTATAAAAAATAAGAAAGATTAAATTAAATGAAACTTGCAAAAAATTTAGAAAATTTAGGAACAGAATCTGCATTCACGGTTTTAGCTGAAGCTAAAGCATTAGAAGCTAAAGGGAACCCAATGATCCATATGGGATTGGGCCAGCCAGATTTTAAAACGCCAAAACATATAGTTGAAGCAGCAAAAAAAGCTCTAGATGATGGTCATCACGGATATGTAATGTCTAATGGAATTCCAGAATGTAGACAGGCTGTAACTAGATGGATTAAAAAACGTTACAGTGTTGATATTGATTTTGAGAGAATTTTAATCATGCCAGGTGGAAAACCAACAATGAGTTATGCAATTCAATGTTTTGGTGAACCAGGTGCGGAAATAATTCACCCAACTCCTGCTTTTCCAATTTATGAATCAATGATTAATTATACAGGTTCAACTTCTGTACCTTATGATTTGACGGAAGATAAAGACTTAAAATTAAATCCAAAGAAAATTTTATCACTTATTACTGATAAAACTAGATTATTAATATTAATTAACCCAAATAATCCAACTGGAAGTTTTGTAGAAAAATCCGTTATTGATGTATTGGCTGAAGGTTTAAAAAAATATCCACACGTAACTATTTTGAGTGATGAGATTTACAGTAGACAAATCTTTGACAATAAAGAGATGCCATCATTTTTTAATTATCCAGAATTAAGAGAAAGATTAATTATTTTAGAAGGGTGGAGCAAAGCATATTCAATGACCGGTTGGAGACTAGGATGGAGTTTTTGGCCTAAAGAACTGGTACCACATGTAAATAAACTTTTAATAAATAGTGTTTCTTGTGTAAATGCAGCTTCTCAATTTGCAGGTATTGCAGCGTTAGATGGCCCAGATGATTCAATTAATGAAATGATGAAAGAATTTACTGTAAGAAGGAAGTTAATTCATGAAGGTCTAAATAATTTACCTGGCATAGAGTGCAGTTTACCTGGTGGAGCCTTTTATGCATTTCCTAAAGTCATTGGAACTGGAATGAATGGTGCTGAATTTTGCAAAAAAGCAATGCATGAAGCAGGAGTTGCAATAGTGCCAGGTACAGCTTTTGGAAAAACTTCTGGTGATTATGTAAGGTTTAGTTTTGCATGTTCACAAGATAATATCTCCAATGCATTAGAAAATCTTAAGAAAATGCTCTCTAAATAAGCTATATTTTTTAAAATTTTTTTACTAATATTCACCTATGAATGAATTAGTACATAATGAATTAAAAAAAATTTTCAATGAAAGATTTTCAACCTCAGAATCTATAAGAGCTAATTATGCAAGAGGTGAAGATACTTATGAACCAGTTTTATCTAAAGCAGTTGTTTTTCCAGAAACAAATGAAGAAGTTTCAAAAATTCTTAAACTATGTAACAATCACAAAATCCCTGTAGTACCTTTTGGTACAGGCACATCTTTAGAAGGAAATGTTGTTGGAAATTCAAATGGTATTACAATTTCATTAGAAAAAATGAATAAAATTTTAAATGTTAATGCTGCAGATTTTGATTGTAGAGTTCAAGCAAACGTTACTAGAAAACAGTTAAATGAACACCTAAGAGAAGATGGAGTGTTCTTTCCAATTGACCCGGGAGCGGACGCTGCAATTGGTGGAATGGCATCAACTTCAGCATCTGGAACTATGGCTGTTAAATATGGAACAATGAGAACTGTAATATCAGGTTTAACAGTTGTGCTTGCTAATGGGGAGATAATTAAAACAGGTGCGAGGACAAAAAAATCTTCTGCAGGTTACAATTTAACAAATTTATTTATAGGTTCTGAGGGAACTCTTGGAGTAATCACAGAGGTACAAGTAAGATTGTCTCCAATACCGGAAAGTATAATGAGTGCCGTTTGTTATTTTCCAGATTTAGATTCAGCGGTTCAAACAGCCCAAGAGGTAATACAATACGGAATACCCATTGCTAGAATAGAAATGCTAAATAAAGATCAGATGGAAATAAGCATAAAGTATTCTAAATTAGAAAACATAAAAGCGTCTCCAACATTGTTTTTCGAATTTCATGGAAGTGAAAGCTCAAATAAAGAAGCAATAAAACTAGTTGAAGAATTATCTAAAAATAACAAAGGTGGAGATTTTAAATGGGCAGAGTCGCTAGAGGAGAGGAATAAGTTATGGCAGGCAAGACATGATGTTTATTGGTCTGTTAAAGCCTTAGGAAATAACATGAAAGTATACTCAACAGATGTTTGTGTTCCAATTTCTAATTTAGTTGAGTGTATTTCTTGGGCTGAAAAAGAAGTAAAAAAACATGACTTAATTGCTCCTATGGTAGGACATGTTGGTGATGGTAATTTTCATTCAATAATTTTATTTGATCCAAACGATAAAGAGAAACAAAAAAAAATTAGACAATATAGTGATGATCTTATTAGTAAGGCTCTTGAACTAGAAGGCACAATAACAGGAGAGCATGGTATTGGATTGCAAAAAAAACACTATCTACTAAAAGAACACCCTGATAATATTTCTGTAATGAAGTCAATAAAGATAAGTTTGGATAGTAATAATATTATGAATCCGGGCAAAATCTTTGATTTAGATTAATCAAAAAAAGATAAATGAAAAAAATTTTAATTACACGGAAATTAATTAAAGACAGTGAAGACAAGGCAACAAAAATTTTTGAGGCAAAACTCAATTCAAATGATGAGCTATATTCTCGAGCAAAAGTAATAGAAATGAGTCAAGGCTGCGAAGCTGTTTTAACCTCTCTTACAGATAAAATGGATGAGGAGATGATAAATAAATTACCAAACACTATAAAAGTAATTTCTAACTTTGCGGTTGGTTTTGGTAATATAGATTTAGAGGCAGCAAAAAAAAAAGGCATTGCAGTTACAAATACTCCTGAAGTTTTATCAGATGCGACAGCTGAAATTGGAATACTCTTAATATTAGGCGCATGCAGAAGAGTATCGGAAGGAATTCAAAGTGCAAAAGAAAGTAATTGGAAATGGTCTGCAGACTATTTAATAGGAAAACAATTAACAGGAACAAGACTTGGAATTTTGGGAATGGGAAGAATAGGACAAAAAATTGCAGCAATAGCAAAATCTTTAGGAATGATTATTCACTATCATAATAGATCAAAACTTAGCGTAGAAAAAGAACAAGGTGCCATTTACCATGACAGCTTAAGAAGTCTTTTTGAAGTTTCAGATGTATTATCAATTTGTTGTCCTGCAACTAAAGAGACAGAAAATTTAATTAATAAAGAAACGTTAGAATATTTTCCAACAGGTGCAGTTATTACGAATGTAGCACGTGGAGACATTGTTGATGATGTGGCCTTAATAGATGCATTAAATAAAAAAAAAATTTTTGCAGCAGGGCTTGATGTTTATAAGGGTGAGCCAAATTTAAACCCAGGCTATCTAAAAATAAAGAGTGTTTTCATTTTACCACATCTCGGAAGTGCAACAAAACATACAAGGATTGCAATGGCAAATTTAGCAATTGATAATATTTATGAATTTTTTAAAACAGGAAACTGTAAAAATAAAGTGAATTAATAATAAATAATTAAGATTATTCTACTAGGGATTGAATTAAAAACTATCTATGTCACTTTGACTATGGACTCTCTTAGCTAAGTATATTTAACTGGTAATGTTAATTAACGTAACAGGAGAAATAATGACAAAAGAAAATAAATCATTGAAGATTAAAACATCTTCAAGACGTAAGTTCTTTAAAACTGCTGCTAAAGCTGGTGCAGTTGCAGCAGCAACAGTTGCAATGCCAAACATTGTTAGAGCAGATGGACACGTTACACTAAAGATGCAAGCAGCTTGGCCTTCAGGCGCTAATATCTTTTATGAAATGGCTGGTGACTATTGTAAAATGGTTAGCGACATGTCTGGTGGATCGCTTAAAATTGATCTTCAGCCAGTTGGAGCAATTGTAAAAACTTCAGAAATTGGACAAGCAGTAAGTTCAGGCGTAGTTGATATGGGTCACTGGGTGACAGCATACTGGTATGGTAAAAATGCCGCTGCTTCCCTTTTTGGAACTGGACCTTCATACGGAATGTCATCTCAAGAAGTAATGGGATGGATGGAGTATGGTGGAGGAAGAAAATTATATGAAGAAGCAGTAGCTAGTGTTGGATTTGAATACACTGGTTTCTTTCATATGCCTATGCCAGCACAACCTTTTGGTTGGTTCAAAAAGAATGTAACTAAAGTATCTGATGTTAAAGGTATGAAGTATAGAACAGTTGGTCTAGCGACTAACGTTTTAACTGCTATGGGAATGGTTGTAAGACAATTACCGGGTGGTGAAATTCAACCAGCAATGAAAACTGGTTTGATTGATGCTGCAGAGTTTAACAATCCAACATCAGACTCACAGTTTGGAATGCAAGATGTTTCTAAACATTATCACTTAGGAAGTTTTCATCAATCTCAGGAGATGTTTGAAATTCCTATGAATACCAAGAAACTGAAAAGCCTTTCACCTGCTCACCAAGCTATCTTGAAAAATGCTGCTTATGCTGCAAACTCAGATAACTACTTCAAAGCGCTAGTTAGATATTCTACTGACTTAGCTAAATTGATGAATGAGCATAAGGTTAATGTTTATCAAACATCTGATGCTATTTTATCTGAACAGTTAAAAGGTTGGGATAAAATTGTTGCTGAGTTTTCTGGTAAAGATGCTTTCTTCAAGAAGGTTATAGACTCCCAAAAAGCATACGCTAAGAGAACAATGAAGTATCTGTTGATGAATCAACCGAACTACAAATTAGCTTATGAAAATGAGTTTGGTCCAATCGGAAAAGTTAAAATCTAAGTAACTTTAAATAATTTTAAAAGAAGGGGGTTTAAAAACCCCCTTTTTTTTTGTTTAGATCTAGTATATTTTAAAAAAATATGATGAGAATCTTCATTAAATTTGCAGACACCCTTAGCACCTCAATGGGTAAAGCTTTTTCGTGGTGCATTGTTATTTTAATGGGCGGTACTGTTTATGAAGTTGTAATGGCTTATGTTTTTAACAAACCAACATTATGGAACTTTGATTTTAGTATGCAGATGTATGGTGCAATACTTATGATGTCAGGTGCTTATTGTTTAGCAACAGAGTCTCATGTCAGGGGTGATGTCATTTACAGATTATTTAAACCAACGATACAAGGCTGGATAGATTTAGTACTTTATTTTATCTTCTTTTTTCCGGGGGTTATAGCATTAGCATTTTATGGATATGAATATGCGGCCCTAGCTTGGAAAATAAAAGAAACTAGCTGGAGTAGTCCAGCTCAAATACAAATTTATATGGTAAAATCGATGATACCTGCTGCAGGTGTCTTATTGATTATTCAAGGAATTAGTGAAGTATTCAGATCAGTAATATGTATTCAAACTGGGCATTGGCCAGCAAGAATGGTTGTTGCAGAAGAAACAGAAAAAATTTTAATGAGAACGGCTCAAGACGAGGATCAAAAAGATGTTATTTAGTTTAACAAATCCTGAAGTTGCAATTCTAATGATGGGATTATTTTTATTTGCTGTTTTGTTAGGGTTTCCAATTGCATTTACGTTAATGGCAATGGGTATAGGCTTTGGTTATTATGCTTTTTATGATCCATCAGTAATGGAGCATTTATTTGACAATAGGATATTTCAACTATTTGTTCAAAATACCTACACAGTTATGGATAATAATGTTCTCACTGCTGTACCATTATTTTTATTTATGGGTTATCTAGTCGAAAGAGCTGGAATAGTTTCAAAATTATTTTTTGCAATCAGGTTAGCGGCCCATAGACTTCCTGGGTCAATGGCAGTAGCTGCATTAATTACGTGCACTTTGTTTTCAACAGCAACAGGAATTATTGGTGCCGTTGTAACTCTAATGGGATTACTTGCATGGCCAGCAATGGTTAAAGCGGGATATGACAAAAAATTTGCATCGGGTGTAATTTGTGCAGGTGGATGTCTAGGAATTTTAATACCACCAAGTATTATGTTAATTGTGTATTCTGTAATTGCACAACTATCCCCACTAAGGTTGTTTGCTGCTGCAATTTTTCCAGGATTACTGTTGTCAAGTTTATATATTTCTTATGCAATTTTTAGAGCTTGGATGGACCCTTCTATTGCACCAAAACCTAAAGCAGAAGATATTCCACCACGAGCAGAAATTTTAAAAGAAGTGTTAGTTTCTTTTGTACCTTTATTTGGATTAATAATGTTAGTTCTTGGAACAATTTTAGCAGGTATAGCCACTCCAGCAGAGGCAGCTGCGGCAGGTGCTTTTGGTGCTATACTTTTATCTTGGTTTTATAAAACTTTAAAATGGAAAAGTTTTAAAGAGTCAGTTTTTTTAACAGCAAAAACTACAGCAATGATTATGTGGTTGTTTATTGGTTCTTGGACTTTTTCATCAGTATTTTCTTACTTAGGAGGTCATGAAGTTTTTGAGCAATTCTTTACATCAATAAACATTACTACTTGGCAATTTTTAATAATTACACAAATAATAATTTTTCTTTTAGGTTGGCCACTAGAGTGGACAGAAATTTTAATTATATTTGTCCCAATATTTTTGCCATTACTAGAAGTATTTGATGTTAACCCCTATTTCTTTGCGATGTTAATTGCATTAAATTTACAGACATCTTTTTTAACTCCACCAATGGCCATGTCGGCTTACTATTTAAAAGGTGTTCAAAAAGCGAATGTTGAATTAATGGAAATATTTGCAGGAATTATGCCATTTTTGGGTATAGTAATTTTTGCAATGTTTTTAATGTATATGTTTCCTGGTATCGCTTTGTGGTTGCCAGAGACATTGTTTGCTAACTAAAAAAAATGATAGATATATTTTCATTAAAGGTTGAAGAAATTGCATCTAAGATAAAGAATTCTCAACTTACATCTGTTGAAATTTGTGAAAAATATATTGAAAGAATAAATAAATTTGAAAAAGATGTAAAAGCATGGGTTTATTTTGATAAAAAAATTTTGTTAGAAAAAGCTGCAGAGGCAGATGAATATAGACGATCTGGAAAACCAATAGGACTATTACACGGAATACCAGTTGCCCTAAAAGATATTATTGGAACAGTAGATATGCCTACTGAGTGTGGGACATCAATTAGAAAAGGAAAATCTTATTCTCAAAATGCAGAAATAGTTGATTTACTACTTTCGGCTGGTGCAATTGTAATGGGTAAAACGACAACCTCTGAACTTGCTTATCTTGGTCCCTCAAAAACTACCAATCCACATGATAATACAAGAACACCTGGTGGTTCCTCAAGTGGATCAGCGGCATCTGTTGCATCGTTAATGGCTCCACTTTCAATTGGATCTCAAACAGGAGGGTCAATTATTCGACCAGCATCTTATTGTGGAATTGTTGGATATAAACCAACTTATGGATTAATTTCTCGAAATGGTGTTTTAAAAACTTCTGAGAAGTTAGACCATATAGGGGTTTTTGGTAGGACGGTAGAAGATGTTGCTTTGCTAGCTAAAGTTTTAATAAAAAAAGATAAATATGATCCTGCTACTATTTATTATTCATCAGAAAATATGATGAAAGAAACAAAAAAGGGTCCTCTGTTTGACCCTAAGTTTATTTTTTATAAAACAGATTCTTGGAAATTAATTGATAAAAAATCTAG
This sequence comes from uncultured Candidatus Pelagibacter sp., assembly GCA_905616465.1. Classification (GTDB taxonomy): domain Bacteria; phylum Pseudomonadota; class Alphaproteobacteria; order Pelagibacterales; family Pelagibacteraceae; genus Pelagibacter. Next base: position 88,825 of record CAJQSX010000002.1, on the reverse strand, counting down.
AGAAGCATTTGAATATTTTATAAAATCATTTAAAAAAAATATTGAGATTTTTGATACTCCTTCGTATTTCAAAGATATTCATAAATATCATCAAATAATTCATGAAACTGATTTAGCAAACAATTTTGGTCTTTATTATAAAAAATACAAAAAGAAATTATCTAAATATATGCAGGATGCCATTGTAAAAGGAAATAAACATTCAGCTAAAGACTATGCGGAAGCTATAGATTTTATGAAAAGAAGTTATGACTCTTATGAAGAAGTATTTGAGGATTATCATGGTATCTTAACACCTTCTAGCCCAGGTGTTGCTCCTAAAGGTTTGAAAAGTACTGGTACAGCAGAATTTAACAGGGTGTGGTCTTATCTTGGGACGCCTTGTATTTCTCTTCCTTTGCTTCAGGGCGAAAACAACATGCCCCTAGGCATACAATTAATTGGTGCTCGTTATGATGATCATAGATTTTTAGGTGTTGCCAATTGGTTAGAAAAAGAATGTAATAATTAAAATGCAAAAATTTACAACATTTTTAGGTTCTTTACTTGCCTCAGCTTTTTTGATTGGTCTTGCAACCACTTTAACCAGATCATCAATGATAGGTTTCTTTGATGTGTTACCAGTTTATATACTAATGGCTGTTGCAATTTTTATGATGATCTACGAAGCCTTTTTTGATAAAAGCTGAATTTTCTTACATTAATGGACTACAAAAAAAATTCTTGGTCATTTCTTTTATTATTCATTCAGCCTATATTTATGGCTAGCAACTTAGTAGTTGCCAGAGGTGGAGTAGAATTTGTTCCACCAATTTCATTGGCATTCTGGAGATGGGTAGTAGTTTTTTTGATTTTACTTCCTTTTACTTATTTATCATTAAAAAAAAATTTTAAAGTTGTTAAGAAGGAATATAAAAAATTATTTTTTTTAGGTGCTATGGGCTGTGGAGTATGCGGTGCATTCCCTTTTTTAGCGGGCCAAACAACCACTGTTGCTAACATGGGTATTATTTATACTTCATCTCCAATTTTTATAATTTTAATTTCAAGTATCTTTTTTAATGAAAAAATTAATTTTACTAAAATTACAGGTTTAGTGGCATGCCTTACAGGAGTATTTGCGATTATCATCAAAGGTGATTTAAATTTACTAGTTAATTTAACATTTACTATAGGAGATTTATGGATGCTAGCTGCCGCTATAGGCTGGGCTCTATATTCAATCTATTTATTTTACTGGAAAACAGAATTAGAAATATTTCAACGATTTACTTTAATTGCTCTATCTGGAGTCATTAGTTTATTACCATTTTATATTGGGGAAGAAATTTTTTTTGATAAAACATTATTTAATTATAATTTTTTATTGTGGGTTGTTTTTGCTGCTGTTTCGCCTGGCATTATAGCTTTTACATTATACACTTTAGCACAAAAACAGCTGGGTGCATCTTTGACGGGCTTTACACTTTATATTTTTACAGTTTACGCAGCCATATATGGCTACTTTTTATTTGATGAAAAATTAGAAAATTATCATTATATAGGCACAACACTTGTGTTTTTTGGAGTTTATTTAGCTAAGAAAAAAAATGTTAAACAATCTTAAAAAAAAAATAGTGCAAATATTTTCAGTATTAATTTTTATATACTTAACTTTTCTTGTATTTATTTATTTTAATCAAAGAAATTTATTATATCATCCTAATGAAAATAACTATTCAGGTAATAAATTAACAGTTAAGGTTGAGGAGGTAAAAATACCAACTTCAGATAATATTTTACTTAATGGGTGGTTTCATAAAAAAGATATAAAAAATTATAAAACTATTATCTATTTTCATGGAAATGCTGGAACTTTAGATGATAGAATTCATAAACTTAATCATTTTAAAGATATTGATATTAATTTTTTAATCATTGCCTGGAGAGGCTTTTCTGGTAACGCAGGCAAACCAACAGAAAAAGGCCTTTATATAGATGGCCAAAGTGCATTAAATTGGATTTTAAAACAAGGTGTTAAAGAAGAGAATATAATATTATATGGCGAGTCTTTAGGTACAGGGATAGCAACAGAAATTGCACAAAATAAAAATTATGCTGGAGTAATTTTAGAAACACCGTTTACGTCAATGACTGCTACAGCGCAAAAATTCTATCCATATATTCCCGTGAGTCTTTTACTTAAAGACAGGTATGAGAATGAAAAGAAAGTTAAAAATATTGATATACCAATTTTAATTATGCACGGAGAAAAGGATAACATTGTTCCATTTTCAATGGGAAAAAAAATTTTTAAAATAGCCAATGAACCAAAATATTCTTACTTTACAAAATATGACAATCATATGATGGAATATGATGATCAGCTGATAAATACTTTAAAAATATTTTTTAAAAGTTTAAATTAAGCCACAATCTAAACAAATATAACTCTAATTTTTATTCTAAATTATTAGAATGAAAAATATTCTTTTGACATCATTTTTATTGTTAAATTTAACTCAAATTACAGCAGCAAAAGATAGTGAATTTACTATAAATGATTTATTTCACATTGATCAGATGAACTCTTATAATAATAATTTTGCTTTATATTTCAAAACAAGAGAAAAATCAGTTTTAGCAAGAGGTGAAATTTCCAATTATATTAATGATTATCCAAAAGATCTTTATATTTATAATTATCATTCTAAAGAATCATCTCCTTTAATTTCTTATGAATGGTTTCCTGCTAAAGCAAAATATCATCTACAAGAATATGACTTTCCTATTTTTCCAGATGACTTTGCTTATTATCTCTTAAAAGATAACCAAACACTAGTAATGATAAGTGCAGTTAAAAGTTTAAAAGCAAATTTTAAATTTGATATAGTTAAAAAAAAACTTGAACTTTATCCAGTAAATGGAAAATTTGATTTTATAATTTCATCATTCGCAAAAAACTGTGGATATTACAAATTTGAAGACAGTTATAAATGTAGTCTTTATAAACCTTTAATTTCTAGTAATCTAATTAATTAATTTGGGTAAAAGCTTCAGCAAATTTTTCAGCACTAAATATTTGTAGATCATCTTCTTTTTCACCAAGACCCAAGGCAATAATTGGAAGCTTATATTTCTTAGCAACGGCAAGAAGAATTCCACCTTTAGCGGTACCATCTAATTTAGTCATTATAATTCCTGTAATTGGAATAATCTTATTAAATTCCTCAACTTGATTAATTACATTTTGACCTGAGGTAGCATCTAAAACTAAAATTACATCGTGTGGAGCGTCAGGATCAATTTTCTTAATTACGTTTGCAATCTTTTTATATTCTTCCATTAAATTTTTTTTATTTTGCAATCTTCCTGCTGTGTCAATTAAAACTTGATTAAAATTATTTTTTATAGCCTCATCTATTGCTTTATATGCAACAGAAGCCGGGTCAGAACCTTGTATAGATTTTGTTATAGAAGCATGGATTTTATCTGCCCAATTTTCTAACTGTTCAATTGCTGCAGCCCTAAATGTATCTGATGCAGCAAACATAATTTTATTACCATTTGATTTCAAAATTTTACCAATTTTTCCAATAGTAGTTGTTTTACCCACACCATTAACGCCTGATACTAAAGTTACATTTAATTTTTTTTTTTTATTAAAAAAATTTTCATTTTCCAGAGGCTTCATTAAAGAAACTATGTATTCTTTAAGTATTAGGTTTATCTCAGAATTTAAATTTTTGTTAGGATCAATTTTTCTCTTTGAAATCAAAGATCTAATTTCTGCAGAAGCATCCACTCCCACATCTGATTGAATTAAAAAATCTTCAATATTATTAAGATTTTTGTCATCCAATTCTTTTTTAATAACAATTTCCTTGAGACCAGTTGTAAAAACAGACGCACTTTTTTTAAATCCAATCTTAAATTTATCAATAATGCCCATTATAATTGTATTAGTATTTTTTCTATATTTGAAACAGGACCTTTCATTTTAATAGAATTATCTTTATCAATTTTTATTGATAAATTTCCTGTCATAAATTCTATAATAACTTGATTGGAGTTTAGTTGATTTATAAAACCTGCAAAAGCTGTTGCACAAGCAGCAGTTCCACAGGCTTTAGTCAATCCAGCGCCTCTTTCCCAAACCTTAACTCTAATTAAATCTTTATTAATCACTTGAGCAATTGTTACATTACATTTTTCTGGAAAAAATTTGTGTTTTTCAATTCCAGGACCTATTTTTTCAATATTAAAATCATCTACATTATCAACAAAAAATATCACATGGGGATTTCCAACATTTACAGCAGTGCCTCCTGAATGCTCAGCTCCATTATTATCAATTATTTTGATACCTAGATTTTTTGTATTGATATTTTCTGATAAAGGAATTTCATTCCATTCTATTTTTCCAATACCAATTTCTGTTTCAACAAGATTATCACCAATAATATCTGAGTTTAATTCTCCAGAAGAAGTTGTTAATAAAATATTTTTTTTATTATTCTCCTTAGATAAGAATCGAGCAATACATCTTGTTCCATTTCCACATGCACCAGACTCACTACCATCAGAATTAAAAAACTCTAGATGAGCATCAGACGTCTTGTGATTATTTATTAATATAAGTTGATCACATCCTACAAATTTTCTATCGCAAATTTTGATAATTTGATCATGGTTTAGCGTGATTGGATTTAATCTATTATCAATGATAACAAAATCATTTCCTAATCCATTCATTTTGTATGCATTAAAATCCATATTTAGTTATTTAACTTATTTATTGACTTTTTGTAGCCCTATTATAGTTTAATGGAGTTTCCGCAAAAAATGTTAAATTTGCGGTGTCTTTGGAAACAAAGAGATCGACACTAGTCAGCGAAGGTTCGCCCACTAGTGAGGTTACTGCTGTGCGTAATAAATATGTTTGAAAATTTAACAAATAAATTCGAAGAAATTTTTTCTTCTTTAAAAAAAGCCCCATCTCTTGATGAGAGTCAAGTGGATGAGAGTCTAAGGGGTATAAGACAAGCCTTGCTTGAGGCAGATGTTTCTTTAAACGTTGCAAAAGATTTTATTGAGAAAGTGAAGCTTAAGGCTTTAGGGCAAGAGATAATCAGATCTACCTCACCTGGAGATATGGTTGTTAAAATTGTTTATGATGAGCTAGTTAATTTACTAGGCGATAAGAATACGGATATTAATTTAAATGTAGTACCTCCCGCACCTATATTATTGGTTGGACTTCAAGGTTCAGGAAAAACAACGACAACTGCAAAGTTGGCAAAATTTTTAGAAAAAAATAAAAAGAAAAAAGTTATGATGGTAAGTCTTGATATTTATAGACCAGCTGCTCAAGAACAACTGAGGTCTTTAGGTGAACAAAATAATATTTTAACGTTACCTATTATTAAAAACCAACAACCAACAGATATTTGCAGAAGAGCAATGAGTGCAGCAAATCTCAATGGTGCCGAAGTAGTCTTGTTTGATACTGCTGGAAGAACACAAATTGATCTTCAGATGATGAGTGAAATAAAACAAATAGAAAACACAATAAACCCTGCCGAAACTATCTTGGTTGCCGACTCATCAACAGGTCAAGTTGCTGCATCTGTAGCAAAAGAATTTAAAAATACAATTAATCTCTCAGGTATCATTTTAACTAGAGCTGATGGTGATGCAAGAGGTGGAGCAGCCGTAAGTATGAAATATATTTCAGAGGTTCCAATAAAATTTTTAGGGATTGGTGAAAAAATAGATAACATAGAAGTATTTCATCCAGATAGAATTGCTAACAGAATTCTTGGAATGGGAGACATTGTATCTCTTGTAGAAAAAGCAGCACAAGATTTAGGTGAAGAAAACATTAAACAAGCAGAGGAAAACCTCAAAAAAGGTCAATTCTCAATGGAAGATTATTTAACTCAATTAAGACAAATGAAAAAAATGGGTGGAATAGAAGGTATAATGTCTTTTATGCCTGGAGTTTCTAAAGTGAAATCTCAAATGGATTCAGCTGGAGTTGATGAAAGCATTATCACTAAAAATGAAGCGATTATTTTGTCAATGACTAAAAAAGAAAGAGAGAACCCGAAAGTTATCGATGGTTCTAGAAAAAAAAGAATTGCTAATGGCTCTGGCACAGATCCGGTCACTATCAATAAATTGCTTAAGCAATTTAAAATGATGTCTGAAATGATGAAGAAGATGTCAAAAGGAAATCTGAAAGGTATGTCTGATAAAGGAATACCGCCAGAGCTATTTAACCAATTAAAATAATTAAAAAGGAGAACAAATGTTAAAGCTAAGATTATCAAGAGGTGGAACAAAAAAACGTCCTGTTTATAAAGTTGTTGTAGCAGATAGTCGTTTTGCAAGAGACGGAAGATTTATTGAGAAAGTTGGTTTTTTTAACCCTCTTTTACCTAAAGATAAAAAAGAAAGAGTTGGTCTTGAGGCTGAAAGAATTAAATATTGGTTAGGTCAAGGTGCTCAGCCAACCACTAGAGTCGCAAGAATTTTAGGTGAAAATGAATTAATACCAATGCCTGTAAATGGTAATAATCCTAAAAAGGCAGTTCCAAAAAAAGAAAGAAAAAAAGAAGGTGATGCAGCTCCTAAAGTAGAAGCGGCACCAGGAGCAGCTCCTAAAGAAGAAGCGGCACCAGCAGCAGCTCCTAAAGAAGAAGCGGCACCAGCAGCAGCTCCTAAAGAAGAGGCGGCACCAGCAGCAGCTCCTAAAGAAGAGGGAAAATAGTTTTTATCTTTATTTATGTGGCGGTCTCAAATTTTTACTCTTTACCCAGAAATTTTTCCTGGTCCCTTAGATAAAGGACTTTATGGAAAAGCATTAGAAAAAAAATTATGGGATATGAAAGTGGTTAATATTAGAGATACAGCCATTGATAAACATAAGACCGTAGATGACACACCATATGGTGGTGGATCAGGTATGCTATTGAAGGCCGATGTTTTGGCTAACTCATTAGATCAAAATAAAATTGATGGTGAAAGAATTTTTTATTTATCTCCTAGAGGAAAAAAATTTGATCAAAATTTTGCTTTAGAATTATCTAAAGAAAAATCTATATCATTAATTTGTGGTCATTTTGAAGGTGTTGATGAGAGAGTTTTAACAACTAGAAAAATCGAAGAAATAAGTATTGGTGATTACGTGTTATCAGGTGGTGAGGCAGCTGCTTTTGTTGTTTTAGATAGTATTCTTAGGTTGTTGCCTGGAGTACTTGGAAATGAAAAATCTATTGAAGATGAAAGCTTTCAGAGTGGATTGTTAGAGTATCCACAGTACACAAAACCTCAAATTTGGGAGAAAAAATCTGTACCAGAGGTACTATTATCTGGAGATCACAACAAAATTAAAAACTGGCGTTTATCACAATCTGAGGCTATAACACGCGACCGAAGACCAGATTTATGGCAAAAATATAAGAATAACTAATTTGACAAATATTTAAATGAAAACAATTGAAGAAATAAATCAGCATAACGTAAAAAAAATTTTATCTGAAAAAAACATCCCACAATTTCATCCTGGAGATGTTGTTAAAGTTGGTGTTAGAATTACTGAAGGTAAAAAAGATAGAATTCAATACTTCGAAGGTGTTTGCATAGCTAAAAAAAGTAGAGATATAAATTCTTCTTTTACAGTCAGAAAAATTTCTTTTGGTGAGGGTGTTGAAAGAACATTCCCATTATATGGACCTGTAATTGACTCAATTAAAGTAATCAGGTCAGGTAAAGTTAGAAGAGCTAAGCTTTATTATCTAAGAGACAGAACAGGTAAATCAGCAAGAATTGCCGAAAAGATAAGAAAAAAAATTGGAATTGATGTTGATGTAAAATCTGAAGTAGTAACGTCTTCTAAAGTAGACGCGGCACCAGCAGCAGAGGTCCCAAATGAGGAAACTGCTAAAAAAGAAAAAAATCTAGAAAGCACTTCAGAAAAAAAATAAATTTTTTTTCAATGCCCACAACTCTTTATGATAAAATCTGGAATGATCATCTTGTAGATCAACAAAATGATGGAACTTCATTATTATTTGTTGATAGACATTTAATACATGAGGTCACAAGTCCCCAAGCATTTGAAGGTCTTAGAAATTCTAATAGAAAAGTAAGACATCCCAATTTAACCTTAGCAGTTGTAGATCACAATATTCCAACTACCGATAGATCAAAAGGTATTAATGATGATGATTCTAGAATTCAGATTGAGACACTTGATAAAAATTGCAAGGAATCCGGTATTAAATTGTTTGGTATTCATGATAAAAGACAAGGAATAGTTCACATAGTTGGTCCAGAACAAGGGTTTACTCAACCAGGAACCGTAATAGTTTGTGGCGATAGCCATACAGCTACACACGGGGCTTTTGGATCCTTAGCTTTTGGAATTGGAACTTCAGAAGTTGAACATGTTTTGGCAACTCAAACACTAGTTCAAAAAAAAGCTAAAAATTTTAGAATTAATGTAAATGGTAAACTTGCTATAGGTGTTACATCTAAAGATGTTGTTTTACAAATAATCGGAAAAATAGGTACTGCAGGTGGTACAGGACATGTGATTGAATACGCAGGAAGTTTAATTTCTGATTTGTCAGTAGAAAATAGAATGACAATTTGCAATATGACTATAGAAGGCGGTGCTAGAGCTGGACTTATACAGCCTGATCAAAAAATCTTTGATTATTTAAAAGATCGACCAATGTCTCCAAAAAATGAAAATTGGGATAAAGCATTAAAGTACTGGAAAACTCTAAAAACCGACTCTGACGCCATGTTTGACAAAGAAATAAACTTTACAGCAGAGGATATTGTGCCAATGGTTACTTGGGGAACTTCTCCTCAAGATGTAGTTCCAATTGATGGAAAAGTACCAAATCCTAAAAATGAAAGAGATATTGATAGAAGAAATTCGATGGATAGATCTTTAAAATATATGGGTTTAGAAGCGGATATTGCCGTGAAAGACATAAAAATTGATACAGTTTTTATAGGTAGTTGTACTAATGGAAGAATAGAAGACCTTAGAGAGGCAGCACAAATATTGAAAAACAAAAAAAAAGCTGCCCATGTTCATGCAATGGTTGTGCCGGGCTCTGGATTAGTTAAAGAACAAGCTGAACAAGAAGGCTTAGATAAGATATTTATTAACTCTGGTTTTGAGTGGAGAGAACCTGGGTGTTCAATGTGTTTAGCAATGAATGCGGATAAGCTAAAGCCGGAAGAAAGGTGCGCATCCACATCTAATAGAAACTTTGAAGGAAGACAAGGCAGAGGAGGAAGAACTCATCTAGTAAGTCCAGGTATGGCAGCAGCAGCAGCGATTGCTGGTAACCTTGATGACGTTAGAAAGTATCAAAACTAAAATGCAAAAATTTAATACACTTAAAAGTATTCCAGCTTACCTACCAATAATCAATATCGATACCGATATGATTATTCCTAAACAATTTTTAAAAACTATAAAAAGAACAGGATTAGGAAAAAATTTATTTTTTGAAATGAGGTATGATAACGATGGAAAAGAAATTAAAGATTTTACACTAAATAACAAACCTTTTAATAATTCAAAAATTTTGATAACTGGAAATAATTTTGGATGCGGATCATCAAGAGAGCATGCTCCTTGGGCCTTACTTGACTTTGGAATTACCTGTGTAATCAGCTCAAGTTATGCAGATATTTTTTATAGCAATTGTTTTAAAAATGGTATTCTTCCAATTATTTTAAAGGAAGAGAAAATAAAAGAAATTTCAGAATATTCAAATAGGAAAGAAGAAATTTCTGTAGATTTAAATGATCAAAAGATTTTTTATGGGAATAATGAGATAAAATTTGATATTGATCCTTTTAAGAAAAAATGTTTAATAGAAGGTCTTGATGATATTTCTTTATCATTAGAAAAATCAAAACAAATTGACTCATTTGAAAAAAGATTAAAAGAAAAAAAACCCTGGATATTTAATGATTAAAGTTAAGAAAAGAAAAATATTATTACTTCCAGGAGATGGTATTGGACCAGAAGTCATAGGTGAAGTTAAAAAAATCATAAAGTGGTTTAATGATAAAAAATCTTTAGACTTTGAGATGGATGAGGATTTAGCAGGTGGTTGTTCTTACGACAAACATGGAACACCTATTACAGACGAGGTATTTTATAAAGCTTTAGAAAGCGAAGTTGTTATGATGGGAGCCGTTGGTGGACCTAAATGGGAAAATGTTGAATTTTCAAAAAAACCTGAAAGAGCTCTACTAAAGCTCAGAAAAGAATTAAAATTATTTGCAAACTTAAGACCAGCAATTTGTTTTGAACAATTGGTAGATGCCTCAACTTTGAAGCCAGAGATTGTTTCTGGTTTAGATATAATGATTGTAAGAGAACTAACAGGTGGAATATATTTTGGTGAGCCAAGAGGAATAAAACCAATTGAAAATGGAGAAAGAAGAGGAATTAATACACACACTTATACAAGTAGTGAAATTATTAGGGTTGCAAAAATTGCTTTTGATTTGGCAAAAAAAAGATCAAATAAAGTTACATCATGTGAAAAATCAAATGTAATGGAAGCAGGACAACTTTGGAGAGAGGAAGTCCAAGCCTTACATGACAAAGAATATAAAGATGTAGAATTAAGTCATATGTTGGCTGATAATTGTGCGATGCAACTACTTAAAAACCCAAAACAATTTGATGTTATAGTAACAGATAATTTATTTGGAGATATGTTATCAGATCAAGCTTCAATGCTAACAGGATCTCTTGGTCTTTTACCGTCAGCGTCGTTAGGAGCTAAGAATAAAGATGGTGAAATGAGAGCAATGTATGAGCCTATCCATGGGTCAGCTCCTGATATTGCAGGTAAAGGAATAGCCAATCCAATCGCTGCAATTTTGAGTTTTGCAATGGCCTTAAGGTATTCATTAGACCTTGATAAAGAAGCAGTATCTCTAGAAAAAGCAGTTCAAGCTGTTTTAAATGACGGCCTTAGAACTAAGGATATTTTATCTAAAGGCACAAAAGAAGTGTCAACATCTGAAATGGGTGATGCGATAATTTCAAAATTGCAATAATTAAATATATATTCTAAGGTTTCTCAATGCCAAATTACACTGCACCAGTAAAAGATATGATGTTTCTTTTTGACAAATTAAGAAATAATAAAAATTATAATGATCTCGAAAAGTATAAAGAAGTTAATTCAGAACTAGTAAAAGATATTTTAGAAGAGGCAGCTAAGATTAATCAAAATTTAATATTACCATTAGCAAAATCAGGAGATGAAAATCCAACAGTTTTAGAAAATGGAGTGGTCAGAACACCGCCCGGTTATAAGGAAGCTTATACAAAATATATTAAAGATGGATGGACTTCTCTTTCTTGTGATCCAAAATATGGAGGTCAAGGAATGCCAAAAACTGTAAGTGCTTTTTTTGATGAAATGTTATCATCTGCAAGCTTATCATTTAAACTTTACAGCGAATTAAGTATAGGTGCATATAACTGTATTTCTCATCATGCTACGGATGAAATAAAAAAAAGATACCTACCAAAAATGGTTGAAGGTAAATGGAGTGGCACAATGTGTCTTACAGAGCCAGTTTGTGGAACTGATTTAGGTCTCTTAAAAACCAAAGCTGTTGAGCAGCCTGATAGAACTTTTAAGTTAAGTGGTCAGAAAATTTTTATTACTTCGGGCGATCAAGATTTAACAGAAAATATTATCCATTTAGTTATTGCAAGAGCAGCCGATTCTCCAACGGGCACAAAAGGAATAAGTTTATTTTTAGTCCCCAAATTTATTGTAAATGAAGATGGATCTATTGGATCTAGAAATGGAGTTTCAACAGGATCTATTGAAAGTAAAATGGGAATTAAAGGTTCTGCTACATGTGTATTAAATTTTGATGGCGCAACTGGTTACATGATTGGATCAAAGAACAAAGGGTTAAACGCAATGTTTACTATGATGAATTTAGAAAGAATTATTGTTGGAATTCAAGGCTTAGGCATTTCTGAAATTGCATATCAAAACTCTTTAAGTTATGCAAAAGAAAGGAAGCAGGGAAAAACAAATAATACAAAATTAACTAATGGTGCAGATTTTATAATTGAGCATGCCGACATTAGAAAATCTTTGCTTAATATGAAGTCTATTATTGAAGGTGAGCGAGCCTTATGTTTTTGGTTATCTCAAGAAACAGAGGTTAGTCTTTATCACCCAGATGATAAAATAAAACAGGAAGCGTCAGACCTTGTTTCTTTAATGACCCCCGTGGTTAAAACAATGTTTAGTGATATGGGAATGGAAATAACAAGTGAGGCCATGCAGGTTCATGGTGGTTATGGGTACACAAAAGATCAAGGAATAGAACAGCTATATAGAGACAATAGAATTACGCCAATTTATGAAGGAACTAATTCAGTTCAAGCAGCAGATTTAGTCTTTAGAAAATTAGTAAATAAAAATGGCGATATAATCAATAAATACCTAGAGATAATAAAGAATGATTGTGAAACTGAAAATGACAAATTAAAACCTTTTACAAAAGAATTACAATCACAATTAGAAATTTTATCTAATTTTACTTCTTGGATTAAAGAAAAAATACAAAACTCAAAAGATGATGCAAGTGCAGCATGTAATGACTATTTAAAAGCATTAGGCTTTGTATCCATTGCTTATGCATGGATAAAAGTTTTAGAGGTAAGTTTTAAAGATTATGACCAAAATAAAGATTTTTATGAGGACAAGATACAAACTGCAAATTTTTATTTTAAAAGAGTTTTACCAAGAGCAGAAAATCATTTTAAAACTGCCACAACTGGAAGTGATTATATAATGAATTTTAAATTTAATTAAGATGAGTCACTACGATGCTAATTTAGATAAAAATGAGGCTAACTATGTTCCTCTATCTCCTTTAACATTTTTAGAAAGAACCAAAGATATATATCCAAACTATGAAGCATTAGTTTATGAAAGTAGATCTTATACTTGGAGAGAGGTTTATAAAAGATGTGTTAAGTTTGCTAGCGCATTAGACAAACTAGGTGTAAAAACTGGAGACACAGTTTCTATAATGGCCTTCAATACCCCTGAAATTTTTGAAGCTCATTATTCAATACCAATGGTGGGAGCTGTAATTAATGCAATTAATACAAGACTAGATCCAAATACAATAAGTTATATTTTACAGCATAGTGATGCAAAAGTTTTAATTGTAGATAGACAATTTCACGATGTAATCGAGAAAGCTTTAAAAAATGTTAAAAATAAAATTACCATTATTGATATAGATGACAAGGATGTAGACAGAAATTTCAAAAAAATTGGTGAATTGGAATATGAAAGTTTTTTGAGTAGTGGAGATGAAAATTATGAATGGAAAAAGCCTAAAGATGAGTGGGAGGCAATCTCATTAGGGTACACATCTGGAACAACCGGAAAACCAAAAGGAGTAGTTTATCATCACAGGGGTGCATATTTAATGGCAACAGGTAGTGTCACAGCATGGAATATGCCTAATAGACTAAATTATTTATGTGTTGTGCCAATGTTTCATTGTAATGGATGGTGTTATCCTTGGACACTTTCAATGTTGCATGCAAGGATTATTTGCTTAAGAAATATTGCACCAAAAAAGATGTTTGAATTAATTGATAAATATGAAGTAAGCCATTTTGGTGGAGCACCAATAGTATTAAATATGATTGTTAATGCTCCAAAAGAGGATCAAAAAGCTTTAAAAAGAAAAGTAAATGTTTTAACTGCGGGCGCCCCCCCACCAAGTATTATCTTTGAAAAAATGGAGAACCTTGGCTTTGAAGTGATGCATGTTTATGGATTAACAGAAACTTATGGCCATATGTTGCAGTGTGCGTGGAATGAGGACTGGAATATATTAGATAAAGATAAAAAAAATGAAATTAAAGCAAGACAGGGTGTTAGATACCCCAATACTGAGGGCGCTGTTGTTATGGATCCTGAAACAATGAATCCTGTTCTCAAGGACGGAAAAACTATGGGTGAAATTATGATTAGAGGAAATATCGTAATGAAAGGATACTATAAAGACAAAGAAGCCACTGATAAAGCTATGTCTGGTGGGTGGTTTCACTCGGGAGATTTGGCTGTAACTCATCCAGATGGATATATTAAGATTCTAGATAGATCTAAAGATATTATTATTTCAGGTGGAGAAAACATTTCTTCAATTGAAATAGAGAACACTATTGCAAAACATCCAGCGGTATCACTAGCAGCAGTTGTTGCTAAACCAGATGAAAAATGGGGAGAAACACCTTGTGCTTTTGTTGAGCTAATCAAAGATAAATCTGTAGAAGAAAAAGATATTATAGATTTTTGTAGAGAAACTTTAGCAGGATTCAAAATACCAAAAAAAGTTATCTTTTGTGAACTACCAAAAACATCTACGGGAAAGATACAAAAATTTGAACTAAGAAAAAAAGTCAAGGAACCAAGTTGATTTTTGAGATAGATAATAAAAATTATTTTGTTTCTGATGCGGGTCAAGGAATTGATAGAAATAAAGATACTATAGTTTTACTTCATGGAAGTGGTCTTTCACAAATTGTTTGGTCTTTAACCGAACAGTATTTGTCAAATAAAAATTATAATGTTTTAGCAATTGACTTGCCAGGACACGGTAATTCTGAAGGTGAAAGTCTAAAATCAATAGAAGAGATTTCTGACTGGTTAGAAAAAGTTTTTAATAAACTTGATACCTCAAGGATTACTATAATTTCACATTCACAAGGATGCTTAGAGGCAATAGAATATTATTCTAAATATCCAAAAAGAGTTAAAGCTTTAGTGTTTATTGCCGGATCATATAGGATGCCAGTGAATCAAGACTTAATTGATCTTGCCGAAGATGGTGATGATCAAGCAGTTGAGTTAATGATGAAATGGGGTTATGAGCACTCAAAAAGCTTCATTGGAGGCAATCCTGTAGAAAAAATTATTAAATCACCACGAGATATTAGAGAAATTTTAGCTGTTGATCTTGTTGCTTGTGATAAATATAAAAATGGGGCAGAGGCTCTAAAGTCAATTAATTGCCCTACATTATTTATTTTTGGTGAATTAGATAAGATGGTTAAACTTGAAGAAGGTAAAAAATTTGCTGAACTTATTCCTAATTCAAAAACCCATATAATAAAAAATTGTGGACACATGATTATGTTTGAAAAAGCTTTTGAAATGAGAGAAAAGATCCTTGAATTTTTAAAAAAATGAAAAATTTTTCAATTGCAAAATCTAGAAGGTTAAGAAGCACACCTTATACATCAAGAATAGAGAGGCAAGGTGTTACAGCATATACGATTTACAATCACATGTTGTTACCTGCTGCGTTTGGTTCAATAAAAGACAGCTACAAGCATTTAAAAGAACATGTTCAGGTATGGGACGTGGCTGCAGAAAGACAAGTAGAAATATCAGGAAAAGACTCAGCTGAATTAGTACAATTGATGACATGTCGAGACTTATCAAAATCAAAAATTGGTAGATGTTATTATTGTCCAATAATAGATGAAAATGGAAATCTTGTTAATGATCCAGTTGTTTTAAAACTTAATGAAAATAGATGGTGGTTATCGATAGCAGATTCGGATGTAATCTTTTTTGCTAAAGGTTTGGCCTCGGGATATAAATTTGATGTTAAAATTATAGAACCAGCAGTTGATATAATGGCAGTACAAGGGCCAAAATCATTTGCATTAATGGAAAAAGTTTTTGGAAAAAAAATTACTGAACTAAAATTTTTTGGATTTGATTATTTTGACTTTGAAGGGACTAAGCATTTAATAGCAAGGTCGGGATGGTCGAAACAAGGTGGATATGAAGTCTACGTAGAAAATGCAGAGTCGGGACAAAAATTATATGATCATCTTTTTGAAACTGGAAAAGAATTTAATGTAGGACCTGGATGTCCAAACTTAATAGAGAGAATTGAGAGTGCGCTTTTATCTTATGGTAACGATTTTGATAACAAAGATAATCCATTTGAATGTGGGTTTGATCAATATGTTAATTTAGATAACAATATAAAATTTCTAGGAAAAGAAAAATTAAAAAAAGCAAAAACAAAAGGGGCTCAAAAAAAGTTATTAGGAGTTAAAATTGACATAGAGGAAATCAACCTTACGGGATCAAAAAATCTATATGATGAAAATAATAATATAATTGGTGAATTAAGGTCAGCGTGTTATTCACCTCATTTCAAAATGGTTATTGGAATAGCAATGATCCAGAAGTCCCACTGGAAAGTATCCCAAGGCTTCAAAATCCAAATAAATGATAATACATTTAATGGAAATGTTTGCGATTTACCCTTCATTTAGTATAAAAGTTAAATAATATCATGAATATAGCGATTGTAGGAGCCACAGGCAATGTCGGAAGAAAAATGCTCGAAGTATTAGAGCAGAAAAAATTTCCAATTGATCAATTATTTTTAGTCGCTTCTTCAAGAAGTGTTGGTCAAAAAATAAACTTTAATGGTAAAGAACATGAGGTTTATAATTTAGAGACATATGATTTTTCAAACGCTGAAATTACATTTTTTACAGCAGGTGGAGAAATTTCGGAAAAATATGCAGAAAAAGCCGCAAAGCATACTACGATAATTGACAATTCTAGCTTCTTTAGAATGGATAGAGATGTACCTTTAATTGTTCCTCAGGTAAATCCAGAAGCAATTAATATTTTAAAAAAAAATATTATTGCCAATCCAAATTGTTCAACAGCACAGCTAGTGATAGCTTTAAAACCACTTCATGATGAGTTCAATATCAAAAGAGTAGTGATATCAACTTATCAATCTGTATCGGGTGGTGGTAAAGCACCGATGGATGAACTGATTGAACAAACAAAATTATCTTTAGATAAAAAAAAAATAGATTCTAAAAATTTTACCAAACAAATTGCATTTAATGCTATTCCCCACATAGATATTTTTGCAGATGATGGTTATACAAAAGAAGAATTAAAGATGGCAAATGAAACAAAAAAAATTCTTGATAATGATATTGAACTGACAGCAACATGTGTGAGAATTCCTGTTTTAGTTTCTCATGCAGAGTCAGTAAATATTGAATTTAAAAAACCATTTAGCTTAGAAAAAATACATTCTTTATTAAATAATGCAGAAGGATGTGAGGTATATGATAAAAGAGAAGATGGTGGTTACATTACACCTTTAGAGGCAGAAGGTAAAAATGAAACTTTTATTTCTCGGATTAGAGAAGATAAAACAAAAGAGAATACAATAAATATGTGGATAGTTTCTGATAATTTATTAAGAGGTGCCGCATTAAACTCAATTGAAATAGCTGAACTTTTAATTAAAAAAAATAATGGATAATAACAATCCTTTATCACCTCATATTCAAGTTTATAGATGGCATATATCTTCTTTAGTTTCTATCTCTCACAGAATTACTGGAATAGTTAATATAGTAGCTATAACATTAATTTGTTTTTGGATACTTTCCTTATTGTTAGGAGAGTCTGGTTACGACTTAACAAAATTATTTTTACAATCCATTTTTGGAAAATTTATTATTATTTGTTTAACTTGGTCCTTTAGTTTTCAGACATTGAGTGAAGCAAGACATCTTGTAATGGACCTTGGATATGGATTCGAACTAAAGACAACAAAGATTACAGGTTTATTGGTAATTTTTGGGTCTATTTTTTTTACAATTCTCTTCTACTTATTAGGAAAGGGCTTTTTTTAAAATGAATACTGCAACTAAAAAATGGATGTTGATGAAAATTAGTTCAGGGATCTTAATACCTTTAATGATCTGGTTTATCATAAACCTCGTTTCAATTTTTGATAAAGATTATATTGAGGTTGTTAATTTTTTTACCACTCAGCCATCAAAATTTTTATTTTCCTTAATGCTTGTATTTGCTTACTTTTTCTCTGCTTTGAGTATTAGTGAGGTGTTTGAGGACTATGTTCAGGATGAAAAAATCAAAAATGCCGCAAACAAAGTGCTTAATATTTTTGCTATAATAATGCCATTAACCACAATTATTGTAATATTTAATTTAAACTAATGAGCTCATACAAAATAATAGATCATGAATACGATGTAATAGTACTTGGAGCTGGTGGCTCTGGCCTCAGAGCGGCTGTTGGTTTGAGTGAAGCAGGCTTGAAGACAGCATGTATTTCAAAAGTTTTTCCAACAAGAAGTCATACTTCTGCAGCACAAGGAGGTATATCGGCATCGTTAGGAAATATGGGTGAAGATGACTGGCGTTGGCACATGTATGACACAGTCAAGGGTGCTGATTGGTTAGGCGATCAAGATAGCATTGAGTATCTTTGTAAAGAAGCTCCTGCAGCAGTTATTGAATTAGAAAAATATGGAGTTCCATTTAGTAGAACAGAAGATGGAAAAATTTATCAAAGACCCTTTGGGGGAATGACAAAAAATTATGGCAATGGAATAGTTCAAAGAACTTGCGCAGCAGCTGATAGAACTGGACATGCAATTCTTCACACACTTTATGGACAAGCACTTAAGCATAGCACGGAATTTTTTATAGAATATTTTGCATTAGATTTGTTAATGAAAGATGGTGAATGCAAAGGGTTAATAGCTTGGAATTTAAACGATGGAACAATTCATAGGTTTAGAGCTCATTCAACTATAATTGCCACTGGCGGATATGGTAAAGTTTATTATTCTGCAACATCAGCACACACATGTACTGGTGATGGAAATGCAATGGTTTTAAGAGCTGGACTTCCACTACAAGATATGGAGTTTGTTCAATTTCATCCTACCGGAATTTATGGCCACGGTACTTTAATTTCAGAAGGTGTTAGAGGAGAGGGTGGATATCTTGTGAACTCTAAAGGAGAAAGATTTATGGAGAGATACGCTCCTAATGCAAAAGATTTAGCATCTCGAGACGTGGTAAGCAGATCAATGTCTATTGAAATTAATGAAGGAAGAGGTGTGGGTAAAGATAAAGATCATGTTCTTTTAAATTTAAGTCACTTAGACAAAAAAGTAATTGCAGAAAGGCTTCCAGGAATCTCTGATGCTGCAAGACTATTTGCAGATGTGGATGTAACAAAAGATCCAATACCTGTTGTTCCAACTGTTCATTATAATATGGGTGGTATTCCAACAAACTATAAAGCAGAAGTGTTAACAGTTAATGGTTCTGAAAAAACTGTACCAGGATTAATGGCAATTGGTGAAGCAGCATGTGTTTCAGTTCATGGAGCTAATAGATTAGGTTCTAATTCTTTAATAGATTTAATGGTATTTGGGAGAGCTGCTGCAAAAAGAGCAGCAGAATTAGTTAAACCAGGAACACCTCATGAAGATATAGGAGAATCTGAAACTGAAAAATGTTTAGAAAGATTTGATAAACTTAGAAATTCAAATGGAGAAAATAGTACAGCTGAATTAAGACTCGCGATGCAAAAAACTATGCAATCAAAATGTGCGGTCTTTAGAACGGAAAAAACTCTTAAAGAGGGTGCCTCTGAAATCAGAAAAACATATGATGGTATGAGGTCAATTTCCGTTAAGGATAAATCACTAGTTTTTAATACTGATTTAGTTGAAACTTTAGAATTTGATAATCTTATTAGACAAGCGATTACCACAATGGATTCAGCACAAAGCAGAAAAGAGAGTAGAGGGGCTCATGCAAGAGAAGATTATCCAAAGAGAGATGATGAAAAATTTATGCAACATACCCTTTCATGGTGTAATGGAAAAGAAACAAAAATTAGCTATAGACCAGTTCACAAAACAACCTTAACAAATGAAGTGCAATACTTTCCTCCACAAGAACGGGTATATTAATGGTTCAAATAAATTTACCTAAAAACTCAGAAGTTAAAAAAGGTATTTTCTACAAAGATAAAACTGGTTCCAAAAATATTAGAAAAGTAAATGTATATAGGTGGGATCCCAGTACAGGGGAAAATCCAAGAGTTGACTCATATGAGGTGGATATGGATAATTGCCCTTCAAAAGTTTTAGATATTTTAAACAAAATCAAAAATGAAATTGACCCAACATTAGCGTATAGAAGATCTTGTGCACATGGTGTTTGTGGTTCGTGCGCGATGAATATGGATGGGAAAAATGGTTTAGCATGTACAAAGCCTCATGCAGAAATAGATGGAGATATTAATATTTATCCACTACCCCATTTAAAAGTCAAAAGAGATCTAATAGGTGATTTAAGTGGATTATATAAACAGTACGAGTCAATTGAACCCTGGCTTAAAACAAACCAAAAAGTTGAAACTACTGAAATATTACAAACTAAAGAAGATAGATTAAAATTAGATGGTGCCTATGAGTGTATCATGTGTGCTTGTTGCTCAACATCTTGCCCAAGTTATTGGTGGAATGGTGATAAATATTTAGGTCCCGCAGTACTACTTCAAGCTTACAGGTGGATAGTAGATAGTAGAGATGATGAAAGAAAAGAAAGATTAAAAAAGGTTGCTGATGAACTTAAGTTATATAGATGTCATACTATTATGAATTGTACTAGTGCGTGTCCAAAAGGATTAAATCCAGCAAAAGCAATAGCAGAACTAAAAAAGATGTTAGTTACAGCTAACCTTTAATTAATTTTTCTAATAATAATAGACTAATATTATATTTTGATCTAAAAGATCGTATTCATGAATTTATTAGAACATTTTGTTGGCGGTAAGCTTATTTCAGGATTGTCTGATAGAAAAAGTAAAATATTCAACCCAGCCACTGGTGAGCAAGAATCAGAAGTAAGGCTAGCTAATAAAGCAGACCTTGATCAAGCAGTAGAAATTGCAAAAAAAGCTTTTGAAACATGGTCTTTAAAGCCTGCTCTTCAAAGAGCAAGAGTGATGTTTAAATTTAAAGAATTGATAGAAAAAAATACTGATGAACTTACAAAATTAATTGTTTTAGAACATGGTAAGGTTTATGAAGATGCTAAAGGCTCTTTAACAAGAGGGCTAGAAGTAGTTGAGTTTGCATGTGGAATTCCACATTTGCTTAAAGGAGAATTTTCAGAAAATGTTGGAACAAATGTTGACAGTTGGTCAATGCGTCAACCACTTGGAGTTGTTGCGGGCATTACACCTTTTAACTTTCCAGCAATGGTGCCTATGTGGATGTTTCCTATCGCCATAGCTTGTGGAAATACATTCATTTTAAAACCATCAGAAAAAGACCCATCATGTCCAATGAAATTAGCTGAACTGCTAAAAGAGGCTGGATTACCAGATGGAGTTTTTAATGTTGTAAATGGAGACAAAGAATCGGTTGATGCTATTTTAACAAATAAAGATGTTAAAGCTGTAAGCTTTGTGGGTTCAACACCAATTGCTAAATATATTTATGAAAATTCTGCAAAAAATGAAAAAAGAGTTCAAGCATTGGGAGGAGCAAAAAATCATTTAGTCGTGATGCCTGATTGTGACCTTGATGGTGCAGTCAATGGATTAATGGGAGCAGCATATGGATCAGCAGGAGAAAGATGTATGGCTCAATCAGTTGCTGTAGCAGTAGGAGATATAGGAGATGAATTAGTTGCAAGATTATCAAAAAAAGCAGAGGCATTGAAAGTAGGACCTGGTATGGATAAAACATCCGAAATGGGTCCATTAGTTACCAAAGAGCATTTAGAAAAAGTTAAAAGTTATGTTGATTTAGGTGTTGAGGAGGGTGCAAAATTAGTTGTTGATGGAAGAAACATAAGGTTGCAAGGTTATGAAAAAGGTTTTTTTATAGGTGGATGTTTATTTGACCATGTTCAAAAAAATATGAGAATTTACAAAGAAGAAATATTTGGACCAGTTTTATCAGTAATAAGAGTTAAAACTTTTGATGAAGCAACCAAATTGATTAACGACCATGAATATGGAAATGGAGTAAGCATTTATACAAGAGATGGCGATGTGGGTAGAACATTTTCTAGTAAAATACAAGTTGGTATGGTTGGAATTAATGTGCCAATACCAGTTCCAATGGCTTTCCATAGTTTTGGTGGATGGAAAAGATCATTATTTGGGGACAGTGCAATGCATGGAGCAGAAGGAATTAAATTTTATACAAAACTTAAAACTGTAACCTCAAGATGGCCTTCTGGCATAAGGTCTAATGCAGAATTTGTCATGCCAACAATGAAATAGGAAAAAATTATGAAAAAAATATCTTTAATAGGAGCGGGTCAAATTGGCGGAACACTGGCTCATTTAATAGGTACTAAGGAAGTGGCCAATGAGGTTGTGTTATTTGATGTTGCAAGTGGAATAGCTAAAGGAAAAGCTCTGGATATTGCTCAATCATCATCAGTCGATGGTTTTAATGTAAGGTTTTCAGGAACTGATAACTATAAAGATATTAAAGATTCAGACGTAATTATAATAACGGCTGGTGTACCAAGAAAACCAGGAATGAGCAGAGACGACTTACTTGGTATTAATTTAAAGATTATTAAGCAAGTAGCAGAAGGTATTAAGACAAATGCACCTAACGCATTTGTTATATGTATTACAAATCCATTAGATGTAATGGTAATGGCATTTCAAAAATTCTCTGGTCTACCTACAAACAAAGTAGTTGGAATGGCTGGAATTTTAGATAGTTCAAGATTTAAACTATTTTTGTCATTAGAGTTAAACGTGCCAGTAAAAGAAATTGAGGCAATGGTAATGGGTGGTCATGGAGATACAATGGTTCCCTTGCCAAGATTTACAAAAGTTTCAGGAAAGCCACTTCTAGATTTAGTAAAAGAAGGAAAAATATCTTCTGAGAGACTAGAGGAGATTAATCAAAGAACTCGAGATGGTGGTGGTGAAATTGTAAAACATTTAGAAAAAGGTTCAGCATTTTATGCACCAGCTGCTTCAGGGGTTCAAATGGCCGAAGCATACTTAAAAGATGAAAAAAAATTACTTCCATGTGCAGTTCATTTAAATGGAGAGTATGGAGTCGACAATGTTTATGCGGGCGTACCTGTAATAATTGGAAAAGATGGTGTTGAAAAAATAGAACAGATAGAATTAGACGAAAAAGAAAAAAAAGAATTTATAAAATCAATTGATGCAGTCAAAGCCCTATGGGAAGCAGCCTCTAAGATAGATCCAGATCTTTCTAAGTAATAATGAACATTCACGAGCATCAAGCTAAACAAATTTTAAAAAAATATGGTGCAGTTGTCCCTAAGGGAGTTTTTGCTTTTACTGTGGATGAGCTAGTTGAAAAATCAAAATCACTAAAAACTGAAAAATTTGTTTTGAAAGCACAAATTCACGCTGGTGGAAGAGGTAAAGCGGGAGGAGTAAAAATTTTAAATACTCTTGAAGAATTAAGTGTTGCAGCCAAAGAACTTTTGGGCAAAACTCTTGTAACACATCAAACTGGTCCAGAGGGTAGAGAGGTTAAGAGATTATATGTTGAGGAATCTTCAAAAATAGATAAAGAATTTTACCTTTCCTGTCTAGTTGACAGGGGAAGTTCAAAAATTGCATTCATATCAAGTGATCAAGGTGGAATGGATATTGAGGAAGTGGCCAGCAAAACGCCTGAAAAAATTATAACAACCAAAGTTGAAATAGGTGAAGAGATTTTAGATGCAGATTGTGAAAAAATAATTAAAATTTTTGATTTAAGCAATGATGCAAAAAAGCAAGCAATATCACTAATAAAGTCAGTATATCAAATGTTTATTAGTACAGATGCCAACATGGTTGAAGTTAACCCTTTAATTTTAACTAAAGAAAAAAAGATAATCTGTCTAGATGCAAAAGTAAATTTTGACTCTAATGCATTATTTAGACATCCGGAAATTATGGAGTTAAGAGATTTAAATGAAGAAGATCCCATAGAAATTGAGGCAAGCAAACATGATCTTGCTTATATAAAACTAGATGGAAGTATTGGTTGTATGGTTAATGGAGCAGGATTGGCAATGGCAACTATGGATATAATTAAATTGTACGGAAAAGAACCAGCTAATTTTTTAGATGTAGGTGGTGGTGCTTCAAAAGAAAAAGTCTCTGCTGCACTAAAAATAATATTATCAGACAGAAATGTTAAAGGAATTTTGATAAATATTTTTGGTGGAATAATGAGATGTGATGTTCTTGCGCAAGGAGTTGTGGATGCTGCAAAAGAAATAAACATAAGTGTTCCTTTAGTAGTTAGACTTGCAGGCACAAATTTTAAAGAAGGAAAAAAAATATTGGATAACTCAGGATTAAAACTAATCTCTGCTGAAAATTTAGATGATGCTGCTAAAAAAATAGTAGAGGCTATAAAATAATATGTCTGTTTTAATTAATAAAAATACAAAAGTTATATGTCAAGGATTTACAGGCAAACATGGGACCTTTCACTCTGAGCAGGCAATAGAATATGGAACCAATTTAGTTGGTGGAGTTACCCCAAAAAAAGGTGGACAAAAACATCTTGATCGTCCAGTTTTTAATACTGTAGCAGAAGCTAAAAATGATGTGGGGGTTGATGCAACAATGATCTATGTTCCAGCAAAATTTGCTGCGGCTGCAATAATTGAAGCTATAGATGCTTCAGTTGAACTTATAGTGTGTGTTACGGAGGGCATACCAATACAAGATATGCTTAGAGTTAAACAAAAATTAAATAATTCAAAAAGTAGATTGATTGGACCAAACTGTCCAGGAATAATTACCCCAGAAGAATGTAAAATTGGAATTATGCCAGGAAATATTCATAAAAAAGGTTCTGTAGGAATAGTTTCAAGATCAGGAACTTTAACTTATGAAGCTGTTGCGCAAACAACCGAGAATGGGTTAGGGCAATCAACTTGTATTGGAATTGGGGGGGACCCAGTTAATGGAACAAGTTTTATAGATTGCTTAGATCTATTTTTAACTGACGAAGAAACAAAATCTATTCTTATGATTGGAGAAATTGGAGGTTCTGCTGAAGAAGAAGCAGCTGAATTCGTAAAAAACCACAAAATTCAAAAGCCTATGGTTGGTTTTGTTGCTGGAATAACAGCACCCCCTGGAAGAAGAATGGGGCACGCTGGTGCCATTATATCAGGTGGCAAAGGTGGGGCAGAAGATAAAATTAAAAAGATGGAAGAATGTGGAATTACCGTTGCTAAATCACCCTCTGAGTTAGGTAAAACATTATTTAATAAATTGTCTAATTGAAAAATATTTTTCTGGTATTATATTAATTTAACAAATGTCATCATCAAAAAATTTTGAATTTGAAAAAAATTCATTTTTAAATAAATCTAACAATGCATTTATTGAACAAATGTACCTCAAGTTTATTAATAATGATAAAGATTTACCAAGTAGTTGGAAAAATTATTTTGAGGGAATCGGAGATGAATTAAATGTTATTGTAAAAGAAATCAACGGACCCTCTTGGAGTTTAAAAAAAAAAATTGATATTAACGATATTGAAAGAAAAATTGAAGAAGTGGATGAGAAAACTTCTCAAGACAATAATACTACAGCTATTACTTCAGAAAATTTAATTAAAAATAATGCTAACTCAATAAGAGCTGTTGCATTAATCAGGGCCTATAGACAAAGAGGGCACTTATTAGCTAAACTTGATCCACTGGGGATGATGAAAACAGAATATCTAGATGAACTTCATCCAGAATATTATGGATTTAAGAAAGCTGATTATAAAGAAAAAATTTATTTAGATGGAGTAATAAATAGAGAGTCTTCAACGTTAAGAGAAATATTAACTTTTTTAAACAAAACTTATTGTGGGCCAGTTGGTTATGAATATATGCATATATCAAACCCAACAGAAAGAAAGTGGCTTAGGGATAGAATTGAAAATGATGAGAATGCATTAAAATTCACAAAAAATGGAAAAGATGCGATACTAAATAAGTTAATTCAGGCGGAGGGATTTGAAAAATTCTTACATAAAAAATATGTTGGGACAAAAAGATTTGGATTAGATGGTGGAGAAAGTTTAATACCCGCTCTTGAGCAAATAATTAAAATTAGTGGCCAATATAAAGTTAAGGAAGTTAAAATTGGAATGTCTCATAGAGGGAGACTGAATGTATTAGCAAACGTTTTGCAAAAATCTTATAAAAGAATATTTAATGAGTTTGCAGGAGAATTTAATTCATCATCAAAGGATGGTGCTGGTGATGTTAAGTATCATTTAGGGGCATCTTCAAATAGAGAGTTTGATGGTAATTCTGTACATGTTAGTTTAACAGATAATCCATCTCATTTAGAAGCAGTTAACCCAGTGGTTCTTGGTCAAACAAGAGCAAAACAATTTTTTCACAAAGACAAAGAAAGAAATAAAGTAATACCAATTTTGATACATGGCGATGCAGCATTTGCTGGGCAGGGTGTAGTTGCGGAATGTTTTGCAATGTCTGGTTTGCCGGGACATAATACTGGAGGAACAATTCATATCATTGTTAATAACCAGATAGGTTTTACTACTAGCCCAAGGTTTGCTCGTTCTTCTCCTTATCCTTCAGATGTGGCTAAGATGGTTGATGCACCAATCATTCACGCAAATGGAGATGATCCAGAATCTGTAGTTTATGCGACCAGAATAGCTACAGAGTTTAGATTAAAATTTAATAGAGATGTTGTTGTGGATTTGATTTGTTACAGAAGATTTGGTCATAATGAGGGTGATGAGCCATCATTTACTCAGCCTTTAATGTATGAAAAGATTAGATCTCACCCTTCCCCAATCAAAGTTTATGGTAACAAATTAGTATCTGAAAATACAATGACTAACGAAGAGTTAGAGGGTTCAATTAAAAAATTCAAAGATTTACTTGATGACCAGTTTAAAAATGCGAAGGACTATAAAACAAAAATTGAATGGTTTGAGGGTTCATGGTCAGCTTATAGACCTGAAAAAGGAAAGGACAAAAGGGGTATAACAGGGTGTGATTCTAAGAAACTTTTAGAAATTTCAGAAAAAATAAATTCTGCTCCAGAAAAATTAAATTTACATAAAACAATAGTTAAAATATTAAATTCTAGAAATGAAGCTGTTAAAAATGGATCTAGTATAGACTGGTCAACGGCGGAATCTTTAGCATTTGGATCTTTATTAGAGGAGGGTTATCCAGTAAGACTTGTTGGTCAAGACTCTGGAAGAGGAACATTTAGTCAAAGACACTCTGTATTAAGAAACCAAAAAGACAATAGTCGCTACGTACCTTTAAATAATATTTCAAATAATCAAAAACAATTTGAAGTAGTGGATAGTTTTTTATCTGAATTAGCAGTTTTAGGTTTTGAATATGGATATAGTTTGGTTGAACCAAATACACTGACCCTTTGGGAGGCGCAATTTGGAGATTTTGCTAATGGAGCACAAGTAGTAATAGATCAATTTATTGCATCCGGTGAAAGAAAATGGTCAAGAGCATCTGGATTAGTATTGTTGTTGCCTCACGGATATGAAGGACAAGGGCCAGAACACTCATCAGCTCGTTTAGAAAGATTTTTACAATTATGTGCTAACGATAACATGCAAGTAATGAATTGCACCACTCCAGCAAATTATTTTCATGCATTACGAAGACAAATGCACAGAGATTTTAGAAAACCATTAATCATAATGACACCTAAATCTTTATTGAGAAATAAGCATTGTATTTCTAACTTAGAGGACTTTAGTAAAGAAAATTCATTTCATAGAATATTATGGGATCATGCTATTGACCCAAAAACTAGTGGTTTTATAAAGTTAAGAAAAAACTCTAAGATTAAAAAAGTAATAATGTGCTCGGGTAAAATTTACTTTGATTTATTAGTTGCCAGAGAAAAATTAAAAAAGGATGATGTTATATTGTTCAGAATTGAACAACTGTATCCATTTCCAGCAAAAACTCTTGTTAAAGAACTTAAGGTATTTGCAAAAAATGCGAAATTTTATTGGTGTCAGGAAGAGCCAAAAAATATGGGTGCATGGTTTTCGGTGAGAGATTATATACAATGGACTTTAGACACTATTAACGCTAATAATAAGGAAATTTCGTATATAGGAAGAAGTCCGGACGCTTCACCAGCAACAGGGTATGCAAAAAGACATATTTCTCAACAACAAGAAATTATAAAAAAAGTATTTGAATAAAAATAATGAATAATAAAATTGTAGTTCCGATCCTTGGAGAAAGCATTACTGAAGCAACGGTTGCTAAATGGTTGAAAAATGAAGGTGATGCAGTTGATGCAGACGAACCCATTGTTGAGTTAGAGACGGATAAAGTAAATTTAGAGGTTCCATCACCAATTAGTGGAGTTTTATCAGAAATTAATTCCAAAGATGGATCAGTTGTAGCGGTGGGAGCCTTATTAGGTTCAGTATCAGAAAATAATGTAGGGAAAAATAAAAAAGAAGAAAAAAAAAAAATTGACCCATCACCTAAAGAAAATAACGTTGTAAATCTAGAAGCTTCTAAAAAAGAAGTGGAAATTTTTGATAAAAAACCCGAAGAGGACAATTTGGTTGATGAACCATTGGTTTTATCAAATGAAATAAAAGAAGAAAAAACTTTAGATGCAAAAATTCAAAATCAAATTTTGTCGCCAGCTGTTAGAAAAATAGTAGACGAAAAAAAATTAGATATTCAGTCTGTTAAAGGTACAGGAAAGGATGGAAGAATTTTAAAAGGCGATTTGATAAATTTAATGGGAGTACAACCTCAGTCTTCAGAAAGAAAAGTTCAATATGGTCAAGAAGAAAGAGTTAAAATGACCAGGTTAAGACAAACAATTGCAAAAAGATTAAAACAAGCACAAGAAAATGCTGCATTGTTAACAACATTTAATGAAGTTGATATGTCCCACATCATGGAGATGAGAAAAGAAAATCAAGAGGATTTCCAAAGCAAATATAGAATTAAACTTGGTTTTATGTCTTTTTTTGTTAAAGCTTGCATAGTAGCTTTAAAATCATATCCTGTCGTTAACGCTGAAATAGATGGCGAAGATATAATCTATAAAAATTACTATAATATTAGTTTTGCAGTTGGAACAGAAAAAGGTTTGGTAGTTCCTGTTTTAAAAAATGCAGATGAGTTATCATTTGCTGATATAGAGAAAAATATCAAAGAAATTTCAGAAAAAGCTAGAGATGGAAAATTAACAATTGAAGATCTTCAGGGTGGAACATTTACAATAAGCAATGGAGGCGTTTATGGATCAATGCTATCAACACCAATTTTAAATTTACCTCAATCTGGCGTTTTAGGAATGCATAATATTGTTGAAAGACCAATAGCAATTAATGGAGAAATTAAGATTAGGCCAATTATGTATTTAGCTTTGTCATATGATCATAGAATTGTTGATGGAAAAGAGTCAGTTTCATTTTTAAAGATGATTAAAGAAAATTTAGAAGATCCAAGAAGGTTATTTTTAGATATTTAAATGTCAGAGAAATTCCAAACAATAGTAATTGGTGGTGGTCCAGGCGGGTATGTTTGTGCAATTAGACTTGCGCAATTAGGTATAAAAACTGCATGTGTAGAGTCTCGAGGCTCTTTGGGAGGAACCTGTTTAAATATTGGCTGTATTCCCTCAAAGAGTTTATTAAATTTGTCAGAAGAGTTTCATAAAGCTCAAAATCTATCAAGCAAAGGAATAGAAGTTGGTGAAGTAAAATTAAATCTGAGTAAAATGATGAAAAATAAAGATAAAGCGGTAACGATCTTAACTAAAGGAGTTGAGTTTTTATTAAAGAAAAACAAAGTAACTTATTTTAAAGGTACTGGAAGCTTTAAATCGAAAAATGAAATTTCTGTTAAAGACAGTCAAAATAAAGAAACTCTTATACAAGCTGAAAATATAATAATTGCAACAGGCTCAGTACCAGTATCTTTGCCAGAAATCGAATTTGATGAGAAAGTAATTGTATCTTCGACAGGGGCATTAAATTTAAAACAGGTTCCAAAAAAAATGTTAGTAGTTGGAGGAGGTTATATAGGTTTAGAAATGGGCTCAGTTTGGTCAAGACTTGGGGCTGAAGTGCATGTAGTTGAATTTTTAGACCATATTACCCCAGGTATGGATAGAGAAATTTCAAATGAATTTATGAAAATTTTAAAAAAACAAGGAATTAATTTTCATATGCAGCACAAGGTTAAATCAATTAAAAAAAATAAATCAGGAGCTACTGTTTCTACAGTAGATAAAGATAATAATAAAAAAGATTTTGATTGCGACGTTGTTTTGATTTCAGTAGGTAGAAAACCAAACACAAATGGATTAAATTTAGAAACAATTGGTGTTGAGTTAGATAAAAAAAATAGGGTAAAAACGGACAAAAATTTTAGAACAAATAAGGATAATATTTTCGCTATAGGGGATGTAATTAATGGACCAATGCTTGCTCATAAAGCGGAGGATGAAGGAATTGCAGTTGCAGAAAATATTGGGGGTCAATCAGGTCATGTAAATTATGATACTATCCCAGGGGTTATCTATACAAGCCCAGAAGTTGCATCTATAGGAAAAACTGAAGAGCAACTAAAAGGACTCAATATTAAATATAAAATTGGAAAATTTTCATTTATGGCAAACTCAAGAGCTAAAGCAATTGATAATGCCGAAGGTTTTGTAAAAATTCTTGCTGATGAAAGAACCGACAAAGTACTTGGTGCTCATTTAATAGGACCTCATGCGGGAGAATTAATAGCTGAAATTGGAGTTGCCATGGAATTTGGAGCAAGTTCTGAAGATATTGCAAGAACCTGTCATGCCCATCCAACTTTTTCTGAAGCCGTAAAAGAAGCGGCACTATCTGTAGACCGACGAGCAATTCACTCTTAAGATTACTCTAACTTTAAGATAAGATAGGGAATTGATGATTAATAAAAAAAATTTAAGAATTGATATAGAGGCACTGAGAGGTTTATCTGTAATCTTAGTAATTTTATACCATTTTAAATTAAGCAATTTAGATTATCAGATAATTAAAGGTGGATTTGTAGGAGTAGATATATTTTTTGTTATTTCAGGATTTATTATAACAAAAATAATAATTGAAAATAAAATAGAAAATTTTTCATTATTATACTTTTATGAAAGAAGAATAAAAAGAATTATACCGCTATTATCTATAGTATTGATCGTATCAATATTATCACTTTTTTTTGTATTTGATTTTTTTTTATTAAATAAAAACATCAACGCTTCATTCTCAATAGCAACAGCAGTCTCTAATTTTTATTTTTGGGCATCAGCAGTACTTTACCAATTTGCTGAAAAAAACAGTTTAATAAATTTGCATTTTTGGAGTTTGTCGATTGAAATGCAATTTTATATTTTTTTCCCTCTATTGTTTTTTGTTTTTAAAAGTAAAGAAAAAGTAATTCATTTCATAATATTTATTTTAATAGGCTTATCTTATTTATTTGTCATAAAAAATTATAAGATACATAATATGTTTAATTTCTATAACTCATTCTCAAGAGTATTTGAATTTTTAAGTGGTGCAATTATTTTTTTATATTCTGACTTTATAAAACAGAAAATTAAAAAAAAGTTTCACTCTTATTTATATCTATTGGGACTAATTATATTATTTTTGTATTTACAATTCTTACAAAACGAAAGCTATCATCCTAGTCCACACACCTTAGTTTTTATCATTGGAATTGGATTAATGATTATTTTTAATAATGATGAAAGTTTTAAAAAAATAAAAATAGGTTTTAGTTATTTAGGAAAAATTTCATACTCATTATACCTTTGGCATTTTCCTATTTTGGTATTAGGATCTTATCTTTTTGTTGAATTTACAGATTACAAAAAATTAATTTTAATATTAGTTTGTTTTATAGTTTCAATTATTACATATTTTTTAATTGAAAAAAGATTTAGAGTAATAAAGATATTATATAGCTTAATTTTATTTCTTATCCTCATACTATTTTTAGTAACTGCCAAATATGTTTCAAAATCAAAAAAAGAAAATTACACAAATTATAACTTAGATAATAATTATTTAGCTTATGAAAGTTCAATTTATCTCAGAAATATTAACAAATATTCTTTAAGACAAACAAAAAATATTTTTTCATTTAAAAACGACAGCGTAAACTTTTCACCACAATTTAACCCAAAAAATAGTAAGCAAAAAGTTTTAATTATCGGAGACTCCCATTCAAAAGATTTATTTAATATTTTCAAAACTAATGAGGCAAAATTCGAAAATTACGAGTTTGCTAGATATGGTATAAATTTGGTTGATTTTGAGAATTATAGAAAAAAAAATCTTCTTCTTTCACATAACTTCAAACATGCTGATTATATTCTGTATAGCCAAAGATATAAAAAAAAAGATTTAGCTTATTTACAAAAGCTAATTCAATTAGCTGATCAAAATCAAAAAAAATTAATCATTTTTTTGAAAAAGCCAGAATTTGCATCTAACAATAAAAAAAATCAAACGATCCTCGATTTATTTTATTTAAAAGAAGAAAAAATACCAAGCAAAGTTTTGATGGACAGTTACTTTTTTGATCAGTTAAAATATGAAAATTTTAAAACAATTAATGACCAAATTAAAAAAATGTACAAAAATCAAGTAATACTCTATGATATATATTCAATTTTATGTGACGATAATAAAAGTTCTTGCCATAGTATCGATAAAAATGGAAAAAAAATGTTTTATGATTATGGTCATACCACGTTAGAAGGTAGCCGATATATTGGTAATATCTTGTTTGATAGAAAATTTCATGAAAATTATTTAAGATAATTTTTATTAAAAAATTCAAAAAATATGAAATATCCAGTTCTTTTACCAAATATATTTAATCATCCATTTACATACGAAAGTGATCTTATTCTAAAAATGGGAGATTATGTGATTGTGCCATTTGGTAAATCAAAAATTACAGGAGTAGTTTGGGATGAATTTGAAAAAAATAACACAAAGAACTTTAAGATTAAAAAGATTATAAAAAAATTGACGATTTCATCTTTAAAAAAAAATATCATCAAATTTTTAAATTGGTTTTCTGAATACAATATTGTTCCAAAGGGTATGGCATTAAAACTTCTTTTATTAAGTAGTAATGCAGTCGAAAAACTACCAGATGAAAAATATGAAAAATATTTAATTAAAATTAAAGAGCACTTTTTAGAGCTATCTGAAGAACAAATAAAATCATTGAAATTAATGAATAATTTAAATGAAAAATTTAGAGTACATGTTTTACAAGGAACAACAGGATCTGGAAAAACCATAGTGTACTTTGAGGCATTAAAAAAGATTATTAATAAAGGTTTTCAAGGTTTAATTTTATTACCAGAAATTGGTTTAACAGGACAGTTTGAACAAAAGTTTTATGAATTTTTTGGTTTCATGCCAGCTGTATGGCACTCAGGAATTACTAAGAAAAAAAAAGAAATAATCTGGAGTGGAGTCAACGAAGGAAAAATAAAAGTAATTATTGGAGCAAGATCATCTCTTTTTTTACCTTTTAAAAAATTAGGAATTATAATTGTAGATGAAGAGCACGACCAATCATATAAACAAGATGAGGGGATAACTTATAACGCCAGAGATATGGCAATTTCCAGAGCTTCTTTTGAAAACATTCCAATCAATTTAATTACAGCAGTACCTTCTATTGAAACTTATGAAAATATAAAAAAAGGTAAATATACAGTTTCTAAATTAAAAAAACGATATCAGGACGCTTCATTGCCCAAGTATGAAATCATAAATTTAAATAATACAAAATTAGAAAAACAATCTTGGCTATCAAAAGAGATAATCCAGAAGGCAAATTACCATCTAAATAAAAATGACCAAGTTTTATTTTTTTTAAATAGAAGAGGATTTTCACCACATGTTTTATGTAATAAATGTTTTGATACTTATTCCTGTCCAAACTGTTCTGTAAATTTGGTTTATCATAAACGTAAAGATAATCTTTTATGTCATTACTGTGGATTTAAATCTTCCTTGAACAGAAATTGTTCCAAAAATGGTAAATGTGATTTTGTTTTCAGTGGACCTGGAGTGGAAAGAATATCTGAAGAAGTAAAAAAAAATTTTCCCTCAAAAAAAATTGAAATATTTTCAAGCGACACAATGAATAAAAAAGATTCATCTGAAAAACTAAAAAAAATTATAAATAATGAAATAGAAATTCTAGTTGGAACTCAACTAATTTCAAAGGGATTTCATTTTCCAAACTTAAATTGTATTATTGTAGTTGATATAGATTTATCAACTCAAGGTCATGATTTAAGAGGAGCGGAGAAAAACTTACAATTATACCATCAACTGTCAGGAAGAGCTGGCAGAACTGGTAAGCCTGCTATAGTTTATTTTCAAACTTACAACACAAATACTAAAATGATTACTGAGATTACAAATAGTAATCCAGATATTTTTTTAGATAGAGAGTTAGAAATAAGAAAAAAAAATAAACTTCCTCCATATGAAAGATTTATTTCATTAATATTAACTGGTGAAAATGAACAAAGACTAGAAAAAGATGCTTTTTATTTTAAAAATTTTATAAAAGATAAAATTGATGCAAAAGTTCTTGGTCCTGTAAGTGCACCGATATTTAGGCTTAAAAGAAAATACCGAGTACGATTATTAATTAGAGGGTCAAAATCCCTCAAATTACAAAATTCTATAGCTAAAAATATCGAAAAATTTAAATTTTCAGCTGGTATAAAACTTTCGGTTGATGTTGACCCAATAAACTTCAATTAATCTATAAAAAATAACAATTTTTAACAATGTGTGACTTGAAGATATTAGGGGCATATGTTAATTAAAACAAAATTTTAATAAATCATCAATTATTTATAAGGAAAAAAATTGAGTAAGAACAAAGGTTTTTCTAATACATCAGCTAGCAGATATTCTTTGGCTCTTTATGAATTGGCTACAGAAGCTAATACGTTAAGTGAGATTGAAGTACACTCTACATCAATTATTAATTTAATCACTTTAAGTGAAGATTTTAAGTCTTTAATTAAAGACCCAACAAACAATGAAGAAGATCAGCTTAATGCTTTAAACAAAATTTCAGAACTATATAAATTAAATAGATTATTAACAAAATTTTTAAACTTTCTGATATTTAAAAGAAGATTCTTTTATGTACATAAAATTTTAAAAAGTTTTATTGGGATATGTTCGATCAAAAGAGGTGAGTTAAAAGCAGAGTTGACTACTGCGAAAGATCTTACTGAGAATGAAGTCAACAACATCAAAGAAGAATTAACTAAAAATTTTAGTTCAAAAATAAAATTAAACTACAAACATGATAAGAGTTTAATTGGGGGTTTAATTGTGCAAGTTGGAAGTACGATGGTAGACACTTCCATTAAAAATAAATTACAACAAATTGAAAATAGGATGATAGAGGCATAAATGGAGATAAACCCATCAGAGGTAACAAAGATATTAAAAGAACAAATCAAAAAATTTGGTGACAAAGCTGAAGTAACAGAGGTTGGCCAAGTTTTATCAGTTGGAGACGGTATTGCTAGAGTGTATGGCTTAGATAATGTTCAGGCTGGAGAGATGGTAGAATTTTCCGATGGATCAAAAGGAATGGCTTTAAACTTAGAAAGTGAAAATGTTGGAGTTGTAATCTTTGGAGATGATAGAAAAATTAAAGAAGGTGATGTTGTTAAAAGAACAGGAAGTATTGTTGATACACCTGTTGGAAAAGAATTATTAGGAAGAGTTGTTGATGGATTGGGAAATCCAATTGATGGCAAAGGTGCTTTAGACAAAGCAACAAAAAAAAGTAGAGTTGAAGTAAAAGCTCCTGGAATTATTCCAAGACAATCTGTTAGTGAGCCAATGCAAACGGGCTTAAAATCAATTGATAGTTTAGTACCTGTTGGAAGAGGACAACGTGAATTAATTATTGGTGACAGACAAACAGGAAAAACTGCGGTTGCGATTGATGCAATCATTAACCAGAAAAAAATAAATGAATCTGGAGATGAAAAGCAAAAACTTTATTGCATCTACGTAGCCATAGGTCAAAAAAGATCTACAGTTAGACAAATCCAAAAAACCTTAGAAGAAGCTGGTGCAATGGAATACACAACAATCGTTGCCGCCACAGCTTCAGACGCAGCACCGCTTCAATTCTTGGCTCCTTATACAGGTTGTACTATGGGTGAATTTTATAGAGATAATGGTATGCATGCATTAATCATTTATGATGATTTATCTAAACAGGCTGTAGCTTACAGACAGATGTCACTTTTATTAAGAAGACCTCCAGGAAGGGAAGCTTACCCAGGAGATGTATTTTACTTACACAGTAGATTACTTGAAAGAGCCGCCAAGCTTAGTGATGAGCATGGTGGAGGATCATTAACTGCTCTTCCAATAATTGAAACACAAGGTGGAGACGTTTCAGCGTTTATCCCAACTAATGTAATTTCAATTACTGATGGACAGATATTTCTTGAAACAGAATTATTTAACCAAGGAATTAGACCAGCAATTAACGTAGGTCTATCAGTTTCTAGAGTTGGTTCTGCAGCACAGACAAAAGCAATGAAAAAAGTTTCTGGTTCAATGAAGCTTGAACTTGCTCAATACAGAGAAATGGCTGCTTTTGCTCAATTTGGATCTGATTTAGATGCATCAACACAAAAACTTTTAAATAGAGGCTCAAAATTAACTGAACTTTTAAAACAAAAACAATATTCCCCAATGACAGTTGCTGAACAAGTAATTTCTGTTTTTTGTGGAGTTAAAGGTTACCTGGATGATGTAGAGCTTAAAGATATTGCTGAATTTGAATCTAAGATTATTGAAAAATGTAAATCTGAAAAACCAAAAATTTTAGAATCTGTTTTAAGCACAGGTCAGCTCGAGGAAGATACTGAAAAATCATTGGTTGAAGTAATAACGGAGCTTAAGAAAAATTTTAATTCATAATATATGGCAACATTAGACGACTTAAAAAAAAGAATAGCCAGTGTAAAGTCTACACAAAAAATTACCAAAGCCATGAAAATGGTTGCAGCCGCTAAACTTAGAAGAGCACAAGAAAACGCTGAAAAGGGACGACCGTATTGCGAAAAGATGAATAATATTATTCTTAATTTATCTAGTGGTATTTCTGATAAAGAAAATACACCAAAGTTATTATCGGGAACGGGTGAAGAAAAGGTACATTTATGTATAGTTTTAACATCTGATCGTGGTTTATGCGGTGGATTTAATTCAAACATCATTAAAAAAGCTAAAGCATATTTTAAAAAGATATCTGAAGAAGAAAAAACATTAAAAATTATAACTGTAGGATCTAAAGGTTATGATCAATTAAAAAGAGTTTATAAAGACAACATAGTTGAAAAAATATCATTTAAAGACTCAAAAACTATTAATTATTTAGATGCAGAAAAAGTTGGTAAGCTAATAATTGAAAATTTTGAAAAAAAAGAATTTGATATATGTACAATTTTTTATAATAAATTTAAAAATGTAATCACTCAAATACCTCAAGAACAACAAATAATACCTTTAAAAAACTCTGAAGCAGATGGAAATTCGTCTGATGATAATTACGAGTTTGAACCAGATGAAGATGAAATTTTAAGTATCTTGTTGCCTAAAAATATATCTACACAGATTTTTAAAGCAATGTTAGAGAATTCAGCTAGCGAACAAGGTTCAAGAATGAGCGCAATGGATAGTGCAACCCGAAACGCAGGTGAAATGGTTGACAAGCTTACTATTGAGTATAATAGAAGTCGTCAAGCAGCTATTACAAAAGAATTAATTGAAATCATATCAGGAGCAGAAAGTTTATAACTATGAGCAACGGAAAAATTACACAAATTATTGGAGCAGTAGTAGACGTAAAATTCGATGGAGAATTACCGGAAATTTTATCAGCATTAGAATGTAAAAATGGTGATAATAGATTAGTTTTGGAAGTAGCCCAACACCTTGGAGAATCTAGCGTTAGAACAATTGCAATGGATGCTACAGAGGGATTAAAAAGAGGAGATGAGGTAATTGCTACAGGCTCTCCTATTATGGTTCCAGTTGGACCTGAAACTTTAGGAAGAATTATAAATGTAATAGGTGAACCTATTGATGAAAAAGGTGAAGTTAAAACAAAAGAAAAGTGGCCAATCCACAGAGCCGCACCTGAATTTAGTGATCAATCCACAGAAACAGAAATTCTAGTTACAGGAATTAAAGTAGTTGATCTATTAGCACCATATGCCAAAGGTGGAAAAATTGGTCTATTTGGTGGTGCTGGTGTTGGTAAGACAGTACTTATTATGGAATTAATTAACAACGTAGCAAAAGCACATGGTGGATTTTCTGTATTTGCTGGGGTTGGGGAAAGAACTAGAGAAGGAAATGACCTTTATCATGAGATGATAGATTCAGGAGTTATTAAACCTGAGGGACCAGGGTCAAAAGCAGCACTAGTATATGGACAAATGAATGAGCCCCCAGGGGCAAGAGCAAGGGTTGCCTTAACAGGTTTAACTGTAGCTGAGTATTTTAGAGATCAAGAAGGACAAGATGTACTTTTCTTTGTTGATAACATCTTTAGATTTACTCAAGCAGGTTCAGAAGTTTCTGCGCTACTAGGGAGAATCCCCTCAGCTGTTGGATATCAGCCTACATTAGCTACTGATATGGGTAACCTTCAGGAAAGGATTACAACAACTAATAAAGGGTCAATTACATCTGTTCAGGCAATTTATGTGCCAGCGGATGATCTAACAGATCCGGCACCTGCAACATCATTTGCCCACTTAGATGCAACAACAGTATTATCAAGACAAATTGCTGAGATAGGAATTTATCCTGCAGTAGACCCACTAGACTCTACTTCTAGAATTTTAGATCCAAGAATAGTTGGAGATGAGCATTATAGAGTTGCAAGAGAAGTGCAAAAAATTCTTCAAACTTATAAATCTCTTCAAGATATTATCGCAATTTTAGGAATGGATGAACTTTCTGAAGAAGATAAATTAACAGTAGCAAGAGCTAGAAGAATTCAAAGATTTTTATCACAACCTTTCTTTGTTGCAGAAGTCTTTACTGGTTCTCCAGGAAAATTAGTAGATTTAGAATCTACGATTAAAGGTTTTGCTGCAATTTGTAATGGTGAGTATGATCATTTACCTGAAGCTGCATTTTATATGGTGGGAACAATTGAAGAAGCTATAGAAAAAGCAGAAAAAATGGCGAAGGATGCTGAGGCATAATGAGTGAAGAGTTTAAGATAGAAATAGTAAATCCTGAAAAATCTTTTCTTTCAAAAGAAGATGTAACAGAAGTTGTTGTGCCAGCTTTTGAAGGAGAAATGGGAATTTTAAAAGACCACATATCAATCATTTCATTCTTAAAACCGGGCATTATTAAAATCTTTTCTAAGTCTGGAGAGGAACATTATTATGTTGGAGATGGAATTGTTGAATTTAAGAATAATAATTTATCAGTACTAACAAGCTCGATTTTTGATATCAAAGATTTTGATAAAGATAAAATTAATGAATTACTCCAGCAAGCAGAAGCGCATTCATCAAATAGTGAAATTACAGATCAAGACAAGTATTTAGTGGATCAAAAAATTGATGTATTAAAAACTCTTAATTAAGAATTTCATTAACTTTTTTTTTAACATCCTCATACACGTGTAATTTAAAGTCTACAACTAAGTCAGTTATATTTTCAAGATCAATCCATTTCCATTCACAGAACTCTGGATTTTTAGTTTTAATATTAATTTCACTATCTTGACCTAAAAATTTCATTATAAACCATTTTTGTTCTTGACCTCTATATTTGCCTTTCCAGATCACACCTAGTAAATTTTTAGGTAGCTCGTACGAGATTAATCCATCAAGTTCTTTTATTAATTCAACATTTTTAATACTAGTTTCTTCTTCTAATTCTCTATAGGCAGCTTTTAAAAAGCCTTCTCCTTGATCAACACCTCCTTGAGGCATTTGCCAAAAGTTTTTCGCGTTATCAATTCTTTTTGCAACAAAAACTTTATTGCTCTTATTAAGTACAATAATCCCAACACCACATCTTAGCGGCAAATTTTTAAACTTATCTTCCATTTATCCGTTTAAGAGTTTGATTGCGTATCCAAGCTGATTGTCAGTTTCTGTTTTTATTTTAAATTCTTCACCTTCTTCAACTATTGTAATATCAGGACTTACACCTACTTCTGAAATAGATTTTCCTGACGGTAAATAATACTTGGCAACAGTCAGTCTAATTGCTCCTTTATTTTTCAATGGTATAATTGATTGAACCGAACCTTTTCCATAACTATTTTCACCCAATATTATTGCTCTTTTATGATCTTTTAGAGCACCAGCAACAATTTCTGATGCAGAAGCTGACCCATAATTTATTAGTATAACTAGGGTTTTACCGTTTGTTATGTCACCCTTTTTTGCAAACCATTTTCTATTTTCAGAAGCTTTTCTACTTTTTGTTGATACAATTTCTCCGTTATCTAGAAAGAAATCAGAAATCCTTATTGCTTGTGACAGTAAGCCTCCTGGGTTATTTCTAAGATCTAAAATGTAAGCATTAACATTTTCATTTTTTTCTAAATCTTTAATCTTAGTTTCTATTTGTTCACTACTATTTTCATTAAATGATGTTAGTCTAATATATCCAATGTTATCTTGTAATAGATCAGATTTAACAGACTGTATCTCTATAATTTCTCTAACTATATTAAATGTAAGAGCTTTTTTTTCTCCTCTTCTTCTCACAGTTAGTTTGATGCTTGAACCAACAGGGCCACGCATTAAATCAACAGCTTCAACTAGAGATTTGCCTTGTACTTGCGTATCTTTAATCTTAACAATGTAGTCACCCGCTTTAATACCTGCTCTAGATGCGGGGGTATCATCAATTGGTGAAATTACTTTTACCAAACCTGATTCCATACCAACTTCTATTCCAAGTCCTCCAAATTCCCCACTAGTTTCTGTTTGCATTTCATTAAAACTTTCGGGAGACATATAAGCTGAGTAAGGATCAAGAGATTGAAGCAAGCCATTGATGGCAGAGTCCATACTTTCTGATTGATTTATTTCATCTACATATTCTTCATTAATTTTTTTTAATACTTCACCAAATAAATCAATTTTTTTATAAATATTATTCTCAGTGGAGGTCGAAATATTTGTTAAAAATAAACAATTTAGAAAAAAATATAATACTAAAATTTTCTTTTTCATATCATTACATTTTCTTTTGGTATTAGCTCTGACCAAATTTTTTCTAACTCATAAAATTTTCTTTTTTCTGGGTGGAAGATATGAACTATGAGATCTATTCCATCTACCAATTTCCATTCACCGCTTTCCTTGCCTTCAATTTTTGAGTTCTTTAGACCATTATCTTTAAATTTTTCCAAAACTTGCTCTGATAAAGATTGAATATGTCTGGAAGAATTTCCACTAGCTATAATCATATAATCAGCCATTGAACTTTTACCTTTTAAATCAATGCTTATTATGTCTTGAGCTTTATTTAAATCTAAGGTTTTAATTATGATAGCTTTAAGATCTGAAATTTTATCCATTAATTAAATTTAGACTATCAAATTTTTCTTAATTGAGAAGATGAAATGTTGACCTTATTGTATTCAACAAAGGTAACTTTTTTTTCACTCAAACTCCTATATACCTTTGAATTTAAACATTTTTTCTTATAACCATGACGATCAAACACTATAACATTTGATTTTCTATGAATTTGTTTCCATTTGTACCACTTATGAAAATTAATTAAATTATCTGCACCCATTAAGAAAAATAGATCATATTTTTTATTTTTACTTAAATGATTTATTAAATCAGCAGTCCTATTGGAATTGATAATATCTTCAAAAAATTTAACCTTAATTAACTTGTTTTTACCAATAATTTTTTTACAAATATCCATTCTTTTTTCTAAATTGCTGGCACTTTTTTGTTTAAAAGGATTTTGATTAGTAATTGCCCATATAATAGATTTTAAATTAAATCTTCTTAAAGCTTCTTCTGAAATAGCTAAATGGCCTTTGTGAGCAGGGTCAAAAGATCCACCTAAAATACCAATTTTAATTTTTTTCATTTTCAACTTAATTTCTAATTTTTCCATTACTTGAAACTTGATATTTGTAAGAAACAAGTTGGTTTAAACCAACAGGTCCTCTTGGCGGAAGAGTATTTGTGGAAATTCCAACTTCTCCACCAAAACCAAACTCTCCACCATCTGCAAATTGAGTAGAAGTATTATGCATTGCAATTGAGCTTTTTACTTCTTTTAAAAATTTTTTAGCAGATTTTAAATTTTTAGTGATTATTGCATCAGTATGCATTGTGCCATATTTATTAATATGACCTATTGCATCATCAATATTTTTTACAGATTTTACAGAAACTATGGGTGACAAATATTCCTTCGCCCAATCACTTTTTTTAGCTATTTTTATTTTTCTTTTATAAAATTTTCTAACATTATTGTCTCCAATGATTTTACAGCCATTATCTTCAAGATTAGATAATACTGGATTACAGAATTTCTTTAATAAACTTTGATGGATTAAAATAGTTTCTGTTGCACCACATATTGAAGTATTTCTTAACTTAGCATTTAATGTAATTTTTTTAGCCATCGATAAATCTGCATTCTTATCAATATAAGTATGACATACTCCCTCAAGATGACCAATCACTGGTATTTTAGATAAGTCTTGTACTTTTTTAACTAAGCTTCTACCTCCTCTTGGAATAATCACATTAATATATTTGACCATTTTGGTTAATAAGTAATCAACAACTTTTCTATTTTTGTAATCAATAAATTGAACATGATTGTGATCTACACTATTTTTTTGAAGGGCTTTTTTAAATAAATTAGTAAAAATTTTGTTAGAATGGTATGCCTCAGAACCACCTTTTAGGATTACTGGATTACCAGATTTAAAACATAACGAAGCAATATCTGAGGTAACGTTAGGTCTACTTTCATAAATTACCGCAACAACACCAATTGAAGTTGTTACTTTTGATATTTTTAGACCATTAGGTCTCTTCCAGCTTTCTAACACCCGATCTACTGGATCTTTAAATTTTATGATTGTTTTTATTGAATTTATGATCTGGGAAATAATTTTTTTATCGATGAGAAGTCTCTTAATTAAATTTTCCTTTAATTTCTTATTTTTAGCTAGTTTTAAGTCTTTTTTATTTTCTCTGATAATATTCAATTGGTATTTAAATATTAAATTACAATAATCCTGAAGAACTTTATCTTTTTTTTTAGATTTTATAGTATTATTAGAGGCCTTTTTTGCTTGTTTACCTAATTTGAGTAAATAATCTTTCATTAAATTTCTACCATATCATCTTTATGTACAACTTCTGCTTTTGCAGTATAGCCTAATATTTTTTCAATTTCTTTAGAGTGATGACCTAATATTTTTCCTATCTCATTTGATGAAAATGAAGATAATCCTCTAGCACACTCTTTATTACTTTTATCCAATACCTTTATGTGATCACCTTTATTAAATTTACCATTCACTTTTTTAATACCAGCTGCTAATAAACTCTTGCCATTTCTTAAAGCTTTTTTTGCACCCTCATCTATAACTAACTCACCTTTTGGAGATATAGAGCTAATGATCCATTTTTTTCTAGCATCTAGTTTAGATACTTTTGATATAAATAAAGTACAATTATTTTTTTTTATAACTTTATCAATTGGATTTAAG
Source organism: uncultured Candidatus Pelagibacter sp. (assembly GCA_905616465.1). Taxonomy (GTDB): domain Bacteria; phylum Pseudomonadota; class Alphaproteobacteria; order Pelagibacterales; family Pelagibacteraceae; genus Pelagibacter. The sequence continues at coordinate 45,011 of CAJQSX010000002.1, read as the reverse complement.
TATAAACCATTGGCTATAATCATATCACATCCTGATAGCTGACAAATTTTTGCTGCCTCTATTTTTGTGCTCATTCCACCACTTCCAAATTCATTATTTCCTTTAAGATTAATATTCTTTAAATCTTCATTAAAGTTTTCCACTTTTTTTATTATTTTAGCATCTTTAAAAATTTTAGGATTCTTTGTATATAATCCATCCACGTCAGACAGTAAGACTAAAGTATCTGCATTAGTTATTTGAGCTACTCTGGATGCAAGCCTATCATTATCACCGTATTTGATTTCAGTTGTAGCTATAGTGTCATTTTCATTAACAACAGGAATGAAATCTATATTAAATAAGTTTTCAAAAGTTCTTTTGGCATTTAAAGATCTTCTTCGTTCTTCAGTATCTTCTAGAGTTAGTAAAATTTGAGAAATATTTAATTTATATTTTGAAAAAGTATTTGAGAATAAATTCATTAATTCAATCTGGCCAATAGAGGCCACAGCTTGACTTTTATCTAATTTAAGATTCTTCTTATTGTATTTCATTTTTATACAACCTAAAGCAATAGCACCTGAGCTAACTATTATGATTTTTTTATTCTTAGACTTTAATTTTTGAATATCTTTAGCAAAACTTAATAACCATTTTTTTCTTATTTTTTTATTTTCATCTACCAACAGGGAGGATCCTATTTTAATGACAATTGTTTTTGAATTTTTAAGAGACATATGAAATTAGTTTTGCTTTAATCTTGGAAACAGAGTTTTTTTCTAATGTAGATAATGTTAAAATTTCTCTATTTATTTTCTTTGAAAGATCATCCTTAATTTCTTCTGCTAATTCATCATCAATCAGATCAATTTTATTTAAAACAATTAATTCTTTTTTTTTTAAAAGATTAGGACTGTAGTTTTTAAGTTCATTTTTTACTTGATGATAAGCTTTTTCTAAATCGTTATTGGTAATATCTATTAAGTGTAAGAGAGTTTTGCATCTTTCTATATGTTTTAAAAACTGCACCCCAAGTCCAATTCCTTCGTGCGCCCCTTCAACTAAACCTGGAATGTCTGCAATAGTTATTTCTTTATCATCATATGAGGCGACTCCGAGATTAGGATTTAACGTTGTAAATTGATAGTTTGCTATTTTTGGATTTGCATTAGTGATAGAAGCTAGTAAGCTAGATTTTCCAGCATTAGGTAGTCCTATAATTCCAATATCAGCTATTGTTTTTAATTGTAACCAAATTGTAAATTCTTCACCCAAAGTTCCTTTAGTAAATTTTTTCGGTGCTCTATTGGTTGAACTTTTAAATCGTGTATTACCTAATCCACCTTTACCTCCTGCAGCAGCAATAAATTCCTCATCTGATCTTATGAAATCATAAATTAAAGTTTTATTGTCTTCTTCGAATACTTGGGTACCTAATGGAACTTTAAGAATTAAATTTTCCCCACCTTTTCCAGTGCGATTTTGACCCATTCCATTTTCACCCCTCTCAGCCTTATGATGTTGCTGATATCGATAATCTATTAAGGTATTTAAATTTTGTTCAGATTTAAGTAATACAGAACCTCCTTTGCCACCATCTCCACCATCAGGTCCACCGTATTCAATAAATTTTTCTCGTCTAAAACTAGGTGAGCCATTACCGCCGTCACCAGCTTTAACGTATATCTTTACTTGATCTAGGAATTTCATAATACAACATCTATTTTAGTTGTACTATTAATTTGGTTGTACTGAAACTGTTGTTCTATCCGATTTACCTTTTTTAAATATCACTTTCCCACTTATAACTGAAAAAATTGAATGGTCTTTGCCCATGCCCACATTTTCACCAGGAAAAATTTTTGTTCCTCTTTGTCTAACAATTATATTTCCAGGAATCACAACTTCGCCACCATATTTTTTAACACCAAGTCTACGACCAGCACTATCACGTCCATTTCTTGATGATCCACCTGCTTTTTTTGTTGCCATAATCTATCTAATTTATTTACTTACTACTTTAGTCTCTACTTTTTTAGTAGGTACTTTAACTTTTTTAATAGATGCTTTAGCTTCTACTTTTTTTGTTGATTTTTTAGCATCTGCTTCTATTTCTACTTTTTCAATTTTTTTTGATTGTCTAACCATTTGTTCTGCTTCAGATAAAACTTTTCCGTCTTTTGAGAAAATTTTGTTAATCCTTATTAATGAATATTGCTGTCTATGACCATTTTTTCTTCTTGAATTTTGTCTTCTTCTTTTCTTAAATATTAATACTGTTCTATTTTTTCCATTTTCAAGAAGATCAGCCTCAACTTTTGCACCAGCTACAGTTGGAGAGCCTAATTCAATTATCTTATCATCTCCATAAGCAAGAATTTCTTTAAATTCTATTTTTGTATCGGGTTTTGAATCAGGTAATTTTTCAATCTTTAAGATTTCTCCAGATTTAACTTTGTATTGCTTACCACCTGTTTGAATGACTGCGTAGGACATAGTATTTATCGTTAAAAATTGTAAAGGCAATATAGTCCGAGCCTCTATTTAGTCAAGCTGAATAACCTAGAAATTATCCTTCAAATCCCTTAATTTTGAGAAACTTCTAATATTATTTGCTCTTAGAAATATATTACATTCAAGCTCATCCTTCAGAGTACTCGGCAAAGTTGGAGTTCCATTGTTAATTTTTTTTTTTATCTCCAGCATCTTGTTAATAAGTTTTTGATTTGAAGGATCGTGTTTTATACAAAATTTTGAATTTTGCAGAGTATATTCGTGGCCACAGTAAATTTTTGTATCTAATGGAAGGTTTTTAAATTTACTTAAAGATTCATACATTTCATCATATGTTCCTTCAAAAATTTTTCCACAACCTAAAGAAAAAAGGGTGTCGCCGGAGAAAATAATTTTTTCATTAAAAAAATAATAAGAAATATGACCCCTGGTATGACCTGGTATATGGGTAATTTTTGTTTCAAAATTACCTGTCTTCCAAATCTGTTGATCTTCTAAAAGTAAATCAATTCCTGGTATACGATCTTTATCACCTTTGAATCCTAAAACTACTGAGGAATATTTATCCTTAATCTCTTGATTACCACCGACATGATCAAAATGATGATGCGTGTTTAAAATATACTTTGGCCTAACATCATTTTTTTCACAATAGTTAATAATTGGATTTGCTTCACTTGGATCTATAACACACGCCTCATTTGTTTGTTCATCTATAATCAAATAACTATAATTATCTTGAAGACATTTTATAATTTCAACTTTCATAAAACTATTTTTCAATTAAAAAAATACCAAATTCTGAAAATAAATTTTTTGTAAACAAATTTTTTTTATTGATTAAAGAAATTTTTTTTTCAAATATAGCAATAGATTTAAAAATTTTAAAATTTATTTTATTTGAAAATTCTACAAAATCTTTAATAGTACACATATGTAAGTTAGGTGTGTTGTACCATTCTTCTGGTAAAGTTTTAGTTACAGGCATAGTACCTTTAATTAATAAATGTAATCTAACCTTCCAAAATCCAAAATTAGGGATGGTTATAATTGATTTTTTTCCTACTCTTAAAAGTTCCTTGACAACCAGCTCAGGGTTTATAAATGCCTGAAGCGTTTGGCTAAGCACCACATAGTCAAATGAGTTATCTGGAAATTGTTTTAAATCAACTTCCGCATTACCTTCAATTACAGTTAATCCTTTTAATATACATTTTTGAACTTTATCTTTCGATATTTCCAAACCTCTAACATCAACATTTTTTTCATTTTTTAAATATTCCATTAAAACACCATCACCACAACCAACATCAAGCACCCTCGTGGCGTTCTCAATGTTATTTGCAATTACATTAAATTCTTGTTTCATATTTAATTAATAGATTTTTCTAAAAAATTTCTGAGAGCATTTAAAAAATCAGGAACATCAAGTAGAAAAGAGTCATGACCTTTGTCAGAATCGATTTCCACAAAACCCACATCGACTCCTATAGAGTTTAAGGCAAAAACTATTTCTTTATTTTCTTGGGTTGGATATAACCAATCTGAAGTAAATGAAATTACAAAAAATTTAGCTTTAGTATTCAAAAAAGCTTTTGACAAATTGCCATCAAATTGTTTTGTTAAATCAAAATAATCCATTGCCCGAGTAATATATAGATAACTATTGGCATCAAATCTATCGACGAAGACTGATCCTTGGTATCTTAAATAACTTTCAATTTGAAAATCTGCGTCAAATCCAAATTTTAAATCATCTCTTTGTTGCAATTTCCTTCCAAATTTTTTCTGTAATCCTTTTTTTGATAAGTAAGTAATATGTGCCGCCATACGAGCAACAGCTAGCCCTTTATTAGGATGATTAGTATTAGTATAGTAATCTCCATTATTCCAATAATTATCAGCAGTGATTGCCTGTCTACCAAGTTCGTTAAAAGCAATATTTTGCGCTGAATGATTTGAAGTACAAGCAATAGGAATAACAGTTTTTACTTTATTTGGGAAATTGCTAGCAAATTGCAATACCTGCATGCCACCCATTGAACCACCAATAACTGAAAAAAGTTTTTCAATATCAAAAAATTCTAGTAAATTATACTGAGCGTTGACCATATCATTAATAGTTATAACTGGAAAATTAATACCCAATGCTTCATTTGTGTTAGCATCTTTACAATTTGGTCCATATGAGCCCATACACCCACCGATAACATTTGCACATATTACAAAAAACTTATTTGTATCAATGGCCTTATTAGGTCCAACAGCAAATGACCACCAGCCATCTTTTTTAGTAATCGGATTAATTCCAGATACAAATTGATCACCTGTCAAAGCATGAAAAACTAAAATCGCATTACTTTTTTTCTTATTTAGCTTTCCATAAGTCTCATATGCAATAGGAAAATCCTTAATTATTTTTCCACAATCTAATTTAAGAGATTTTTGAATTATTAATGTTTTTATTTTACCCATACCAATTTTTTGCTAATTTGGTGAATTGTGAGAAAAAAACTTGTTTAGCTGTTTTTTTAAAGCGCTCGCAATTCAGTTAAATCAGCGCATAAAATTTGTACTAGAAGTGACCCAGGTTGTCAATTTTAAAAAAACTACATTAATTCAGTATGAATATTTAACTATATTATTTATAAAGAATAAAAATAAAAAATATGACTGTTCCTATGTTTAAAAAAATTAATATTGAGGCTTATAAGCCTGGGAAATCGAATATTAAAAGATTTAAAAAAATTATAAAATTATCAGCAAATGAGTCTGCATTAGGGGTTAGTCCAAATGTTAAAAAAGTGTTTTCTAGTAAAAAACTAAAATTTTTTAGATATCCAGACAGTAGATGTGAGAAACTAAGAGAAGAAATAGCCAAAAATTTTAAGTGTAAAGCTAATAAGATTATTTGCGGTGCAGGTTCTGATGAAGTAATTCAAATGTTATGTCAATTATATTTAAAACCAAAAGATGAGGTAATTGTACCTCAGTATAGTTTTTTGATGTATAGGATATATGCTAAAATAGTAGGAGCAAAAGTAACACTTGCAAAAGAAGATAATTATAAAGTTTCAATATTTGAAATACTAAAAAATGTTACAAGTAAAACAAAAATTGTATTTTTAGCAAATCCAAATAATCCCACTGGAACTTTTTTAAAAAGAAATGAATTACTAGATTTAAGAAAAAAATTGAATAAAAATATTTTATTAGTAGTAGATGATGCTTATAGCGAATATATGCAAAATAAAGATTACTCTTCAGGAATGAATTTATTCAAGACTAGGGATAATGTTTTTATATTAAGAACTTTTTCAAAAATATTTGGTTTGTCAGCATTGAGAATAGGATGGGGCTATGGTGCAAAAAAAATTATTGAAGCTCTTAATAAAATAAAATCACCATTTAATGTGAACCAAGTTGCTCAATATGCTGCAATAGAAGCGTTAAAAGATAAAACTTTTGTCAAAAAGTCTGTAAAACACAATTTACTATATGCAAAAAAAATAAAATTATTTTTAGAAAAATATGAGATTTATTCAAACGATATAACAGCTAATTTTTTGTTACTAGATTTTGAGAGATGCAAATTAAAAGCAAAAGTACTTTATGAAAAACTAAAAAATAAAGGTATTATTTTACGATCAACTGAAGAGGGATATAATATTAAAAATAAATTAAGGTTAACGATTGGATCAAGAGAAGAAAATTCTAAATTTTTAACCGCTATAAAGGAAATATTTTCTAAATGAAAAATATATTAATTATTGGATGTGGATTACTTGGCTCATCTTTGTTGAGAAAGATTTCTAAAAATAAAATAGCAAAAAAAATTTTTATATATGAAAAATCAAGATCCCATATTTTGCAAATTAAAAAACTAAAACTCAAAGGAACTATTGTAAATAAATTAGAAGATGGAATAAAACAATCAGATTTGATCATTTTATGCACTCCAATGAGTTCATATAAAAAGATAATTTTAAAGATGAACAGCTTTTTAAAATCAGATCATATAATTACAGATGTTGGTTCTGCTAAAAAAGAGTCTTTTAAAATTATTAATAAATTTTTAAAAAAAAATATTTCCTGGACATCAAGTCATCCCATCACTGGTTCAGAAGTAAGTGGACCCAGGTATGGGAAACATGATTTATTTGAAAATAAATGGTGCGTTTTAATAAAAGATAAAAATACCAACAAAAATCATTTATTAAAATTAAAATTTTTTTGGAAAAGTATTGGTTCTAAAATTGTCGAAATGGACACGGAAAAACACGATAAAATATTTTCAATAACAAGTCATTTGCCACACTTAATAGCTTATAATTTAGTAAAGTCAGCACAGGATTTTGAGAAACAAGAAAAATATGATCTTATTAAATTTAGCGCTGGAGGCCTTAGAGACTTTTCAAGAATAGCAGCTTCTAATGAGATTATGTGGAGGGATATTTTTTTTAATAATAAAAAGAATATCTCAAAAGCAATTGATTTATTTATTAAAAATTTAAATTCATTTAAAAAAGATATTAATTCTAAAAACAATAAATCAATTCTTAATAAATTAGTCATGACCAAAAAAGTAAGATCTAAGATTATTAAGCTAAAACAGGATATTAATAAGCCAGATTTTGGAAGAAATTAATAATCTGTAATATTACTAATTTTCTTTACCTTTAAGTTCGCTGTATTGGCAATTAAATTTAAAGTGTAATTGATTGGCATAATTAAGACTTTTTTCTTTGGCCCATATGCATGAATAAATTTTTCATTATTTAGACAAAGACCAACATGACCCTTCCAAAATATAATGTCTCCATCTTTAAAATTTTTATGAATTTTCTTTTTACAAAATTTTATTTGATCTTTTGTATCTCGAGGAAAAAATTTATTATTATATTTGAAAAATATCTGAATTAAAGCTGAGCAATCTATTCCATCTGCGCTTTTTCCTCCCCATAAATATTTTGTTTTTAAGAATAATTTTAAAATTTTTATATAATTATTTTCTATATGATTGATTTTTCTTAAATCTTTTTTTTTAATCCAATTTTTTTTGTCGAATTTAATAAAATTTTTTTTAGTTTCAAAACTGGTGATTGCACTAGAAAAGTATAGATATTTTTTTGTTTCTACAAACTTAGATTTTATATTTCTAAATATTTTACTTTTTAAGGTATAAATTTTGTGTGTAGGTTTAAATGATCCTACAAAATTATCATTTTTTATATAACCAGTGTATTTATCAAAACTAGTTTTAATTTTAATCCAATTTTTATTTTTGGATAAAATTATAAATTTATCACCATATAATATTTGTGTAGCAACCTCAGAATTTATATAAGGTCTTGAATATATATTTCCTAGCGATTTATTATAAAAATTATTTTTCACTCAATTTTAATTTATCTCTCATCGACCATAAAATTATTAATGAAGGTATAACCATTATTGCGGTTAAAATAAAAAATAAACCCCAATCTCCATTTAACCAATCAACAAGAGCTCCTGAGGATGAGGCAAGAGTTGTTCTTCCAGCGGTTCCAATAGAAGCAAGCAAAGCATATTGAGTTGCCGTATAAGTTCTATCAACAAGTAGAGAAATAAAGGCTACGAATGCCACCGTTGCAAATGCAGCGGCTATATCATCAAATATAACCACTATGGCAAATAATAACTCTGATTTGTCACTCCAAGCCAAAACACTAAATAATAGATTTGTTCCAGCCATAATAATTCCAGCTAAAAACATAGCTTTTAAGACACCAGATCTAATTACAAAAAGCCCACCAAGAAGTGTGAAGATTACAGTTGTGACCCAACCCAAGGTTTTGGAATAAATAGCAATATCTGATTTACTAAATCCAATCTCTTGATAAAAGATTATTGACATTCTTCCTAAAAAAGCCTCACCAACTTTAAATAAGAAAACAAATCCTAAAATACCAATTGCTATTGAAAATCCATTTTTTTTAAAAAAACTAATTATTGGTCCACTTATTGTACCTCCAATCCATGTAAGAAACTTAGATATAAAATTCTTATCTCCCAATTTACTTGAAATTATCTGGTCGTGCTCAGCCTGTTTAATCATTCTTTCATCTGAATTTTTTTCACTGACAAACATTAGACCAATGTTCATTAGAATCACCAATACACCTAGAATAATAAAGGTAATTTGCCAATAATTATCAAAACCTAAATTTTGTAAATATTCTGCAGAAAACAAAGAAAGTACTCCACCCAGTTTATATCCACTCCACCATCCTACAACAGCCATGGCAGCTCCAGCGGCCATTGACTTTCCTTCGTTCTCACTGATTTGTTCAATTCTTAGGGCATCCACAGTTATGTCTTGCGTTGCTGAGGCAACTGCAATTAAAAGTCCAATTGTAATAACCAGTGCTAAATTTTCAGTTGGATTGATTAAGCTCCATAAAACAAGAGAAACTAATATGATAAACTGCATTAAGACAATCCATCCTCGCCTATGCCCAATTTTTTTTGTAAGGTAGGGTATCTGTATTCTGTCTATTAATGGCGCCCACAAATAATTAAAAGCATAAACAGCAAATATTAAACCAGCCCACCCAACGGTAGATCTGCTAAGTCCATCTTCTTTGAGCCATAAACTCAAACTACTTCCAATCAATACCCAAGGAAATCCTGATATTGATCCTAATAATAAGATTTTTAACATTCTTTTATCAAAATAAATTGAGAAAGTTTCTGAGAGTGATTGTTTTTTAATTTCAAGCATCTTTAGTTTCTCCAGAATGAAGGTAAAAACAAAACTAGTATTGCAAATAATTCAAGCCTGCCCAATATCATTCCCAAAGTTAAAATCCACTTTGAGATATCTGGAAGAGTTGAAAAATTTCCATTAGGCCCAATTATTGAGCCCAAACCAGGACCCACGTTGGAAATTGATGTTGCCGCTCCCGAAATAGATGTGACAAAATCTAAGCCAGTCAAAGATAAAAGAGCTGTTAAAACAAAAAATATTACAAGGTACATATAAATAAAGGAAATTATCGATGCAATAAATTTGTTATCGACAGGGTTCTGATCATATTTTAAAACAAAGACACCTTTAGGATAAATTATTTTTTTTAGTTGATTTACTACAAATAAATATAATATTTGAACTCTAAATATCTTAATTCCACATGTTGTGGAACCTGCGCAACCACCAATAAACATTAATCCTAAAAAAAGTATCAACGAAAAACTACCCCAATTGTCAAATTCTGCATTTACATAACCAGTTCCAGTTAATATTGAAATAACATTAAAAAAAACTGATCTTAAATTAAATTCATCAGAATTATTTACTATTAAATATATGGAAAGAATAACGATACTAACAATTATAATTCTAAAAAAAGATTTTATTTGTGTATCATTTATTAAAATTTTTTTGTTACCACTTATAAATTTGATATATGCAATGAAAGGCAAACTTCCTAAAATAATAAAAATCATTGAAGATATTTCAATTGCAACACTATTAAAAAAACCAATAGACTCATTATAATTTGAAAATCCTCCAGTAGCTATAGTTGTCATTGAATGTGTCAAGCTATCAAAAAAACTCATGCCGAAAATATTATAAGTAATTCCACAAATCAAAGTTAGTGATGAATAGATGTAAATTAAACGAAGAGCGATTTCTTTAGACTTTGGTAGAATTTTTTCATTTGAGTCGTTACTTGATACTTTGAATAATTGCATTCCACCAACATTCATTATTGGCATTAAAGTTATTGCCATAATTATTATTCCAATACCACCCAACCATTGAAGAATAGCTCTCCATAATAGAATACTTTTTGGCATTTCATTAAGATTTGGAATAATTGTAGAGCCAGTAGTTGTTATACCAGACATGCTTTCAAAAAAAGCATTAGTGAAAGAAAAATTTAAATCTGAAAATACAAAAGGTAGTGAGCCAAATATTGCAATACTCAGCCAAGACAATGCAGTTAATAAAAAGGCTTGCTGTAAGGTCAACTTTTTATCATGATCTATATTAGACAAAAAAAATAATGTTCCAAAAATAATTGTTACAAGTGAAGCCCCAAAAAAAGATGAATCCATTTCTGCATAAAGAAATTGAATGATTATTGGAATAAACATGAACACACCAAGAATTATTTGTAAAATTCCCAGAGTAAAAAAAACTGTTTTATAATTAGACATTTTGATAGAACATTATTTTATGGTAAATAAATTTCAACTCTATAAGAATTAATAAATTCACTATAATAATAAGTTTAAGTGTAAATCATGATAAAAAAAGAAAATTTAGACAAAACTAATGCATGGCCATTTGTTGAGGCAAAAAAAATGCTTCGAGAAAGAAAATCATTTATTGAAAAAAAAGGAAGGATTGTACTTCAAACTGGATATGGTCCCAGTGGCTTGCCTCATATAGGAACCTTTGCAGAAGTTGCGAGAACATCTATGATGGTTAATGCTTTAAAGCAATTAACGGAAATCCCTACAGAGATTATTACTTTTTCAGACGACATGGATGGACTTAGAAAAATTCCAGAAAATGTACCAAATCAAAAATTGTTAGAAGAGAATTTACACAAGCCCTTAACTCAAGTTCCAGATCCATTTGAAAAATTTAAAAGTTTTGGTGAGCACAATAATGAGATGCTTAAAAATTTTTTAAATAACTTTAATTTTAATTATACTTTTAAAAGCTCTACATCATTATATAAATCTGGTTTTTTCAATTCTACACTTCAGCTAATTTTAGAAAATTATGATGGAATAATGAATATTATCTTACCAACATTAGGCAAAGAAAGACAGAAAACTTATAGTCCATTTTTACCAATTTGCCCAGATAGTGGACAAGTTCTAGAAATTCCAGTTTCAGAAATTGATAAAGATAATTCAAAAATAATTTTTGACAACAAAGGAAAAAAACTTGAGAAAAGTATTTTAGATGGAAATTGTAAGCTTCAATGGAAAGTAGATTGGGCAATGAGATGGTATGCTCTTGATATTGATTTTGAAATGTATGGCAAAGATCTTATTGAAAGTGCAATTTTATCAAAAAAAATTGTAAATTTAATTGGTAAAAATAATCCCTCTGGATTTGCTTATGAATTATTTTTGGATGAAAAAGGTGAAAAAATTTCAAAATCAAAAGGTAATGGAATTACAATTGATCAGTGGTTAAAATATGCATCACCTGAAAGTTTATCTTTATACATGTATCAAAATCCAAAAAGAGCAAAAAAACTTTATAAAGAAATAGTTCCAAAAGCAGTGGATGAATATTTAGATTTTATTGCAAAAGCAAAAAAACAAGATGAACTACAAGTGTTATTGAATCCTTGTTGGCACGTCCACAATGGTGTTATTCCTAATGAAAATGCAATTATGTCATTCTCAATGCTTTTGAATCTTGTAGAAACTAGCAATGCTGACACAAAAGAACTTCTTTGGAAATTTGTTAAAAAATACAAAAAAAATATTGAAGAAAAAAATTACCCAATATTTGATGCATTAGTAGGTTATGCAATAAAGTATTTTAATGATGTAATTAAATCAAAGAAAAAATACAAAACTCCAAATGAGGATGAGAAGTTAGCCTTAGAAGCACTTATTAAAATTCTTGAAAAATGCAATGATCAAATGTCTCCAGAAGACATTCAAACTTTGATATATTCCACAGGAAAAGAAAATGGTTATACAGAAAATCTTAGAGACTGGTTCAAATTAATTTATGAAGTTGTTTTTGGAGATGAAAATGGACCTCGTATGGGTTTCTTCATAAGTTTTTTTGGTGTTAATGAAACAAAAGAGCTTATAATGAAAAAAATTAAGTAATGTTTTCAAATTTAAGATCGTTAATTTTTAAATTAGATCCAGAAAAAGCACATACATTAGCAATTAAATCTCTTAAATTTAACTTTGTACCAAATTTTTTTCAAGATGAAGAAAATGATAGCTTGTTTAAAACTACTTTATTTAACAAAGATCTAAAAAACCCGATTGGAATGGCTGCAGGTTTTGACAAAAATGCTGAGGTTTATAATCAGTTATTTAAACTGGGATATGGCTTTGTAGAAGTGGGCACCATTACTCCATTAAGTCAATATGGCAATCCTAAACCAAGAGTATTTAGATTAGTGGAGGATGAAGCGTTAATTAATCGATTAGGATTTAATAATCATGGAGCTAAAAATGTTTTGGATAGAATTAGGAAAAATCCAAAAACTGGGATACTAGGTGTAAACATTGGTCCCAATAAAGATGCCCAAAATAGATTGGAGGACTATTTGTCAGGTCTAAGAAGTTTTTATGAAGTTGCTGATTATATCACAATTAATATTTCATCACCAAATACTGAAAATTTAAGAAATTTTCATGATCAAACACGATTAGATAAATTATTAAAAGAAATAAAAAAAGAAAAAAAAAATCTTAATTCAAAAATACCTATCGTAGTAAAGATTGCTCCAGATATAAATGATAGTGAGATAGAAAAAATCTCAGGGGTATTGATTAATAATGAGGTTGAAGCTATCATTATTTCAAATACATCAAATGCTACAAGAGAAAAATTAACAAATATTCAAAAACATCAAAAAGGTGGTTTGTCAGGAAAACCGATAGAAGATAAATCAAATTTATTAATTAATAAATTTTATAAACATTTAAAAAATAAAATTAAAATTATAGGGGTTGGTGGTGTGGATTCTGGCTCGAGTGCTTATAATAAATTTTTAGCCGGCGCACATTATATTCAACTTTATACTGGAATGGTTTATAAGGGGCCAAATATTGTTAACACGATTAAAAATGATTTAAGTGAATTATTGTTAAAAGAAGGGGTTAAAAATTTTACAGAAATCATTGGAAATAAATCTAAATCCTAATTCTATTACTTGACGCGAACCTCATCACCCCTTATATAATCGGGCTACTATGTCTAAAAAATGTGAACTCACTGGTAAAATTCCCATGAAAGGTCATAACGTTAGTCACGCTAACAATAAGACTAAAAGAAGATTTTTACCTAATTTGAAAAAAGTAAAATTTACAAGTGAACTTTTAAAAAGAAGTTTGAAATTAACAGTAAGTAATGCTGGTGTGAGATCAGTAGACAAAAAAGGAAGTTTTGATGTTTTTTTGAAAACTGTAAAAAATAAGAATTTATCTCCAAGACTTAAAAAATTAAAAAAAGGCATTTTAATTAAATCTCCATTTAAGAAAAAACCTTTAGCAAAATCTGCATAATGAATAGGCTGTTTTTACTTCTCTCATTTCTAATGGGAGTGGTTGTTTTATCTTCAAATTTTTTAGTTCAGTTCCCAATTAAATATTATGGGTTAGAAAAAATACTAACTTATGGCGCTTTTAGTTATCCAATTGCATTCTTAATTACCGATTTAGCAAACAGATCCTATGGCAAGGTGGTTGCTAGAAAAATTGTTTATATTGGATTTGCCACAGGTATTAGTTTTACTCTTTTATTTTCAACTAATTTTGCAGATTTAATTTCAGTGAGAATTGCAATTGGATCTGGTACTGCTTTTATAATAGCTCAATTATTAGATGTTCAAATTTTTGCTAAACTAAGAAAAAAGAAATGGTTTATTGCACCTCTTACTTCTTCATTTATTGGTTCTACTGTTGACACTTTTTTATTCTTTTCAATATCGTTTTATGCAACAGGAATACCATGGTTTACATTATCTTTAGGTGACTTAGCAGTTAAGATATTTGTAGCCTTGATAATGTTAATACCTTTCAGATTATTACTAGGCACCCTTAAAGCTGCTAAAGTTTAACATAAAAATTTATAAGATAAAATTTTATAGGCTAACTTAGCCACAAGAAAATTGTATGAATTAAAACCTTTTATAGGTGAAAGTTCGTTAATATCTGCACCAACTATTTTTGAATTTTTTGCTGCAATTTTTATGATATTTAGAGTTTCATCCCATAATAATCCACCGGGTTCAGGTGTTCCTGTAGCGGGCATAATGCTTGAATCTAGTCCATCAACATCAAATGTTAGATAAACAGTTTTATCTTTTATTAATTTCTTAAATTTATTAAGGTCCCATTTATTTTTATCTTTTGCCCAAAATATATTAATTCTTGAGGAATTTTTTTTTAGGAAAGGAATTTCGCTTTGAGAAATATTTCTTATCCCAAATGAAATTACAGAAACATTTGGATAATCTAAGCATCTTTTAATAGCCGAAGCATGTGAAAATTTTTCTCCATTATAACTTTCACGTAAGTCTGCATGAGCATCAAAGTGTAAAAGACAAATCTTTTCGTATTTTTTTGTAAATGGATCAATGCATCCGGGAGTTATTGAGTGTTCACCACCAAAAGTCATTGGAAAAAGTTTTTTGTCCAAAATTTCTTCGTTTATCTTAGACATTTTATTTAGAGCTTTTTTGATATCTTTGTTAATTTTAAATGGTTTTAAAGTTTTAATACCTATTTTTTTGTAAGGTTCACAGTTTAACTCTTCGTCGTAAAGCTCTACCTGATGTGATGCTTTGATGATCTCCCTAGGTCCATTTTTAGTGCCACCACCGTAGCTGACAGTTTTTTCTAGACCGAAAGGAACCACAACTACTTTTTCTTTAAAATTAACCTTATTGTCAATTCCTAAAAATCCATTTTTATTAGAGAGATATTTCAATTTTATTTAAAAATTTTAGTAAAGTTTTTTCTATTTCTACTTTTCCACTCACCTTTATGATAAGCATCGCTAGCTATTAATGGCAATACACTTGTTGCTTCTGCATATACCATTTGCTCTTTAGCTATATCAACTTTACCCCAAGAGCTTGCTTCTTTTAAGGTTGAACTACTACACGCTCCATCTCTGCTGTCCGCAACGGTTATTTGTATTGCATACTTGTGCATGCCCACTTCTTTGCCTAAAAGTTCTGCACATATAATGGTATCTTGAATAAAATTTTTTGGAACACCACCACCAATCATAAATAGTCCTGATCCATTAGATTGAATTTTAATTTCAGTAAGCTCTCTAAATTCTCTGATAGAATCTATGGTTATATGATGTTTAGGATTTTTTTCTTGATGTATTACCAGACCAAATCCTGCACTTGAATCTGTAAAAGCTGGACAAAAAATAGGCACATTATTATCGTAAGCAGTTTCAATTAAAGAATCTTTCTTTTTGGAATTTTTTTTTAAATATTTGCCCATTTCATTAATGAATTCTCTAGAAGTGTAGCTTCTTGCCTCTAAAGTATCTGCTATTTCGCAAATAATTTTATCACACGTTTGGAGCTCTTCTTCATCGATATAGGTGTCGTATATTCTATCTATATAATTATTTCTTAATTCAGTATCATCTTGAAATTGTGATCCTTGATAATGTTTAAATCCTAGAGCTTCAAAGAAATCCATATCTACAATAGAAGCTCCTGTTGCAATAATTGCATCCACCATATTGTATTTAACTAGATCTTTATAAACATTCATACATCCACCCGCAGATGTGGATCCAGCTAACGTTAAAAAAATGGTACAGTCTTTATCTTTTAGCATGTCGTTATATATATTTGCAGCATTAGCAGTTTCTCTTGCAACAAAAGACATTTTTTCCATTGAAGAAATTATTTTTCTAGAGTCAAAGGAAGTAATATCAATATGTTCTACAGGATTTTTTAAAAAATCTTTTTTACTATTGTGAACTAAGCTTTTATCTTTTGACATTAAGCGACCAAAGTAGCTTTAGGAATGTTTTTATTGTACAGGCTCATAATTGGAGCATCATCAACTTCATATATTTCATCAGAATAAAACCCATTAAATTGTGTTCTAAAAGTTAGTCCGTAGGCACCTAGTTGTCCTAATTCAATATAGTCATTTTCTTTAATATTATTTGGAAGAATAAATGGACCCTTCATATAATCCATACTGTCACAAGTCGGTCCAAAAAAATCAAATGCAGTCATCTTTTTTGATATAATCTTATTTGAGGTTTCTTTAATCATTTTAGTTGGAAAAACAATGTTGGGTGTCCCAGCATCAAATAAAGTTCCATATGTTCCATCATTTATATATAATTTTTGTTTTTTTCTTAAATTAACCTTAACTATAGTTGAGCCACTTTCGGCAACTAAAGCTCTTCCAGGTTCACAAATTATTTTAGGCATTTTTTCTAGTTTTAAATTTTTTAGACTTTTTTGGATTTCATTAAAGTATGCAATCAAATTATGAGGTATTAAATCAGGATAGATTGCTGGAAAACCCCCTCCAACATTTATATAATCAGGAATAATTTTCGTTTTTTTAATTATTTTTCCAACTTCTGATATCCCTTTAGCATAAGAAATAGGATGCATGCACTGAGACCCGACATGAAAACTTAATCCAACTTTAAAGGCATATTGTTTTGCCAATCTTAACAAACCTAAGGCTTCTGAATTTAGAGCACCAAATTTTTTTGATAAATCGATTTCAGCATGCTCATTTGAAACAGCAATTCTTATAAATAATTCTAGATCTTTAGCATTATTCGTATTTTTTATAATTTTTATTAACTCTTCTTTTGTATCTAAAGAAAAAGTTTTAATTCCATATTCAAAATAAGCTCTATTAATACTTTCAGGACTTTTAATAGTATGCATGTAAGAACATTTTGCAGTACTTGTAAATTTCCTTATTTGTTTGATTTCTTCAATTGAAGCTACATCGAATTGATTAATGCCACTTTCTAAAAGCGTTTTTATTACTATAGGGTGAGGATTAGTTTTAACTGCATATAAAACATCCCCAGGAAAATTTTTCTGAAAAAATTTTGAAGCAGAAGTAACAGAATGTCTTCTGATACAATAAATAGGCTTTTCAGGTTTCAGTTGATTTATTAAATCTTCAACTGATTTAAATTTTTGCATTGTAAGTGTCTCCAAAAAAAAATTTAACAAAAAAAAAGTTTTAAAAACATATAAAAACTTTTTATAAAATGTGCAATTAAGCCAATAATAAATGGATGTAAAGCAAATAATTATCTATTGTATTTTCTAAATTAGCCTCCATATGTACTTAATGAAAAATGAAGCAACACTTCAAAAATTATCTAATTTTGATAATAAATCCTTGTTAATCGTAGATGATGACAATCCCTTTAGAGATAGGTTATCAAGGGCAATGGAAAAGAAGGGTTTTGAAGTTTTACAAGCTGAAAGTGTAAAAAAAGGAATAGAAGCTGTAAAAGTTAAAAAACCGGGTTTTGCAGTAGTTGACTTAAGGCTAGCAGATGGAAATGGCTTGGAGGTTGTTAAAGAAATTCAAAGCTCAAATTCCTCAAGTAGAATTATTATGTTAACTGGATATGGGAACATACCGACTGCCGTTGCCGCAATTAAAGAAGGTGCAATTGATTACCTTGCAAAGCCGGCAGATGCAGATGATGTTGAAAAAGCATTGTTGGCAGACCCATCAAAAAAAGCTGCTCCGCCAGAAAACCCAATGTCAGCCGACCGTGTAAAGTGGGAACATATTCATAGAGTTTTTGAATTATGTAATAGAAATGTATCTGAAACTGCAAGAAGACTTAAGATGCATAGAAGAACTCTTCAAAGAATATTATCTAAAAGATCCCCTAGATAAAATCTCTAAATTTAATAATTTTTTTTGCTAATAACGTTAAAAGAGCTAACTTAAAAAATTCAGCTAATAAAAATGGAGTAACACCTAAACTAAAGATTGGTTTATCCCAACCAATTAGGGTTCCAAGCCATAAAATTCCAAGAATATATATAGTAGAAACTGACATTAAAAGTTTTAGAAAGATAATTAAAAAATTATCTTTCATATTTATAAAAGCAGATAAAAAAGAAGCTACCAAAAACCCCACTAAATAACCCATTGTTGGTCCAGTAAAATAAACTAAGCCAATACCTTTTTCTGGAGAATTTGAAAAAACAGGAAAGCCAGCAATTCCCTCCAATAAATATAAACCTACTGTTGTCAAACCCATTTTATATCCAAAACTTAAACCTAAAAACAAAACAACAAATGTTTGCATCGTCATTGGCACGGGATAAAAAGGAATTTTTAGTTTAGCAGATATCGTAAGTGCAACTGAACCTAAAATTATTACAATAAATGATTTAATTAATTTTGATTGAGAGTTTATTTTAGTAAGATCCATTAATAATATGATACTATTTTTTTAATAATAATCTAGTTTTAATTTACTCAAATAAGTAAAGTATATTTTTTTTTTATAGATGATATTGTAATTATAATAATACTTTAATTAATAATAATTTATAATGACTAAAATTAAAAAAACAGATCATTTTTATTTAATAGATGGTTCTGGATATATTTTTAGAGCCTATTATGCACTACCACCATTAACTAGAAAAAGTGATGGTCTTCCAGTGGGAGCTGTAAGTGGTTTTTGTAGCATGTTATTTAAGTTACTAGAAGATTCAAAGTCTAGTGAAAATCTTCAAAAACCATCACACTTTGCGGTAATTTTTGATGCAGCAAGAAAAACTTTTAGAAATGAAATTTATTCAGATTATAAAGCAAACAGATCTGAAGCTCCTGATGATTTAGCTCCACAGTTTGAATATATAAGAAAATCAGTGATTGCTTTTAATTTACCAGCTGTTGATCTTCCTAATTATGAGGCTGATGATTTAATAGCAACTTATGTTGAGCAAATTTTAGCTAAAGGAGCAAAAGTGACAATAGTGTCATCAGATAAAGATTTAATGCAACTTTATAAAAAAGATGTTCGATTATTTGATCCCATGAAAAACAAATTTGTAACACAAGAAGATATAGTAACTAAATTTGGAGTAGGCCCTGAAAAAGTAATCGATGTGCAGTCATTAGCAGGTGATAGTAGCGACAACGTTCCTGGAGTTCCAGGCATAGGTGTTAAGACTGCAGCAGAACTTATTAATAAATATGGCACTTTAGAAAAGTTACTAAATAACGCACATGAAATAAAACAGAACAAAAGAAGAGAAACACTTATAGAAAATAAAGATAAAGCAATTATCAGTAAAAAATTAGTAACATTAATGAAAGATGCTCCAGTTGAAAGAAAGATAGAAGATTTTCAACTTAAAAAAATTGATAAAGAAAAATTATATAAATTTTTAAGAGAAATGGAATTTAATAGGATTCTTAGTTCTGCTATCTCGGCATATGGTGAACCTGAATTAGAAGAAAATGCAATAGAGGCAATACCCCAAAAAAAAAAACAAAATATAAATAAAAAAAATTACCAATTAATTACTAATGAAGATGAGATTGATGAGTGGATTAATGAAGCAGAAGAAAGCGGGGAGCTTGCAATTGATACAGAAACCAGTTCATTAGATGTACACCAAGCAGACTTGATAGGCATTTCATTAAGTACTAAAATTGGTAAGGCCTGTTATATTCCAATAGGACATAAGTTTAGTGGATGTCTAAAAAAAGAGAATGTAATTAAAAAACTAAAACCCCTTTTAGAAGATGTGAGTGTAAAAAAAATTGGTCAAAATATTAAGTTTGATTTTATTGTTTTATACAAGCAAGGAATAAGCATGACTTCAATGGAAGATACAATGTTGATGTCTTATGTGCTAGATGCTGGAAAAAATAGACATAATATGGATACTTTATCTGAAATTCACCTACAACATAAAACAATTTCTTTTAAAGAAATTGTCGGAAGCGGAAAAAAAGAAATAAGTTTTAGTGATGTAGAGCTAGAGAAAGCAAAGGAATACGCCGCAGAAGATGCTGATATAACATATAGATTATATAAAATATTTAACAAAAATCTTAAATTAGAAAAATTAATCAATATTTATGAAATTTTTGAAAAGCCTTTAATTAAGATACTAGCTTTCATGGAAATTGAAGGAATAAAAATTGATAATAAGTTTTTAAAGTTATTATCATTAAAATTTGAAAAAAAGATTGATAAATTACAAAAAGAAGTTTTTAAAATCTCAAAAAAAGAATTTAATATCGCTTCGCCAAAACAATTGGGTGAAGTCATTTATAATGATTTAAAGATTGCAGTACTAAAAAAAACTAGAAAAGGAAGCTTTGCTACTAATGCAAGTGTACTTGAGGACCTAGCATTTAAAGGACATAAATTTCCACAATTAATTTTAGATTGGCGACAAGTATCAAAGCTTAAAAATACTTATTCTGATGCTTTGCCTGAGCACATTAATCCAGCTACAAAAAGAATTCACACTTCTTTTCTGTTGGCCGCCACAACAACAGGAAGACTTGCCTCTAGTGAGCCAAATTTACAAAATATTCCCGTCAAATCAGAGGATGGAAAGGACATAAGAAAAGCTTTTATAGCTGAAAAAAATTTTACTTTAATTTCAGCTGACTATAACCAAATTGAAATGAGAATCTTAGCAGATCTAGCTGATGTAAAAGAATTAAAAAAAGCATTTAAAAATAATGAAGATATTCACTCACTAACTGCAAGCCAAGTATTTGATGTTGATATAAAAAAAGTTAATCAAGATATGAGACGAAAAGCCAAAGCAATAAATTTTGGTATTATTTATGGAATTTCTCAATATGGATTAGCAAAACAAATTAATGTTTCAAGTTATGAGGCTAAAGATTTTTTAAATGCTTATTTCTCAAGATTTCCAGAAATAAAATATTACATGGATAATACAATCAAATTTTGTAGAAAAAGTGGATATGTTAATAATATTTTTGGACGTAGATCTCATTTTAATGGAATCAACGATAAAAATTTCAATGTAAGAAATTTTCAAGAAAGAGCTGCCATCAATGCTCCAATTCAAGGATCAGCTTCAGAGATAATGCGTCTAGCAATGATAAGACTTGATAAAAAATTAGGTGAGCAAAAATCATTAAAATCTAAAATGCTATTGCAAATCCACGATGAACTTATATTTGAAGTCCAAAAAAATGAGATAAACAAAATGACGAAGATTATAAAAGATGAAATGATAAGTGTTGTTAATAGTGATTTTCATTCATTTTCTATACCTTTAACAATTGACATCAATAGTGGAGATAACTGGGGTTTGCTGCATTAAATTAATTAATTGCCCAAATTAGAACAATTTAGTATTTTTAAATCAACGCATGCATAAACAAACAATTGCTTTAGTTGATGATGATAGAAATATATTAACAAGTTTAAGTATCGCTTTAGAAAAAGAGGGTTTTAAAGTTCAAACCTATATTGATGGTGAGAGTGCATTAAATGGTTTATCAAGAACACCTCCTGATCTTGCCGTGATTGATATTAAAATGCCCAAAATGGATGGTGAAGAGTTGTTAAAAAAATTAAGAAAAAAAACCTCAATGCCAGTAATATTTTTAACATCAAAGGATGAAGAGCTTGATGAGTTGTTAGGATTAAAACTTGGTGCAGATGACTTCATGAAAAAATCAGGTGGATTTTCAATTAAAGTATTAATTGAAAGAATTAGAGTTCAATTAAGAAAAAAAGATGTTGATAATAGCATAGAGGAAAACAAAAGTATTATTGCCCACGGAAAATTAAAACTTGATCCATCACAGTTAGAATGTGAATGGAATGATAAACAACTTCCAGAAAAATTAACGACTACAGAGTTTTTAATTGTTAAAGAGCTCGCTAAAAGACCTGGTATAATAAAAGAAAGAGCTCAACTCATGGATATTGCCTATAGAGAAGATACGGACATTGAAGATAGAACAATCGATAGCCATGTTAAGAGAATAAGAAAAAAATTTAAAAAAGTTGATCCTGATTTTTCAGCTATAGAAACTAGGTATGGAAGTGGATATAGATGGAATGTTAGTTAATGTTTAATTATCTTTTAAAAAATTTATCAATATTAAAAAAATTTTTATTTATTAATTTTATTTTTTTTACAATAATAGGCTTGTTTACATTTTTATATTTAAAAAATATTCAACCAAATTTGATTAAAAAAAAATCGTCTAACCATATTGAAATAATTAATAATACTATTGAAAATTTAAATAGATTAGAAATTATGTTCAATGAAAAAGATATTAGAAGTTTTTTATTTTCTACAAGATTTATTTTTCAAAGTCTTGATAGAGTAATTTTTTTTAATAATGAATTAGATTTAGTTGGTGATACCGACACACTTGATCTTGATCCCAGATCATTTTCTTCGAGGTTAGATATAATTGAATTAGAAATTTTAAATGAAAAAAAAACAAAAGAGATTATTGAAGAAAAAAATATAAATATAGGAAATGATAACCTTGTGTCTTTAAGAGATATCCTTTTTAATTATGCAGGATCAAAAAGTTATGGAACTCCATTTACATTCACTCAAGAAGAATTTAATAACTTTAAATTAACAACAATAAAAAATGTTTTTCAGGATGATAAAAACATAGGTTATATTGCCATCACTGAAAATGCAAATGACGTACGAGCTGCAATTGATGAGAGAAAAACTTTCATTATTAGAACTGCATTTGCGGTTGGAATTGTAATATTAATTTTTTCTTATGTTTTAAATAGATATTTTTTAAAACCGATACAAAACTTAGTAAATTATACAAATAAGATTAAAAACAAAGATAATAAAAAAATAAATATTGATAATCTTAAAGCAAGAAATGATGAGTTAGGCTTACTTTCAAAATCTCTTGAGGATATGACGCTTGAACTTCAAAAAAGAATTTCACATGCTGAAAATTTTTCAACCGATCTAGTCCATGAAATTAGGAATCCTTTAGCTTCTTTAAAAAGTGCATCTGAAATTCTTAATGATACAAAAGATGCAGATCAAAGACT
This sequence comes from uncultured Candidatus Pelagibacter sp., assembly GCA_905616465.1. Taxonomy (GTDB): domain Bacteria; phylum Pseudomonadota; class Alphaproteobacteria; order Pelagibacterales; family Pelagibacteraceae; genus Pelagibacter. The sequence goes on along the minus strand of CAJQSX010000002.1, from coordinate 21,703 downwards.
AAAATTGATAAACATTTTAAACCATGATGTACAAAGAATTGAGAGGTTGATCACAGATTACTCACAAATATTAAAAGATGAAGTTGCACTAAGTAAGGAGAAATTTAAGAAAACAGATATTGTTCCTATTATTAATTCCGTAGTTGATGATTATAATAATATTTATCAAGTCAAGCGAGGTATTAAAATTTCCTGTATAAATGATGGAGGCAAATCTTATTCAATTAATGGAATTGAAAATAGAATTGAACAAATAGTTGCAAATTTACTAGATAATGCAATTTCTTTTAGTGAAGATAATGAAAATATTGAGGTTAGAATATCAAAAAATTTTAACAAACAGATAGTAATTAATATCCTTGATGAAGGACAAGGATTTAAGGAAAAAGATACAACAAAAATTTTTAAAAGATTTTATAGCAATAGACCCGATAAATTTGGTCAACATTCTGGCTTAGGTTTAAATATAGTTAAGAATTTAGTTGAGCTTCATAAAGGCTCTATAGCCGCATTTAATAGAGATGATAAACGGGGTGCAAATGTGGAGATCGTATTTCCTAAATCTTAATCATAAGTTGATTAATTAATTTTTTGTTATATAAAATTCAAATATGGATGATTTTAAAGTAAAAGATATATCATTAGCTGAATTTGGAAGAAAAGAAATTTCTATAGCAGAAAGTGAAATGCCAGGATTAATGGCATTACGAGAAGAATACTCAGGTAAAGCACCTTTAAAGGGAGCAAAAATTTTGGGATGCCTTCACATGACAATTCAAACAGCAGTTTTAATCGAAACCTTAACGGACCTCGGGGCTGAAGTTAGGTGGTCTTCCTGCAATATTTTTTCAACTCAAGATCACGCAGCAGCAGCAATAGCTAAAGCGGGAATACCTGTTTTTGCCTGGAAAGGTGAAACTGAAGAGGAAGCCATTTGGTGTATAAGGCAAACAATTGAAGGAAAAAAAGATTGGAAAGCAAATATGTTATTAGATGATGGTGGTGATTTAACTGCAATGATGCATAGCGATTACAAAGATTTGTTAAAAGAAGTAAAAGGTGTTTCAGAGGAAACAACAACAGGAATTAAAGCATTAAACAAGATGGAAAAAGATGGATCTTTAATGATCCCAGCAATTAATGTTAACGATTCAGTTACAAAATCAAAATTTGACAACTTATATGGTTGTAGAGAAAGTTTAGTAGATGGAATTAGAAGAGCTACGGATGTCATGATGTCAGGTAAGGTTGCAATTGTTGCTGGCTTTGGTGACGTTGGAAAGGGGAGCGCAGCATCTTTAAGACAAAGTGGTGCAAGAGTTATGGTTACAGAGGCAGACCCAATTTGTGCCCTTCAAGCAGCGATGGAAGGTTATGAAGTAGTTTTAATGGATGAGGCAATTAGTAAAGCAGATATTGTTGTTACAGCAACAGGTAACATAGATATTGTGACCGCAGATCATATGAGAGATATGAAAGATAGAGCAATATTATGTAATATTGGTCATTTTGATAATGAGATTCAAGTAGAAGCCTTAAAAAATTATAAATGGACAGAAGTTAAGCCAGAAGTAGATGAGATAGAATTAGTTAATGGTAAGAGAATTATTTTATTAGCAAAAGGCAGATTGGTTAACTTAGGATGTGCAACAGGACACCCAAGCTTTGTTATGAGTGCATCATTTACAAATCAAGTAATGGCACAAATAGAGCTTTGGGATAACCATAAAACTTATGAAAATAAAGTTTATGTGTTACCAAAAAGTTTAGATGAAAAAGTAGCAATGCTTCATTTAAAAAAAGTTGGCGCAAAACTTACAAAACTATCAAAAGACCAAGCTGAATATATAAATGTTGAAACAGAAGGTCCATTCAAACCCGATGCATATCGCTACTAATAGCGAAATAATAGATATCTCTTTAGAAGTTAAGACAATTGAATTAGCTAAAAGATTTTCACTAATAATAAAAAAAGGAGAAGTAATTTATTTTCATGGGGAAATAGGTATTGGAAAAACAACATTTATAAGGCATATAATTAATAACCTTCAAAAAAATAATCATTTAAATTTAACAGAAGTCACAAGTCCAACATTTAATTTAGTAAATGAGTATGATGTGGGAAGTGTTATAATTCAACATTATGATTTATATAGGTTAACTAATAGTGCCGAGATAGAAAATATTGGACTATTTGAAAACTACAAAGAAACACTTACATTAATTGAATGGCCAGAAAAAATTGAAAGAAAAATTGAAAATAAGATTGATTTATTTTTTGAATATGGAGAAGATTTAAATAAAAGGTTTTTATCTATCAAAGGTTTAAATGATGAAAGACTTAATGCCATTAGATAAATCAAAATTAAAAAAAATAAAGGGTGATGCTTCATTTAGATATTTTTTTAGAAAAAAAGAAAATAACATAAGTTCAATTATAGTTTGCGCGAAAAAAAACAAAAAAATAAATTTACTTAATTATGATGCCATCAATAAGATCCTAATAAAAAATGATGTTTTAGCACCAAAGTTAATAAAAGAAAGTTATTCTAAGGATTTTATAGAAATCCAAGATTTTGGTAATCAAACAATTTTTCATCTTTTAAAAAAAAATAAAAAAAATAAATTATTAATTTTTAAAAAAATAATAAATTTATTAAATAGAATACAGTCCGTTAAAGATAAAAAAGTAATAAATTTTAAAAAGCAAAATTATATAGTTCCAAAATATAGTTCTAAAATATTATTTGAAGAAGCTAAACTTTTTTCTAGCTGGTATGCGTGGCAAGAATTACCTAAAAAAGATCAGCCAAAATTTGTAAGAGCATATGAAAAAGTAATAAAGGTTTTAATTAAAAAGATTTCTCTGAAAAATGATGTTTTTGTACATAGAGATTTTCACGTTTCTAACTTAATGTGGATAATTGACGAAATAGGGGTAATAGACACACAGGACGCGCTCATTGGTAATAAGGCGTATGATTTAGCCTCTTTAATAGATGATGTACGATTTAAAACATCTAATAGTTTTAAGGATAAAATACTTGATATTTATTTAAAATCGCAAAAAAAGTTGAATACAAAAAAATTTATAAATGATTTTGAAATAATATCAGTTTTAAGAAATTTAAAAATTATTGGGATATTTACCAGGCTAGCAGTGAGGGACAATAAAAAAAAATATTTAAAACTAATTCCTTATGCTTGGAGCTTGATTAAATTAAGATCAAATAATTACAATATATTTAAAGAGTTAACTAATATATTGGATAAAAATTTTATTGAAAAATTACCCAAATAAATGAAAATAAATACAGCAATAATCTTATGTGCAGGTTTTGGAAAGAGATTAAACCCAATTACCCTAGATACTCCAAAGCCTCTTTTAAAAATAAATGATTTAACCTTGCTCGAAAACTGCATTCAATTAATTAAAAAATTAGGTATAAAAAAAATTTTAATTAATACTTTTTATTTAAAAGAAAGATTTTATGAATTTTTTAAAGATCGTAATTTTAAAGTTACTATAGAAGTTATACAGGATGGAGACATGATTCTCGATACCGGTGGAGGTATTCTAAATCTAATTAACAAAAGCAATGAGAAAGATTTCTTAATTTTTAATCCTGATACAATTTGGAACAGTAAATATATTGATGAAATTAATTTAATGATTAATTTATATTTTTCGAAAAAAATTAAAAACATTCTTTTATTGGTAAATAAAGAATTAAGCTTTGATAAAGATATGAGAGGTGATTTTGATTTACAAAACTATTTGATTAATCAAAAAAGTAAAAGCTTTATTTATACAGGTTGCCAAATATTAAACAGATCAATAATAGAAAAAGAAAAATTGATTAATTTCTCTATTAATAAGATTTGGTATGATTTAATTAAGAATAATCAATTATATGGATTTGAAAGTAAGATTAAGTTTCATCACGCAACTAATCTAAAAATTTTTAAAAAACTACAAGATCTTTAGCTCGATCTTGATCTAGATATCTACAACTTTCAATCTTTTGGTCTTCATCTATTTTTATTAATAATGGATTTCCAGTGGGTATTTCTAAATTTGAAATTTGTATTTTATCAAGTTTAAATAAATATTTACACAAAGCTCTTAGTGAATTTCCATGGGCAGATATCAATATATTTCCATTGTTTAAATTATTTCTAATTTCTGACTTATAATAATTTGTAACACGCACAAAGGTATCTTTTAATGACTCGGTATCAGGGATATTTTCAGCTGGTACATTTTTATATACATCAATATTGGATGGATGAAATGGACTCTGCTTATCTAAAGGGTCTGGTTTTAAATCCCAAGATCTTCTAAATTGATGTACTTTTTCTTCCCCTAATCTTTCAATCATTTCAACTTTACTAAGACCAGTAAGTGCACCATAATGCCTTTCATTCAATTGCCATGCTCTTATAAAATTTTTCTTATAATTCAATGACTCTTGAACTAGTTTAAGAGTATTAATAGCCCTAAGTTGAAACGAGGAATAATAATAATCAACTTCTATATTTTGACTTTTTATTAAATCTCCGGCTTTTTTGGCTTCTAACTTACCGTTTTCTGTTAAATCAACATCCACCCAACCTGTAAATCTTTTGTCTAAATTCCAAGTACTTTGACCATGCCTAATTAAAATTAAATAACTCATTTTTATTACAAGTGATTTAATATAAACAAAAATTTGTTACTGAAATGAAAAAAATACCTTTATTAACAAAAATTATTTTCCATACATCTAACATGGGGCTGATAGTAATATATCTTTACCCAGGCAGTATTATTGGATGGTTAATCTATAGAGATTTTCAAAAACAACCTCAAATAACATCTGATTTTTCAGTCTTTTCATCAAATCACGCTTATGCTTTTATTATTTTATCTTTATTAGGAGTAATTTCATCTAATGATAAAAAAATCAGTATTTTATTCATATATTTATTTTTTATTTCAATAATTTTAGAGTTGAGTCACATTCTGATTCCAAAAAGAAGTTTTGAATACCCAGATTTATTTGGAAATTTTTTAGGAGTTTTTTTAATATTTATATTATTCAACCTGTATAAATTTTTTAAAAATCGATAAATGACTCATAATTATTTTAAAAAAAATTTAATCTTTTTCTTATTTTTAATTTCCGCATGCACATCTATTCCCCAAAATACCTCTAATAGTTGTAAGATTTTTGATGAAAGATATCTATGGTACAAACATACTCTAAAGGTTGAGCAAAAGTGGGGTACACCAATTTATATCCAACTTGCTATTATTAAAGCAGAGTCAAATTTTGATTGGCTTGCAAAACCGACTAGACAAAAATTATTTAAAATAATTCCATTTAAACGTCCATCAAGTTCATTTGGTTATTCGCAAGCCGTTAAAGGAACTTGGCAACAGTACAAAGATGAAACTGGTAATAAGCTTGCAACGAGAGCAAGATTCAAAGATAGCGTGGATTTTATTGGTTGGTATACGAATAAAACGAAATCTATTTTGAAGATACCACTTAAGGATAGCTTTAAACAGTATGTAGCTTACCATGAAGGGTGGGGAAATTATAAAAATTATAAAAAAAACAAAAAAGTAATTGGTTTAGCAAAAAAAGTTGAAAAACAATCTAACATTTATAAAAAGCAACTATCTAAGTGTGGTAATTCATTAAGTAAAAATAAATATATTATTTTTTAGTTAGTTGTTTATCTAACTCAATATCAACAGCATCCATTCTTTTTGTATTTTTGGCTAATATTAAATACATTGATGGTGTTACATACAACGTGAAGAATGTTGAGATTATCATTCCTCCTAGAATTGTTGATCCTACAGCTAATCTTGAAGCTTCACCTGCTCCTGGTCCAATATTACCTATAACCAGAGGCATCATTGCTATCATTGTGCTTATTGATGTCATCATTATTGGTCTAAATCTTAATTGGCAGGCTTCTCTAACTGATGCTTCAATATTTTTACCAGCTGTTCTTAACTGATTGGCATAATCAACAATTAAAATACTATTTTTAGTCGATATTCCAATTAGAATAACGAGTGCTATTTGTGAGAAGATATTAACAGAGCTATTTAAAAATAGGATAAAAACCAGCCCTCCAAACAAGGCAAGAGGCACAGTTAACATAATAATAAATGGATGAATAAATGAATTAAAAGTTGCAGCCATTACTAAATATGCAGTTAAGAAGGCTAATCCAAAAATAATAAATAACTCATTGCTCGTCTCTTTTATTTCTTCTGATTTACCCTTCCATGCGATTTGATTGGAAGGGCTGACTTCATCCATAGTTTTTTCTAAATATGTAATTGCCTCAGTAAGTGTATAGGACGGTGATATATTTGCAGAAATAGTTACAGCTCTCTGCCTGTTATATCTTGCTAATTTTTTTGCAGACCCTTTCTCACTGAATTCAACTAAATTTGCTAAAGAAATTAGTTTACCAGTACTTTCTGATCTAACAAATATTTTAGAAAGTCCTTCCTGAGATCTTCTATCTGCTAAGTACTGCTGAAGTATAATTGGGTATTCTTTACCAAGTCTATTAAATTTAGTTACAGTTTTTCCACCATAAAGGGTTTCCAAAGTTTTTCCAATTGAGTCAGTAGATACATCTAAGTCTTTAGCTATATTTTTATTTATTACTAATTTAATTTCAGGCTTGTCTCTAGAATAGTCAGACTCTATTCTTGATAAATTTTTATTTTGTCTTAATTTTCTAATAACCTTAGATTGAATTTCTTCTAACTCTTCATAAGTGCTACCTAATATGACCATTTGGACCGGCTTGTTGTAACTAGAAACTCTAATAGATTGTGGTGATATTGGAAAAGCTACAGTTTCTGGTACTGTAACAATTTTTCCAATCGCCTCCCTCATTACTGTTTGTGAACTTTTTTTTCTATCAGCCCAATCATCTAATAATGCAATAATTATAAAACTATTAAATGAATTTTTATTGCTTCCAAAGCCTGGAACTCTCATTATAAATCTTTTATATGGACTATCCTCAGCCTGAAGAAGTGGAATTAATCTTTTTTCAACATCTTCTGCTCTTTTTTCAGTATATTCAAAAGAACTTCCTTCATCGGTAAATCCAAGGACAAGATAAACCCCTCGATCTTCCATAGGAAGTAATTCTTTTTTTGTAAAATTAAATAATAGACCAGAGACAATAATAGTGAAAATGATAAACGAAATTATGATTTTTTTTTTTTTTAACCAATACACTAATGTTTCTTCATAAAATTTTGATAATAATTTAAAAAATTTATCAAACTTAGTAACTATAAAATTTTGTTTTGGCTCTTTAGTTAAAAATTTACTTGCTAACATGGGCGATAATGTAAGTGCAACAAAAGACGATACCACAACTGAAAAAGATAAGGCTATTGCGGTTTCTCTAAATAATGTTCCTGCAATTCCATCTATAAAAATTAAGGGAACAAATACTGCAACTAGAATTAATGTTGTGGCAATGATTGCAAAACTAATTTGTTTTGACCCCTTATAAGCTGCAACTAAAGGACTCTCCCCATTTTCAATTCTTCTATATATTGCATCAGTCATTATAACTGAGTCATCTGTTATTATTCCAATTGCTAAAATAAAACTCAATAGAACAAAAATATTTATTGACAATCCAAATAAGTAAATACCCAAAAAGGATGCTATCAAACTTACAGGTAATGCAACCGCTGGAACAATCACTGCTTTTATATTTCCTAAAAATAAATAGATAATAATAACCACAAGTATAAAAGCGATTATTAAAGTTTTATAAACTTCGTTGATTGCGGTACCCACATACGTTGCTCTATTAAAGGCGACCTCTATATTGAGATCATCAGGTAAAGTTTTTTTAACTTCATCGATTTTTTTACTTATTTCTCTAGAGAGCTCTACTGTTGAGGCACCACTTTTTGCGTAAATACCAATTCCTACCGTTTTTAAATTTAAAGCATCCTTACTCTGCGCCTTAAAAAGATTTTTTTCTGAAACTGGACCAAACTCAATATTGGCAACATCTGCAAGTCTCACAACACTATTTTGATTTTTTTTTATAGGTAATGCTTTTAATTTTTTTATATCATCATATGATTTATCTAAATTTAGTACTAAATCAATATTGTTAGCCTCAAGAGTACCCGCTGGCAGACTTACATTTTCTTTTCTTATTGCCTCCTCAACTTCTTGAATAGTTAAATTGTATGCTGCTAGTTTAATTGGATCTATCCAAACTCTAACACTTAAATCCCTTAAACCACCTGTTCTAATGGTTCCTACGTTCTTAACGCTCGAAAATTGATCTACCAAATATCTTTCAACATAATCTCCAAGTTCTAAATCACTCCAAGTTGCCGAAGATACAGCTAGCCACATAGTAGTTGAAAAACCTGCTGACTGTTTAAGTATTTGAGGGGCACCAGCTTCACTTGGTAGTCTATCAACAATTCTTGCAACTCTTTCTCTTATATCGTTGGCTGCATTATCTAAGTTAATATCAGTATTAAACTCAACATTAATTGAACTACTTCCATTTTCTGATGTTGAGTTGATATTTTTTACTCCTTCTACTCCACCAATCACTTTTTCAATTACTTGAGTTATTTCTTGATCAATTATAGGAGCCGATGCAGAATTGTAGTCTACTTTAATCTGAACCACAGGAGGCTGTAGGCCTTCAGGCAATTCTCTTACAGGTAATTGTGAAAAAACAAATATTCCAAAAACAATTAAGATAAGAGACATTACCCACGCAACAACCGGTCTTCTTATACTTACATCAGTTATAAACATTATTTTTTAATAGGTTTTATTTCACCTTTAGGCCTAACTTTTTTTAACCCTTCGGCAACAATAGTTTCTCCCTCATTAAGACCAGAGATAACTTCAATAAACCCATCTGCTCTTATTCCAATTTTTATCTCAGTTTTATTTGTAATATTTTTATCAGATACAGTGTAAATGTATGATTTTTCTCCTTCCATCATAATACTTGTATCTGGAACACTTAAGGAATCTCTTGAATTAAATTTAATAGTAATTTCAAGCAAAGATCCTGATAATAATTCTAAATCCTCATTATTAATTTTTACCCTAGACAATAAACTTCTAGTATCTGCATTAATTCTACTGGATATAAAATCTATTTCACCCTTGAAAATTTTATTCCTATAACTTGAAACTCTTGCTTCGACTGACAATCCTTTTTTAATAAATGGTGCATAGCTTTCAGGGACTTTAATATCAGAGTAAATAGTTGAATTATCATCAAGTGTTATAATAAATATATTATCCGAAATAAAAATATCCTCTGTTAATCCTGTGTATCCAATAACACCACTAAAAGGAGCAGTTATATCTCCACTTATAAGTTTTAAAATTAAATCACCCTTTTTTACTTTTTCTTTTAATTTTAATTCACCGGAAACATCATCTTTTCTAATTTTAAAAGTTTTACTTTTACTGGATATAGCTGTTCCAAAAGTTTCTAATTTTTCAGAAAATTCTTCATTAACAACTTCAGTAACTATTATTCCAGGAGGAGGTCTTTTGCTAAATTTTTTCTTGAAATGGTTACCTACCACTGTTCTTGCAGCTATCACCAAAGTAATAACCAGAAAAAAAATAGTTAAAATTGTTATAATTTTTGTGGATCGTTTCATTTAAATTTTACCATACTCAGCCCAAGAACCATCGTATATTATTGGCAGATAATTATCATTTATTAAAGAATAAGCTATAGCCAAAACACAAGCAGTGACTCCAGAACCACACGAAAAAACTATATTTTTTTCATTAATATTTTTTAAGCATGATCTAAAAACATTTTTTAGTTCTTTTTTATTTTTAAATGTTTTATTTTCATTTAAACATTGATTAAATGGTATGCAAAAAGAATATTTAATATTACCACTTCTTAATCCTTTTCTGGGCTCACCAACCATTCCTTCAAACCTTTCTTTGCTTCTAGCATCAATTACTTTAAATTTTTGAGCATCAATATTTTGATCAATTAAATTCTTATCTTTGACTAATTCTTTTTTTTCAAGACATTTATAATTGGATACGTCAACATTTGGCAAATTGGTTGTAACTTTTCTTCTCTCTACAATCCATTTTTTAAGTCCCCCATTTAAGACATAAACTAATTTTGGATCATGTCCAAAATAAATAAAATTAAACCAACAACGACATGCACTAGAAACATCCGAATTATCATAAATGATTATTTTATCATTTGTTTTAATTCCCATTTTAGAGACTATTTTTTCCCAACTATTTATATCGACCAACATGTGTGGTAGTTGAATATTTTTTTTTGAATTAAAATCTAAATCAAAAAAAAAAGTTTCTGGAATATGCTGAATTTTATACTCATCAAAACCATTTCTTTTTGTTTGAGGCATATGCCATGAACAATCAATAATTTTAACATTCCCCAAGTTTTTTTCTAACCAGTCGGTTTCTACTAATGACATTTTATCTCTTTTCCAAATACATTTGATGATATTCTTCTGCAGGACAATAATTCTTTAGTAAAGAAATTTTAGTTACAACTTTACTCGATAATTTTTGACTAACTTCTTTAAGAACCTTCTTAGCCATTTTTTTTTGATTATTATTTAAATAAAAAATTTCACTTCTATACTGCGTTCCAAAATCAGGTCCTTGAGAATTTAAAGTTGTTGGATCATGAATTTCGAAAAAAGCATTTAAAATTTTTTCATATGAAATAGTCTTTTCATCAAAATCAAGCTTAACAACTTCAGCATGATTAGTTTTTCCCGTACACACCTCCTTGTACGTTGTTGTAGGACTATCTCCCCCACAATATCCTACCTCTGTTTTAAAAATTCCATCAATTTTACTAAATTTAATTTCAGGTCCCCAAAAACATCCAAGTGCTAAAACTGCTATTTCCATTGATTATGAATAAATTTAAACTACAAATTATTCATATGTTAAGTAAAAATCAACTGGGCTTTTTGTACATGTTTATGTCCATTTGTACATTTTCTTTAATGGATGTTATTGTAAAATGGTCTGTTGACTTCCCAATTGGACAGGTTTTATTTTTTAGAGGTTTTTTTGGAATAGTTTTTTATTTTTTTGTAATACCAAGAGACAGATTTCATAATTTTTATCATACGCATAGACTGGGCTTACATGCACTAAGGTGTATATCGGGCTTGATTGCTTTGGTTGCAATTTTTATAGCTTTAAGAAAGTTACCCCTAGCAACTGTCGTAAGTATTTCTTTTGCAGCTCCAATATTCACAACTATTTTTTCAATTTTTTTATTAAATGAAAAAGTCGGAGTTTATAGATGGTTAGCAGTTCTCATTGGTTTTATTGGCATTATAATAATAACAGAGCCTGGAATAAGTGAATTAAATATTTACTATATCTTTCCAGTAATATTTTGTTTGGGGCTTTCGTATGTAGCAATAACAATTAGACAACTGTCTTCAACAGAGCCAGTTTGGTTAATTTCTTTTTATTTTTCTTTATCTATAACCTTACTAAGTTTTTTGACCATACCTCAGGGATGGGTGATGCCAAGTTTTTATCATTTTGTATTATTGTCATTCATTGGTATTTTTGGTGGGGCTGCTAACTTATGGTTAAGTCAGTCATACAAACATTCTGAAGTTTCTCTTGTAACTCCTTTAAAATATTTAGCCTTAGTTTTTGCAATATTTTTTGGATATTTTATTTGGGGAGAAATTCCAACAATCAAAACATTAGCTGGAGCATTTTTAGTAATTATTTCAACATTAATAATTTTTAGAAGAGAAATCTATAAAAAAACCCATTATTCCAAAAGCAATAAATGACTAAAACTCCAAAATATTGGAATATTGCAAAAAGATATTTATCAAAGAAAGATAAAGTAATGTCTAGATTGATTAGAAACTATCAAAGCCCATCAGAAACCATTCTAACATCTAGAAGAGATATTTTCTTTTCACTATGCAAAAGCATTATAGGTCAACAAATAAGTGTTGCTGCAGCTAATGCTGTTTTTTTAAGATTTAAAAAAAAATGTAACAACCGAATTAATGCTAAAACGGTTTCAAATTTAACTTTTTCCCAAATTAAAGGCTGTGGTTTAAGTCGTCAAAAAGTTTTTGGTATAAAAAGTTTAGCAAAACAAACAATAGATAAATCTTTTAACCCAAAGCTTATAGCCAATATGAATGATGAAGAGGCTATAATTTATCTTTCAAATCTGAGGCAAATTGGAAGATGGTCTGCAGAAATGATATTGCTTTTTACTTATAATAGATCAAATATTTGGCCAGTACAGGATATTGGTCTTCTAAGAGCAATTTCTAAAAACTATAAAAAAAAATATTTACCACCAGAAAAATTTATAAATACTCTTAAAAAAAATTTTTCACCCTATTGTTCAGTTGCAACATGGTATTTGTGGAGAAGCATTGATCCTGAGCCTATTCAGTATTAAATCCCTCAATTACTTGCATGTGTCTTTCTGTTGTATCTTTTGCTAAAGACCAGCCAGCTTGATATTCTTTAGAGTTGTGACATTTAATTGCTTTCTCATAGCTTGGAAACTCCCACACTACAGTTCTGATAAAGTTTTTTCCATTAAAGGTTTCATAATTTCCACCTCTAACAAGCGGAACACCACCATAACTTTTTATTATTGATGTTACAGTTTCTGCATATTTTTTTAAATTTTCTTGGCTATTAATCTTTATATAAAGACTAATCCAATAACCTTTTTTCATTTAATCAATCCACTTTTTAAATTTATTTAAATTATCATTTATATATGGGGGTAATTTTTTCAAATCATATTTTTCTAATTTATTACCATGACCTATTTTTTGAACTTTTTTGTCCACTTTTAAGTCATAAATTGCTTGTTGATTTTTGATGAGATTATCAATTTCGTTAATAGACAAAGGGTTTACATCAAATTCTCTATGATGAAGATAAGATTTAAGTTTATGTCTTATTTCATCAGCAGATTTTATATTAGTAAAATGCCAACCACCTTCATTTATAAATCTAATATTAGAATACTTAGTTTTTGAAAAAAAAGTATCAAGTCTATAAAAAGGATATTTTTTATCTTTTATATTTCTTAGCCATTGTGGCGACTTCAAATATTTCTTTTTACACGATTTAGTTCCGACCCAATTATAATCAGGTAATTTAAGATTAAACTTATAATAAAACATTTCCTGATTAAAAAAAATTAACCTCTCTTTAAAGTTTTTTAAATTAATATTTTTTAAATTAGGAATCTCGTCAACATCTGAGATAAGAATCAAATCATCATCTTCTGCAATTTTGAGACCTTCAGCTATAAAATTTCTTTGACCATTTTCTCTATGAATCGCATTAAAAATATATTTTCTATTTTGTTGACCGTGACTATCTTTTTCATCAATGTTTTCTAATTTTTTAGGTTTCTTATCGTATATTAGATAAATTATCTTATCTCTAAATTTTGGAAAATTTTTATAGTCAAATTTTAGACTTCTCCTATCTCCTTTATGTGTGAAATTACTTTCTACAATCACAAAATAATCAACATCGTCATTTAGTGTATTAAGTCTGAGATCCAAAACAACATCTTCATCAAAATACATAAAACAATCAAAAATTCTCATAATTACTTTTTAATCTTTTTTATTTTTTTTAATATGATAAATAAATTTATGGCAGACAAATTAATTATTTCCTTTAAAGAGTATACCCAGATTGTTGAAAAACTAGCAATTCAAATTCATAAAAATTACAATCCAACAGTTTTAGTGGGTATTATGAGAGGTGCTGCTCCTATAATAGATATTTTATCAAGAGTTTTAAAGCTACCCATAGCTTACATAGTAATTCAAAGTTATTCGGGTGAAGGCATGGAGGATAAACAGGGACAACTTATGTTTGCTAGAGAAATTAGTTCTTTAGCTGCTGATAAAGATTTTAACAGAGTATTATTAATTGATGATTTGTCAGATACAGGTCTTACTTTGAATAAAAGTATTGAATGGCTAAAAAATTATGGACCAACTAAAAATTTTATTAACGAAGTTAAAACAGCTTGTTTGTGGAAGAAAAAATCCTCTACATTTGAGCCAGATTTTTGTTCAGTTAGATTGGAACACGACCCCTGGATTGTTCAACCAACTGAGCATTATGAAGAATTAAGTATTGAAGATATAATTAAGAGAAATTAATAGGGTCAGAATGAATTCTAACCCTATTAATACTATTAAAAATTTTTAAATAATTTAATATATATACAAGTTTATAGCACTTAAAACTGCAACAATCCAAATAGCTGGTGAAACACCTTTTATACTTCCAGTAAAGATTTTAATTAATGCGTAAGCCACAAATGCAACCGCTATCCCATGACTTATATTGTATGTGTACGCCATGGTCATTGCAGCTAAAGCTGCAGGTCCTGACTCAGTAATATCTTCCCATTCTATATCTTTAAGATTTTGCAAAAAAAGAATAGAAACAAAAATTAATACTGCAGCATCAATTTGTTTCGGTATGCTAAGGAAAAGAGGAGAAAAGAATATCATTGATAAAAATAATACTCCAATCACAATAGAAGTCATTCCTGTACGTCCACCTTCTTTAACTCCAGAGCCAGACTCGACATATGAGGTCACCGTTGTTGTACCAAGGAGTGCACCAGCAACAGTTCCAGCACTATCTGCAAGAAGAGCTTTATCAATATCTTCAACACGGCCGTTTCTATCAACTTTTCCAGCCACATTAGCAACTGATGTAAGAGTTCCGGCAGTATCAAAAAAATCAACAAAAAATAAAGTGAAAATAACAGACATCATTGCTCCTGAAAAAATAGCTGATAGATTAAAATCAAGTAAATGAGTCATTGCTGGAATCTTCATACTTATTATACCATCAGCAAAGCCTCCAAAATTTGAATAATTTTTATCTAGTATTTCATTTGGAATAAATATCCAAGCAATTACAGTCCAAGAAGTTAATGCAATTATAATTGCACCTTTAATTTTTAATTTGTCTAAAACAAACATTGTTATTAGGGCAGCTAAAGCAACCATGATTAAAGGATCTTTATGAAATCCATTTTGTAGTTGAACTACGGTTACTTCATTTGACACAGTCAGTCCCATTAAAGTAAAACCAATAAGAGCTAAAAACAGTCCAATACCCGCTCCAATACCAAGCTTTAAGCTTCTTGGAATCGCATTTATTATCCATGCTCTTATAGGTGTTAGTGAAATAGCAAGAAATATTACTCCTGCAACTAAAACTGCACCAAGTGCTTCTTGAGGTGTGTGTCCCAGAGTTCCACACACATAGTAAGCTACATAAGCATTTAAGCCCATCCCACAACTTAAACCAATTGGCCAAGTCTTACCGTAAAATCCCATTATAAAACAGGCAATGGCTGTAGCGAAAACTGTTGCAGTAAAAATTGAACCACCATCAAATCCACCTGCACTCATTATCATTGGCTGCAATGCCAATATATACGCCATAGTTAAAAAAGTCGTAACTCCAGCCCTTACCTCTGTGTTGAAATCAGTCTTGTGTTTTTTATAGTCAAAATATTTTTCTAACATTGATCCTCCTAAGATTAAGTTCAAATATTATTAGACTTTTGAAGAAAATACTCTCAAAAACATAAGCTTATTAACACAATTCAACTAATAAGTTTATATTGATGCCACATTTAATGTTAAAATTGAATTATGCAAAAAATAAAATTTATTTTGTTAAGTTTGTTTCTTTTAATTCTATTTTCTGGCTGTCAGACAATTAAGCAAAAGACAAATGTGATCGTTAAAAAAGAAAATACTAAATTAAGTCAATATATTGGAAAAACTGTAAACAATTTACAAATGGACTTGGGCAAACCAGATGAAGATTTTAAAAATGAAAAAGGTAATTTGGAACTTATTTATAATACAAAAAAATATGGAATACTTTGCAAAAGAAGATTTGAAGTAGATACCAATTCTGTAGTGATTGGTTTTGTGTCAAATGGTTGTTTTTAATATAAGTTAAATTTTTTCTGAAATTTTTAATGCAAACGCATAATCAAGAGCAATTTCTTGAATGGCGCCATCTCTACCAGATTTTCCACCATGACCAGCATTCATCTCTGTCTTTAGAAGAAGTAAATTATTATCCGTTTTATATTCTCTTAATTTTGCAGTGAACTTCGCAGGCTCATCAAACAAAACTCTATTATCACTTAGGCTAGTTGTAATTAACATATCAGGATAATCCATTTTTTTAATATTATGGTAAGGAGCATAAGAATAAATATAATCAAAATGTTCTTTATTATCTTTTGCATTTCCAAATTCATCAAATTCTCCAACCGTTAAAGGTAAAGAGTGATCAAGATTAGTAGTTAATGAGTCTACAAATGGAACTGCCATTATAATTCCTAAAAAAAGTTCGGGTGCTTGATTAACCACTGCTCCCATAAGCAATCCACCAGCCGAACCACCCATGCCAATAATTTTACCTTTTGAAGAATATCTATTTTCAATTAAATATTTTGTAGCATAAATGTAATCTTCAAATGTATTTTTTTTATTAGTAAGCTTTCCTTCTTTCCACCATTTCATTCCTTTTTCCATCCCACCCCTGATATGTGCGGTAGCCCAAATTATATCTCTATTAATTAAAGATAATCTGGTTGAAGAAAAACTGGGACTCATTGAGTGCCCATATGAGCCATACCCATAAAGTAATAAATTAGCCGACCCATCAATTTTAGTTTTTTTATGTCTTGTTATAGTTAAGGGCACCAATCTTCCATCATGAGATTGAAACTCAACTCTTTCTATAATATAATCATCAGGATTGTGTCCTGATGGTATCTCTTGTTCTTTTACTAATTTTTTAGATTTGGTTGAAAGATCATACAAATACTCTTTAGAAGGAGTTTTGGGAGAAGAATATCCAACATAAATTTCATCAGTATTTTTATTTTTTTGTCTTAGAGAAACATTTGGTACATAAATTTTTTCATCAGAAAAAATTAATTCTTCTTCTAATCCTGTAGAAATATTTTTTACAAATAATTTATCTAATGCATTAGAAGTTTCAGAACGAATTATCCAGTTTTTTAAAAATACACAACCACCAATTAGAACCTCATTTTTTGCAGCGATAAAAACTTTCCAATTTTGTTTGTCTAAGCTTTCAGATATATCTATTTTAAAGTCTTCAGCATCTTCATTTGTGTGGTTATAAAATTTACCATCCCAAGAATTTATTGAGTACAAAATTCCTTTTTTTCTTCTTTTTATTAATTTAGGTTTTGGTTTTTTTTCATCAATTTTAAAGTAATATTGTTCAGAGGTATTATGATCCGATGTTGAAACAAAATAATACTTTTCATCTGAACTTAAGCCAATACCAACTGAAAAAGCCTCACTTTTTTCCTCAAAAATTAACTCATCATGATCAGTAAAATTTCCAATTTCATGCCTATAAATCTTCCTTGCCCGATGATTTTTATCTAATTTTGAATAAAAAATATATGCATCATCCAAACTAAAAGTAATGGTTCCAGACGTATCTGTAATTTCTTTTGTTATAAGTTTATTAGTAACAATGTCTCTTATAAAGATTGTGTAATATTCAGATCCCTTAATATCCAAAGAATAAGCAAGATATTTATCATTATGACTAACCTCTAGATCACCTACACCAAAATACTCTACACCAAGTTTTTCTTTTTCCTTATCCCCATCCCAAATCTCTTCGATTTCATCAGTATTAATTTTTTTTCTTAATTTTATTGAATAGTTTCCTTCAACTGTTGTTTTGGTCCAATATTCATATGTATGATCCTTATAAGGAAGAGACTCATCATCAAGTTTAATTCTTCCTTTGATTTCATCGAATAATTTTTTTTGTAAAATTTTAGTATCTTTTAAGTGATGTTCTGTATGGTTATTCTCTTGAATTAGATATTCCCTAACCTCAGGGTCTAATTTATCTTTATCCCTTAATACCTCTAAAATATTTTTTTGATGAATCCAGCTATAATCATCCTCCCAAGTGACGTTGTGACAAGATTTTGTTTCTGGTTTTTTTCTAAGTTGTGGTACTTTCATAAGTGAGAAGAAATATATGAATATAATAATTTATACAGTAGTTATATTGACTATTTTTTATTTTCTATTGAGGCTTATTGGCAATATTTCGTCAAAAAAAATATCAAAAAGTCTGAGAATTTTAACAATTATAGGATTTATAGTTTTGGCAATTCTATTCGCTATCGGTGGCAAATTTCTATTATCATTGCCTCTTACTTTTGCAAGTCTTGCTCTATTAAAATTAAAAGGTTTATCTATTTTTCAATTAATATCGCTTTTTAGATTAATTCAAACTTTGAGAAGATCAGGACGATTTTCTTTCAATCAATCGACGTCTAACAACTTGTCATCTATACCCGTTTCAGAGGCATACAAAATTTTGAATTTAGATATTGGAAGAAAAATTACCAAAGAGGATGTAAACAAAGCTTACATTAAGATTCAAAAAAAAATTCATCCCGATGTTTCTCCTGAGACTTCTCGACTATCTTCTATTGTGAATGAAGCTAAAGATTTAGTTTTAAACGATATCTCTTAATTATTAATTTCAATAATTTTATTAAATATTTTTTGTGCACTAATTTTTTCTTTTCCCAATGTATTATGGGTAACCGTTTCCTCCCCTTCAGGAATTATCGGAAACATTTTAGAACTATAATTTCCATAAATTAATGGAGTGTCTGCCATTAAAGTTATAGTTTTTATACCAAGAGCTGCAGACAGATGACTAAAACTAGAATCATTACAAATAGATAAATTACAATTTTTTATAATTGGTAAAGTTTCTTTAATTGAAAAATTATTCAAAGGTACACAAAGATTTTTAAATTTAGACTGTAGTATTTCGTTAAGTATGACCCGTTCTTCACTATCATTTCCAGTAGCAAGAAAAAATTTGCATTTTTTAACTTTTGATATTTTTTCAATTACACTCAGAAATGTGTTTGAAGGAATTCTTTTAGTAGGCCCGGACCCCCCTATACCTAAAAGTATATTTATTTCATTTTTACTTATTTGAAATCTTTCAATTGATTTAGATATTGATATATCATCAATTTGCACTTCAGGATCCTCATTGACCACTAAATCAAATTTATCTTTTATAAATTTTCTTGGAACACCAGTGATATGTTGTTTAGATTTTTGAAATAATGGATATTGATAAATTTCAGAAATTCCTGAGAATTTGGCAATTAAATTAAATCTAAAAGATGAATTAAAAATGATGATTTTATTAAAATTATATTTTCTAATATCTTTAATTAAATTGAAACTTCCTAAAAGCCCACCATGTCTATTATTAGTTTTTTCATCTCTTTCTAAAAGAAGAATTTTATCAATATAGTTGGTATGGTATAAATATTGATCAGCTTTTGAATTTTTTTTTACAAGTATACTAATAGGTGAATTAAATTTTTTAGATAAAGCTTTTATAAAAGGTAGGAAAATTACAGTATCTCCAACACCCATTCTATTTTGAACTGCTAATATTTTCATATAGTATTTATAAACTTTACTAAGTATATTTTTTATATAAATTTTTATTATGACAAAAATAAGTGGAATTTTCGCAGCTACTATGTCGGTTATTAATTCCGATTTGAGCCTAAATGTCGAAAAAACAATAAATCACGCAGAAAATCTAATAGACCAAGGGTGTCACGGCACAGCAATATTTGGAAGCACAGGACAATCTCAATTGATACCTATTTCTGAAAAAATTGATTTATTAAACAAACTTTCAATAAGCAAATACAAAGACAAGCATTTAATTGGTACAGGTTTAAATTCTTTAGGTGAAACAATCAATTTTATGAAAATAGCAACTTCATTAAATTTTAAGAAATTTTTAATTATGCCTCCAGCTTATTACAAATATGGGGACTTTGAAGCAATAGAATTTTATACAAAATTAGTAGAGTCTGTTCCAGAATGTAAAATCATTCTTTATAATTTTGAGAAATTGTGTGGATATAAATTTAGTATAGATTGCATCAAAGAACTTGTAAGAAAATTTCCAAATCAGATAGTAGGTGTAAAAGATAGTTCATACAATCTATTTGAAAACTTAAAACTAGAGAACTTTTCAATTTTGCCTGGCTCAGAGTTAAAATTATTAAAAGGGTTGCAATTGGGATGTTCAGGAATAATAACCGCAACATGCAATGTGACTGCAGAGGTATCAAGAAAAGTTTATGATGATTTTCTTTCAGGAAAGGAACAATCGCTTAATAAAAAATTATGTAATATAAGAAGTGTTTTTGATAAATATAATTTGATCTCTGGATTACACACTTTCTATTCTCGTGAAAATGAAATTTATAAAAATATTTTACCTCCTTTAAGTCTTTTAAATAAAACTGATGAAAAAGATTTGATAAATTCCTTAAAGGATTTAAATTTTACAAATAAATCATCATTGGCAGCATAGTATGCAACTAGCAAGTTTTTTAAATAAGGTTTTTAAAAAGGGTGGATTCATTCTAACAGATGCCAATTCAAAAGATTATATCATTGGTAATCCTGGCATTAATCCGATGAAATTAAAAATTTTAAATAAGAAGCTACATTATAAATTATTGTTTCATCCTGATTTGTATTTTGGGGAAGCATACACAGATGGTGAAGTAATTATAGAGAATGGAACTCTTACTGAATTTTTAGATTTGGCATTAATGAATTTTGGAAGAAAAGAATTAAATTTTTTTAGTTATCTAATTAATAGACTTAGAGGCTCATATAGATATTTAACAAATTTTAATTTTATAAAAAAATCTAAAATGAATGTATCCCATCATTACGATATCTCAGATAGTTTATATGATCTATTTTTAGATCCAAAGAAACAATATTCTTGTGCTTATTTTAAAGATAAAAATGATAGTTTAGAAACAGCACAAAATAATAAAATTCGACACATTATAAAAAAATTAAATATTCAACCTAATCAAAAAGTTTTAGATATAGGTTGTGGCTGGGGCTCATTAGCAATTGATATAGCCAAAAGTGCAAAGTGTGAAGTTACAGGAATTACATTGTCAGAAAATCAATTTAAATATTGCAACCAAAAAGTAAAAGAAATGAATTTAGAAAGTCAGGTTAAATTTAAATTAATGGATTATAGAGAGCTTAAAGAAAAATTTGATAGAATAGTAAGTGTCGGAATGTTTGAGCATGTTGGAAGAAAATTTTATAAAAATTTTTTTAATCAAATCGAAAATTTATTAAAAAATGATGGTATTTCATTAATACACACCATAGGATCGGTTAATCCTCCAAGAGATCCACACCCATGGATAACAAAATATATTTTTCCAGGGGGATACACACCCAGCTTAAGCGAAGTAACAACACCAATAGAAAAAGCAGGCTTAATTGTTTCTGATATAGAGGTTTTAAGACTTCATTACTCACACACACTAAGATATTGGAAAGAAAATTGTATTAAAAATAAACAAAAGATCATTGAAATGTTTGATGAAAAATTTTTTAGAATGTGGGAATTTTATCTTGCAGGATGTGAAATGGCTTTTAAGTGGGGTGACCAGGTTGTATATCAAT
>CAJQSX010000001.1 GCA_905616465.1 uncultured Candidatus Pelagibacter sp. | reverse complement strand
CTAAAACTATCGTAAATAAAAATAATCTAGTGACTGTTTGTCAGGAAGCAAACTGCCCAAACATCACTGAATGTTGGAGCAAGAGACATGCAACATTCATGATTATGGGAGACACTTGCACACGAGCATGTGCTTTTTGTGATGTTAAAACAGGCAAGCCTGTTAAACTGGATAAACTTGAGCCAGTAAAAATTTCACAAGCAGTTAAGAAGTTAGATTTAAAACATGTTGTAATTACTTCAGTAGACCGAGATGATTTAGTGGATGGTGGTGCGAGCCATTTTTTCGAAGTTATAAATCTAACTAGAAAAATAAATCCAAACACTACAATTGAAGTTTTAACACCTGATTTTTTAAGAAAAGGAGAGGCCTATAAAAAAGTTTTAGAGGCAAATCCTGATGTTTTCAATCATAATATTGAGACTGTACCAAGTCTTTATTTAAAAGTTAGACCTGGCTCAAGATACTTTGCTTCCTTAGAACTTTTAAAAAATGCAAAAAAAATTAATAGAAAAGTTTTTACTAAATCTGGAATAATGGTTGGTCTTGGGGAGAAAAAAGATGAAATACTACAGGTAATGGATGATCTTAAAGCAGCTGATGTCGATTTTTTAACTATTGGGCAATACCTACAACCATCTGTAAAACATTTTCCATTAGATAGATATTATGCACCACAAGAATTTGATGAACTAGGAGCTATTGCTAAAACAAAAGGATTTTTATTAGTTTCATCGTCGCCCTTAACAAGATCCTCTTATCATGCGGATGAAGATTTTGCGAAACTTCAACAAAATAGAATTAATATTCATTAATGCCAAAAGCCTCAGTTAAGAGATTGATTGAATGTAACAAAATCCAATTAATTGAGTTAGTTCTTGATATAGAAAAATACCCAGAGTTTGTTCCCTTTTGTTTAGATGCTCATGTTCACGAAAAAAATAAAGAAGGAGATTTAATATTAATCATTGCTGATTTAACAATAGGCAAGGGGCCGTTTAAAGACACTTATAAAAGTGATGTTAAGTTCAATGAGAAAGAAAACACAATAAAAGTTACAAATATTGGTGGACCACTAAATCATCTAGAAAATATTTGGCATTTTAACGATCATGAAAGTGGAACAGAGATATTTTTTGATATTGATTTTGAAATTGAAAATAAATTTTTAGATGTTGTAATGACAAAATCATTTCAATTTGGATTAGATAAAATTGCTGATGCTTTTCAAAAAAGAGCAAAAGTTCTATATAAATAAAAATTAAATTAAGTAAGCGAATTAATTATTTCTATAGCTTTTTTAACCGTATTTTTCTGTATAGATATTCGATTTTTAGATTTAAACAGGTTCTTTTTAATATGAATTTCACTACCTTTTTTAACACCAATATAAACGAGTCCAACAGGTTTAGATTTTGTACCACCTCTTGGTCCAGCAATACCTGTTATTGAAATGTATAGATTAGCCTTGGATATTTTTGATAATTTTTGAACCATTTCAACACAACACTCAGGACTAACTGCGCCATATTTTTTTATAATATTTTTATTAACATTTAAAACTTTAATTTTTGATTGATTTGAATAAGTAATTAGTCCTAAACTAAATATTTTAGATGATCCATTTATAGATGTTATAGTACTTGCAAGCAATCCACCCGTACAAGACTCCACAAAGGATAGCATAATTTTTTTCTTAATTAGTTTTTTAATTATAGTTTTCATTAGATAAAGTAATTTTTTAAAATCATAAAAAAAACTAGTGATAAAACAACATACAATCCAGCACAGACATCGTCCATAATTACTCCAAAACTATTCTTAAAATTCTTGTCAAAATAATTAACTGGAAATGGTTTTATGATATCAAAATATCTAAATAAAATAAAACATATACCGTAAAAAATTACTGCCTCTTCAGATGTTTTTTCTATAGCATGCGATATTTCATATAGATAAATTGGTATTGATTGACCTATAAATTCATCAATGATTATTTCACCAGGGTCCTTATTTTTATTGTATTTAATATAAGCGGCTACTGCAAAAAAAGAATAAAAAAAAATTATAATTAAAGTAATTAGAATTATATTTGTGGGAACGTTAACAACATGGAATAATAAATATAGTATTAGAAGGGTCGCTAATGATCCAATAGTACCAGGGATTTTTTTTATCTTACCCAAGCCAAACATGGTAACAAATAATAAATTAAAATTTCTAATCATGTTTTGTAATGGAGGCTATAACCTCACAGGCTATTGCTTTTTCTTTACCTATTAAGCCTAATTTTTCTACAGTTTTACCTTTAAGATTTATTTTGTTATTTTCTAGTTTTGTTAGTTTTGAAATTGAATTAATAATCTTATCTCGATATTTTGATACTTTAGGTTTTTCACAAATTAAGTTTATATCTAAGTTATTAATAAT